>JAHFCT010000028.1 GCA_023249375.1 Gemmatimonadota bacterium | reverse complement strand
GTTATGTTGAGCGGCGGGAAATCGGCGCCTGGTGCCGCAGACAGCACGAAGGCGCCGGCAACGCAGGCGCCCAACGCACAGCAGAATGCAGCAGCTCCTTCGGGTGCGCAGACGCAGTCGAAGGGCGTGAGTACGTTGAGTACGCCGTTGAATCAGAACGGCGGTGGTGGTCGTACGCAGGGAGGGACGGCACAGTTGCCGGCGGCGCCGGCGACCGTGCCGGGCGCAGCTCCAGCCGGCGGTGGCGCGGCATTGGTGACAAAATGGATGCCGTCGGCGGACGATCTGACCAAGGGATCTGCGCAGCAGCTCATCAATGAACTGGAAGGCACGATTCCGGGCTTGTCTGGCGAGACCAAGGGCAACGCGTACTATCTTGTGGGCCGTGCATATCACAAGCTCGACAATGTGGGTGATGCCTGCGGTATGATGGAGAAGGCCAAACCCTTGGTGAAAGGCAACACGCTGAGCGTCGTCACCCTCACACTCCAGTCGATTTGTCCGTGAGCGCCTCCCCCGCGGAAATCATCGTCCACGTCTTCGGCCGCACCGACGTCGGCCGCACGCGCGAGCACAACGAGGATTCCTTCGTTGTCGCCGACCTGACGACGATGAATGCTACGCTGCAGCCCGAGGTGCGCGAGCATCGGCCGGGAGCGCGCGGCTCGCTCTTCATGGTGGCCGACGGCATGGGCGGCGCGGCGGCGGGCGAGATTGCGAGCCAGATGGCCACCGAGGTGGTGCTCGAAGAACTCGACGCGTCGTGGCGGCGCTCGGACCAGACTGACGGTGACACGTTTGCCGGCGCGCTGCGCAAGGCCGTGGAAGCGGCGAACGCCCGCATTCATCGCTACGCGATTGATCATCCCGAGAATCGCGGGATGGGAACCACGACGACCATCGCCGGCATTCTTGGCGACACGCTCTATCTGTGCCAAGTGGGCGACAGCCGCGGCTACATGGTGCGCAACGGCGTGGCGACGCAGGTGACCAAGGACCAGTCGCTGGTGCAGCGCCTCATTGATGCGGGCGAGCTGACAGCCGAAGAAGCCGAAGTGAGCGAGCGCCGCAACATCATTTTGCAGGCGCTCGGCCCGGAGCAGGTGGTGAAGGTGGACGTCACCTCGCAGCAACTGCGGCGCGGCGACACGCTGGTGCTTTGCAGCGACGGCATGTCGGGGCAGATGCGGACCGACGACATCGCGCGCATCGTCACCGAGCAGTCGCCCGACTTGATGGGCACCTGCAAGGCGCTGATCGATCTCGCGAATGAGAACGGCGGCCCCGACAACATCACGGTGATCGCGGCGCGGTTCGAGGGCGACGGACTGCAGGCAGCGGGCGACGGCGATTTCGTGGGCCACAAGCCGTACGTGTCGTCCGCCGAGCAGCGCGCGACGATGCCGGTGAGTTCCGCGGAGCTTGCGGCGGAGGAGGCCAAGCTCATGGAGCTGTCGATGGTGACGACGGCGGAGAACGAGATTCCGTCGGCCGAGGACGTGGCGGCCGCGGCGCAGTCGGGGCCGCGCGAGACGACGCCCATTGCGCCGCCGCCCGCGAGTTCGCTGGCCCCGCGGCTGAGCGTCAGCCAGCTGCGCGTGATCTTTGGCAGCCTCACCGTGGCGGTCGCGGCCTGGCTCGCGTGGGTTTACCTGCTGCGTCGCTGACGCGCCTATGCCCATCGAGCTGCGCATCACGAGCGGCGCGCGCGCCGGTGCACGCGAGACCTTCACGAAGTCGATTATTGCCATCGGGCGTCACCCGATGAACGACCTGCGCCTCGACACCGAGAAGGATCTCGATGTGTCGGGGCGCCACGCCGAGATTCGCGTTGTTGGCGACACGGCCACGGTGCGCGACGTGGGGAGCAGCAACGGCACCAAGGTGAACGGCCAGCCACTCGTGGGCGAACGCGCGCTGTTTGACGGCGACGCAATTTCGCTGGGCGGCGCGCTGGGGGCGTCGCTTGAGTTTCGATTCGTGACCGAAGGCGCACCCGCGATGGAAGCGCCACGGACGTCGATGGCGAATGCGGCGCCGAGTGCCCCCGCGTCGACCGCGGACGCGCCGGCCGCGAATGCGCCGGCAGCCAGTGCGCCGCCCCACGCCAAGCCGCGCCGCGACACTACCGCGCGCATTGCCGAGGCGGTGGAGATGCAGACGGGCAAGATGCGCCGCGTGATTTACGTCTTTGGCGCCGCGGTGATTCTCGTGGTGCTCGCGCTCACGTGGGTCAGCCGACAGAACGCCAAGACGGACCGCGCGACCATTGACCAGCTGCTGCGCGAACTGCAAGACCAGAACACGGCCATCGCGCAGCTGCGCGGCAGCGCCGGCGCCAACGGCCTGAGCACCGAGGTGGGGCGCATTCGCCGCGAGCGCGACTCGCTGCTGACGGTGCTGCGCGCCGGCGGCGGCAACGCGACGCTGACGCAGCGCATCGACGAACTCAACCGCGAACAGTCGGCCGCGGGCGCGGTGAGCAAGGTGGACTACGAGAAGATCGCCGACCAGAACACGCGGGCGGTGGCGTTCATCGTGGTGCAGCACGGCGATTCCATAGAAGGCGGCACGGGCTTCGGCGTGACGCGCGACGGATGGATCGTGACGAACCGCCACGTCGTGATGGACGGCGGCGACGGCTCGCCGGCGAAGATCGCGGTACAGTACCACGGCACCAGAAAATGGCTGCCGGCGCGGCGCGTGAAGATGTCGACGAGCGACGATCTTGCGTTCATCAAGATCGACCAGGCCGGGGTGTACCCGACGGTCGTGGGCATCAGCCCGAGCGGCGGCGTGCGGCCCGGCGCGCCGATCGCGATTGTCGGCTACCCACTGGGGAACGAGACGGCGGGCATGGGCGGCAACATCGACACGCTCACCGCGCGCGCCACGCTGACGGCCGGCATCGTGAGCAAGTCGGTGCCCGACATCCTGCAGGTGGACGCGTACGTGGCGCACGGCTCGAGTGGCAGCCCGGTGTTCGACCAGCGCGGCATGGTGGTGGGCGTGGTGTACGGCGGGCCCACCGAAGCCGCGGGTCGCATCGTGTATTCGGTGCCGAGCGATCGCTTGATTGTGCAGCTGCCAGGAGAAGCCGCGGGCGTGGTGAAGAGATAGCCACGCGATAGCGGCTACGACACCAGCGCCCGCGCCGCCGCCTCTTGCATGCCACGGTCGCCAGACCACGCGCAGAGCAAGTGCGCCGCGTCGGGGAGTTCCGACGCCAGCCGCGAGTGACCAAAGAGCACGACAAGCGCATCGCGCTTCAGCGTGCGCGCGGCCTGCACCGCCAGCCGCACCGTCAGGCGCGACTGTGGCGTGATGCTCACGTGCCCCTTCCCCGCGAGCACGTCGGCGAAGACGGCGATGATGAGCACGCCCTCGCCGGCGGAGGTCGCCCCCGGCACCACGTTCACCGTGCGTCCCAGCGCCTGCAGCGACTGAATGAATGACCAGCGCGACGGCGCCGCGCTCGCCGGATCATCGTCCACCATCACGACCTCGCACGCCGGCGGCACCCACGGCACTCTGCCGCGCACTACTTGCAGCACCTTGTCACTCACCTGCTTGGCCCACGTGCGATCATCGAGCGTCGGACCGCGCGTGTCGGGGAGCCACCGCCCCCAGGTGGCCCACCAGTCGCGGCGGGCGCGCGACTTGGCGAGCTGCTCCGCGTTGAGGCGGCCATCGGCCACGGCGTCGGCGAGCGCGCGCACGACGAGCGCCGGCTCAGACGGCGCGAGCAGCAGGTCGCATCCCGCCGCCATGGCGCGCACCGCAGCCGCGGGCTGATCGCGTACGGTGCCGCTTTGGGCATCGCGCGACGCGAGCACGCCGCCCATGTCGAGCGCGTCCGTGACGACGAGTCCATCGAATCCGAGTTCACCGCGCAGCAGCGCGATCGTCGGCGCAGACAGCGTGGCGGGCTCGGCCGATCGATCGAGTGCGGGAAACGCCACGTGCGCCGTCATGATGCTCGCCACGCCGGCATCCACCGCGGCGCGGAACGGCACAAGATCGCTGGCGAGCAGCTCGGTGAGACTCTCGTCCTGCACGGGGAGACCGAGATGCGAATCCACCTGCGTGCGTCCGTGCCCGGGAAAATGTTTGGCGCACGCGAGCACGCTCTCGGCCTGACACGCATCGATCCACTCGGCGCCCAACTCGGCCACGCGTTTGGCATCGCTGCCGAAGCCGCGCGTGCCGACAATCGGGTTTCCATTGTCGAGGTCAAGATCGCAGACTGGGCCGAGCGCCCAGTTGATGCCGAGTTCGCGCGCGTCGCGCGCCGTGATGCGCGCGGCGCGGCGCACGACATCGGATTCGTTCAGCGAGGCGAGCGCGCGCGCCGGCGGCAGCGCCACGGCACCGTGAAAGCGCTCCCCCGCCCCGCGCTCGAGATCAGCGGCGATGAGGAGCGGCACCGGCGAATGCGCGTGCAGCGCGCGCGCGAGCTGCGCGACTTCGTAGCGCGGGCCGCCGCGAATGAGAAATCCACCCACGCCGAGCGCAAGCGCCGTGTCGATCGCCTCACGCGTGCCGGTCCACGCGAAGTCGCGGTCCCAGCCGATGGCGGCGATGACGTGCTGGCCCAGCTCCTTCATCGTCGCATTCAGGCGGGCGTGTACGTGCCAAGCACGCGCGCGCCGCGGGCGCCGGTGGCCGCGGGGACGTTGCCAGGAAGTCCGCGCAGATGCAGCCATCCAAGGAACGCGAAGGCCACGGCCTCCTTGGCATCGCCGTCGAAGAACAGTTCGTCGAACTGTCGAACGGCGCGCGGCGCGAGCAGTGCTTCGAGCCGCTGCACGATGGCCGGGTTGCGCGCGCCGCCGCCCGAGATGACGACCTCCGAAACAGGCTCGGGCACCCATCGCTCGAAGGCGAGCAGAATGCTGCGCGCCGTCAGCTCGACGGCCGACGCAATGATGTCGGCATCGCTGCATTTCTTCTTCACGGCGCGACAGCGCGCCATGAAGTCCGCGACGAACGCCGGCGTGAAGAGCTCGCGTCCAGTACTCTTGGGCGGCGGCGCGCTGAAATACGGCTGGCCGAGTGCTTCATCGACGACGCTGCTGATGCACGCGCCCTCGAGCGCCAGCTTGCCGTCCACATCGTACGCGAGTTCGGGACGCAGCGCGCGCACCACGGCGTCGACGACGCCGACGCCGGGGCCGGTGTCGAAGGCGCGCGTCCCCGCGACGCCGCCGCCCGGCGGCACGATGGTGACGTTGCCAATGCCGCCGATGTTCTGGAGGGCGCGCCAGTCGGCGCCGGCGAAGAGCAGCGCGTCGGCAATTGGCACGAGCGGCGCGCCTTGCCCCTGCGCGGCGACGTCGCGCGTGCGAAAGTCGGCGATGACGGCGCAGCGCGTGCGCTCCGCAATCACGGCCGGCTGGCCGAACTGCCACGTGGCGTGCGGTGCGTCGTGCCACACCGTGTGGCCGTGCGATGCAATGGCGTCCACTTCATCGCGCGCGAGTCCGCTCTCGGCGATGGCCGCCACGGCGGCCGCGCCGAGTCGGTCGCCGAGTTCGAAATCGAGGCGCGTGTAGTCGCCGGGATGCGTGGGGTGCGCAATGGCGTGCAGCAAGCGCGCGCGAAATGCGTCGTCGTACGACTGCTGCACGAAGGACAGCAACTCGGGCAGCGGGCGGTCGTCGCGCGCGCCGGCGACAAAGCGCACGACGGCCGCACTGATGCCGTCGTGCGACGTCCCCGACATGAGCCCCACCACGACGAGCGGACGATCAGCCGGCGCGCCGGCGGGCGCCACGGCGTGCTGGCGCGCGGTGGTCACGTGCGCACCGGTGGCGGCGCGTCTGGAATCACGCGGCGAATCACGCCGCCGTGCTCAGCGAGACGTCGCAGGGCCTCGGCTTTGTCGACGCCCAGCTTCTGCATCACGATGGCAACCTTCACGCGCCGATCGGCCGAGTCGAGGAGGCTGCGCGCCTGCTCGCGAGTGACGCCGCAGACTTCGCGCAGGATGCGCTCGCTTCGGTCCTCGAGCTTGGCGTTGGTCGCCACCAGGTCGACCATCAAGTTGCCGTACGTCTTGCCCAGGCGAATCATCGCGCCGGTGGTGATGATGTTGAGCACGAGCTTGGTGGCCGTGCCCGCCTTCATACGGGTGGAGCCGGTGACCACTTCGGGGCCGGTGACGACCACGATGGCGATGTCGGCGGCGGCAAGCGTTTCGGCGGGCGGCGGCGAGCAGGCGACGATGGCGGTGTGCGTGCCGATGGAGCGGCCGTGTTCGAGCGCGGCGCGCACATAGGGCGTGGTGCCGCTGGCGGCGATGCCGATGACAAAATCGCCGGCACGTACTCCGGCCGCGGTCAGGTCGTCGCGAGCGCCCTGCGGCCGGTCCTCCGCTCCTTCCTGCGCGCGGGTGAGCGCCGGCATGCCGCCGGCGATGATGCCCTGAACCATGTCGAAATCGACGCCGAAGGTCGGCGGGCATTCGGAGGCATCGAGCACGCCCAGACGGCCTGAGGTGCCCGCCCCGACGTAGAACAGCCGGCCGCCGCTGCGGAAGGTCTGTTCGGCCACGGCCATCGCCTGCGCAATTTGCGCGGCCTGCGTGGCCACCGCGGCGGGAACACCCGCATCCTCGGCGTTTATGAGAGCGACAATCTCGTGTGGCGAGGCCAGGTCGATGCCCGCCGTGCGCGGATTCCGCTGTTCGGTGATTCGGGGATCAAGCATGAGAGGGGAGGAAGGCAACTATGAGTGCCAGCGCGCTTCGTGCTAAGTTACTGACCGTGCGAGCCCTGTCTACCATTCTCCTGGCCGCGGCCCTGGCGCAGCCTGCCGCCGCGCAGTTCGGCTCACCGCCGGGCACCGGCGGCGCGGCGGCGTGGATTGGCGGTGAAGCGGGAACGCTGCGTGCCATGACGCTCTCCGACGGAGCCAGCGCGTCGACGTGGCAACTCGACAAGGTGACACCGATTCGCGTGAGCGTGGACTACGGGCGCTTTGAACGAACGATCGGCGCGTCCATTTCGAAGGCCACGATGACCATGGTCTTTGATGGGGCGTCGTGCACCAAGTGCGCGGCGCAGGTGGCGTATTCGCAGATCCTCGGCCGCTATCGCGCCGTGTCGCCGTTCTTGATGAGTGGACTGTTTGCCGCGACGGAACTGAGCGCTGGTGTCACGAACTGGGGCAGCCTCAAGGGAGTCGATGGCGCCGTGCTGGGCACCTCGGGCAAGACGGCGACGGATTTCACGTACGGGCTTTCCCTCGGCCTCGTGCTTCCCGTGGGGGAGATGGTCGAGCTGTCGGTGATGTATGGTGCGCTGCAGATGCAGCATGAACAGCAGGGCAACAGCGGCAAGCAGAATATTGGACTGAACATGCTTCGTTTTGGCGGCCGGGTGAGAGTGAGCCGCTAGTCATCTTTGCTGTGGAGATCACGATGTCGCACCGATTCTCGCGCACTGCGCTCGCGCTCATTCCGCTGGCATTCGCTGTTGCGTCGTGCCGTCACGGCGGCGCCCGCCAGACGGTGGACATTGGCACGTATTTGGGAGGCGAAGCATCGCTCGTGGCGGCGACGCCCGTGTTCGGCGCGCACGGCATGGTGGCGAGCAACAGCGAACTCGCCAGCGCGGCAGGGACGGAGATCCTGAAGCAGGGCGGCAACGCGGTGGACGCCGCCGTCGCCACCGGCTTTGCGCTCGCCGTGACGTATCCGTTTGCCGGCAACATCGGCGGCGGCGGTTTCATGAACATTCACATGGCCGACGGACGCGCGGCGGCGATTGACTATCGCGAGATTGCGCCGTTGGCCGCGACGCGTGACATGTACGTGGATCCGGCGACGGGCAAGCTGACGAACAAGAGCCTCATTGGACATCTCGCGAGCGGCGTTCCTGGCGCCGTCGCGGGCATGGCGGACGCGCTCGCCAAGTACGGCACGCTGCCGCTCGCCACGGTGATGGCGCCGGCCATTCGGCTGGCGAAGGACGGGTTCATCGTGGACAGCTCGCTGTTCCGCTCGCTGCGCGGCAATCGCGCGGTGGCGCAGTTCGCGGGCAAGGAGCTGTTCTTCCCCACGGGCGAGGCCGTGGCACCGGGGACGCGTTTGGTGCAGGCCGATCTCGCGCACACGCTGGAGATTATCGCGGCCAAGGGGCCGGCGGGTTTCTACACCGGCGAAGTGGCCGAGGCGCTGGTGGCCGAGGAGAAGCGCGGCGGCGGCATTATCACGATGGAAGACCTGAAGCGCTACAAGCCCGAATGGCGCACGCCGATCCGCAGCACGTACCGCGGCTACACGCTGTTCACGATGCCGCCGGCGTCGTCGGGCGGCGTGACGATGACCGAGACGATGAACATTCTCGAGAACTTCGCGCCGCTGCCGCGGTTTGGGAGCGCGGGGTACACGCACCTGCTTACGGAAGCGTTCCGGCGCGCGTTCATCGACCGCAACGAGAAGCTCGCGGACCCGGCCTTCGTGAAGGTTCCGATCGAGCAGCTCACGAGCAAGTCGTACGCCAAGGAACTCGCCTCGGGCATCGACCGCGCGCACGCCACGAAGACGCCGGCGTTCAAGGTGGCGGCCGAGCCCGAGCATACCACGCACTACTCCGTGGCCGATGCGAAGGGCAATGTGGTCTCGACGACGACCACGCTGAACGGCGGCTACGGCAGCGGGGTGTGGGTGCCGAAGGGCGGCTTCTTCATGAACAACGAGATGGACGATTTTGCGGCACAGCCGGGCTCGCCGAACATGTTTGGCCTCGTGCAGGGCGAAGCGAACGCCATCGTGCCGGGCAAGCGCATGCTGAGCGCGATGGCGCCGACGATCGTGCTCGACAAGGACGGCTCGGTGCTGCTGGTGGTGGGCGCAGCGGGCGGACCGCGCATCATCACGACGACGACTGAGGTCATCCTCAACGTCATCGAGCACCACATGTCGCTGGCCGACGCGATGCGCGCGCCGCGCCTGCATCATCAGTCGCTGCCCGACACGCTGCGCTACGAGCCGGGCGCCTTCAGCGATGCCGTGGCGGACTCGCTGCGCGCCATGGGGCACGCGCTGCAGCGCACCGGCGGCCTGGCGAATGCCAACGGCATCATGCGCGTGAATGGCGGCTGGATTGGCGTGCGCGAGCCGCGGTCGGCGGGCGGTGCAGTGGGGTACTGATACCGCGAAGATTGCGGGAGGCCAGCAGAGCTCGCGCGAAATTCTCGGGCCCACCGGCGCGTACAGCGCGCCGGTGGGCCCTCCAGTATTCGCGCGAACCCCGCTGGCCTCCCTGCACCCGCTGACGCTACCGCGCCAGTTGCACCGTCAGCGGCCCCGATAGCACGATCGTCACGCGCCCGCCTTCGCCGAGGCAGCCGTTCCAGTCGGAAGAGCCCGCGGCGATCGCGCCGCCGGCCGCCGCGCCCACGGCCGCGCCAACCACCGCGGTCTTGTTCTTCTTGCCGAGCAGCTTGCCCGCCAGCGCGCCAATCACCGCGCCAGCGGCGACCTTCTTGGCCTGATCGCCCGTCGTCTGTGCGCGCACGGTTTCCATACCCGTCATCGTCGCGCTCCCGCCGATGACGTACGTCGCGCCGCCGGTCGTCACCGAGACCGGCTCGAACGCCAGGCGAATGCCTTCCTTGCCGTTCTCGCCGCGCGTGGATTCTGTCACGCGCAGCGTGACGGCGGCGCCGGCCGGAATCACCGCGCCGTTGGTGCCGTTCACCGGCGACGCGAGCGTGGCCGTCACGCGATCACCCACGCGATGCGTGTTGGTGCAGATGCGACTGCCCATCGCCGCGCTCATCGACGCGCCACCCGCGATCACGCCCGTCGTCGGCGCACTCGGGGCACTCGGCGCCGCCGCGGTGCGCGACGGCGCGGGCACGGCCGCGGGTGCGGAACTCACCGGCGCGTTCGTCGGCTGCCGTGCCGGAGCGGGACGCGGCGCCTGCTTCGACGCCGGCGAGACGGATTCCTTTGGCAGCGCCTCGGTACCGGCGTTGACGTCCGCCGTTGGCGACACCGCGCCGCGCGCGGTGTCGGCAAGCTGCGGCTGGCCATTGGGCGCGGGGGCGAGTTCCACCTGGCGGCTGGCCGGCGCGGCATCGTTCTTCTGGCATCCGCCGAGGACCAGCAACAGGGCCAGCGGCGCCGCCGCGCTGCGGATAAATTTCGTCATGATGCGCTCCGTCACTCGTGGTGGGATCTGCTGCAACAAAGCTGGCCAGATCATCCGGCGCGCACAACGGCGGCGCGCGTGAAGGTGCATCCGCTTCGCCGGTTGATACCCCTCGCGACGCCGTATCGTGCCCTGATGACGTGGGGCATCGCCTGCGTGGTGATTTCGTCGGCGACGTACAGCCTGCAGCCGCTGTTCCTGCGTTGGGCCATCGACGCGCTGCGGGCCGGCGAGGCGCCGGCGCGATTGTGGCGCATCGCGGCGATGATGGTCAGCGTGGCACTCGTCACGGGCTTCTTCCGCTGGCAGATGCGTGAACAGCTCAACGGCGTGAGCCGGCGCATCGAGACCGACCTGCGCGATCAGCTGTTCGCGCACCTGATGCGGCTGGACGCGGGATGGTACGCGCGTACCCGCACCGGCGATGTGATGGCTCGGCTGACCAACGACCTCGGCGCCGTGCGCATGGCAGCGGGTCCGGCCATCATGTACCTGACCAACACCATCGCCGGCGGGCTCTTCGCGCTGGCGTTCATGCTGCGGCTCTCACCGCGGCTCGCGCTGATTGCACTCACGCCGCTGCTGCTGCTCCCGGTGGTGATGCTGCGCCTCGGACGCACCATCCATGACCGCTTTGAGTCGGTGCAGGCGCATTTCAGCGATCTCACGACGCGTGTGCAGGAGAACCTGAGCGGGGCGCGCATCGTGCGCGCCTACCGGCAGGAGCCCGCGGAGTCGGCACGCTTTGCGGCGATGAGCACCGAGTATCTGCACCGCAACATCGCGCTGGCTCGGCTCAACGCATTGATGAATCCGTCATTCACGCTGCTCGCGGGGCTCGGTTCGGTGGCCGTGCTCGGCGTCGGCGGCACGATGGTGCTGCGCGGCACGCTCTCGGTGGGCGCGCTGGTGGCGTTCGGCATCTACCTCACGACGCTCACGTGGCCGCTGATCGCGCTGGGCTGGGTGACGAACCTCTTTCAGCGCGGCGCGGCATCGATGGAACGCCTGATTGAAATCCTCGACACCGCGCCCGCCGTGCAAGATCCGTCAACGCCGCGCACGCTGCCCGCGCACGGCGGCGGCCGCTGCGTGGAGTTTCGCCATGTCTCCTTCGCGTATCCCACTCGCGACGGGAGCACTCCACGCGAGGTGCTGCGCGGCGTCTCGTTCACGGTCCCCGCGGGCGGCACGCTGGGGGTGGTCGGCGCCACCGGCGCCGGCAAGAGCGCGCTGCTCGAGCTGCTGCCACGCTTCTTTGATCCGCAATCGGGGAGCATCCTCATCGACGGCGTCGATGTGCGCGACCTCGCGCTGCACGAGTTGCGCGCCGAGATCGGATTCGTGCCGCAGGACGCGCTGCTGTTCAGCGACACCATCGCGCACAACCTCGCCTACGGCGGCGCCAGCGACGAGGCGGCCCTCGCGGCGTCAGGCGTCGCACAACTCGCGGAGTCGGTGGCGCGTTTTCCCGCCGGCGCGCAGACGATGCTTGGCGAACGCGGCATCAACCTGTCGGGCGGACAGAAGCAGCGGGCAACGATCGCCCGCGCCCTCGCCCGTCAGCCGGCGATCGTCGTGCTCGACGACGCACTCTCGGCGGTCGACACGCACACCGAGGCGGCGATCCTGCGTGGCCTGCGCGAGGCGCTCAGCGGCCGCACGGCGCTCATCGCCTCGCACCGCGTGACGGCGCTGCGCGATGCCACGCACATCATCGTGCTCGACGACGGCACCGTGGCGGAAGAGGGGACGCACGACGAACTCGTCGAGCGGCGCGGGCGGTACTATGACCTGCTGCGCCGGCAGCTGCTGGAAGAGTCGATCGAGGCGGTCAGCTGACCGGCGCGTCCTTCGCCCAGTCAAGCGGGAACCGCACACTGAACCGCGTTCCTTCGTCGCCATTGGACACGAACCATGCGTGGCCGGCCAGATAGCGCTCCGTGAGCAGCTTGATGCTATACGTGCCGAGGCCGCGGCCGGTCCCCTTGGTCGAGAACGACCGCTGGAAGATCTGCATCTGCACCTCGTTGGGCATCACGCGGCTGTTGTGCACCGAGAAGAGCGCGGCATTGTCTTCGCGCTTCGCATTGATGGTCACCACGCCGCCCACGGGCTCCGCCTCGAGCGCGTTCTTGACGAGGTTCACCAGCACGCGCCGCAGCAGCACCGGATCCGTGACGAACGGGAACGCCTCAATGGAGTCATCGACGCGAATGTCCTTGCCGCGGCTGACGCTGTACGAGTGGAAGACCTTGATCACGCGGTCCATCGTCTCGAGCGACTGCACCTCCGCGGGCGTCACCGTGAGGTCGCCCGATTCGGCGGCGCTCAGCGCCCGCTGCGCGTTGATCTCCTCGATGAGCTGATCAGCGGAATCGGACATCATCTCGGCGGACTCGCGCAGGGCCGACTCCGTCAGGCGCGCGTGTGCCATGAGGTCGGCCAGTCCTTTCACGCCGCCCGCGGTATTCAGCACGTCGTGGAAGAAGATCCGCTCGAGCGCTTCGCGCCGCTTCTCGTGGCTGATGTCCATCAGCGAAAAGATGGTGAACGATTCGCCCTCGATGTCGAGGTGCTGCGCCCAGACGCGGAAGTCGAACGCCAGTTCGCGCACGCCGGCCTCGCCGCAGATCAACCGGCATTCCTGCACGTCGAGCGTGCGCCACTGCTGGCTGCTGACAATCGCGCGTGCGGCTCCGCAGTTGCGGCAGAAGCGGCTGGTGCCGCATCCACCCTCGTTCGCGTTCGAGTGCACGCACGAGAACGCCTCGCCCGGCCGACGGCCGAGCACCGCGTCGACGACGGCCTCAAAAGTCTGCCGCCGCGTCTCGTCGGGGCCGGTGGCCGCGGTGGCCGACTGGAGATAGTCGCGAAAGACCTTGTTGGTCAGGACGATCTGCCGCTCCGCGTTCAGCACGACGGCCATGTTGGGCATGGCGTCAAGGAAATCGCGCACGAATGGCAGCGCCGACAGCTTGATATGCTGTCGGCGAACGTCCTCAGGCAACGCCCGCTCGGCGGGCGCGAAGTCGGTGGCATGCACGACCGATCCCCCTGGCCTGGCAACCTTTATCATATCCGGAGCGTCGGCCGATGGCGCCCCCGACTTGAACAACCGTCACGCCAGTGCGCTAAATGCGCGCCCGGATGAACTCGGGCGTGTACTGCTGCATGAAACTCGCAATCCGGGCGAATTGGTCGGTAATCAGCAGCAGGCCCACCGCGAGCAGCAGCACGCCGGCCAGCCGGTTGATCCACCCCATCTGCGTCCGGATCTTCTGAAAGAATCCGAGGAAGCGCTCCACGGCGACGGCGGCGAGCAGGAACGGAATGGCGAGACCCATCGAGTAGACGAACAGGAGCACCAGGCCGCGGCCAAGATCGGCTTCGCTCGCCGTGTACGTCAGGATGGCGCCGAGAATCGGACCGATGCACGGCGACCAGCCGGCGCCAAACGCGATGCCCACCAGCACCGTGCCCAGGTAACCCACCGGCTTGTCGGTGAGATGCACGCGCGTGTCGCGCGCCAGCACGCCGAGGTTGAGCACGCCCAGCAGGTAGAGGCCAAACACGATCACGAGCGCGCCGCCAAAGCGCGTCAGCCAGACGCGCTGGCTCAGCAGCACCCGGCCGAGCACCGTGGCGCTCGCGCCAAGCGCCATGAAGATCAGCGTGAAGCCGAGGATGAAAAGCAGCGCGTGAATGAGCGCCGTGCGGCGCGAGCGCTGTACGTCCTCGAGGCTCAGTCCCGTAATGAACGTCACGTAGCTCGGCACCAGCGGCAGCACGCAGGGCGAGAGGAAGCTGAGCAGGCCGGCGCTAAACGCGATGGCGATGCCGAGCGTGGCGGGTTCGGTCACAGCGTTCTCCGTTTCGGAACGGGGGCCGCGCCGCGACAGTCGCGGCAGGTGCCATGCACAAGCAGCCGGTGCCGCGAGGGCACGAAGCCCCGCGCAGCGGCCGCCGTGCGGATCATCTGCTCGATGCGTTCATCGAGGAACTCGGTCACCGACCCGCACACGGTGCAGGTCAGGTGATAGTGATGCGGGAGGTTGCGCGCGGGTTCGAAGCGCTTGAAGCCCTCGCCGAAATCGCGCTCCACCACGAGCCCGGAGTTGACGAGCAGGTCGAGCGTTCGGTAGATCGTGGCGAGTCCGACGACCTGTCCCTTCTCCGAAAGCTGTGACGAGACGTCTTCGGCCGAGAGGTGGCCGGGCGCGTTCAGCAGCAAGTCGCCAATGACCAGCCGCTGGCTGGTGACCGGCAAGTTTTGTTCGCGCAGGAACGCGCGAAACCGCTCTCTCACGTCGGGGTCCGCCATGCGGGTTCCTTGAGCAGCGCGCGCAACTGCTCGCCGCTGAGCCGTTCGGTTTCGGTCACGTCCTTGGAGCGCAGCGTGACGCCGCGCGCCACCACATCCACCGTGGCCAGCGGCGCATCAGCCGTCGCCGCCACTTCAAACAGCCACTTGCCGCGATCGGGGCCTTTGCGGGTCAAGCGGTAGCGTGCCGTGTACACCACGAGACGCGAATCCTCGCCTTCCGGAGGCACGGGAACTGGTGCGGCGGAGGACGGGGATTCAGCGGGCGAAATCGCATACGCGCCCTCGCCCTCCCCCGCACCAACTTCGTCCGGCTTGCATGCCACCACCGCCACCCCCGTCTCCAGCACACCCTGCCGAATGGGACTGAACAGGTGCAACTCGACGATGCGATCCTCGCCGAGGCGGTCAACGATCGCGTTCAGAAAGCGGGGGCGGGTGTCGTCCATATGGGAATCTAGCCCGACGGCAGTCCCCTACAACAGCGCCACGGGGTCCCGGTCGAAGGTCACCCGCATCTCGTGCGCTGCGGGCAGATCGAACCGCGTGAGGAAGGCCCGCATGAGCTGCGTCAGCGCCCCCGCGCGTGTGGCCTTGAGCACCACGTGCCAGCGCCAGCGCCCCTTGATGCGCTCAATCGGGCACGGCGCCGGGCCAACGAGCGACACCGCATCGCCGAACGCATCGAGCCGCTGCCCCAGCCAGTCGGCGGCCTGCTGTGCACACTCGGCCACCGCCACTTCGTGCACACCGCTGATCACCACGTTGGCCAGTCGCAGCGTCGGCGGATACGGCGGACTCTCGCGCGCCGGCAGCTCCTCGCCGACGAAGCGCAGATAATCGTGCCCCACGGCGCAGACCACCGCGTGATGCGCCGGTGTGCGTGTCTGGATGAAGACCTCGCCGCCCTTGGGACCACGCCCCGCGCGCCCCGCCACCTGGCTCAGCAACTGAAACGTCCGCTCGCTCGCGCGAAAATCGGGGAGGTTGATGCCGATGTCCGCATCAATCACGCCGACGAGCGTCACGTTGGGGAAGTCGAGACCCTTGGCGATCATCTGCGTGCCGAGCAGGATGTCCACCTCGCCGCGCCCCACGCGGTCAAGAATCTCCGTGTGCGCCCACTTCCCGGACGTGGTGTCCACGTCCATGCGCGACACCCGCGCCGACGGAAAGCGCTCATTCAGCAACCGCTCCACCTGCTGTGTGCCGATGCCGCGCTGCTTCATGTTCTCGGCGCCGCACTCACGGCATTTCGATTCGAGCGGCTCGGCGTGCTGGCAATAGTGGCAGATCAGCCGCTCGGGGGCGCGATGATAGGTGAGCGAGATGGCGCAGTTGGGGCACGCCACGACGTGGCCATCGGGGCAGGTCACGAAGTTGGCAAAGCCGCGCCGGTTGAGCAGCAAGAGGCTTTGTTCGCCGCGCGCGAGCCGTTCGTGCAGCGCTGCCTCGAGTGGTGCACTGAGAATGCGCCGCAATGCTTGCACAGCCGCCGGCGCGTTCGGCCCCGTCTCGTTTCGCAGATCGACGATGTTCACCTTGGGCAGCGCGCCGCCGCCCACGCGATCGGGCAGTGACAGCAGGCGATACTTGCCCGAGTGCGCGTTGGTCCAGCTCTCAAGGCTTGGCGTCGCGCTGCCGAGCACGACCACCGCGCCGGCTTCGCGCGCGCGCACGATCGCCACTTCACGCGCGTGATACCGCGGCGCCTCGCCCTGCTTGTACGTCGATTCGTGCTCTTCATCCACGATGATCGCGCCGAGGTTCGCGAGCGGCGCAAAGACGGCGGAGCGCGCGCCAATGGCGATGCGCTTGTCGCCGCGCTGCAGCGCCCGCCACGCGTCGTAGCGTTCGCCCTCGCCAAGCCCGGAGTGCAGCACCGCCACCTGATCACCAAAGACCGCACGAAACCGGTCAACCGTCTGCGGCGTGAGCGCAATCTCGGGCACCAGCACGATGGCGCTGCGGCCGCGGTCGTTGAGCACGTGACGCAGCAGCTCGATGTACACGAGCGTCTTGCCGCTCCCCGTGATGCCGTGCAGCAGAAACGTCTCCCCCGCGGCACCGGCGATGAGCGCCGCAATGGCATCACGCTGCGCGGCGCTGGGCGTCACCGATGCGGGAGGCGGTGCGGCTCGCGAGAGAAACGGATCGCGGTCCACCGGTTCGTTCACCACCGCGGCCACGCCGCGCTTGGCCAGCGCCTGCACCACCCCCTCGGTGCACCCGAGCCGCTCGATGAGATGCGCCACCGGCGACTGCCCGCCGAGTGACTCGAGCAGTTCGTACAACGCGCGCTGCTGCGGCGCACGCTTGAACAGCGCGTCACGCTGCATCAGCGTGTCGATCGACTGCACGACGCGCAGTACGCGATGTGTCTTCACCGCAGGGTCGGCGCGCCGTGCGCGTCCCATCGCCGCCGGCAGCGCCGCGCGCAGCACCATCCCCACCGGCGACACGTAGTAGTCGGCCATCCAGCGCCCGACCGCCAGCAAGTCGGGCTGAAACGCCGGCCGTTCATCCGGCGCATTGATCACGGGCTTGGCCTCGGCGTCGCCGAGCGACTCGCCGGTGCTTTCGCCAAGCACGATCCCCATCGCCGTGCGGTTGCGGAATGGCACCACGACGCGCGAACCGGGCATCACGGCGTGCCTCAGGCCATCGGGCACGGCGTAGGTGAAGGCGCGGAAGAGCGGCAGCGGCAGCGCGACATCGACCAGCCGCGCGGTCATAGCGTCTTCGGCAGCGCGGAGACGCCGTCTGGCGGCGTGATGGCGCGTACACGCGACGCGCGCGCCGAGCCGCTCTCGTGCAGCCAGGCCTCGAGCGCCGCGGCCAGGTCGGCGCCGCGCTGCCAGCGCGCATCGGGCGATTTCTCGAGACAGCGCATCACGATCTCGGCCAGTTTCACGGGAATCGACGAGTTGACCTCGGTCACCGGCACCGGCGCTTCGTGCACCTGCTTGTAGCCCACCGCGAACGCATCCGCGGCATCGAACGGCGGGAAGCCCACCAGACACTCGTACATCATCACGCCCACCGCGTACAAGTCGGCGCGGCCGTCGAGCGTGCGCCCCATCGCCTGCTCGGGTGCCATGTAGTGCGGCGTGCCCATCGCTCGCCCGCTCGCCGTCAGGCGCGCGTGAAACTGCGCCGTCGCGATGCCGAAGTCGGTGAGATACGCGTTGCCGTCTTCATCGAACAGCACGTTGTCGGGCTTCACGTCGCGATGCACCACGCCGTGGCGGTGTGCATGGTCGAGCGCCGTCGCCACCTGCGCCGAGACTTCAGCGACCCGCTCCGGCGCGAGTGCGCGCGAGCGGATCAGCAACTCGGCCAGTCCGCCGCCGCCAAGGAACGGCATGATGAGGTAGACCATCTCCCCCACTTCGCCGTAGTCGAACGGCACGCAAATGAGCGGATGCACCAGCCGCGACGCCGCCTCGGCTTCGCGGCGGAAGCGCTCGCGCATTTCCGGATCGCGCGCCAGGTGCGCGTGCATGACCTTCAGCACGAGCGGGCGGCCGAGTGTCTCCTGCTCGACGAGATACACATCGGCCATGCCGCCCGAGCCGATGCGGCGCAGGACGCGATAGCGGTTGCCGGTGGCCTGCCGGAGCGCGGTGATCAGCGCGTCGGGGGCATCGGCGCGCACCGGGACGTCCGGCAGCGCGGCGCCGCATCGCAGGCAGGCCGCCGCGCCGCCGCGGTTCCAGGTGCCGCATTCGGGACAGAACACGCTACAACAGCCCGCGGCGCTGCAGCGCCCACACGAGCAGGCCGCCAAGCGCAAGTTGCCCCACAAACATCACCCAGAAGCCGTGCGGCCAGTCGGAGAGCGGGATGTTCCTGAAATTCATTCCCCACATGCCGCTGACGACGACAAATGGCACGCTCAGCGTCGCGACGACGGTGAGGCTCTTGGTGGCAATGTTCAGCCGGTTCGACACCTGCGTGAGGTATGACTCCATCACCGAGCTGACGAGATCGCGGTACGTGTCGATGGATTCGTTCAGCCGGATGATGTGATCATAGATGTCTCGGAAGTACACCTGCACATCGGGATGGACGAGCGCGTTCGGCCGGTTGGTGAGGTAGCTGAAGACCTCGCGCTGCGGCGCGAGATGGCGGCGCAGCTGCAGCACGAGGCGCTTGACGCCGAAAATGTCGTGCAGCGCCTCCTGGTCGAAGCGCGCGAAGACGCGCTCTTCGACGCCGTCGATGAACTCGTCGAGCTGGTCGACAATGGGAAAGTAGGCGTCGATGGCCGCGTCGAGCACGGCGTGCATGGTGCGCGCCGGCCCGCGGTCGAGCAGGTCGGGTGAACGCTTCACGCGCTCCCACACCGTCTCCAGCCCCGGCGAGTGCAGGCCGTGCACGGTGATGAGGTAGTTGCTGCCGAGTATGCAGCAGAGGTTGTAGGTCTCGATGTCGTGCGGGTCTTCGGTCTCACTCACAAAGCGCACCGCGCGCACGACGACGAAGAGATATCCCGGATACTCCTCCACCTTCACGCGCCCGTTCGGGCTCATCAAGTCTTCGACGACGAGCGGGTGCAGGTGGAAGACCTTCTCGAGCAGCGCCACCTGCAGCGGCATCGCCGTGTCGACGTCGACCCAGAGGAAGCCGCCGGGGTCGCGCAGATAGCGCTCGATCTCGCGCGCGTCGATGTCGCTGACGACCGCGCCTTCCGACGGGCGATAGAACCCGCGCGGATGCGCCACTTCCGCGGCGGTGATCCGCTGCGATTTGCGAATGCGAAACGTGCCGCTGGGGCGACGGGCCAAGGAATCCTCCGCACGGGCGAAACGGCCCGTGACTCAAGCTATCGTCTGCGCGAACGGGCGAGCAAGCACGGCGGTGCCTTGTCGGCGCTGCACTCGCGGTGCGCAGTCGGCCGACGACGGCGTCCGGCGGCGACGAGCCGCCGCTCAGCGCTCCAACGCGCGCAGGTGCACCACCGACGCCTCGCCGACGCGTTCCGGCGCGTAGCCGCCCTCGAGCGCGCTCACCAGCCGGCCGCCGCACCACTGGAGCGCACGATCCACCATCTCGCTCGTCAGCGTCGTGACATCGGGCATCTCAAGCGTGAAGCCCCCCAGCGGGTCCCCGTTCAGTGAATCGAAGCCCGCCGAGATCAGCACGAGGTCGGGCGTCCAGTCGCGCGTGGCGCTGTCGACGGCGCCGAGGAAGGCGCGCACGTACTCCGCGGCGGGCAGGCCGCCCGCCATGGGAACATTCCAGACGGTCTCCTTGGGCCCGCGATCGTCCGCCGCGCCCGTGCCCGGATACCACGGCCACTGGTGCATCGAGACAAACCGGATGTCCTCGCACTCCTGCACCAGCGCCTGTGTCCCATTGCCGTGGTGCACGTCCCAGTCGGCGATGAGCACGCGATTCAGCCCGTGCCGAGCGCGCGCGTAATGCGCGCCAATGCCAACATTGCCGAAGAGGCAGAAGCCCATCGCGTGCGCGCGGAGCGCGTGATGCCCCGGCGGCCGCACCGCGCAATACGCGCGCCGGTGCTCCGCCACGGCGAGGTCGATGCCGTCGAGCACGCAGCCCGCTCCTGCCGCGCCCGCGTCCCACGAGCCTTCGCTCGCCACGGTGTCGGCGTCAAACCGTCCGCCGCCGCCCGCGGCCATCGCGCGCACCGACTCGATGTACTCGGCGGCGTGCCCCAGCGCGAGTTCGTCCACGGTCGCGTGCCGCCCCTCGCGGTGGTCGACGCGCATCATGAGTTCCCAGTCGTTGCGCAGCGCTCGCGTGATCGTGCGCAGCCGGCCGACATGCTCGGGGTGTTTCCACCCGGTGTCGTGCCGCCCGCAGTCCGCGTGCGAGATGAACGCGACGCTCACCGGCGCGTCACGCGATGGGCGCGAGCGTGCTCAGGAAGCGCGCCACCTGCTGGTCAAACATGTACGACGAGCCGTTCACCACCGTGCCGGTGCCGTCGGCAAAGGCGGCGATCACGACCTCCTCGCCCCCCTGGCCGCGCAACACCAGGTGATTGGGCCCTTCCTTCTCGACGAACGCGGCGTAGATGGAGCTGCCCGTGGCAAAGAACTCGCGCGCACCGCGGAGCACGCCGTCGGGCGATTCACTGGTCCGCTGGGTCTGCAGGGTACGGCTCGACTGGTTGTGCATGATCTCGGGTCCGTGGTGATCAGTTCGGTGCCGCGTCCTTTCGCGGCGGCCCGTGCAGCGGCAGGTCCAATGTAAACGCCGTACGTCCCTCGCCTGCGTTGTCGGCGGCCACCTCGCCGCCCATGATCCGGCCGATGCTCCGCACGAGACCCAGCGCCCACGCAAACTGTACGCTGGCCGCCTCGGCGGTGCCCGACTCATCGTCCGCATCGGACGCGTCAGCGCGCCGGGCGCCTGTCTCCTGCACGTGAAACCGAATGCGCGTGTCGAGCGCGTCCACGGAAATTTCCACCCGCGCCGACGCGGCGTGCTCCGTGACGTACTGCGCCAGCGTCACGAGCAGCCGCACGATCTTGCGGCGATCACCGCGCATCGGCGGCAGCGCGAGCACGGGCTCCACCAGCGCCACGACAATGCCCTTGGCGTTTGCGCCCACATCACGAATGGCATCGCGCATCGGCACGCGCGGATCGAACTCGTCGACCACCAGCACCAGGGCACCGCGCCGGGCATCGGCGAAGTCGATGAGTGCCTCCACCAGATCGAGCACCTTCGTCGCCGACGACCGCACGGCGCGCACTTCGTCGCGCTGCCCGGACGTCAGCGGCCCCGAGATCTCGCGCTCGAGGAGCGAGAGGTTGACCACGAGCGACGCGAGCGGCGACCGCAGGTCAAACGACACGCCCTCGAGAAAATCATCGCGCGCCTGCCGCGCATTGCCCGCGGCGTCATACTGCCGCTCCATCTCGGCGGTTGCTTCCATCAGCGCCGCGTTCACGCGGCGCAGCTCGTCCCGCCGCGCCGACTGGTCCGCCGTCACGGCGAGCAGGTCGGCCACCAGGCGCAGCAGCGCGCGCGCCTCGCTCGTCGCGCCCGATGCCTCGCGAAAGTAGAACGTCGCGACGCCAATCACCCGCCCGGCGGCGATCAGCGGCAAGGCCGTGATGGCCGTGAAGCCGAGTTCGCGCCCCACCTCGTGCCAATCCTCGAGATCGGGATCGGCGAAGACATCGGGCACGTCGATCACGCGGCGCTCGCTCGCCGCCTCGCCGCTCGGTCCAAAGCCGACGCGAATGCGCATCGAGCCCAGCCACGGACGGTACTTCTCGGGCCACTGGTGCGCCGCCACGAGGCGCATGAGCTCCGATGCGCCGTCGAGGAGATAGACCGAGCCCAGCGCCGCGCCGAGCTGCGGCGCAATGCGGTCGAGCGCAAACTGCAGCGCCTCTTCCGCCGACTCCCCGCTCACCGACGCATGCACGATGTCGCGCACTGCGTCGAGGTCGCGCCGCTCCCGCGGCGCTGCCGGCTCGGGAGCCGGCAGCGGCCGGCGCGGGAAGTAGCGCTTGCGGGGCGGCATCAGCTAACGGCCGACGCCCGCCGCCTGATAGAGCCGCGCTTCGAACGCTTCGCGCAACTTCACCGTGATCGGACCGGGTGTGCCGTTGCCTATTCTCTTGCCGTCGATCGTCACCACCGGCGTGACGTCCGTCGTGGAGCCGCACACGAAAATCTCCTCGGCGGCGGCGAGCGTATCCAATGCCACCGGCGTCTCGTCCACCGGCAGCTTGTGCTCGGCGATGAGCTCCATCACCACCTTGCGCGTGATGCCCGGCAGAATACGCTGGGTGAGCGGGTGCGTGCGCAGCACGCCATTGAACACGGCGAAGAGGTTGGTGGCCGCACCCTCGGTGACGATGCCGTCCTCGTGCAGGATAGCTTCGTAGGCGCCCGCTTCGGAAGCCGCCTGACGGGCGAGGACGTTGCCGAGGAGGTTCACCGTCTTCCAGTCGCGCCGCTTCCAGCGCATGTCGGGGAAGGTGACCGCGGCGCACCCTTCGTCGCGCATCTTGCGCGGGACAACAAGTTTGGACGCCGACACGAAGACCGTCGGATGCACCGTAGCCGGCGGGAAACCATGGGCGCGCGGCGCCGCGCCGCGCGAGACCTCGAGGTAGAGGAACGCCTCGCCGTCGACGAGCCCGTTCTTCTCGACGACCTGTTCGCAAACGCCCTCGAGCGCGTTCACCTGGTCGGCGTTGAAGTTGATGCGCAGGCCGTTGAGGCCGTTGATCATGCGGTCGGCATGCGGCCCCCACTCGAACATCTTGCCGTTCACCGAACGCACGCCTTCGTAGATGCCGTCGCCGAAAATGAAGCCGCGATCCTCCACTGGGATCAGCGCCTGGGCGCGGGGAACGTACTCGCCATTGAGATAGAAGATCATGTTCATGCCCTCGATTAGGTGCCGTTCTAATCTACCGATTTGCGCTTGCCTTCGTGCACGCCGGATGGTCTGGAGCCAAGGGCGGGTTCTACTGACTACCACGGATGGCACGGATAGGACGGATCAACACGGATCCTGCGCTGTGGAAACCCCGATAAAGAGCAGTATCCGTGTCGATCCGTGCGTTGTCCGATTCATCCGTGGTAATCAGTTGCAGTGCGCCGTCACGCGAACATTCCCTCGATCGAACGCACCAACGGCGCAAAACCAAGCTCCTTCCCTGCCACCCGCGCCGCCTGCTCCGACGCCAGTTCCCGCTGGCCGTGCCCAAAGAGCTCGGCTTCAATCCACGGCCCCGCCTTGGGATTCCGCCACCAGTCATCATTGAACCGCTCGCGGAGTGACTCGTCGAGCAGCGCCTGCAGCTGCCACGCGCGCAGATAGCGCGCGGCGTAGAATCGCGGGTCAACATCCAGAAATGCGTCGGCGCGCTGATACCGGAACCCGGTCGCCGCCGTCAGCGTCTCGACGTACAAGTCGGGCAGCGAACGCCACGGCGTCGTCCCCGCGTGCAGTTCCACCTCGTAGATGAGCTTGGCGCAGTAGCGCCGCAGAAACTGCAACTCCTCAAAGCCGGCCGCGCGCAAATACTTCGGCATCTCGGCTTTCGAGAGCTCGGTGTAACGCGCCAGCCACCCGCGGTCCTGCAGGCGATGATCGAAGAGCATCGCGTACCCCTCGGTGATCGAGTTGTCACCGAGCCAGCGGAACTCGAACGGAAGGTCGCGCGCCATGTTGGCGAAGTGCAGTGCGTGCCCCAGTTCGTGCATCAGCGTCGTCCAGTCGTTCTGCCCGCCGTGCGGACGAAGCACCAGATACACCTCGTCCGGGATCCGCACCGGCGAGCAGAACGCCCGTGCGCGCTTGCCCGGCCGCTCCCCGGTGTCAAAGACCACTCGGCCGCGCGCATCCGGACTTGCGCCCATGTCGGTGACGTGCCGCCGCACCTCGCGCTCCATCGACTCCGCGCGAAACGCGCCGTCAAACTCCGGCGCGCGCATCAGCGCCACCGCGTCGGCGCGCGTTGCTTCGCTGACCGAGAGGCTCAGCGATCGTTTGAGCGCTTCGGGAAGCACGTCGTCCCACATCGCTTGCGTGTCACGCAGGAACTGGGCGCAGGCGTCGCGCAGCGGGCGAACGGCAAACCCGCTCAAGGCCTCCCAGGTGCTGATGTAGTCCGGCGCGACGCCGAGTGTCGCCACCACCTCGTGCTCGCGCTCCAGCCGCTCGCGTTTGAGCGGGGCAAGCTCGTCCTCGACCAGCTTCGCGCGCGCATCGTCGAGCGCCTGACGCTCCTTCTTGTCGCGCGTGTTCGCGACGGTAATGGCGGCGCGCTGATACGGCTCCACCGTGCCGTCGGCGAGCGTGATGTTCGCCGAGCCCTCCCACGCAATCTCGCGTTCCTCGAGCGCGGCGAGTTCGCGTCCGCAGCGAGATTCGACGAGCCAGTCGAGGAGGAGGCGTGCCGAGCAATGCGCGTCCGAGCCGGCCGGCGCATCGCGGAACCGGTCCAGCACCTGGGCGAATGCTTCATCGTCAAACGCCGCCGCGTGCCGTTTGAAGATCGGCTGCAACTGCGCGTTCTCCTTCAACCCGCTGTGCGCCTCGTAGTACTCGCGCGACAGCTCCACGAGAAAGGCCTCGCCGCGCTCCCGCAGCACGTCGAGGCCATCGTCCATCATGTTCGGCATCGGGCGCTCAGCCGGCGAGCTTGGCCGCGAGATACGCGCGCAACTGCGACGCGTCCACGCGATCCTGCGCCAGCGTGTCGCGGTCGCGCACCGTCACCGTGCCATCCGCAGTCGATTGCGGGTCGATGGTGATGCACCACGGCGTGCCCACTTCATCCTGCCGGCGGTAGCGCTTGCCGATCGACCCCGCGTCGTCGTAGTCCACGGGATGGAGCGGCCGCAAGTCGGCGACGATCTTCTGCGCCATCTCGGGCTGGCCGTCCTTCTTGGTCAGCGGGAAAATGCCGGCCTTGATCGGCGCGAGCGCCGGCTTGAGGTGCAGCACCACGCGTCCTTCGCTCTCCCCTTCCACCGTCTCCTCGGCGTAGGCGTTGCACAGCAGCGCCAGCGTCACGCGGTCGGCGCCCACTGATGTCTCGACGACGTAGGGGATGTAGCGGCGGTTGGCCACCTGGTCCACGTACTCCAACCGCTTGCTGCTGAACTCCTGATGGCGCCCGAGATCAAAGTCGCTGCGATGATGCACGCCTTCGATTTCCTGGAAGCCTAGCGTGCCGCCAAAATCAAACTGAATGTCGAACGCCGCCTTGGCGTAGTGGGCCAGCTCCTGCGCCGTGTGCTGATGGAACTCGAGGCGGTCGCGTTCGAGGCCGAGGGCAAGATGCCACTCCATGCGCTGCGCCTTCCAGTACTCGAACCACTGCATGTCGGTCGTCTTCCCTTCCGGCGCCTGCGGATCGACGAAGAACTGCATCTCCATTTGCTCGAACTCGCGCGTGCGGAACGTGAAGTTCCCCGGCGTAATCTCGTTGCGGAACGCCTTGCCAATCTGGGCAATGCCAAACGGCACTTTCTGGCGGCGCGCCTGCTGCACGTTGAGGAAGTTCACGAAGATTCCCTGCGCCGTTTCCGGACGCAGGTAGACCACGGCCGCGGTGTCCTCCACCGGCCCCATGAACGTCTTGAACATCAGGTTGAACTGGCGCGGCTCGGTGAGCTGGCAGTCGCCGTGCTCGCCCGGCTTCTTGCTCGGCTTGCGCGGGCACGACGCCGTGTCCATCTGGTCGGCGCGGAAGCGCGCCTTGCACGCCTTGCAGTCGACCAGCGGGTCGTTGAAGCCGCTCACATGGCCGCTCGCTTCCCACACGCGCGGATGCATCAGGATGGCTGCGTCGAGTCCTTCGACATCGTCGCGCGAACGCACCATCGCGTGCCACCACGCATCCTTGACGTTCTTCTTCAGCTCGACGCCAAGCGGGCCGTAGTCCCAGACCAAGCCGGTGCCGCCGTAAATCTCTGACGACTGGAAGATGAAACCGCGGCGCTTGCAGAGACTGACGAGCTTTTCGAGAACGTCGGGGCGAGACATGAGGCTGGTCCGGAAGAGGGCGCGGCTGGCGGTCGTGCCCGGGGCATGGCCGCTGCTGGATGCAGTGGCGTCAGAGGGAAATCTCGCCCAAAGCACCCCCGGAGTCTACGTCTGCTACGATAGGCGGCTCGGTCCGCGAAACAGAAGGCCGCCCAACCCAGGCGGCCCCCACCAACCAATCGCGATCGTATTCCTCAATCCAATTCCTCAATCCCAATCCGTGATCCCTTTCCTCAATCGCCTATAGCCCAATGATCTGGTCCCTTCTCGTCCCCACCGAGACGTACCGAATCGGCGACTCCACCAGCTCCTCGATCCGATCAAGGTACGCACGCGCCGCCTTTGGCAGCGCCTCAATCGTCCGCGCGTCCGCCGTCGACGTCATCCACCCGTCAAACCACTCGTAGTGCGGCTTGATCTGCTCCAGGTCGGCCAGATCGCCCGGGAACTCAGTCACGAGCTGACCGTCAATCTGATAGCCGGTGCACAGTCCGATCTGCTCCAGCGTGTCAAGCACGTCGAGCTTCGTCACCGCCAGCGCGGACAGTCCGTTGACGCGCACCGCGTACCGCACCACGACCGCGTCAAACCAGCCGCAGCGGCGCGGACGCCCCGTCGTCGCGCCATACTCGTTGCCGAGCTTGCGCACCTTCTCGCCCATCATGTCATCGAACTCCGTGGGGAGCGGTCCACTGCCGACGCGCGTCGTGTACGCCTTCACCACGCCAATGCACTCGTCGAGCGCGCGCGGCGAAATGCCCACGCCCGTCGCCGCGCCGCCGGCCGTCGTGTTGCTGCTCGTCACAAACGGATATGTCCCGTGATCGACGTCGAGCAACGATCCCTGTGCCCCTTCAAACAGGACCGCCGCGCCAGTCTTCAGTGCGCGATGCACGGCTAGCCCGACATCCTCGCTCAACCCGAGCAGCCGCGGCGCAAGTGCCGCGAACCCCTCGAGCGTGTGCTCCACACTCGCGCGCTTCGATGAACCAAAGGCCGCGAGCAGCTGATTGGCGTGCTCCGTCCCCTTCTCCACCAGCGCGCGCATCCGCGCCGGATGCTTGAGGTCGAGCACGCGCACGCCGCGCCGCGCAATCTTGTCCTCGTAGCACGGCCCGATCCCGCGACCGGTCGTGCCAATCGCCTTGCTCGCCGAACTCTCCTTGTCCACCAGCTTGTGATACGGCATCACGAGATGCGCGCGGTCGCTCACGTACAGCCGACCGCTCACGTCCACGCCGTCTTTCACGAGCTGGTCGATCTCCTCGAACAGCGTCTCGGGGTCCAGCACCACGCCGTTGCCGATCGCGCAGCGCACGCCGGGGTGCAGGATGCCGCTCGGCACCTGATGCAGCACCGTCGAGTGATCGCCGATGTGCACGGTGTGGCCGGCGTTGGCGCCGCCCTGGTACCGCACCACCCAGTCGGCGCGCTCAGCCATCACGTCGACGAGCTTGCCCTTCCCCTCGTCGCCCCACTGAGCGCCCACCACGACAATCGCGCGCGTCTTCGTATCGAACATTCAAGCTCCAGGCCGGCAGGCGGCGGGGCGATGGCACACAAAAAAACGCCCCGGCGCAGATTCGCGGGGCGTTGAAATAATCTACGGCAGGTAACGGGCCGAGGCAAATCGTGTGGACACGCCTCGGGTCAGGGCACGTCACCCTGGCCCGCCCGCGTCGCGGCTCAGTCGACCGGCGGCGCCATCAGCGCGCGCACCGTCTGCAGCTGCTCGGTGCCCAATGCCAGCAGGGGCTGCCGCACCGGACCTCCGACCAGTCCCACCGTATCGAGCGCCGCCTTGACGCCCGGCACGCCAAGCCCGGCAACAATCTGGCTCGCCATGGGCTTGAGCCGTTCCTGCGCGATGGTGGCCCGCTCGATGTCGCCGCGCTTGAACCCTTCGTACACATCCATGCACAGCCCGCCAGCAAAGAGGCTCACCGCCACGATGCCGCCGCGCACGCCCAGCTGCAGTCCGGGCAGCAGCTGCCCGCCGCTCCCCGTGAGCACGCTGAACGATGCCCCCTGCGACTGCAGGTAGCCTTCAATGAGCGCGAGGTCGCCGCTGCTGTCCTTCACGCCGACGATGTTCTCGTGCATCGACAGCTCGGCGAGCAGCTCGGGCTCAATCTTGAAATGCATGTACTTGGGAATGTTGTACACCACGACCGGCACCGGACTCTCGTCGGCCACGCGCTGATAGTGTGCGCGCAGCGCCGCCGTCGTCATCTGTGCCCCGTAGTAGTGCGGCGCCACCACGAGCACGGCGTCCGCTCCGCGCGCGCCGGCGTCGCGGCAGCGCGTCACGCACTGCTTGGTGGATTCGGCGCCGGTTCCCATCAGCAGCAGCTTGCCCGAGGGCACCACCGAGCGCGCGGTTTCGATCAGCGCCGCGCGTTCCGCTTCATCGAGCAGCGCGGCTTCACCCGTGGATCCGCACACGACGATGCCGTGCAGCCCGTGCGCCAGATGCGAGCGGATGTTCGACGCAAATCCAACCAGGTCCGGGGTCTCGGACGCGGTGAAGGGCGTGGTGACCGGGGCAAAGACGCCGGCGAGTGTCAACGTGGGCATGGAGACGGCGGGGCGAGACGGTAGACGAAGAACAGCCGCTGATAAATCTAAGCGGCAACCGCGCTAACCGTTGAGGAACTCCATGCCGGAGCCGGTCTGGAAGCCCTTCTCCTCGGTGCTTTCCTTGGGAACGTCCGCCGACTTCACGGTCGTCGTCCGCCGCTTGAACGTCTGCATCTTGAGCTGGAAGTCGCTCGGCCGCGTCGCCGCCGCCAGTGCCACATCGAACGTGACCTGTCCGTCCTGCACGAGGTCGCCAAGATGCTGGTCAAACGTCTGCATCCCATACTGCTCGCGCCCCTCGGCGATGTAGTCGCGAATCTCGCCGATTTTTTCGCCCTCAAGGATGAGGTCGCGGATCGTCGCCGTCACGATCATCACTTCGGCCGCCACGACGCGCCCGTGTCCATCGGCACGCGGCAGCAGGCGCTGGCTCACCACCGCCGAGAGCGTCTCGGCGAGGCGCACGCGCACGACTTCCTGCTCCTCGGGCGGGAACATCGCCATGATGCGCAGGATGGTGCTCTGCGCGTCCGGCGTGTGGAGCGTCGAGAGCAGCAGGTGGCCCGTTTCGGCCGCCTTCATGCCCGTGTCCACGGTCTCCGCGTCGCGCATTTCGCCGATGAGAATCACGTCGGGGTCCTGGCGCAGCGCGGCACGCAGCCCGGAACGGAAACTCTCGGTGTCCACGCCGATCTCCCGCTGCGTGATGCTGCTCTGCAGGTCGCGGTGCAGGAACTCGATCGGGTTCTCGAGCGTGACGATGTGCTTGTTCCGTGTCGAATTGATGTGGTTGATCATCGCCGCCATCGTGCTCGACTTGCCCGAGCCCGTGACGCCGGTGACGAGGATCATCCCGCGCTCCGCCTCGGTGACGCGCCGCATCACCTCCGGCATCTTGAGCTTGTCGAAGGTGGGCACCTCGAACGGAATGACGCGCATCACGATCATGAAACTCGAGCGCTGCCGCAGGATGTTCACGCGGAACCGGCCAATGCCGGGCGCGCCCCACGAGCAATCGTAGTCGTTCAGCTTGTCGATGCGGGCGCGATCCTCGTCGTTCGGGATCAGCCGCATGGCGATGGCCTTGGTCTGTTCCGGCGTCAGCGCCTGCTTGGTGAGCGGCACCAGCCGGCCATCAATGCGCGCGCGAAAAACGTCGCCCGCCTTGATGTGCAGGTCCGACGCCCCCCGATCCACCGCCGCCTTGATGATTTTTTCCATCGTGCCGTCAGTACCCGATCGCCTTGTCCACGAGGTTTCGCAGCGGCCGGCCATCCACGTATGCGTGCCAGTTCGACACGAACAGCGCCGTCAGCCGGTCCCACAGGCGGCGCGGAGAGACGCCGCTCACGTGCGGTGTCAGGACAACTTGACGAAGTTGCCACAGCGGGCTCTCGGAGGCTAGTGGCTCTCTCGCAAAGACGTCCAGCACCGCCCCGCGCAGCCGTCCGCTCACCAGCGCCTCGATGAGCGCCTCTTCATCGACCAGGGTCCCGCGCGAAACGTTCGCGACGATGGCTCCGGCAGGCAGCAGCGCAAGGCGCCGCGCATCGAGCACGTTTCGCGTTTCGTCAGTGAGCGCCGCGGCGAGCACCACCACGTCGCTCAGCCGCAGTTCCTCATCGAGGCGATCAAGTCCGGAGACGCGGGTGAAGCCCGGCGGCCGGCCTTTCGAGGGCGTCCGCCGCAACCCGGTCACCTCGGCGCCGAGCGCGGCGAAGCGCGCGCCAATTTCCGCTCCCAGCCCGCCCGTGCCGACGACGAGCACGCGCAGTTCGCCGATCTCGCGCACCCTCGACGCCGCCGTGCCAAAGGCGGCCTGGTCCCAGCGGCGTTCCGCGCGCAGCGCATCAGCGACATCGAGCGCGCGCGTGAGGTGGAGCACGCCCGCCAGCACATGCTCGCCAATCGGCGGCCCGTAAATGCCGGCGGCGTTGGTGAACAGGCAGGGACCGTCGCGCAGTTCAGGAATTGCAAGCAGCGCACCGGTGCCGGCGAGCGCCGACTGCACCCAGCGCAGTTGCTGGGCGGCGTGAAAGAGTGGCGCCGGCATGCCCCAGCCAAAGTACACTTCGGCCTCGGCGACGCAGGCCAAGGCTTCGGGCCCGGGTCCGTGCGGCGCGCCGTCCAGCGCATCGTTGTCCTCGCCAATGACCACGACGTCCCATCCCGACGGCCCCTCGACCCGCATCCGTTCGGCTGCCGCGTCGGGAAGCCGAAAGGCGGCCGACGTCGAGCGCAGGTCGATCACGACGCGCCGCATGCTAGTGCAGCGTCACGTCGAGCACGTCCGGCCGTTCGAGCAGGAGTTCGCGCGCCACTTCGAACTGCGGCGACGGCCCTCGCAGGCGCAGTTCGAAGACGCGGTCGCGGGGATGGTCGAACACCTGCTTCTCGGTCACTTTGAGTCCGCAGTCGTGAAAGAGCTGCTCCATCGGAGCGAAGTCGGCCTTCACGGCCGTGCGCAGCGTCAGCGGTGCCGTGCGGCGGGTGCGGACCAGCTTGTGCTCGAGGTTGCCAAGCACCAGCAAGACGAGCAGCACCATCGCGCCCGCGCCGAGTCCTTCGACGTAGTAGTCGGCGCCAATGGTGAGCCCGATGGCGGCTACAGCCCAAATGGTGGCCGCCGACGTGAGCCCGGTGATGGTGCCCTTGGCCTGCATGATGGTGCCGGCGCCGAGGAAGCCGATGCCCGTGATCACCTGCGCCGCGAGGCGCGCCGGATCACCAACGCGGCCGTCGGCCCCCGTGAGGTGGATCGACAGGTCCATCATCAGGGCCGAGCCGAGGCAGATGAGAATGTTGGTGCGCAAGCCGGCCGGCTTGCCCGCGATCTGCCGCTCCATGCCGATGGCGCCGCCCATCAGCACCGCCAGTCCAAGCTTCAGCGCAAGATCCAGCCGTAGGCCGACGAAAAGGTCTTGGGCAGTCACGGCGCTGAGTTGAGCCAGCATCATGGCGAATGCTCCTGGGTGACCGCGTGGCCGCCCTGTTTCAGGCGATTCCCATCCGATCCTTCACGTGCGCCATCGTCTGCCGCGCCACGGTGCGCGCCTTCTCCGCACCGGCGTCGAGCGCATCGTCCACGAGCCGCGGCTGCTCGGCAAAAGCCTGGGCCCGTGTGCGAATGGGCGTGAGTTCGGCATTCATGTGCTCGAACAGCGCCTTCTTGCAGTCGACGCATCCCCACGACGCGCTGCGGCAGTTCTTGTCGACTTCCGTCACCGTCGCTTCGGGCGAGAACGCCTTGTGCAGCTCGAAAATGGTGCGGCAGTTGTCGGGGTTGCCCGGGTCGGTCTTCTTCACGCGCGCCGGGTCGGTGACCGCGGGGCGCAGCTTGGCCCAGATCTCGTCCGGCGTCTCGAGAAGTCCGATGGTGTTGTTGAGCGACTTCGACATCTTGGCATTGCCATCGAGCCCGACGATGCGGCGCGTCTTCGTGAGCTTGGGCTGCGGCTCCGGAAAATACGGCGCGCCCTCTGGCGCGAACCGCGCGTTCCAATTGCGCGCGATGACCCGCGAGAGTTCCAGATGCTGCACCTGATCCTCACCCACCGGCACCATGTCGGCGAGGTAGAGCAGGATGTCTGCCGCCTGCAGCACGGGATAGTTGAGCAGGCCCGCCATCACCTGCTCCTGGCGCTCGCGCTTCTCCTTGAACTGCGTCTGCCGTTCGAGTTCGCCGAGCGGCGCAATCGTGTTGAAGATCCACTGCAGCTCGGTATGTTCCGGAACGCGCGACTGCACGAAGAGGGCGCAGCGGCCGGGATCGATGCCGGCGGCGAGCAGGGACGTGGCCATTTCGCGCGTGCGCCGCCGCAGATCGTCGGGTGCGTACGCGGCGATGATGGCGTGGTAGTCGACGACGCAGAAGTACGATTCATACTGCGACTGCAGCGCGGCCCAGTTCTTGACCGCGCCAAGATAGTTGCCGATGTGCAGCTCACCGGACGGCTGAATGCCGCTGAAGATGCGGGACATCCCACAAAGCTAGGATCGCACGCATGACTCTTCAACCAATGACGCCCGATTTCCTCCTCGACGCGGTGCGCACCGCGGCGGCGGCGGGCGCCGAAGTGATTCGCGACGGCGAGCGGCGGCGCGGGGCGCTCGTCTGGCGCGAAAAGTCGGCCACCGATTTCGTCAGCGAGATCGACCTGACGGCCGAGGCGCGCATCATCGAGGCGCTCCGGTCGCGCGTCCCTGATGCGGCCATCATCGCCGAGGAGACGGCCAGTACGCTCCCGCCCGAGCGGCGCGCGCGCGGCGTGACGTTTGTCATTGATCCGCTCGATGGCACCACCAACTTCCTGCACGGCGTCCTCGAGTACGCCGTGTCCATTGCCGCGCTCGTCGATGACGAACTCGCCGCCGGCGTCGTGTTGCACGTCCCGCGCGACGACTGGTACACCGCCACGCGCGGCGGCGGCGCCTGGTGCAATGGCCAGCGGCTCGCGGTGAGCACGATCGACGCCCCCGATCGCGCGCTGATCGCGACCGGCTTCCCGTACAAGGGCGGCCACGACATCGACACGTATCTGGAGCAGATGCGGCGGCTGATGACGCACACCGCGGGTCTGCGTCGCCCCGGTGCCGCCTCACTCGACCTCGCCGGCGTGGCCTGCGGCCGGTTTGATGGCTTCTGGGAGAACATCCTCGCTCCGTGGGACATCGCGGCGGGCATGCTGTTGGTGCGCGAAGCGGGCGGCATTGTCACTGATCTCACCGGCGCGCCCTGCATGGTGGACCAGACGCCGATTCTCGCGGCGAGTCCGGCGATGCACGCGTGGCTGTTGGAGCGACTGCGGTGAGATGGCGGACAGCAGTCAGTCGATGAAACTCGGCGGACGGTAGCCGCGTGCGTGGCGACAGGCCCGCCGGTCGCGGCACCGTGGTTCGCCACTGCGCGAAAGCCGCGTAGATTCACGGAAGCCCGAACCCGCACCACCTAGTCGCCATCTAGATCCGAGATCGCGATCCCCGATCGCAATCCGTGATCCCTGTCCTCAATCTCCGTCCAATGAAGCTCGTCGAACTCGTCCCCAACTTCTCCGAAGGCCGCCGCCCCGACGTCGTCGCCGCCATTCGCGATGCCATCGCCGCCGGTGACGGAGTCACCGTCCTCGACGTCTCCAGCGACGCGTCGCACAATCGCACGGTCGTCACCGTCGTCGCCACCGCTGACGCCGCCGTCGATGCAGCCTTCCGCGGCATTGCGAAGGCCGCCGAGCTCATCGACCTCAACAAACACAGCGGCGAACACCCGCGCATAGGCGCCACCGATGTTTGCCCGTTCATTCCACTGGAAGGCGCCACGATGGACGACTGCATCGCCCTCGCGCGCACCCTCGGCAAGCGCGTTGGCGACGAGCTCGGCATTCCGGTCTTTCTCTACGAGCGCGCCGCCATGCGCCCCGACCGCGAGAACCTCGCCGACATTCGCCGCGGCGAGTTCGAACTGGCCAAGACCGACATCGGCACCAATCCCAACCGCGTTCCCGACTTCGGTCCCAACCACGTGCACGCCACCGCTGGCGCCACCGTCATCGGCGCGCGCCCCTTCCTCGTGGCCTACAACGTCTACCTCGGCGGCGCCGAAAATGTCGCCGTGGCCAAGGACGTCGCCAAGGCCGTGCGCGGCTCAAGCGGCGGACTGCGCTACGTGAAGGGTCTCGGCCTCGAGGTTGACGGCCAGGCGCAGGTCTCGATGAACCTCGTGGACACGGAGAAGACGCCGGTGTATCGCGCGTTTGAACTGGTGAAGCGTGAAGCCGAGGCGCACGGCGTGTCGCCGACGTGGAGCGAAATCGTCGGCCTCGTGCCCGAGAAGGCACTGTTCGATACCGCCGCGCGGCACCTGCAGCTCCGCGGCTTTTCGAACGATGTGGTGCTCGAACACAAAGTGCGGCGCGCGATCAGCGGCGGCGAATCGATCAGCGGCTTCGTCGCGTCGGTAGCCTCCAACTCGCCCGCGCCCGGCGGCGGGTCGGTCTCCGCGCACGTTGGCGTGCTCGGCGCCGCACTCGCGCAGATGGTCAGCGGCCTCACCGTGGGCCGAAAGAAATACGCCGCTGTCGAGAGCGAAATGAAGGAACTCGCCCTCGAAGCCGTCGCCCTCGGCAACACGCTCACCAAGCTCGTGGCCGAAGACTCGGCGGCGTACACCGTGGTCACCGACGCGTACAAACTTCCCAAGGACACGCCGGACCAGCAGGCCGCGCGCGACGCCGCCATTCAGCGCGCGCTGATCTACGCCTCCGAAGTGCCGCTGCAAACGGCCGAGGCGTGCGCGCGCGTGGCGGAGCTGGCGGCGGTGGCGGCCAGCAAGGGAAACACGAACGCCGCCAGCGACGCGGGCGTGTCGGCATTGCTGGCCGAGGCCGCATGCCGCGGCGCCGTCTACAACGTGCGCATCAACGTCAGCTCGATGACCGACAAGGCGGCCGCGAAGCCGCTCGCCGACAAGGCGGCTGCCGCACTCACACGCGCGCGCGCCGCCGCCGAGCAGGCGACCGCCGCCGTCGAGACGAACATCGGGTGACGGCGGCGTGACGCCCCCCGTCGACTGGAGGGAGTACATCCGGCCCGATTATCACGGGCCGGCGTTTGTGACCTTCGGCACGCGGCACCTGGTGTCGCTCGTTGTGCTGCTGCTGTTTGGTGCGATGATGATGAGCTTTCGTGGCGCAGACGAAGCCACGCGGCGGCGAGCGCGGCTCGCGCTGGCCGCGATGCTCGTCGTGAATGAGTTGTCGTGGCACGTCTGGGTGTATCACTACGTCGGATGGTCGCTCACGACCATGCTCCCGCTGCATCTCTGCTCGGCGCTCATCTGGATCGGAGCGTACACGCTCGTGACGATGAACGTTCCGCTGTACGAGTACCTCTACTTCATGGGAATCGGCGGTCCGCTGCAGGCCGTGCTGACCCCGGACGCCGGCCGCTACGGCCTGCCGCATTTTCGCGCGATGCAGACGATGCTGTCCCACGGCGGACTGCTGATTGCCGCGCTCTATCTCACGGTCGTCGAGGGCATGCGGCCAACGCCAGGTTCGATGCGGCGAGTGATCGTGGGCACGCTCGCCTACATGGTGGTCGTGACGGGTATCAACAAGGTGCTCGGCAGCAACTACATGTTCACCCTTCACAAGCCCGAGACGGGGAGCATCCTCGACCTGTTCGGGCCGTGGCCGTGGTATCTCGTGCCGATGATTCTCGCGGGGGTGGTCACGGTGCTGCTCCTCTACGCCCCCTTCTGGTGGATGGACCGGCGGCGGTCGTGGGTGGCTGCAACCGGCGGGCGATCGGCGCCGTAGGTTTGGGTATGCTTACGCTTCAGGTCCCCCAGGCCGGCACTCCCGCCCCGACGCAGATCACCGTGCCGGGCGCCACCGGGCTCCCGCAGAATATCTCTCGGCCAATGTCGCTGCAGGACGTGCAACTCCTGCAGAACCGCCGCAATGAGTTGTCGCGTCAGTTGAGCTCAGCCACCGATCGGCGTTCGCAGGTGGTGCGCGAGATGGGGCGCTCCGCCAACGGTCGCGAGGGTCTCGACGCGCGGCTCAAGGTGCTCGACGAGCGCATCGTCCAGCTCGAGAAGGACATCGCGCAAAACGGACAGCTGCTCGCCTCGGCGCCCGCCGATCTCGTCGAGGAAACCGCGCCGGCGCCCGTCTTCCCCGCCACATCGCGCGGCCTGAACGCCAACTCGGTCGCTATCGCGCTCATCGTGGTCATCGGCTTTCCGCTGGTCGTCACGTGGTGCCTGCGCGCACTGCGCCGGCCGGTGCATGCGCCGCCGGCCTTCCCCACCGACACCATCGAGCGCATCAGCCGCATCGAGACCAGCGTCGATAGCATCGCGCTGGAAGTCGAGCGCATCTCCGAAGGCCAGCGCTTCGTCACCAAGCTGATGAACCAGAGTCACCAGCTCGGCGCCGGCGCGGCCGAGCCCATTGCGATCAAGCAGGGCGAGAAAGTACCGCTCGGCCGCGCCGACGCGCCCTAGCGCGCGAGCCGCAGCGCCACCACGTCGTTGCCGGCGTGGCGTTCTTCCACCACCCGCAGTCCCGCCGCGCCGGCCGCCTCGACGAGCGGCCGCAGCTCGTTGCCCGGCGCGCCCGCAAAGAAGTGGCTGGCCACCAGCCACACGTCCGGCTTCGCCGCGGCCGCGAGGCGGCGCGCCTCTTCCTCCGCCCAGCCCGGCGACGGCCCCGCTCCGCTCGGCGCGCCAGTGATGTGGTACTCGACGCCGGGCGCGAGCCCGACGAGTTCGCTGCGTGACGACGTGTTCACCACCAGCGTGTCCCCTTCACCCGCGCGCACGGCGCGTGTACGCGCCGCGTTCTCTGCTCCGGGCGCGCCGGCATGGCCGGCGAGTGCCGTCCATCGCTGCAGCCGCGCGTTGCCGCGCCAACCGCCTTCCTGCGTCGCCAGCAGCCACGCCGGCGCCGAGCGCGCAAAGACATAGACCGGCGTGATGCCGGCCTCCTCGTCGATCTTCGCGAAGAGCGCGCGCGTCGGTTCCAGGGAGCCGGGATCGCGCAGGAACCGATCGGAGTCCGTCCACTGCCACATCGCGAGTGCGGCCGACACCAGCACGACAAAGACCGCCGCGGTTCGCGCATTGGCCACCACACTGCGGCTCTTGAGCAACGCGTTACGAATGCCGACGAGGCCCGCCGCCTGCGCAATCCACACGGTCGGCACGGCAAAGAAGGCCAGTCGGTCCGAGAGCGGATACGCGCCGAGCATCGACGCCGCCATCGCGAACACGACGGGTCCGGCGAGCAGCAGCGCGTCTTCGCGCCGACGGCGCGCGACCACCCTCAGTCCGCCGCCCCAGAGCGCGACGCCCGCCGCCGTGCCGACCAGCGAGCCCGTCCACTGCAGCGGAATCCACGTGAGCTCCATGAACACGCGCACGATGCGGATCACGCGGTCATCCGCGGAGAGATCGAGCATCACCGGCGCCCAGTAGGCGCGCAGCGATGCGTTGGCCGCACTCGCGCCGTACGTGGTAAGCCAGAGCACGCCAAACGTGACGGCCGCGACGGCGAGCGCTGGCAGTCCGATCAGGCGCGCCGCTCGCGCGGTGCGCACGTCGCGGTCCGCCGCGAGCGACACCGCAATCGACGCAATGACGAACACCGACGGCAGCGAGAGCAGCACGCCGCACAACGCGCCCGCGCCCAGCGCCCACCATCGCGCGGGGCGCTGCGGCGTATCGCTCGCGTCGCAGGCGAGCAGCAGCAGTGCCGCGGTCACCGCGGCGTCGCTGGCATACGGCTTCACTTCGGTGGAGTAGCGCAGGGCCATCAGCGAACCGGCGGCCACGACCGCGCCGAACGCCCCCGCTCCCGACCCGACGATGCGCTGCCCGAGCTGCCACAGCAGCCACGGCAGCGCCGCGCCGGCAATCCACGGCACAAGGCGCAGCCAGACGTCGGGCACTTCGGCGTGAAAGGCGAGCGCACGCTCCAGCCACAAGAAACCCACCGGTGCCGCCTGTCCCCAGTCGAGCGGCTGCAGCAGATCGCCGAATCCGCGCGTCAGCACGTTGAGCGCCAGCGAGGCTTCATCGAGCCACAGCGAGCCACGCTGCGATAGCGCCCACGCGCGAGCCGCGACGCCAAGGACGATGGCCGTCCATGCGACAATCGCCGCCGCGCGCGTCGGTGTGTTGGCCGGCCGGTTCATCCGCTAATCCCTTCCCGTGTAGACCGCAATCAAGCCGCACGCGGCGTCGCTCGCCGTGATGCCAAGCCCCGACGGCATGCGTGCCGACGACGCAAAGACCTCCACGCCGCGCACCTCGGGCAGACGCACCACATTCACGCCGGCTTGAATTGGCACCAAGACACCATCGAGCACCACCCGCATGAGGCACGGCTGCGCGCTGGTGCCGCGATCCATCGTAAAGCCGCGCCGCAGCTCCGCCATCGGCACGCCCGAGCTGTCGATCATTCGCACGCCGCTCACGCCGCGCAGCAGGTCCGCGATCTCCGAGGCGCCGCGCTTGGCAATGTCGTCGGCGCTGAACGAGGCCGTCGCCTCGCGCCGCGCGCGCCGCGTGTCGAACCCGTCAATCCGCGACGACGTGCGCCGGTTGCCGGCCACGCGCACGCTGTCGAGCATCGGCAGCGTTTCCTGCCCGAGGATGAGCGGCACGGTGTTGCGGCCGGCGGCCGCCGTGAAGACGACGTCGCCCGTTGTGTAACCGGGCCGCTTGGCGCGCATCTTCACGGCGCCGGGCGGAAACGCGGCAACCAGCGCGCGGCCGCGCGCGTCGGTCGTGATCTTCCGCTGCGCCCCGTTCCACGCGGTCAGCTCGAGCGACGTCGGGCCCAGCGCGATACCGGCCGCGTCCTTCACCACGATCTCCAGCGACGCCACGGTCGAATCCTGCACGAGCGCCGCCGTGATCTTGGTGATCTGCAATGGCACTTCGGCGAGCCAGCGCGACGCAGGGATCACGGCATCGGCCGTCGCCGCGCCGTCGTCGCCCGTGCTGCGCGCCGTGAGCGCGCGATCGCGCGGCACTTCGCACGCGTGCCAGCGGCCCGCGTCGTCCGCCATCGTGCCGATCGTCGTGTGCCCCGCGTACAGCCGTCCACCCGGCGCGGCCGCAACCGCGCCGAGCCAGGTCACGAAGACCGCGCGGCCCGCGGCTGGACGGCCCGCCGAGTCGCGCACCGTGCCGTACAGTACGCCGAGCTCGTTCCGCGCGGCATCACCGCCGCAGGATCGGCGCACGATGTCTCGCGCCGTCGGCACGCTCGCGCTGTCCAGTCTCGTGCGGCCCACGTTCACCCTGAGCTCGCGCTCCACGGGCGCCGCATCGAGCGCGATCATCTCGGGCGTCGCAATCAGCGCTGTATACCGTCCGTCCAGCACCGGTGACGCGCGAACGAGTCCCGTGCTGTCGGCGCGCCATGCGTAGTCTGTCCCATCGAGTTTCACCAGCGCGCCAGCCACGCGCACGTCGGCGTCGCTGCTCGTGAGTTGCAGCGCCACGCCGCTCCCCGCGCCCTCGTACAGGAGTTGGCCGCGCCGCTCCACGCGGGCGATCATGCCACCGCCCACGCTGACGCCGTGCAACGCCGCGCCGTTCGATTTTACGACGGACCGCGAGTAGCCGCCGTCCGCGTCCGTTGCCGGCAGCGCGCCGAAGGACGGCATGCGGATGTGCCACCGGCTCACCATCCACGGGCCGTCCGGAAGATGCAGAAACTCCACGCGCCCGCCGGGCTGCGCCGCGTCCGCCGCGTCCGTCAGTCCGACGTATCGGTACTCGAGCCAGCGCAGCTCCGACGTCGCGCGCTCCATCCACAGCGTCCCCTCGATGTCCACGCGGTGATCGCGCAGGCGCTGCGGCGTGAACCCCACGCCAACGAGTCCGGCCTCGCCCTGGCGCGCGGGCTCGAGGTGAAAGCAGTGCGTTTCGGCGAAGCGGTCGGAGAGCAGGACGTCAGGATCCGGCGCGTGGTACGTGGAAATCGCGCCCTCCGTGAACATGTAGCCGAACTCGGCAAGCGAGTCGGCGTCGACGCTCTTGAAGGCGTGCGTCGTGGGGCTGCGTGTCAGCCGCACTTCCTGCGATCGCACAAAATCGGTCGTCGGTCGGAGTTCGCGCCGAAACGTGATCCACTCCGCGTCGAGCGATTCGCGCGACCAGAGCGCCGCCGCGGCCAGCGCCGTGCGTGCCTGCGTCCACAGCTGCACCACCCCCGACTGCGGATCGCCCGACGTGCCGCAGACGTCTCGACTGCGAACATCCACCGCGGCCAGCGGCAATGGTGCGCTGACAAGCACGATGCGCACGGTCGCGGCACCGCTGTCCGGCACGGACACGCCGCCCACCACCGTCGGCCGGAAGCCAATGCGCAAAGCGCTGAGCGAGTACGTGCCCCCCGCCGGCAGATGCATGTCGAACGCACCGTTGCCGCTGCTCAGGGCGCGCGCCGCCACCGCGCCATCGGCGCCATTCACGGCCACCACCACACCCGCCGCCGGCGTCGTGCCATCCGCCTGAAACACCGCGCCGCGCACACGCTGCGCGTGCAGTGACGCCGACATCAGCGCCAACAGCGCGACGACGACGCACGCACGACGTTTCACGAGCGGAATGAGAACGGGTTCATCACTCTCCAACCTGCGTGGGCGCCGGATGCATTGCAATTGCCCTGAAGACGCCACAACCGGTCCGTTCCACCCGCGGGCCACGAAGTATCCGTGTCCCTCCGTGCCCATCCGACTCATCCGTGGTAAGCAGTCCGCCGTTATCCTATGAAATACAAAGGCCGCGATCCGCTCGCGGCCCACCACTGAAAGTTACGCACCCATTCGCGCGCTTCACACTTCGCGTTGACACCTAAAGCCGCGTCAGCACCCGCGGTCCATCCTCCGTCACCGCCACCGTGTGCTCCACGTGGCAGCTCAGCGTGCCGTCCAGCGTCACCACCGTCCACTTGTCGCCCAGTGTGCGCGTCACCGGCCCGCCGACATTCACCATCGGTTCAATGGCGATCGTCAGTCCCGCCTGCAGGCGCGTGCCGCGGCGTGGCTTGCCGTGATTGGGCACCTGCGGATCCTCGTGCGGCAGATGCCCCACGCCGTGTCCCACCAGCTCGCGTACCACCGAAAACCCCGCGCGCTCAACCACCGCCTGCACCGCGTGCCCAATGTCACCCACGTAGTTGCCGACCGTGGCCTGCGCGATACCCGAGTCGAGCGCGCGTTCCGTCACGTCAATCAGCCGCAGCGTCGTGGGTTCGATCTTCCCCACCGGCACGGTGATTGCCGCATCCGTGAACATCCCCTGATACTGCACGCCGACATCGAGCTTCACGATGTCGCCCTCGGCCAGTACGCGCTTCGGGGAGGGAATGCCGTGCACGATCTCCTCGTTCACCGAGATGCAGATCGCCCCGGGAAAACCATACAGCCCCTTGAACGCCGGCACCGCGCCGTCGTGGCTGCGGATGAACTCCTCGGCGATCACATCCAGCGCGCCCGTGCTGATCCCCGGACGCACCTGCGTCCGCAGGTGCGCGTGCGCGAGGGCGAGGATGCGCCCACCCGCCGCCATCGTCTCGATCTCCCGCGCGCTCTTGAGCTGGATCAACGCCCTACCGCGCGCAGCGCACGCCCCTCGACCTCAGCGAACGAACCCGATGCGTCGATCGCCTGCACGTTACCGCCATTGGCGCGATACCACGCGACCACGGGTTCCGTCTGCGCCTTGTAGACGCGCAGGCGATTGCGAATCGAATCGGGCTCGTCGTCGACGCGCCGCACCAGCGTTCCCTTGGGGCTCGCCGTGCATT
>JAHFCT010000072.1:7110-11189 GCA_023249375.1 Gemmatimonadota bacterium | reverse complement strand
GGGGTGTTCGTGCAGGTCACGGCCTTCCACGGAACGCGCGAGATCGCCGACTTCGTGCTGGATGTGGTCGCGGAGATGGCGCCCACCGAGACCCGCGACGCTGTTTCCGGCGAATCGGTCCTGACGTGCGTCCGCGTCACCAAGCCCGTGCACTGGACGCCGCGCTGGCGTCCGCCCGCTTCGTAGCGTCAGGCTGCAAACGTCGCGACGCCCCGCGGCTCGCGAATGCGCGCGAGCGCGGGGCGCCTCATTGGAGCCCGCTATTTTTTGTGCGAGAGTGTCCAGACGTAAGCGGCCACCGCCTGAACCTGCGGGTCGGTGAGATTCATCGGGCCGCCGCGCGCACGCATGGGGAAGCGGTGTGTCGGTTCCTTGATGGCGGTCTGCGCCACGCCGTCTGTGATGATCTTCACGATCTCATCGTAACTGCCCGTCTTCGCCTGCAGCCACTTCTTGCCGTCAAGCGCTGGAGCGTTCGCCGCACCCACGCCGCCTTTGCCGTGGCAGCGCTGGCACGCGCCGCTGTTGAAGAGCGAGTCGCCGAGGGCGATGTTCGCCTTGGTGACCTGTGGCGGTGTGTGGACGCCGCCCAAGTGACAGGCGGACAACGTCACGAGACCAGCGGCGACGAGCGATAGCGGAAGCAGGCTGCGACCAAACATGGGGGACTCACCGTTGAGGGGGACTCGCGCCGGTGCATGCAGAGGCGCCGACCAGACCCGAAAAGGATAAACGGGGGACGCGTCGTCCCGCGAGAGGGCAACGCCTGACGCACATCCAGCTGCGCCGGCATCGAACGCGGCAGTCAGCCGTCCGTCACCCGCGGATCCGACGAGAAGTCGAGCGCGAGCACCGAACAAACGGGATCGGTCGCCTCTTCCGGCAGCGTCACCACCAGCCCCGCGTCCACGGCGCGCGTCGCAAGGCTCTCGCGATTCGTCGCACCGAGCATGCGGGCAGTCGTCGGTACGCTGCGCAGACCCGGGAACAGCACCTCGCGTTCGGCCGGCCACTCCGTCACGAAGCAATTGAGTCGCCGTGGCGAGTGCGTCACGCGGAACGGAAGTCCCTCGAACGGCGATGCCTGCGTGGCGTGAATCGCTTCGCCGTACTTCTTCATCCAGCGGCCGAGTCCCTCGAGCCGCTCGACGCTTTCCGGCGGCAGGCTGCCGTCGCCCATCGGGCCAACGTTGAGCAGCAGGTTGCCGCCCTTCGACGCGGTATTGGTGAGTATCTCCACGAGCGTTGGCAGCGATTTCCAGTGATGGTCCGCGCGGTTGAAGCCCCAGTTGTCGTTCATCGTGATGCACGACTCCCAGTCGACGCCGGCGAGGCCGCGGTCGGGGACCTTTTGTTCGGGCGTGCCAAAGTCGCCGCCCTTGCCGCCGGACAGTTCTGAATCACCCGCCGCCTTCGGCGCCACGCGGCTGTTGAGCAGCACGCTGGGTTGGAGCCGGCGGCAGTGCTCGGCGAGCGCGAGGCCGCGCTCTCGCGTCCATGAGTCGCCCTCCCACTCGCCGTCGAACCACATCACGCCGATGTCGCCGTACTGAGTGAGCAGTTCTTCCACCTGCGCGTGAAGAAACTGCACATAGCGGTCAAACGAGGCGCCGGCCGCGGGGCGCGCGTCCTGTTCCCACGCGCGCCGTGGCAGATAGTCGGGGTGATGCCAGTCCATGATGGAGTGGTACCAGCAGGGGACCACGCCGTGACGGCGGCATGCGTCGGCCACCGCGCGCATGAGGTCCCGCCGGTAGGGCGTGCGCGACACGTTGAAGTTGCCGTGACGCGAGGGCCACAGCGCAAAGCCGTCGTGATGCTTGGTGGTGATCACCAGATACTTCATCCCGGCGCCGGCGGCGAGCGAGGCGAGCCGGTCGGCATCGAACGCCGTGGGGTTGAAACGATCGAGCAGCGTGTCGTATTGGCTGATCGGGATCCTGGCGTTGTTGCGAATCCACTCGCCGTAGTCGGTGCGCCCGTTCCACTCGCCGGCGAGTGTGGAGTACAGGCCGAAATGCACGAACATTCCGAAGCGCGCTTCGCGCCACCAGCGCATCTTGTCCGCCGCGCCGCCGATGGCCCCCCACCGTGACGGCAGCATTCCGGCAGGGAGCGCCGCCGAGAGTCGCGGTGCGGCCATCGACACCAAGGCCGCGTGCGTGCCGGAACGCAGGAAGTCGCGTCGTTTCATGGTGGCACAAGTGTACGCCGCGCCGTATCGTCTCGCGAGTGCATTCACGTCACTCCTTGTAGACCATGCGTCGCCAACTGAGAAGCCTGCTCGCCTCCCTCGCCTCCCTCGCCACCCTCGCGGCATCGAGTGGCGCGCTCGGTGCGCAGACCACCGCCGAACTGCTGCTCCCGCGCCCGTCACGCGTGGTGGCAGATCCGTCGGCCGCACCGCTCCTGCTCCGCAGTCCGGTGCACATCGTGGTGCCGGCGGCGGCACCGCAGCTCGCCGAGGTGGCGTCGCTGCTCGCCCACGAACTGCACACGCGCACCGGACTCACGGCCCGCGTGCATCACGGACGGTACGACGCGGCCGGCGCCATTCGCATTGACACGTCGTACGAGAGCCGCGACGACGAATCCTACGCGCTGACGGTCAGCGCCAAAGGCGTCAGCCTTCACGCCGCCTCCTCGCGTGGCGCGATCTGGGGCGCGCAGACGCTGCTGCAACTCGTCGAGCGCTCGCCGCGCGAGCATGAAGCTGAAGCCTCCAAGCGGACGTCCGACGCCGGCTGGAAGATCCCCGCGGTGCGCATCGACGACGCGCCGCGCTTCTCGTGGCGTGGCTCACTGGTGGACGTCGGCCGGCACTGGTTCCCCGTGCGCGACCTCGAGCGCCACATCGATTTGCTGTCGCGCTTCAAGCTCAACGTGCTGCACTGGCATCTCACGGAAGATCAGGGTTGGCGCGTTGAGATCAAGCGGTACCCGCGGCTCACCGCAGTTGGGGCGTGGCGAACGGAACGCGACGGCACGCGATACGGCGGCTTTTACACCCAGCGCGAAGTGCGCCATCTGGTGGACTACGCGCGGCGCCGCGGCGTGACCATCGTCCCGGAAATCGAAATGCCGGGGCACTCGTCGGCCGCCTTGGCCGCGTATCCTCACCTTGGCTGCACCAACGACACGATTCCCGTGGCCACGGCCTGGGGCGTCTTCGCCGACATCTACTGCGCCGGCAAGGAAGAGACGTTCACGTTCCTGTTCAATGTGCTCGACGAAGTCATGGATCTGTTTCCGTCGCCCGTCATTCACATCGGCGGCGACGAGGTGCCGAAAGACCGATGGAAGTCGTGCGCGCCGTGCCAGGCGGTGATGCGACGCGAGGGACTCGCCGACGAAGAGGCGCTGCAGAGCTGGTTCATCGGGCGCGTCGCCGCGCATGTGGCCACACGCGGGCGCCGCGTCATCGGCTGGGACGAAGTGCTCGACGGGCCGTACATCGCGGGCGGCATGGTGCAGTCGTGGCGCGACTCTTCGTACACCCGCAAGGCCGTGTCCCGCGGCCACGACGTGGTGGCGTCTCCCAACGCGTTCACCTACATCAACCAGCCGGCCAATCAGGTGTCGCTGTCCAACGTCTATCGATTTGACCCGGTGCCCCCCGGTTTCGATGCCGCGGCGTCGGCACGTGTGCTCGGTGGCGAGGTCACGCTGTGGAGCGAACACATCACCTCCGGCGCCAACCTCGAGCTGATGGCGCTGCCGCGCCTGCTTGCCTTCGCCGAGGTGATGTGGAGCGCCGCACCGCGCGAGCAGCGGCAGTTTGAACAGCGCCTCTCGGCGCGTCAGCTACCCGTGCTGCGAGAGCACGGCTTCGCCGTCGGCCCCTCCGATACGCCGCTTGCAGTCATTGTGGTGCGCGTCGACTCGCAGACGCATCGCCCAACGCTCACGCTGCCCGCCCTGGCGCCGGGTGTCGTCGTGCGCGGTACGACAGATGGCACGAAGCCCACGGGTGGCTCACCGGTGCTGGCGAGCGGCACCATCCTCGACGCGACGCAGGTGATGCGATTGCAGCCCTTCTGGGGGACATCACCCATTCTCGAGGAACGCCGCGTCTCATT
>JAHFCT010000072.1:0-7100 GCA_023249375.1 Gemmatimonadota bacterium | reverse complement strand
TGTGTCCTTCGCGCGCCACGCCGCCGTTGGTGCCCGCGTCACGACCACGCCAACGGCTGATGCACGCTATCCGGGCACTGGACCTTCGTCACTCGCCGATGGCCTGCTCGGTGGCACCGATCATGCCGACGGACTCTGGCAAGGCTGGTGGGGCGGGGATGTGCGCGTCGATCTCGACCTCGGCGCGGCGCACCGCGCCGACTCGGTGACGGTGCGGTTTCTGCAGAACGTGCGCTCGTGGATCGTGCTGCCGTCGCGAGTGGAGTGTGCCTGGTCGGCCGACGGCGCCGTCTGGCACGACGCCGGAGCGGCCACGCACGCGGTCCCCGTGGCACGCGAAGGTGTGGTGATCGAGCCGTTCACCGTCGCGCTCCCCGCCGGCGCCGCGCCGCGCTATTTGCGCTTGACGGCGCGCAGCGCTGGCATGCTCCCCGCGGGACATCCCGGTGCAGGCCGTCCGTCGTGGCTCTTTGCCGACGAGGTGGTCCTGCACTGAGCAGCACCACCTCGTCGCGCGCATCGGCCGTCGGCCATCCGGTCACCAGCCACCGCCCATCACGTGCCGCTCAGGCATCCCCGGCGCGCGTTCCCTTCTTCTGGTAGAGCGCCTCATCCGCGCGGTCCATGGCGTCGGTGAGCGGGAGCAGCGGATCGAGCGTGCTCACGCCGACGCTCGCCCGGATGGTGAAGGCCACGCCAGGTGGACGCAGCGCCGAAATGGCACCGGTGAGTCGTGCACCGAGCTGTCCCGCGACCGCCTCGCCGCCTTCACCGATGAGCGCCACGAACTCGTCGCCGCCCCAGCGCGCCACGATGTCCGACTCGCGCAGGATGCTCTTGAACGCCTGCGCCACCACGCGGATGGCCACGTCGCCGGCCGCGTGCCCGTGTGCGTCGTTGATCTGCTTCAGCCCGTCGATGTCGGCGAAGACCACCACGTGGTTCTGCTTCTCGCGCCGCGCGCGAGCCACTTCGGCTTCGGCAAAGAACGCAAAGCCGCGCCGGTTGGCGAGTCCGGTGAGTTCGTCCACCAGCGCCAGCGCGTGCAAGTCGCGCTCATAGCGGAGTTGCTGCGTGATGTCGCGCGCCAGCACCACTACTGCGGGGCGATCGAGATACAGGCACGGACTCGCCGTCAGCTCCACGTCGACGAGGCGTCCCGTGTTGCTGCGCAGCTGGCCGCGCAAGCGCGGCGTCCGAACGTCGACCGAGGCGGCCGGCGGCGCGTCGAGCATCTCGCGAAGCTCGGCCGGAACGAAGTCCTTCAGGAGGCGTCCGCGCAGCGAGTCCTCGCTCTCCAACCCGAGCAGGCGGGCGGCGGCGATGTTGGCAAACCGGATCTCTCCATCCGCGTGCACGATCACCGCGTCGGGTGACAGCGCCAGCAGCTGGTGATAGCGGGCCTCCGTCTCACGCAGCGCGCGCACCTGCGAGTACGCACGGTAGCGTCCCGAGTACAGCCAGACCGCCGCGAGCAGCGAGAGCGCCAGCGCCGTGTAGAGCCATTCGACCGGCACGCCGCGGCGTCCCTGCGGCACGCTCACGTCGTCGCGCGTGCGCGGGACGATCTGCCAGACCAGCGGATCGTCCGCGTTGTCGCGATACGACGAGATGATGCCCGTCACGGTGACGCTGTCCTCGTACAGTACGCGAGACAGGTCGATGGGCTCACCGTGGTTGGACGGCACCCAGATGGTGAGCGTGCCCGTTTGATCCGGATTCAGGTCCCGCAGGCGCAGGTACTGGCCGCCCTCGCTCTTGCCGAAGCCCGCCACGCGGCCGCGCGCGCGCACGAGCCGCCCCGCGAATTTCGGGAGCAGCGAATGATCGACGGCGATGATCGCTGGCTCCATCCTGATGCGTGGCGCCTGCACGATGTCGAGCGAGCCGCCCACGATCTCGAGATTGCCGCGATACGTCTTGACGATGCCCGTGACCACCACGCTGTCGCCGACGTTCACGTTGGTTTCGAGCGTGCGGGAGAACACGCGAATGCCGCCGCTGGAGTCCTCCATCGCCACGTCGAAGACGGTAGACTGCAACTGCCCGGTGCCGGCGGTGATGCGTCCGGCGACCCGCACCGAGTCGCCGCTGTCAAGCGTGCGAATCGCCTGCGCGATGGGGATGAGGGGTCGTGACTTCTGGGCCGTGGCCAGCACGGGCCAAGCGGCGAACGCAATCGCTGCGGCAGTCCTTCTCATTCGGCGTCGGATGAATGGACGGTGAGGGGGGCCGCGCTCGTCGCAGCCGCGCACAATGTAGCCCTTCGGCGGTCGCGCCACCACATCGCGCAACGCACAGCGGCCCACCCCGTGTGGAGTGGGCCGCTGGGAGTGTGGAACGCCGCCTTAGCGCGTCTTGCCCGCGTCGAGGTCGTTCCAGTTCATCAGGGCGTTGAAGCCAAACGAATACGTGCCCTGCGTCTGCCAGCGCCAGAATGGACGGAACGCAAACATCACCACGTGTCCCTTGCCAATCGGCGCGTCCACCAGCTGCGCGCGCCCGCTCAGCGCCTGGCCGTTGGCCAGCGTGCCGGAGAGCAGCATGTCATCAGGATTCGTCGGGAACGACAGAACGACGCGCGGACGCTCGCCCGCCGCACCGCCGCCGAATCCACCGAATCCGCCGCCGCCGCCACCACCTGCACCTCGGCCACCACGGCCAGCGGCTGCCGCGTCAGCACTCGCCGCCGGTGCCGATGCGGCGTCAAACGGCGAGAGCTTCAGCGGCGTGGCCATCGGGTTGACGTTCTGGCTCTGCGAGGAGCCGCGGCCGAAACCGCCGCCGAAGCCGCCGCCAAATCCGCCGCCGGCATTCAGCACCGGCGCCTGGTTGAAGTAGACGGGTACCTGCGCACCAGCGTAGCCGTACGCGAGCGGGCTCTTCTTGTCGGCGATGATACCGCGCAGGATCGTGCCGCGCGCGAAGAGATCCGCAGGCGTTTCCACCGTGACGCCCGGCGTCAGGTTGTACTCGGGGAAGAGGGTCGACGTCGCCCCCTCGGTGATCAGCGTGCCGCCGTCCTGCACGAACTTGTAGAGGCTCATCAGCCCCTCGATGCCCATGCCGCCGCGGATGTCATCGGTCTGATCCGGGGAGCCGAGTGCCGTGAACTCCGCCGTCTTCTTGTAGGGCAGCGGCGTCTGGCCCGTGCTGGCCACGCCGGCCACCATCGACGCCGCCGTGCCGCTCACGTGCGGATACACGATGACGTCGAACTTCTCGCGCAGGTTGCCCATCGTGCGCAGCGCCTTGTCGCCGAAGTACGTGTACGGAACGCCGTACGTGTCGAATGCCGCGCGCACCCACCCTTCGTCCTGCGTGCGCGACCAGCTGTGTGCGTAACCAATGCGCGGCACATCGAGATCGTGCGCCTTCACCGTCGGCGCCGCGGCGAGTGCGTATCCGCTGAGGCCGAGCGCCTTGAGCTGCGGCTCGAGCTTGGCGCGGTCGGCGTTGGCGATGATGAATGAGCCCGCCATGAACTTGTGGCCGCCCGCCTCGAAGTCCTCTTCGGCCGCCTGCATCTTCACGTCGGCGTTCTTGAAGCGGAACGTGACGAGGTTATTGTCGCTCGTCGCGTCCACCACGACGATGCTGCCCGAACCGTCGACGCCGCCGGCCGCCACGACCTTGCCGCTGATCGCCGTCATCGGCGCGTCCAGGATCGCCTTGTCGCTTACCGCCGTGATCGTCAGGTCGCGCATCAGCGGGAACGTCCAGCCGGTGTCGTCATACGGCGACGGGTTGGCCGGCGGATAGTTCTGCAGCGCGAAGTACATGTCGGCCAGCGTGCGGTAGGGCTGGTCGGCGCGAATGATGTAGTCACCGGCCTGCACGCTGACGCTGCCGGCCTTGAACGCCGACGTCGCGCGATGGAACTCGAGTCCCTGCGTGATGAGGTCGTTCACCGCATCGGCGGCGTCCGCCTTCTTGTGCTGGCCTGCGGGAATGACCCACGCGTACGTCGGGCCGTTCTTGCCCTTGTCCACCGAGCGCTTGTTCTTGATCCAGTAATTCTCGAGATACAGCGAGCGGTTCTTCGCCACGTGCGAGAGCGAAAGCAGCGCCGCCGATTCCTGGATGTTCGTGTTGTTGCGCGGGCCCCAGTTGATGGTCTTGAGCGGCGGGTTGGGGCGGAACCACTCGCGGCTGGTCGTCGTTGCCGGCGGGTTCACCACGTAGTTGTCGGGACCGTAGCTCTGTACCTCGTAGAAGCGGCCGACCGCGTTGTGCGAGTGCGCGATGAAGAACATGTAGTTGGGCACCCAGCCGTCGTAGAACCCGTAGGTCCACACGCCGGGCACGCCGCGCTTGGCCATCTCCATCACTTCATTCTCGGCGAGCATCCACCACTCGTTCACCGTGATCGGGTCGAGCTGCTCGTTGTACGGGCCGCTGCCGGTGGAGGCGTACAGGTACGTCTGCGCCTCGTGCAAGTCGTGCAGGATGGTCGGCGTCCACTCGAGGAACGTCTTGGTGGTGTTGCGCGTGAGGGCGAGGAACTGGCCCATGCCGTCGCGGTTGTTGTCGTGCTGCACGTACTTGCCCCAGTACATCAGCGGCAGGCGCGCTTCGCCGGCGGCGCGCTTCTTGTTGAAGTAGTACGTGTCCACCTGCTTCTCGCGCCCGTCCACTTCGATGACCGGCGTGATGAAGGTAATGACGTTCTTGCGGATGTTCTGGTAGAAGTCGCTCTCGTCCACCACCAAGCGGTACGCCAGCTCCATCAGCATTTCGGGCCCGCCGTTTTCGGGCGAATGCATGCCCGACGTAAACCAGTAGATGGGCTTGGCCGTCTTGATGAGCTGCTGCGCCTCCGCCTCGCTCGTTTTCCGGGGGTCGGTGAGCTGGTGCAGCATCCCCTTGTACTTGTCGAGCTGGCTGATGGTCGAGGCATCGCCGATCGCCATGAGCACCATGTCGCGCCCTTCTTCCGACTTACCGATGGTCCAGAACTTTGCGCGCCCCCCCGACGCCTTGGCGACGGCCTCGAGGTAGCGATGGATGTCCCTGGCGTACGTGAGCTCGCCGGGCGTGCCGACGATTTTGCCGAGGAACTTGAGCGGCGTGGGCACCTTGGCGCTCGCCGGCAGGTGATCGACGAGTTCCGTGGAGATGCGCGAGTCCTGGAGGTACTCCTTGATCTTCTTGGTGTACTCCTGGTCGATCGCTTGCTGCGCGCCCGCGAGGCGGGCGGCGAGCATCACCGCGGCGGACGTGAAGAGAAGACGCTGAATGCGCGACATGCGAACCCTCGGGTCGGGAAGGGGGTGGGATACGAAACTCTACGCGGGGGGCGCGCGAAACGCTCGCTCCTGCGGCTGGTGCGGTGCACCGCTCGGGCTCCCAACTGGCGGAAAGACTGACAGCCTTCACGGATGACACGGATAACACGGATCAGCACGGATCAAGCAACTCAGGGGAACAACCCTTCAACGCTCGATCCGTGTCATCCGTCGCATCCGTGCCATCCGTGGACGTCAGTAGGAGTAGGCTCCGCCGAGGCGCCGCATGCGCACACGACAGACAGCGTTACCCCGTTGGCGTCAGCCGCCGGTTCGAACCCGAACGCCGCCCCTCAGCAGGCTGCACCGCCTCAAACACCTTGGCCTCGACGAAGGCGCCGAGCAGCGCCTCGTCAACGTGCCCGTGCGACGCCTCGTCGCGCAGGATGTCCAGCGCCCGCTCCGCCGTCACCGCGCGCTTGTACGGCCGGTCCGTCGCCGTCAACGCGTCGTAGATGTCGCTGATCGTCATCATCCGCGTCTGCACCGGGATGTCCGTCGAGCGTACGCCGCGCGGATAGCCCGACCCGTCGAGCTTCTCGTGATGGCCCCACGCAATCCCCGGAATCCCCTTCAGCGCGCGCGTCCACGGGATCTGCTCGAGAAAGCGATACGTGTGCGTCACATGGCTCTCGATCTCGCGCCGCTCGCGCTCGTCGAGATTGCCGCGGTTGATCATCAGATAGCGCAGCTCGTCGTCGCTCAGCAGCGGCTTCTCCGTGCCGTCGAAGTCGACGTACAGCCGCTCGTTGATTTCGCTCAGTTCCTCGAACGTCCCTTCGGGAAGGATCGTCGGTTCGTTGGCGCGCACGATCGCGTCCAGGAAGCGCTGGAGCTGGTCGCGCGATTCGGCCCGCGAGCGGTCGAGGCGGACCACCGCGTCCTCGTAGTTGGTGCGGCCGTGCTCCCACAGGTACTGCGCGCGCTCGCGTTCGTACTGCAGGTCGGCGCGCTGCAGCAGGAACTGGAAGCGGTGCCGGATGATCGCGAGGTCCGGCGCGTACAGCTTCTTCTGTTTCACCAGCACCTGCTCGCGCACGCCCACCTTGCCGAAGTCGTGCAGCAGCGACGCGTAGCGCAGCTCGCGCAGCTCTTCGCGCGAGAATCGCAGGTGCCCGTAGGGTCCGCTGTCCACGCGGTCGATGGCCACCGCGAGGCCCGTCGTGAACGCCGCCACGCGCGACGAATGGCCGGACGTCGTCGGATCCCGGCTCTCGATCGCCGTCACCGACGCCATCACGAAGCCCTCGAACAGCCGCTCGATGTCCTCGTACAGGCGGCCATTCTCGATCGCCACCGCCGCCTGCGAGGCCAGCGCGCTCACCAGCGCCACCGCCTGCGCATCGAACGGCACCACCTCGCGCTCCACATCCGCGGCGTTCGCCAGCCGCGCCGCAGCGTTGCGCTTGCGGTTGATGAGCTGCAGCACGCCCACGATCTCGTCGCGATGCGTCCGCATCGGGAAGGTCACCATCGACTTCGTGCGATAGCCGAACTTCTCGTCAAAAGATCGGTTGAAGCTGAACCGATCGCCCGGGCCGAGCGCGTACGCGTCGTCGAAGTTGATCGCCTCGCCCGACACCGCCGCCGCCCCCGCGATGGACGACGCGTTCAGCGGCACCGTGTACTCGGTGAACGGCAGCTCGGGGAGCGTGAAGTTCTGCGAGAGCTTGAACCGCAGCGCGGGCTCCGCACCCGACGGCCGCTCAACCAGGTACAACGACCCCGCGTCCGCCGATGACAGCCGCCGTGCCTGCTCGAGGATCATCGTGAGCAGGGTGGGGAGGTCGCGCTCGGTGGAGAGGGCGACCC
>JAHFCT010000104.1 GCA_023249375.1 Gemmatimonadota bacterium | reverse complement strand
TCGCCGCTCCCGCGCGCAGCGCCGTCGCCGCTCCAGTACGCCGCGCGAAGGGCGAGCCCCCCAAGGCTCGCCCTTTTTCGTTTCTGCCGCATCTTCAACTGCGTACGCCAACTGCTCACCACGGATGACACGGATGGCACGGATTCGCATGGATCTGGCAAACGAGACGCAGTGACGTCAAAGGCCGAGTGTTGATCACGCCTTGATGACGCCGTTTCCCCAAGTCCCATCCGTGCCCATCCGTCCAATCCGTGTCATCCGTGGAAATCAGTAGAACTATCCAAATCCCCACCCAAGAATGCGACTAGAAGTCCAGCTGATTCCCGGCCCGCCGAAAATCGATCTCGACATCGTCGTCGTGATTGACGTCCTCCGGTTCACCACCAGCGCCGCCTACGCCCTGTCGAATGGAGCGCGGAGCATTCTTCCCTGCGGGACCGTCGACGCGGCCCGAACGGCCGTGCGTCAGGCGAAGACCGGGCGCGCCATGCTCGCGGGCGAACGGAACGCGGTCAGACCCGACGGATTCGACCTCGGCAACTCCCCGCTCGAGTTCACCCCCGCCGCCGTACAGGACAGGGACATCATCTGGACCACGACCAACGGTACCCGCGCCATTCAGCTCGTGCTCGCGTCGGCGACCGCCCCCCGTGACGCGATCTTGCTCTCATACGTCAATCTCACAGCAGTCGCAGCCCTCCTGGAGCCGAGGCTTCGGGAGGATGCGGTTGTTGCCGTCGCCTGCTCTGGACGCGAGGGGGGATTTGCGCTTGAGGACGCCGCCTGTGCCGGGGCCCTCGTTCGCCGTCTCCACGCGTCGCTGGGTGACGCGCTCACAGTGAATGACGGCGCGCGCGCAAGCGCGTGCATCGACGAGGCCTATGGCGAAGACTTCGCGCGGCTCTTCCGCGACGCTCAGCACGGACGATTCCTTCGAGACCACGGATTTGGAGCCGACCTCCAAGCCTGTGGCGCGCTCGATGCGCTCCAAGTCGTCCCGCGCTGGCGCGACGGACGGTTCGTCGCTGGATGACCTCGACGTTGCGCCGAATCCGCGACGCAAGCGCGAGGCGGCCGACGACGAAGACTACGCCCCGCCGCGCTCACGCCGCCGTGCGCCTGTGACCGAATCTGACATCGGCGAGCCCGTGCAGAATATGTCGCGCCGCAAGCGCGCCAAGGGCGACGCCGACGAACCCACGCCCGAGCAACTCGCCAAGCTCGCGCGCCGCGAACACCTCAAGCGCGAAATCGGCGGCATCGCCCTGCTGCTGGGCGCAGTCTTCATCGCCGGCGCGCTCGTCGCGCAGCCAGCGTACACGTCGCGGTCGTGCACCGATGCCGGTTCCATCTTTGGCCCCGTCGGCGCCTGCCTGCGCTGGTCAGTCCTGACACTGGTCGGCGCGCTCTCCGCCGCCATCGTTCCGCTCATCCCCGCCGTGCACGCCCTGCGCCTCCTCGGTCGCATTCGCGACACCGACGACCGACGCTGGCTCACGTTTACCATCGGCCTCGCCGTCCTCGTCCCCGTCGTCGCGTCGCTCGCGCGCGGCCTGTTCGTCAGCGCCGACGTCGACCCGCTGGCCGGCCTGTGGGGCGCGTTCGCTGCGTTCTATCTCGTGAAGGCCATCGGAAACGGCGGTGCCTGGGTGGTCGTCGCCCTCGCCCTCAGCGCGCTCTCCGCCGTTGCGCTCAACTGGAATCCCATCCGCGCCATACTCGGTTCCGCCTCAGCCAAGAAGAGCGACAATTCGCTCACCAAGGCCGAGCAGATGGAGCCGCCCGCCGCGGAGATGCCCGCGCTGGATCTGTCATTGATGGAAGGCTTGGCGGCGCCCGCGGTGGCGCCGGCCAGCAATCCCGCCTTCGAGTTGTTGGACCCCCAAGCAGGGTCCGTGGAATCCGTTTCATCCGTGTCGATCCGTGGTAAGCAGGAAAGATCAGCCAACAAGAAGAAGTCGCGTGACGAGACGATGGCCGACCTCATCGACGCCACCGAACTCGTCGATCCACTCGCCGAAGAACTCCCGTCGCCCGAGCTGCTCTCGCTGCCGCCCGTGCGCAACGCCGATGCCGGCAAGGCACAGCTCGATGCCGCCGGCGTCAAGCTCATGGAGGCGCTGCGCACCTTCCGCGTCGATGGTGAACTCGTCGGCCGCACCACGGGCCCCACGGTCACGCAGTTCGAAATCGAACCCGCGCCGGGCGTGAAGGTCCGTCAGTTCGCCAACCTGGCCAACGATCTCGCACTCGCCATGCGCGCGCAGAGCATTCGTGTCGTCGCGCCCATTCCCGGACGCGGCGCCGTCGGCGTGGAAGTGCCCAATCCGTCGCCCGAGATGGTGATCTTCCGCGAACTCCTCGAGAGCCACGAATACGCCAGCAAGCCGCGCGCGCTGCCCATCGCGCTCGGAAAAGACCTCGAAGGCCGCGCCATCGTCGCCGACCTCGCCAAGATGCCGCACCTGCTCATTGCCGGCGCCACGGGCTCCGGCAAGTCGGTCTGCGTGAACACGCTCATCACGAGCCTCATCTACCGGCACACGCCCAAGACGCTGCGCTTCCTGATGGTCGACCCCAAGATGGTCGAACTCAGCGTCTACAACGTGCTGCCGCACCTGCGCCACAAGGTCGTCACCGACAATCGTGACGCCGCGGCGATGCTGAAGTGGGCCGTGCTCGAGATGCAGGAGCGTTATCAGCTCCTGGCCGCCAACGGCGCGCGCAACATCCAGGATTTCAATCAGAAGGTGCGCGACGGGCACCGGATGCTGAAGCCCAAGGATCCAAACGTCGCGTTCGAGGATCGCGAGTACAAGGGGAACGTGCTCCCCTACATCGTCGTCGTCATCGACGAGCTCGCTGACCTCATGATGACGTGCGCCGCCGAAGTCGAGACGCCGCTGGCGATGCTCGCGCAGAAGGCGCGCGCCATCGGCATTCATCTCATCCTCGCCACGCAGCGCCCGAGCGTGAACGTCATCACCGGCCTCATCAAGGCCAACTTTCCGAGCCGCATTGCGTTCCGCGTGGCATCGCAGATCGACAGTCGCACGATCATCGACGGCATGGGCGCCGAGTCGCTGCTCGGCAATGGCGACATGCTCTTCCTCCCCCCGGGCAAGAGTGACCTCTCGCGCTTGCAGGGCGCGTTCCTCAGCAATGAAGACACCGAGCGGTTGATGCACTGGTACGCCGACCGGCGCGAGGCGCGCAAGGCGGCGCTCGAGGCGCAGGGGATCATGCACGTCGATCCCACGGCGGAGGAGATGGACATTCTTGAGCGCGTGCGTCAGCAGGAAGCGCTTGAAGCCGGCGCCGGTCAGGATGGCGAAGCGGACGACAGCGATCGCGACAAGCTCTTCCGCGAGGCGGCCGAGGTCTGCATCCAGAATCAGGGTGGCAGCACCAGTCTGTTGCAGCGCCGCCTCAAGATCGGTTACGGCCGGGCCGCGCGCGTCATCGACCAGTTGCACCTCGCCGGCGTGCTCGGCCCGCCGGATGGGTCAAAGCCGCGCGATGTGCTGGCCGGTCTCGACGATCTCGACCGCATCTGCGGTAATCGCGAGGACGCCGCGACGTAGGCTTTGTGAGCCGCGCGGGACGGTGAACCAGTCGTCGCGAAATTCTCGGGCCCATCGAACGCGCTGCGCGCGTCGTCGGTGGGCCCTCCAGTATTCGCGCCGCCTGGTTCACCGTCCCGCGCGGAAAACGCACTACCCGT
>JAHFCT010000103.1 GCA_023249375.1 Gemmatimonadota bacterium | reverse complement strand
TCGAAGGCGGGGCGGCGAAGGGACTGACGTTCGAAGAGCGTACGCTCGGCGATCGGCCGTTCTCGCCCGAAGGCGCCGGCGTGGTGGCCAAGGTCGACGCGCGTCGCGTCCCGCAGTGGGGGCTCGCCGGCGGGTGGGCCGGGGAGATATCGTCCACGGACACGGAATGGGCCGATGCCTCGCGCGTGACATCGCGCGAGCCGGTGGAGCAGGTTGAACTCATTCCCTATGGGTGCACGAACATTCGAATCACGGAATTTCCGCGCGTTCGCGCATGAGGTATTGGCTTCATGCAGATGATGCTTGTTCGAGTGACCGCCGCGCTCGCCTTGAGCACAGCGGTGCTGGCCGCCCAGGGCGTACGCGCTGGCGGTACTCCGTTGCCGGAACATCCACGGCCTGATTTTGAACGAGCCGAGTGGGTGAACCTGAATGGCCGCTGGCGGTTTGCGTTTGACCGCGCGAACACCGGGGAGCGAGCGGGGTGGCCGGCGACGGGACTTCCGGGTGCGCGAGAGATTCTCGTGCCGTTCTCGTGGGGTTCGCCGCTGTCGGGCGTGCCGGACAGTGCGGACATCGGTTGGTATTCGCGAACTCTGACGGTGCCAGCCGAGTGGAAGGGTCGGCGCGTCTTCGTGGTATTTGGAGCGTCAGACTGGCGAACAACGGTCTGGCTCGACGGCCACAAGGTGGGCGAACATCAGGGCGGGTACACGCCATTCTCGTTCGAACTGCCCACCGCGAAGCTGGGGAATGCGCAGCGTCTCACGCTGCGCGTGGATGACTCACCGCATCCGTTCAAGCTCGAGGGGAAGCAGGGGTACGGCAAAGCGCGCGGCATGTGGCAAACGGTGTATCTCGAAGCTCGGGGGAGCGCGCCGATTGCGGCGGTGCACTTCACGCCGCGGGCGGACCTGGCGGGAGTCGGTGTGGACGTGCGGGTCCAGGAACCGGCGCCGCGAGATCTGACGCTGCGAATGAGCTTTGGCAATCGAGCGAATCAGGCTGATGTCTCTGGCCGCATCGCCAAGGGGGCAAGCACGCTTCATATAGATGTGCCGCTGCCGAACGCCCACCGCTGGTCGTTGGCAGATCCGTTCCTGCACGACGTGACGGTGCGCGTGGGCGCGGAGGGATTGGCCGAAGATGTGGTGAAGACGTACTTCGGCATGCGCACGGTGGGGACGGTGAACCTGCCCGGCACGGAATATCCGTACGTCGCCATCAACGGTGAGCCGGTCTTTCTGCAGCTCGCGCTCGATCAGGCGTATCACCCCGACGGGTTTTACACCTTCCCGACGGACAGTGCGCTGCGCAATGAGATATTGATGGCGCGGCAGATTGGGCTGAACGGGCTGCGCGAGCACATCAAGATCGAAGCGCCGCGCAAGCTGTACTGGGCGGACAAGCTGGGCGTGCTGATCATGGCTGACGTGCCGAATTGGTGGGGGCCGCCTGATTCGGCGTCGTTCCTCGAACACGAGACCGCGATGCGCGGCATGATCGACCGCGATTACAACCATCCGGCGGTTTTCTCGTACGTGATGTTCAACGAAACGTGGGGACTGTACAGCAAGGAAGGCGACCGCGAGCGATACGCGCCGGAAACGCAGCGCAAAGTGGCGAGCGTGTACCGACTGGCGAAGTCACTCGATAGCACGCGCCTGGTGGAGGACAACTCGATCTGCTGCGGCGCCGGCCATACCGAAACGGATCTCAATAGCTGGCACGAATATCTGCCCGGGTGGCGATGGGCCAACTACGTGACGCGCTTGAGCGACAGCACCTTCACGGGATCGCCGTTTCATTTTCAGTCTGGGTGGAATCAGGGGCGGCAGCCAATGCTGAACTCCGAGTTCGGCAACGTGTGGGGGTACAGCGGCAGCACGGGCGACGTGGACTGGAGCTGGGACTATCACCGTGCGATTGATGCGTTCCGCCGTCACCCGAAGGTGGCGGGGTGGCTGTACACCGAGCATCACGACGTGATTAATGAATGGAACGGCTACTGGCGCTTTGACCGCACATGGAAGGAAACGGGACTCGGCGACCTCGTGCCGGGCATGTCGCTGCGCGATCTGCACGCGCCGCTGTACGTGGCAGTGGGCGACTCACTGCTTGCCCATGATGTGCCGGCTGGCGCGCGTGTTGACGTGCCGTTGTACGCGTCGTTCCTGAGCGGAAGCACAGCATATGGCGATTCGTTGATGCTTCGCGCGGAGCTGTACGGGTGGAACACCTTTGGCGAGCGAAAGCCCTATGGTGCGTACACGGTGCGTGTGCCGTATCGGCCGTGGCTGTCGATGCCGCTCGCACCGTTGACGGTGACGATGCCAACCGAGCCCGGCGTGTCGGTACTCGCGGTGCGGCTAGAGGATGCCAGTGGCGCGGTGCTTCACCGCAACTTCACGACGTTTGTCGTGGGCGGCGCGGCGCCCGAGCGCGGAACGCTCGCTGATGGCAGGCACGTGGTTGCGACGCGTGTGCACGCGACGGACACGCGAGATGCCAAGTGGTCGGTGAAACAGTGGACCGTGCTTGGCGATCACAAGTTCAACGGCGCCGGCAGTGGGTACATCGAATACCGGTTGCTGTGGCCCGCGGGGCTGAAGGTAACGGATGTTGCGGAGGCCGCGTTCCTAGTGGAGGCATCGGCCAAGCGGTTGAACGGCAAGGATCGCGATACAACGGCGAAGGCAAGCGGCGATTACATGCGCGGCGGCGGATTTCACGACCGCAGCGGCAACCGCAACAGCTATCCGATGACGAGCGCGTTCAAGTATCCGAGCGCGGTGACCGTGCGGGTGAATGGCGAGCTGGCCGCGCAACGCGAGTTGCCTGACGATCCCGCCGATTCGCGAGGCATTCTGAGCTGGCACGCGCAGCCGTATGACCGAACTCTCAGCGAAGCGGGATCATACGGCGAGCTGCTGCGGATTCCACTGAGCGCCGCGGCCATCGCCGAGTCGGCGCGCACGGGCGAGATCGTCATTCGGATGGAGGTGAGCGCCGCCCTGCCGGGCGGGCTCGCGGTCTACGGCGCGCGCTTCGGGCGCTATCCGATAGACCCGACGGTGCTCTTCGTGCTGCGTGACTGAACCGATGCAACCAACTAGGAATCATTCATGTCATTTGACCGCCGCGCCCGCAATCGCTGGGCACTCGCCCGTGGTGTGCTGTCCTGGGGTGTCCTTGCCTCGGCTATGCTCGCCGCCGCTGCGTGCGGCACAGCCGGCCACGACGCGCTCCAGAGCGCATCGATGAAACGCGAACCGTTTGGTGTTGCGCCGAGCGGGGAGAAGGTGGAGTTGATCACGCTCAGCAACGCGCACGGCGTGGAACTGCGTGTCATGACATACGGCGCGATTGTCGTTTCGCTCAAGGTGCCCGACCGGGCGGGCGCGCTGGGAGATGTGGTGCTGGGCTACGATTCGCTGGCGGGATACGTGGCTTCGTCACCGTACTTCGGTGCGGTGGTTGGCCGGTATGGCAATCGCATTGCCAAGGGCAAGTTCACGCTCGACGGCAAGACCTATGCGTTGGCCGTCAACAATGGCCCGAATGCGCTGCACGGCGGGCTCAAGGGATTCGACAAAGTAGTATGGGCCGCCGACACCGTACGCAGCGCAAGCGGACCGAGCGTCACGTTTCACTACGTCAGCAAGGACGGCGAAGAAGGGTATCCGGGAACCCTTACCGCGTCGGTGACATACACGCTGACGGATGCGAACGAAGTGCAGATTGCGTACGAGGCGACCACCGACAAAGCCACACCGGTGAACCTCACGCAGCACTCGTACTTCAACCTGGCGGG
>JAHFCT010000027.1 GCA_023249375.1 Gemmatimonadota bacterium | reverse complement strand
GGCGCAATCGGGACTCGACGCCGCGTCGCGCACCGACCGCTCCGCGGCGCGCGGCAGCATGCCTTCCGGCGCCATCTCGACCAGGCCGCCACGCCATCCGACGAGAATCAGAATCGCGGCTGGCAGCGCGAACAGCAGTGTCGCTCCTCCCACGGACGCTCCGCGATCTCCCGTCTTGGAGAGCAGGAAGGCCGCGACGACCAGCGCGTACGACACCGCGAGTCCCAGCCCGATCGGGAGTGCCGCGTGTCGCCGCGTGACCAACCGCGACTTGGCGGCGCGGGCGTGCCAACCGAAGTAAGCGAACTCGGCTGCCGGCACGATGAAGAATGCGATGGAAAACACGATGTTCTCGAACACCGCCGCCGCCGTGCGTCCATCGCTGAAGCCCGCGGCAATGACTGCGATCGCTAGCACTATCAGCAGTGCGCCGAGTGCCAAACGAAACATGACCATTCCCCCCTGACAGAGCTGAAGACGGCGCGCCGATTATCTCGCTGGAATCCAGAAGTCGATGAGAGTGCCTGTCGGATCCTGCAGTGCCACCACGCCAACAATCGTCGTCGCCTGGCCGTTCAAGGTCACTCGGCGACCGACCAGCGCACGATCGCCATTGAAGAGACTCTGTACCAGACGGTCGGAAACGACCATGATCGGCAAAGCTGACGGCTCGAAATCCCCGGCAGCGAGAAACCGGCCGGCCACGAGCCGGAGGCGCGCCTCCTGGAATCCGACCGGATGCACGAGGGCGCCGTAGACGCCTGGCCGTCCGTCGAGGGTGGCGGAGTACAGAACCTGCTGCGGCATTCTCTCGGTGCTCGCGACAGTGCGGTGTGAGCCGAGCAGCGAAATCACGGTAGTTAGCAGCGTGCTCGCGGCAAACAGCGCGAGACAGCCGAGCGTCAGCGTGCGCGCCGGGCGGCGCTTTATGGCGAGAATGGCACGCTCCAACCATGCGGGCGTCTCAGCGGTCCGCGGCGCGGCTATGCCATGCGGAAACGGCGCGGGGACATGCACGTCGCGGGTGCGCCCGAGATCGGCGGCGGCGCCCGGTTCGAGCGTGCAGGGCATCCCCACATATTCATCGTCGCCGACGCGCATGATTTCGTGTTTCCCGAACGCACCGGGGAAGTACACGGTGATCACCAGCTTGCGGATGGCACTCGCGCCGGCGACCTCTCCCGACGGTCGCGGCGGCCCTGATGCGATCGCCTCGACTCCCTCGATCTCCACCGAGCGCGCTTGCCGGCCATGAAAATCGTTCGCGATGCAGTTGAGCAGCGCGTACATGACGCTGTCGGCGGTGCCCGCCATCACGGGAATGATCATCGCCTGCGTGCCCCACACCGTGCGTCTCGCGGCGTTGTGCGCATCGAGTTCGGTGAGGGCGTGCGACCGTTCAGTCAGCGCGAGGCTCCGCACTTGGGCGCCCAGCGTTGCGAGTTTGGTGACCGCGTCGCGGGGGATGAGACGCAAGAGCCGAGCGACCGCGGCATCCGCCTGCGCGTCCGACCGTGCCTGCGCCGCATCTCCCGGCGCGGCATCCGCGCGCGCGACAAGCGTCATGTCCAGCCCGGCGCCGACGACGACATGCGGTTCCCCGTCCGATTCGCAGAAGACGCCGAGCACCACGGCGACTTTGTCCATGGCGCCCGTCGAGCGACGCAGCAGGTCGAAGGCGCCGTGCTGGACAATCGTGTCGCAGCGCGTGAACTCCCGGTCGTGCAGCGCCTTGAGTTGCTCGATGATCGCCTTGGCCGTGCTGCCCGTCACGACGCGAACCTGCGATTTCGGGACGCGCCGGAGAAGCGCCGAAGCGACGTGGGGGTTCCACTTGTTCAGCAGATCGACCGCGAGGTCGCGCTCTTCGTCGCCCGCATCATAATCGGCGAGGCCGATGCAAAGGCCGACGACGCGCTCCACGGCAAGCGGAAATTCGGTCCGGCCCATGATTCCTCCACGACGAACGCACGGCAGCGCAGGCCGCTGCGCCGCGAGGGAGACGTGGTAAACGGTCTAGCCGATAATCATCCGGCGGACTGGGAGCGGCGGCAAGGGCGCGGTGTGTGGCGCGAATCGAACGGACGGGCGTGGCGCGTCGCAGATGAAGAATCCCCGCCACGGTAGACACCGTGGCGGGGACACTCATGGGCCATCAGCGTCTTGCGAGACGTTCGCGGCCGCTGCCGAGCGGCTGTCCGGCGGCGTACCTACTGGTCGCAAATCTGCCCAGTGGGATTCTCGACTGGCTTCGCAAGACCAGCCGTACCGTCGGCGACGCCAGAGATCCTTCTGGCGGTCCCAGTCAGCCGACGCTAGAGTACGAAGCATGCCCCCTGACCGCGACTTCCTGTCGAGAGTACGCGAGCCGACGAACGACGCACTCACGCGCGTGCGGGTGCGCAGCGTCGTCCATCCTTTGTTGTGGGCCTGCGGAGTCGTGACCGTGCCACTGTACGGACTGGCGCCGATGAAGGCGGGCTTGCTGCAGTTTGCGATGCTCGGCGTCGGCTCACTTCCAGTGTTGGGGCTGCTCGTCGCCTATGGCTATTGGGCCCGTCACGATCCGAACCGCCTGCACGCAGAGGATTATCGAGTCTCCCGGGTTGCGCTCGATACGATTCCCGACAAGGGCGCACTGGATGCGGCAGGCGCAGTAGCCGCCGTGGCGGCCGCGTCACCGGTGTCCATGGCCGAACCTGACTCTCCTTAGGCGCTGAGCTGCTCCGCCGTGACGCCAGCAAGACCCGCCACGACCGAAGTCGTTGCGGGTCTTGCTCTTTCCCAATGGGCCATCGAGGGTTGAGCTCGGACCTCACGCCTATGAGGACCCTGCAGCTGCGCATGATTGGTGCGCGAATGTCCAGTTGCTAGGTGCTAAACGCACACTCTACTCAGCTTCGCGCGCGACGGTGTGCAGGCTGCGCGGCGTCACGAACATCCTGCGCGAGCGAATGGACACCACGGACAGCGAACTTCCTTCGCTCCGATCAGCTGGGCGAGGCTGCTCGCGGCCGGACGATCTCCAGCCCGGAAGCAGGCGGCAGCGACGCGGCCCGGGCTCAGCGTCCGCGGTGGACGAGCTCCCAGAACTGTCGCGGACTGAGAATAGGGAGCGGTGCGCGTTCACCCAGTTCCTGAAGTTCGAGGTCGCCGGTCACGAAGACATCCGCCTCGGCCGCAACGGCCTCGCCGAGAACGCGAGCGTCCGCGGCATCGAGCGTCGTGGCTTTCACCACGGCGGCAGTGGTGCTGACGATCGCCTGCGCCCGGAGCAGCACCTCGGTCTCGTCGATCAAGTCCGCGGGCAGCCGGAACTTCTTCGACAGGTTACGGCGCAACTCCTCCAACACGCGCTCGCCGATCACCAGTTCGTGTTCGAGCAGGACCAGGCGCATCACGTCGGTGCAGAGGCCTCGGGTGCCGATCGCGCTCGCCAGCACGTTGGTGTCCAGCGCGACTCTCACGAGACGTCGCGGAACACGTCCTCGTCGGTGAGATAGCCGCGAGCTCCCGCCAGCGGCAGGACACGACGACGGATCTCGTCGAACTGTGTCACGGCCAACTGACGGCGCAAGGCGTCGCGCGCGAGGTCGCTCCGACTGCGTCCGGTGCGCTTGGCGAGGCTGCGCAGCTGGCGCTCGAGGGTCGGATCCAGACGAATCGTCAACACGGCGGTCTTCATGTCATACATTGTAATACAACCTGCGTGGCTGGACAAGGCAATGCTGCGGCCGTGCAGCGGGCACCGCGCCCGAGCTCTGCCACGCGCTGCGTCCTGACACCGTGGGAGACACCGCCAGAACGGGATCCGAGAAGCGCAAATGCCCCGCACGGCAGCAAAGCCATGCAGGGCATTCCGTTACAGAATGGGCCATCGAGGAGTTGAACCTCGGACCTCACGCTTATCAGGCGTGCGCTCTAACCACCTGAGCTAATGGCCCTGAACCTCTAAATCTCGCCAATTCGGGCGGCACGGGTCAACCTCGCCCGCGAACAACTTACCCGTCAAAATCCCCGCGCCCTGGCTCGTCGTCCTCATCCAACGCGTCATACTCGTCGTCGAGGTCGATGAGATCGTCGTCCAGCTCTTCCAGTTCATCATCCTCGATCAGGTCGTCGTCAAGCTCGACGTCATCATCCAGCCCAAGCCCGTCGTCGTCCTCCACCGTCTCGTCCTCGTCGCCGTCCGCGTCCTCGTCGTCCGCGTCGTCATCATCATCATCGTCTTCGTCATCATCGTCTTCGTCGTCCTCAATCTCGTCACCGTCGTCGAGTTCCGCTCCAAAGACATCATCGTCTTCCTCGAGCGCCGCCGCGGCGACCATCCCGAGGAACTCGAGGTCCGTGCCGAGCGGCGCTTCCGCCGCCGACGACGCCAACATGCCCGACATGGTGCTGAGCTCCGTTTCCTGCGTGGATGGCTTAGAGACCAGCGCGTTCGCGCTTGGCCTCGCGGGACGTCCTCTTGCGACCAACCGCGAGAAGCATCCGCTTGCGCAACCGAATCGACTTCGGAGTCACCTCGATCAACTCGTCATCTTCGATATACTCAAGCGCGCCCTCCAGCGTCAACACCCTCGGCGGCTCCAGCACGATGGCGTCATCGGCCGACTTGGAACGCATGTTCGTCAGCTTCTTTTCCTTCGTCGGATTGACGTCCATGTCGCCCGGGCGGGAGTTCTCTCCCACCACCATGCCCTCATACACCTCGTCGCCCGGCGCCACAAAGAGTGTCGACCGGTCCTGCAGATTCCCAAGCGCAAACGCGACGATCGTCCCGTATTCCATAGAAACAAGCACGCCGCGCATCCGCCCCGTCAGGCTCCCCACCCACGGCCCGTACTCGAGGAACCGGTGGTGCATGATGCCGGTGCCGCGCGTATCGGTCAGGAACTCGCTCCTGAACCCGAACAGCCCGCGCGCCGGAATCCTGTAAAGCAGCCGCACCAGGCCCTGCCCCGGATTCTTCATCTCGAGCATCTCGGCCTTACGCGGCCCCAGCTTTTCGATGACCGTCCCCATGAACTCGTCGGGCACGTCAATCGCCAGTTCTTCATACGGCTCGAGCCGCTCGCCGTTGGGCCCCATGTGCGTGATCACGCGCGGCCGCGACACCTGGAACTCGTAGCCCTCGCGGCGCATCGTCTCCATCAGGATGGAGAGATGCAGTTCGCCGCGTCCACTCACGGTCCACGTGTCGGTGGCGTCGGTCTCTTCCACGCGCAGCGCGACGTTGCGCTCGAGTTCCTTCTCGAGCCGCTCCTTGATCTGCCGCGACGTCACGTACTTGCCATCGCGTCCGGCAAACGGCGAGTTGTTGACGAGGAAGTCGACCGAGATCGTGGGCTCTTCCACCGCGATGCCTTCGAGCCGCTCGTGATGCTCGGGGTCGGTGATGGTCAGGCCAATCTCCACGCCCTCAAGGCCGGCCAGCGCGACAATCTCGCCTGCCGAGGCCTCTGTCAGCTCGACTCGCTCCAGCCCTTCAAAGCCGTAGAGCTTGGTCACGCGCCCGGGAATGGGCTTCTTCTCGTGGTCCACCGAGAGCAGATGCACGGTGTCGCCCAAATGCACCGTGCCGCGCTCGATGCGCCCAATGGCCATGCGGCCGAGATAGTTGGAATAGTCGATCGTCGAGATGAGCATCTGGAACGACCCGACCGCGTCATGCGGCGGCGCGGGCACGTGCTTGACGATGCAATCGAAGAGCGGCGTGAGGTTCACGGCGGGGATCGCCATGTCCATCGTCGACGTCCCCTCGCGCGCCGAGGCGTACACCACCGGCGCGTCGAGTTGGTTCTCGTTGGCCTCGAGCTCAATCAACAGGTCGAGCACTTCCTCATGCACGCGCATGGGGTCGGCGCCGGGGCGGTCGATCTTGTTGATGCAGACAATCACCTGCCGGCCGAGGGCGAGCGCCTTGCGCAGCACGAAGCGCGTCTGCGGCATGGGGCCGTCAAACGCGTCCACGACGAGCAGCACGCCGTCGACCATGCGCAGAATGCGCTCCACCTCGCCGCCAAAGTCGGCGTGCCCGGGGGTGTCGACGACGTTGATCTTGGTGTTCTTCCAGTGGATCGACGTATTCTTGGCGAGAATCGTGATCCCGCGCTCGCGCTCGAGCGGGTTGCTGTCCATCACGCGCTCGGCGACGACCTGATTTTCGCGGAATGCCCCGGACTGGCGGAGCATTTTGTCCACCAGCGTGGTCTTGCCGTGGTCGACGTGGGCGATGATGGCGATATTGCGGATTTCCATAGCCTTTCAAGATAGCGGGGAACGGGCGTAAATTCACCTGTTGGACCCCCAGTTTGGGGACCCCGCGCCACGTCCCTTATCGTACGCCCCATGACGACCGCCGCCCAGCCCGCCTCCACACCGCCCGACGCCCGGCCGGTGGCGCAAGTGCGCCTGGAGAGTGAGCGGAGGCTCGGGATCGTGGTGACGTCGCTGATTGCCGTCCCCATCGTGATGTGGGCCATCACCGATCGGGCGCTAGTGCGCGACCCGGTCAAGCTGACGGCGCTCTATTCGCTGCGTCTCGGCATGCTCTTTATGTATGCGGCCGGCATCGTCGCGTTTCGGCGCTCGACTGAGCGCTCGCAGGTGCGCCAGACGGCGTACGCAATCTCCGTGGGCATGGTGCTGTTCATCATCGCCATCTCCTGGCTGCGACCGGCGGACAATTACATGCCGCTGCGCACGATGCTCCTTGTATCGCTCGGCCTGTTCGTGGGCTATCCCAACACGCTGCGCCACCAGATGATTCCGTGGCTGATCTTGGCCGCGGGCACGGTCGCGATGCTCTGGTGGCACTACACGGACATGTCGGCAGTGGAACGCTATTCGTCGCTGACCAACTTCCTGTTGGCCGGCGTGCTCGGCATGCTGATCTCCAATAACCGCCGCGCCCTCGACGACGACCTCGACGTCTCGCTGGAGCGAGAGCAGCGGGCCATCGAGGCCCGCGAGCGATCCGCCGCGGCACTGCGCACGCTCGAGGGGATTATTCCGATCTGCTCGTACTGCCACGAGGTGCGCACCGAAGCGGGGGCGTGGAAGCGGCTGGACCATTACGTCCGCGAACGCACCGAGGCGGATTTCTCGCACGGCATGTGCCCGAAGTGCACGGCAGAGCATTATCCCGCCCTCCCGTCGCGAACGAAGACGCAAACGGAGTAGCGGTCGGTCGGCACGCTCCGCTTGTCGCCATCCCCACCAAGCGGGATATTGGCACGGTCATGGACTCGACCCCACATACTGAGCGCGTCAGGCAAGTCCGCCTGGAGAGCGAGAAGCGACTTGTCAGATGGTGCACCACGCTGTTCGTCCTGCCGAGCGTGGCATTTGCCGTTACCGACCGGCTGCTGGCGCCGGACGCCGCACATCTGATGCGCCTCTACGCGCTGCGGGCGGCACTCCTCGTGTTGTGGGCTGGTGGACTGCTCGTGCTCCGGCCGCTGACGACGCACGAGCAGGTGCGTCGTCTGGTCGTGGGCCTGTCACTGGGCCTCGTGCTGTTCACCCTCGCGCTGCACGCGGCGCGCCCGCCGGATAACACGCTCATCGTGCGCGCCGAGGTGCTGGTCACCTTCTTCCTGTTCGTCATCTATCCCAATCGACTCGCCCTGCAAGCGGCGCCGGCCGCGGTCATGATGGCGGGATCGCTCTCGTTGCTGCAGTGGTACAATCGAGCGTCGGGCACCGATTTGTACTCGGCCGCGTCAAATCTCGTGTTTGCGGCAATGCTTGGCGCGGTGGTCTCGCACAACCGCGGATCACTCGAAGAAGACCTCTCGGAATCACTCGATCGTGAACGCGCGGCCATCGAGGAGCGCGAACGCGCCGCCGCGGCGCTCCGCTCGCTCGAAGGCATCATCCCCATCTGTTCATACTGTCATCAAGTGCGCACCGAAGCCGGCGCGTGGACCAAGCTGGACCACTATGTTCGCGAGCGCACCGACGCGGACTTCTCGCACGGCATGTGCCCGAATTGCATCGCCGAGCACCATCCCGAACTCGGCGCGCTCGACGAGCGGCATAGACCGACGAGCTAACTACCGCCGCACCCCGCCCGGGCCGGGTTTTCCAGCTCCCGCACCGCCCGCCGCCGCCTCCTGCTCCTTTTGCATCTCCGACTCGGCGAACGACACGTCGAAGCCCTTGACCTTCAGTGAGGCGACGAAGGCGGGCTTTTCCACCGACTTCATCCAGGCTTCCTTCGGCTCGACCAATTTCTGCTCGACGAGTCCGATGAGCGTGTCGTTCATCGTGACCATGCCGATGCGCTTGGACGTCTGCATGATGCTGGGAATCTGGAACGTCTTGCCCTCGCGAATGAGGTTCGACACGGCGGAGGTGACGAGCAGGATCTCGCGCGCGGCCACGCGGCCGCCGCCGATCTTCTTGCAGAGCACCTGCGACACGACGCCCTTGAGCGACTCGGAGAGCATCGTACGCACCTGCTCCTGACGGTCGGCCGGGAACTGGTCGATAAGGCGGTCGATGGTGCTGGGTGCCGTCGTCGTGTGCAACGTGCCAAAGACCAAGTGCCCCGTCTCGGCCGTCTCGATGGCGATGGCGACCGTTTCGAGGTCGCGCAGCTCGCCGACGAGGATGATATCCGGATCCTCGCGCAGCGCGGCACGCAGCGCGCTCTTGAACGAATCGGTGTGCACGCCCACCTGCCGCTGCGTGATGATGCAGCTCTTGTTCTCGTGCACGAACTCGATGGGGTCTTCGATGGTGATGACGTGGTCAGAGCGCGATCGGTTGACGAGGTCGATGAGCGCGCAGAGCGTCGTGGACTTGCCGGAGCCCGTGGGTCCCGTGACGAGCACCAGTCCCTTGGTGAGGTAGCAGAGCTTCTGCACCTCGGGGGTGACGCCGAGCTGGTCGGCGGTGACGATGGTGGTGGGAATGATGCGGAAGACGGCGGCCGGCCCCTTACGGTCCTTGAGTGCGTTGGCGCGATAGCGCGCGACGTTCTCGATTTCGTACGCGAAATCGGTGTCGTTGTGCTCGGCGAACTCCTTCTTGTTGCGGTCGGGCATGATCGCCTGCAGCATCGCGTCGAGCGCGGCGCCCGTCATCGTCACGCCCTCGACGCGCGTCATCTCGCCGCTCTTGCGAATGATCGGCGGCTCGCCAACGCGCAGGTGCAGGTCGGAGCCGCCCACGTCCACCAGCAGGCGAAGGAGACGCTCCATTTCGCCCTTGGCCTTGGCCGGATCGCTGAGCGCGGCGGAGTCGGCTACGGGCGGCGCGGCCTGCGCCGTGGTGGACACGACGCCGGATTCGAGGTCGACGGCGCGAAACATCCCCGTGCGCCGCTCGAACTCGCCCTTGTCGTCCACCGAGAGCTGGCAATGCCACTTGTTCCCCTGCAGCATCGCCCGGACGAGGAAGACACCGTCGGCGTTGGTGTACTGGAACTTCACCGGCGACTTCTGATCCAGACTGGCCGCGGCCTGCGGCGGCGCAATCTCCTTGAGCAGGCCCACCACCTGCGCCCCATTCAGCGGCTTGGTGACCGGCGTGTCGTGTCCCTCGAGCCGCAGGATGGCGGCGGCGTCTTCGTCCATCTCGAGCGCCTCGGCGCTCTTCTGGATCATGACCTGAAGGAGCTTATCGAGCTGAGCCATAACGGAGATTCCGGACAGGGATCACGGATAATGATTCAGGATTGCGATTTCGGATAGCGATTAGCGAGCGGGAACGCACTCGGCGAGGGCCTGCCCTTCCACTTGTACCGTGACGTGGCCGATGCCGAAGGCGGCCATGTTGGCGTGGATTTGTTCGAGTGCGCTTTGGTGCGCGGCGGGTTCCGGCACGACGACGTGCACGCTCATGGCGATCATGCCGCTCGTCACCGTCCAGATGTGCAGGTCGTGCACCGATCCGACGCCGGGCACCGCGGCGATGGCGGCGCGCACGGCGTCGAGCTGGATATGCGGCGGCACGGCTTCGAGCAGCACATCCACGCTCTCGCGCACCAACTGCCACGCGCCGCGCACGATGAGCGCCGTCATCACGATGGAGGCCACGGGGTCGGCAATCGTCCATCCCTGGTAGCGCACGGCGAGGCCCGCGATGATGGCGGCCACCGAGCCCAGAAGATCGCTGACCACGTGCAGGTAGGCGCCGCGCATGTTGAGCGAGTGCGTCGCGCCGGCGTGCAGCAGCCGCGCGGCGGCAATGTTCACCACGAGCCCGCCGGTGGCGACAATCAGCATCACGCCGCTCTCGATCGGCTGGGGATGGCGCAGCCGTCCGATGGCCTCCCACACGATGCCGGCGCTCACGAGCAACAGCACCGAGCCATTCAGAAACGCGGCGAGAATTTCCCAGCGCAGATATCCGTACGTCTTGCTCGCGTTGCCCGGCTGCCGGCTGAACCAGGCGACGAAGAGCGTCAGACCCAGCGCGCCGACGTCGGTGAGCATGTGGCCCGCGTCGGCGAGCAGCGCGAGCGAGTTGGCGAGAAAGCCGCCGATGACTTCGGCGAAGAAGAAGAGGAGCGTAAGCCAAAGCGCGGCCTTGAGGCCGGCCGTCGCCTGATCGTGATGATGATGGCTGTGGCCCTCGTCACCGTGCGTGAGCGGAGCGCCACCGGCACGGCCATTGGCCAGCGGGGCGCAGTCGGTCTTGGCGACGACGGCGCTCACGCGCGCGCCCGGCGCTGGCGTCGCGAGAGACGCCGTCGGTACGTTTGATTCGTGCTCTCTCGCATCGGAATCATTGTCCTGCTGCTTCTCCTGAACGGGTACTTCGTCGCGGCGGAGTTCGCGCTGGTGCGCGCGCGACGCACACGCCTGCAGGCGATGGTCCGTGCCGGCGACCCGATTGCGCGGTTCGCCCTGCACGCTACCGACAATCTGGCGCGTGTGCTCTCGGCGAGCCAGTTGGGAATCACGGCGGCGTCGCTGGGACTCGGCTGGGTGGCAGAGGAATCGGTCGGGCATTTCTTCGAGCGGTGGTTTGCGCAGTTGCCGTTCGCTATCGAGGCGGGGGTTCGTGTGAGCCTCGGCGCCGCGTTTGCGCTGCTCATCGTGACCTACCTCCACGTGGTTTTTGGCGAGCTGGCGCCCAAGAACGCCGCCCTCCAGCACCCCGAGGCGTGGGCCAAGTGGCTTGCCCCGCCGTTGCTTGGGTTTGCCTGGGTGGTGCGGCCGTTCACGATGCTGCTCAGCGCGTCCGCGGCTGGCGTGCTGCACCTGTTCGGCGTGCGGCTGGATTCGGCGCATGACGGCGTGCACTCGCCCGAGGAGCTGAAGGTCATCGTCGAACAGAGCCAGCGCGAGGGTGAAATCGAGCAGCAGGACGCCGATCTCATTGGTGCCGTCTTTGAGTTCTCGGAGAAGAATGCGCGCGAAGTCATGACGCCGCGCACGGCCATCGTCGCGATTGACGCCGAGTCGACGCTCGACGAGGCGCTGGCGATTGTGGTGGAAGCTGGGTTCTCGCGCTATCCCGTCTTCGAAGATTCTTTGGACAACATCGTCGGGATGGTGCACGCCAAGGATCTGCTGCGGGTGCTGCGCTATCGGCCGGCGACGTTCTCGATGGCGAGCGTGATGCGCGACGTGCACGCCGTGCCGGGCTCGCGCGAGGTGGAAGAGGTGCTCGCCGACTTCAAGCGGCTCAAGGAGCACCTGGCGATCGTGCTCGACGAGTACGGCGGCACGGCCGGGCTGGTGACGATGGAGGATCTGCTCGAGGAACTCGTCGGCGAAATTCTTGATGAACACGACGAGGGAATCGCCGCCGCGCAGCATTCGAAATCAGGCGACGCGCTGGTGCCGGGTCAGGCGGAGATTGCTGACGTCAACGAGCAGCACGGACTGCAGGTGCCGGAGGACGACTACACGACGGTGGGCGGGTTTGTCTTCGGCCTGCTGGGACGCCTGCCGCAGGTGGGCGACCACGTGAGTGGCGGCGGTGCGGCGTGGACGGTGCGCGAAATGGACGGCCGCCGAATTGCGATTCTCGAGATGAAGCGCGACTGAGCGGCACCGCGGCGAATACTAGGAGCGCGCGGCGAGCCGCGCGGCGAGCAGGATCGCCTCGATCATCGATGACGCGTCGGCCTTGTCTTGCCCCGCAATGTCGAGCGCAGTCCCGTGGTCGGGCGAGGTGCGCGGGAACGGAAGCCCAAGCGTGACATTCACCGCCGATCCGAACGACGCCACCTTGATGGCGGTCATGCCGACGTCGTGATATGGCGCAATCACCGCGTCGAACTCGCCGCGGATGGCGCGCACGAACACGGTGTCGGCGGGGAATGGGCCGAGCAGTCCGTTGGCGCGCGCGGCGGGCGCGAGCCGCGTGTCATCGTCGCTGCCGAACCGGCCACCGTCGCCGGCGTGCGGGTTGAGCGCGCAGAGCGCGATGCGCGGCTCGGCGATGCCGAACGCCGAGCGCAGCCCGTCGCGCGTGACGCGCGCGATCCTTGCAATGACATCGGCGGTGAGCAGCGCCGGCACGTCGCGAAGCGGCACGTGCGTCGTGGCGAGCACCACGCGCAGGCGGTCGCTCGCCAGCATCATCGCGACGTCGCATCCGGTGAGCGCGGCAAGCATCTCGGTGTGGCCGGGATAATCGTAGCCGCCGGCGAGCAGCGCGTGCTTGTCGATGGGCGCCGTGACCATCGCCGCGGCCTCGCCGCGCTGGCACATCGCCACCGCGCGCGCGATCGCCTTGCCAGCGAGTCGCCCGGCATTTGCCGCGCTCTGCCGCGCGTGCCACTTGCCGATCACGTCGTCCGCCGGGCACTCGAGACCCGACGGACCGACCACCACCCAACGGCAAGCGCCCGCCACCCGGGGGTCGGCGAGCGCTTTGCGTACGACCTCCGCGCCGATACCGCGCGGGTCGCCGAGCGTGATCGCGAGCGTCGGCGGCGTCACATCCGGATGGAAACGTAGAGTTCCTTGCGCAGTTGGTCGAGCACACGGCGCACGGTCTTCTCCTGCGCGAGCTGCGAACGGATCCGCTCGCGCACATCGGACATCTTCATCTCGCCGCCTTCCTCGGCAGACGTGAGCTGCAGCACTACCACCTTGCTGAGCCCGTTCTGCGGATTGGGGATGGCAAACGGCCCGGCGAAATCGCCGGCCTTGAGCCCCTTGATCGCTTCGCGGTACTCGGGCGGCAGCGAATCCTGCGGCACGGGATCGGCCATCAGCTTCAGCTCGGCTTCGTCGTGATGCTTGGTCACGAGCGAGTCGAACGATGCGCCTTTCTTCCACGCGGCGATGGTCGTGTCGGCCTCAAGCCTGGCGCGGGCGACATCGGTGGAGTCCATGCTCCAGCGCAGCAGGATGTGCTTCGCCTTCACTTCGGCCGGACGAACGCGGTCCACCTTGATGATGTGCGCGCCGAAGACCGTTTCGACCGTGGGGCTCACGACATTCGGCGGAAGCGAGAACATCATCTGATCGAACGCGGGCACCATCATGCCGCGCCGTGCCCAGCCGAGATCGCCGCCGAGGTCCTTGGAGCTCGGGTCCTGCGACTCGCGCTTGGCCACGACGTCGAAGTCGGCGCCCTTGGCAATCTCGGCGCGCAGCGAATCCATCTTGGCGAGCGTCGCGGCGCGGCTCTTGGCGCTGGGCTTGGGGCTTATGATGATCTGCCGGAACGTGACCGTCGCCGGGCGCTTGGGGAGCCTGTCTTTGGCTTTGGCAAACGCTTCGGTGATCTCCGACTCGGAGATGGCCACGGACGGCATGCGTCCCTTGGCCTTCAGCGAGTCGATGGCGCGCTGCTGGTAGAGATCGCGCTTCGCACGGTCCACGCGGACCTTGCGCAGTTCCTCGGCGTTGCCGAAGCCCTCGCCCTTGAGGGCGTCGCGGTACTCCTGCTCCGTCTTGAACTGGTCGCGGATGCGCTTCATCTCGGCTTCGACCTGCGACAGCACTTCGGCGTCGTTGATCTCGATCTTGTATTTCTTGGCCGTCGCGATCAGGACTTCCTGGTCCACGAGGTCGCTGATCACGCCGCGCGCGAAGGTGACGAACGCGGCCGAATCGTCCGGAATCTGCGCGCCCTGCTGCTTCTGGTAGTTGATCGTCTCCTGCACCTCGCTCCACATGATCGGCTTGGTGCCGACGAGCGCGATGATGCGATCGACGGGGAGATCACGCGGCGCGGCGGCCGCCGGCTGCTGGCCGAGGACCGGCACGGCAGCGGCGGCGCAGAGCCACACCGCGCGGAAGAGCATGCGAAAGTTCACTTAGGGCTTCTTGGCGGGTGCAGCCGGCTTTGCGTCCGCCGGCTTGGGGGCTGGGGCAACGGGCGCCGCGGCCGGCGGCGTCATGGCGCCGGGCATCGGCACGGCGGACGCCGGCTGCTGGGCGGCGCGCGTCGAATCGGCCACCTGACGGATCTTCGTGGCCCGCTCGAGCGCACGCTCGATGCCGGCGGTCACAATGCGCGATTCGTACTTCTTGCGCAGCGCCGAGGACACCGGCTCGGCGACGTTCACGAACTGCGCCTTCTCGCTGAGGAGCCGCTCGAAGTACGCATCGATGCGCGAGGCCGCGAGGCGCTCACGCTCGGACGTCGTCTTCGCCGAATCCTTGAGGAAGATGGGCGCGATCTTGAGTTCCGACATCGCGCCGGTCACCTGCGTGAAGAACATGCCGCGAATGTTCGCCATGGCGGCCGAATCGGGCACCGTCTTGGCGCTGTCGGCGGCATGCAGCACGAGTTCGTTGCGGGCGACCTGCTTGAGGAAGAGCGGAATGGCCGAATCCGGCGCCTGCGCCAGCTGCTCGCGAATGCGGGCCTGCGGCGGCATCGCGCCCATCCACTGGACGAGGCGCGCGGCGGTGAGGCTGCCACCCTTCCACGTCGCGAGCGTCGCGTTGTCCTCGCGGTGCGCGTCGAGATCCTGCGCCAACGCCTTCACGCTCTTCGCCGCGCCCGACTTCACTTCGACGCCGGCGCTCTTCTCCATGTTGGCCATGTAGATGCTTTCGGCCTTCTGCGTCGCGATCTGGCCGTAGGCCTTGGCAAACTCCGCCGCCACTTCCGCGTACGTCTGTCGCATGATGATGTGGTAGCCGAACTGCGTCTCGACGATGCCCGACACCTCGCCCGGCTTGAGCGCCTTGACAGCGGCATCGAACTCGGGGACCATCGCTCCCGGCGGGAAGATGCCGAGCGAGCCGCCGTTGGACTTGGAGCCATCCTGCGACTTGGCCTTGGCGACGTCGGCAAAGTTCGCGGCCGTCACCGTCTTGCGGATCTTCTCGAGTTCCTTGCGCACGGAATCACGCTGCTTCTCCGTCGACCCCTGGCGGGCCGACATCAGCAGGATGTGGCGCGCCGCATACATGTCGCCGGCCGCGTACTTGGCCGGGAGCGACGCGGTGTCCACCTTGGTCCACTCCTTCGACACCTTGTCGTAGAAGGCCTTGGACTTTTCCTGGGCCACGGCCGACCACATCGCGGCATCGGCGATCTTGGCGTCGCGCAGCGTGTCGTCGTGCGCCGCGGCGTAACCGAGGAGCTGGTACGAAATCCAGATGTCGGCCACGGCGTTGGCCACGTCCTTGCGCAGCGGCACCTTGGCATTGCCAAGCAGATCAGCGAGCCGGGTGACGGAGAGCTCCTGCGAACCGGCGCGGGCCACCACATCGACGTGGGCGGTCAGCGCTTCCTTGAAGCCGTCGCACGCGGCGATGCCAAGGGTAGCGGCCAGGGTGGTGGCGAGGATTACGTTGCGCTTCATCGAGAGATGGGAAGGCGGGCATTGCTCGGCCGCGCGGCGAAAGCGCCGGCGACCTACAGTCCCGTAAGTGATGTGTTACTTCGGCTCGGGCCCAATTGTTCGCAGCGCGCGCACGAGCCCCTCGAGCATCGTTGCAACACCCAAGCGCGTCAGCTTCAACGACAAGGGCTGCACTCGCCGGACATCCACCTGGAACTGCACGTCCCGGAAGGCGGTGGCCAAGGGCTTCATGCGCGGCAGCGCATCGGCACGGAAGTTAACACGGGCCTCCCCGCCGCGCACCTGAATGCCCTCGATTCCCAGCCACCCCCCCACGAGCCGAAGTGTGGCCGACGCCACATACGCCTCGGCCGCCGGCGGCAGCGGGCCGAACCGGTCACGCACCTCATCGCGCAACGACTCGATGGCCGCCACGGAGTGGGCGTTGGCGAGCCGCCGATAGAGGTCGAGCTTGGCGTCCGGGGAGGCGATGAAATCATCGGGCAGGAAGCACGGCAGGTCCATGGAGACATCGGCCGGCGGCGGGGGCGGCGCGGCGGCGCCTCGCTGCACGCGCTGCACCGTCTCCTCCAGCATGCGCAGGTAGAGATCGAAGCCGACCGCGTGCACGAAGCCCGACTGCTCGGGCCCCAGCAGGTTGCCAGCGCCGCGCAACTCCATGTCTTTCAGCGCGACGTGGTAGCCGGCCCCAAGTTCCGTGTGGTGCTCCAGCACCTTGAGGCGACGCTCGGCCTCGAGATCCACCTGGGTGTCGGGGACGAGCAGGTAACAGTAGGCGCGACGGTGCGACCGTCCCACGCGGCCGCGCAGCTGGTAGAGCTGGGCGAGGCCAAAACGATCGGCGCGGCTGACGAACATCGTGTTGGCGTTCGGCACGTCGAGTCCGCTCTCGACAATCATCGTGCTGACGAGCACGTCGATCTCGCCGTGAACGAACTGCGCCATCACGTGCTCGAGGTCGCGTTCACGCATTTGCCCGTGGCCCACGGCCACACGGGCGCGCGGCATCAGGCGGCGGACGTGGTCGGCGACCGCCTCGATGGTCTCGATGCGATTGTGCACGACGAACACCTGGCCACCGCGGTCGAGTTCACGGGCAATGCCTTCCTCGAGCAGGCCGTCGTCCCACGGCTCGACAAAGGTCAGCACGGGCGATCGGTCGCGCGGCGCTGTCTGCATGATGGTGAGGTCGCGCAGCCCGGCCAGCGCCTGGTGCAACGTGCGAGGAATCGGCGTGGCCGTGAGCGTGAGCACGTCGGTCTCGAGGCGCACCTGCTTGAGCCGCTCCTTGTGCTTGACGCCAAAGCGGTGCTCTTCATCGACCACCATCAGGCCGAGCTGCTTGAACTCCACGTCCGGCGAAAGCAGGCGGTGGGTGCCGATGACGATGTCGACCGTGCCCGCCTTGAGTTCGGCCAGCTCGGCTTTTTGCTCCTTGGCCGACTGGAAGCGCGAGAGCACCGCGATGCGGATCGGGAAGTCGGCCAGCCGTTCGCCAAAGGTGCGCCCGTGCTGCTCGGCGAGAATCGTGGTCGGCACGAGCACGGCCACCTGCCGTCCGCTCTGCACCGCCTTGAACGCGGCGCGCACCGCGATCTCCGTCTTGCCGTAGCCCACGTCGCCCACGAGCAGGCGGTCCATCGGGCGCTCACCTTCCATGTCGCGCTTGACGTCCTGCGTGGCGCGCAGCTGATCGGGGGTGTCCTCGAAGAGGAATGAGCTTTCGAGCTGCTTCTGCCACGCGCCATCGGGAAAATGCGCCGGTCGGTGGGCGATGTGTCGCCGTGCGTACAGGTCGAGCAGTTCGTGCGTCATTTCGTGGATGGCGGCGCGCGTCTTGTCGCGCTGCTGCGCCCACTTCTTGCCTCCCAGCCGGTGCAGCCGCGGCGGCGGCGCATCCTCCGAGGTGTCGCCGGAGTGGCGGAAGCGCTCCACCTGATCGATGCGATACAGTGGCACGTTGAGCCGGTCGCCGCCCTCGTACTCGATGACGACGACTTCGATGGTGCTCTCGGCGACGAAGATCGTCTCCATGCCGCGGTAGATGCCGACGCCGTGCTCGAGATGCACCACGAAGTCGCCCGGCTTGAGCGCGCCCACCAACTCGAGCGCGGTGCCCGCCGCGTAGCGCCGCGCGCGCCGGATGCGGCGGTCGCGGCGGAAGATCTCGTGATCGGTGAGGACGCGCAGGCCGTCGGGATGCGCCCGCGGCGGAATCACGAAGCCGCCGCCGAGCACGCCGATGGTCAGCGCCGGCAGCAACTCGCGCCCGGTGGCCGAGAGCAGTTCCTCGAGTCGCTCGGCTTGTCCGCTGTTATCGCAGAGAATTACCGTCGGCGTGCCGTCAGAGACCGTGGCGCGCAGCCGCGCCATGTCGCGTTCGATGGGTTCCGGGGGACGGAGCGGGAACATCACGCCCGCATCTCCCTCGAAGCCGGCGACGATCTCGAGCGTCGCGAAGCGGCGAAGCGCGCCGGCGGCGACCTCGGGCGGCTGCAGCAGCTCGTCACGCGGCGCCACGTCCTCGCCGCGGCGGCGCGCGAGTTCCAGATGATGCGCGGCCTCGTCCCACGTGCGGTGCAGCTCGGGATCGACGTGCACGCCCTCGGGAACGATGACGAGCGAATCGGGCGGCCAGAGGGCGGCGAGGGACGTGCGCGCGGTCGCGCGAACGTCATTGCCGTGGTCGCCAAGTGCTCCTTCGCGAACCGGCACGCCGTCCGCACTCCGCGGCCGCGGCTCGTCGCCTTGCGTTGCGACGACCACATCCACCGGCAGCACCACCACCCGTTCAACCGAGCGCGTGGTGCGTTGTGACGACAGGTCGAACTCGCGCAGCTCCACCAGCTCATCGCCCCAGAACTCGAGGCGCACCGGCGCGGCCATGCCAAAGCCGTAGACGTCCACGATGCCGCCGCGCACGGAGAACTGCGCCACGTCCTCCACCATCTCGGCGCGCTCGAAGCCGATGCGCGCGAGATGATCCGCCAGCTCCTCGAGCCGCCACGTGGCGCCGCGCGCGAGTTCGAGGCGCGCGTCGGCCAGTGCCTGCGGCAGCCGCGTGCGTTCCTGCGTGGCACGCACCGTCGTCACCAGCACGCGCACGTGGCCGCGGGTCAGCCGCTCAAGCGTCTCGACACGTTCGCCCGCGACCTCGGCGTGCGGCTCCACCTCGCCGAACCCTTCGCGCGACGGATAGAGCGCGACAAATCCCTCACCAAGAATCGCCTCGAGGTCCGCGAGCCAACGCTCGGCCTCTGGCACCTGATCGGCGATGACCACGTGAAGCCGGTTGGGCGACTCGTCAGCGAGCGCCGCCACCAGGAGCGCGTCACCCGAGCCGGCGAGTCCGGCAACTCCCAGCGACTCGCCGGCGCGCGGCGTGCGTGCGCGCAGCGACTGAAACTGGGGCAGCGCGGCAAAGCGTTCGAGGAGAAGCGGCAGCGGCATCGGTCAGGCCGCGTCGGCGTCGTCGCGGCGCGAGACCCACGTCTCGGCGGCGAGCAGCAGCAGCGCGCCGAGCACGAGGCCGGCGAGGATTGGACGCGGCGACGTGTCCGACCACGCGGCCGCGGTGAGCCGTGCCGCATCGTCAACGCCCGACGCGTCGCGTCCGCCGAAACGCGCGGCGATGGCCGCGGCGCTGACGCGATCAAGCACCGACTCGGCGCTCTCCGGCGCGACCACCACGGCGCCGGCGCGTTCGGCGCCGCGTCGCAGGAAATACACACCGGTTGTGGCCGGCGCGCGGAAGCGCGCGCCTTGCAGCGACTGCACCGTTCCATCGGTGCCTTCGAGTCCCGTGGCCCACGAGGGCCGGGCAACCCACGCCAGAGGCGCGACCTCTATGACCGGCCCCGCGTCGGCGGCGAGCCGTCGCGTGATGGTGCGCTCGATCCACGGCAGGAACGCGGCGCGCAACGGAATGTCCGTGTCGGCCGGGTCAAGTGAAAACGCGGTGACGACCCACCCGTCCCCGGCGACGATCGCCGGCTCGGCGCCCGCTTTCACCAACGTATCGGAGAGCGCGTCACCCTGTCGCTGCAGCGTGTAGAAGCGCTGCGCCGTCGCACCGTCGAGTCCGTCACCGTGCAGTTGCACGGGACCGGCGCGGCGTTCGCCGAATCGCCACGGAATGCGTGCGCGCTCGAGCGCGCGATTGGCCAGCGCAACACGCGCCGGATCGGACGGCGCGGTGATGAGCGCGGGGAGCGCGTTCACATTCTCGGCGCTCGTGAGCGCCACGCCGCCGCCCTCGCGCACACGGCCATCCGCGGCGAGCGCCGCGATGGCCGTGCGCGCAAACGCGCCCGACGCGGCATCGGCGTGCGCGGCGGGCGCAGGGCCAACATGCAGCGCGAACGGACGCACGTCGTCGGCACGCAGTTCATCGGGCGGGAGTTCGACCACGCCCGCGGTCCAGCCGTGCGCGGCCGGCGCTGCGCCCGCCTCGATGGTGCCGCCCCCCGCGACCGTACCGCGAGCGAGCGTCATCCCGCCGAGTGCGGCGCGCCACGTCACGCTCGACTTGGCAAGCACCGATGCGCGCAGCACGCCGCGCGGCGCCCAATGCGGCGGGTCAGTGACGACGCGCGTCACGGCGCGATTTGCCGGCGGCGGCGTGCTCGGCGCGTAGACGAGCACCGGCGCCGAGGGCGCCGCGAGCTGCGCCGGCCATGCGCTTGCCTGACCGTCGGTGACCACGACGACGCGCGACGATGGCAACGCGGCACCGCTGGCCAGTGCGGCGGCAGTGCGCACGGCCGCCGCGAGATCTCCCGCGCCGGCGAGCGGCACGGCGCGGTCGACAGCCGCCGCAACGTTCGACGCCGCTCCACCAATCACCGCGCCATCGGCCGTGACCAGCCAAACCCGGTCGCTCGACCGCGCGCGGGCGAGCAGCTCATGCGCCACGCCTTGCAGCGCCGCCAGCACCGAGCGGCCGTCCGCCACGGCCCCCGTGCTCATCGAGTTGTCGAGCACCACCACTAATCCGGTGGGGCCATGGCCGGTCACGCCGAGCCGAGCCAACGGCCGCGACGCGGCGAGCGCGATGAGCAGCACGATGGCGACACGCAGCACCATCAGCAGCACGTTGCGCACCTTCAGCTCGCGCGCGTGCTCCTGCTCGGCGCGCAGCAAATAGCGAACCGCGGGAAAGTCGATGCGCATTTCGACTTTGCGGCGGCGCAGGTGCAGCCAGAGTGGCACTGCCGCGGTCAGGCCGAGCAGCAGCGCTAAGGGCGCGAGCAAGCTCACGGCAGACGCTGGCGCGAGAGGAAAGCGCGGCGCACCGGCACCACGAAGGGCGCGTCGGTGAAGATCGGTTCGTACGCCGCGCCGACGCCGGCGAGACGCGACCGCCATTCTTCGATCGCCTCGAGTACCGTTGCGCGATAGGCAGCGCGCACGTCGCCGACGGAGGCTTCCACCTCGGTGCCGCTCTCCGTATCGACGAAGACCAGCTCGGCGCCCTGCACCGAGAGATCGCGCTCGGCGGGATCGAGCAGGTGGAGCACCGTCACCTGATGCCCCGCGCCGCGGAGCGCCTGAATGGCCTCGACGGTTTCGGCGGGATCGAGCAGCAAGTCCGAGACGACAATGACCATGCCGGCCCGCGGCACCAGCCGTGCGGCGCGCATCAGTGCGCCCGGCGCGTCGCTGCCCATCCCCGCGCCGGGCTCGGAGAGCGCGGCGAGAATGCGGCGGAAGTGCAGGTCGCGCGAGCGCGGCGGCAGCACCGTGCGCACTTCGTCGTCAAAACGAATGAGCCCCACGGCGTCGCGCTGCTTGAGGAGCAGCAGCGACACGGCCGCGACGAGCGTTTCGGCGTAGGCCAGCTTGGTGAGCCGGGACGGCGCGCCTGTCCAGTGCATCGATTTGGAGACGTCGAGGACCACCGTGGCGCGCAGGTTGGTCTCTTCCTCGAAGAGCTTGATCAGCCACTTGTCGGCGCGGGCAGCCATCTTCCAGTCCATGTACCGCAAGTCGTCGCCTGGCTGGTAGGCGCGGTGCTCGGCGAACTCGACCGAGAAGCCCTTCTTGCGCGAGCGGTGCAGTCCGGTGAGGAAGCCTTCCACGACCCAGCGCGCACGAATCTCCAGCCCGCCAAGCGCGTTGAGCTGGGCGGGATCAAGGAGTTCGGGGCGCTGCGCGTTGGCCGGACTGGTCATGGAGCGATGTAATTGTACGCACGGGACCGCCAGAACGCGGACCCCCGGCAGTTGGATGGCGGTGCGAGCCGGGCTAACTTTATAGGCTGACCCTTAGCAACACCCGCCGTGGACCAAAGCCGCATCCGCAACTTCTGCATCGTCGCCCACATCGATCACGGCAAGTCGACACTCGCCGACCGCCTGATCGAAGCCACCGGCATGCTCCAGAAGCGCGAGATGAAGGCGCAGGTGCTCGACACGCTGGACCTCGAGCGCGAGCGCGGCATCACCATCAAGCTGAACGCCGTGCGCATGACGTACGTGGCGAAGAGCGGTGAGCCGTACGAGCTGAACCTCATCGACACGCCCGGGCACGTCGACTTCACATATGAAGTCTCGCGTTCGCTCGCCGCGTGCGAAGGGGCGATCCTCGTGGTCGATGCGTCGCAGGGCATCCAGGCGCAGACGCTGTCAAATCTCTTCCTCGCCATGGAAGCGGGGCTCGAGATCATCCCGATCCTCAACAAGATCGATCTCCCCGGCGCCGAGCCCGAGAAGAGGCGCGATGAGGTGGTCGGGCTGCTCGGCTGCAAGCCCGAGGACGTGCTGCTGGTGAGCGCCAAGGAAGGACTTGGCATTCCCGAGCTGCTGGAGGAAGTGGTCAAGAAGGTGCCGCCGCCGACCGGCGATCCCAAGGCCGCGCTGCGCGCGCTCGTGTACGACTCGTACTACGATCGGTATCGCGGCGCGATCCCCAGTGTACGCGTCGTGGACGGCACGCTGAAGAAGGGGATGAAGATCACCTTTGGCGCCAACAATGCGGTGTACGACGTCGACGAGGTCGGCTACAACCAGCTGCGCCAGGTCGAGAGCGAAGCGCTGACGGCGGGCGAGGTCGGTTACGTGGTGGCGAGCGTGCGTTCGGTGAAGGAGACGCGCGCCGGCGACACCGTGTTCGACGCCGAGAACCACGCGACGGTGCCGTTGCCGGGCTATCAGGCGGTGAAATCGTTCGTCTTTGCCGGCGTGTACCCCACCGACACGCAGCAGTACGAAGACCTGCGCGACGCGCTCGAAAAGCTGCAGCTCAACGACGCCTCGCTGCACTACCTCCCCGAGACGTCCACGGCGCTTGGTTTTGGTTTCCGCTGCGGATTCCTCGGCCTGCTGCACATGGAAATCGTGCAGGAGCGGCTGGAGCGCGAGTTCGATCTCGACCTCGTCACCACGGTGCCGAGCGTCGAGTACCACGTCAGCAAGACGGATGGCGAGGAGATGCTCGTCGAGAATCCCGCGCTGATGCCCAACGCGGCCATCATCGACTGGGTGGAAGAGCCGTACGTGCGGGCCCGCATCATGGCGCCGGCCGATTATATCGGCCCAATCATGACACTCGGCACCGAGCGGCGCGGCGTCTACAAGGGCATGCGCTACGTCGATACGACGCGCGTGGAGATCGACTGGGAGTTTCCCCTGGCCGAGATCATCCTCGATTTCTTCGACAAGCTCAAGTCGATTTCGCGCGGCTACGCCTCGCTCGACTACGAGATGCTCGAGTACCGCCGTAGCGATCTCGTGAAGCTCGAGATGCTGATCAACGGCGACCCGGTGGACGCGTTCTCGGTGATCATCCACCGCGACAAGGCGTACGACTGGGGCCACAAGATCGCGGTGAAGCTCAAGGACCTGATTCCGCGGCAGCTGTTTGAAGTCGCCATTCAGGCGGCCATCGGCCAGAAAGTCATCGCGCGCACCACCGTGAAGCCGCTCCGCAAGGACGTGCTCGCCAAGTGCTACGGCGGCGACATCTCCCGCAAGCGCAAGCTCCTCGAGAAGCAAAAAGAGGGCAAGAAGCGCATGAAGAACGTGGGCTCGGTGGAGATACCGCAGGAAGCGTTCCTGGCGGTGCTGCAGGTCGACTAGCGGAGCTTCCACGACACGGCATGCGACGCTCATTCCCGTCGCACGACGGGAATCGTTACTGTTGTACCGTGGCTTCCCTCGTCATCCAGACGTCCTTCCTCGGCGACACGATTCTCTCAACGCCGTTGCTGGCTGCGCTCGCCGCGCGCGGGCCGGTGGATGTCGTGGTCACGCCGCTCGGCGCGACGATTCTGCAGGGCAATCCGTCGGTGCGCGAGCTCATCGTCTACGACAAACGCGGGCGAGATGCGGGGCTGCTCGGTCTGCGCCGCCTCGCGCAGCGGCTGCGCGGCAGCGGGTACGACGCCGTGTACCTGGCGCAGGGCTCGATGCGCAGCGCGGTGCTCGCGCGCGGCGCACGGATTGCGCGACGCGTCGGCTTTGACACCTCCACCGGGCGGGCGCTCTACACCGAGCGCGTGCGCTATCGGCGCGACGTGCATCACGCCGAGCGACTGTGGCGGCTGGCGGCCGGTAATGGTGCGCCGTCGCCTGACGCTGAGGCGATTCGTCCTCATCTCTATCCTGGCGCGGAGGAGCAGTCCGCGGTCGACGCGCTGCTGACGGAGCTGCCAGACGGCGGGCCGCTGATCGGGATTGCGCCGGGCAGTATCTGGGGAACGAAGCGCTGGCCGCACATCGCGGGATTGGTGTCGACCCTGAGCGAAGCGCGCTTCGCGGTGATCGGCAGCCCCGAGGACTCGGCACTCGCCGAGACCGCGGCGGCCGCGGCACCCGGACGCGTGCTCGACGCCACCGGTCGGCTGTCGCTGCTCGCCAGCGCGGAGCTGATTGGCCGCTGTGCCGTGCTCGTGGCCAACGATTCAGCCCCGACGCATCTCGCCTCGGGCATGGGTACGCCGACGCTCACCATATTCGGACCGACGGTGCCTGCTTTTGGGTTTGGACCGCTCGCGCCACGGTCGCAATCGATCGGCGTGGACGGGCTTGCCTGCCGTCCGTGCCATCCGCACGGGCCGCGCGAGTGCCCGCTGGGACATTTTCTCTGCATGCGCTCGCTTGCGCCCTCGCAAGTAGCCGTCCACGTGCGCAATTTGCTGGGACCTTCCTCCGCACCACGATGACAGTCTCCTCCCAATACGTAATCGGCGTCGATATCGGCGGCACCAACCTCGTCGTCGGCGCGATGCCGGGCGACGGCAGCCGCGAGCTCGGTGTCATCCACTTGCCGACGCTCGCCAAGCAGGGTGCCGATGCGGTGGTCGCTCGCATCTGCGAGATGATCGACACGACCATTGCCACCGTGATGCGCGAAACGGGCGCCACGCGCAGCCAATTCGCCGGTGTTGGCATTGGCTGTCCGGGACCGCTCGATCGTGAGAAGGGACTCGTCATCCTCACGCCCAATCTTGGATGGACCGACTTCCCGCTGCGCGATCTCGTGTCCGGCAAGGTCGGACTTCCCGTGGTGCTCGACAACGACGCCAACTGCGCCACGCTTGGCGAGTGGTGGCTGGGCGCCGCGAAGGGCGGCCGTGACGTCGTGGGCTTCACGCTCGGCACCGGTATCGGCGGCGGACTCATTCTCGGCGGGCGGCTGCTCCACGGCGCGAGTGACGTGGCTGGCGAGATCGGCCACACGACCATTGAGGCCAATGGCCGGCGGTGCGGCTGCGGCAACTACGGCTGCCTGGAGGCCTATGCGTCGGGGCCGGCCATCGCGATGCGCGCCCGCGAAGCGCTGTCCAACGGCGAACCGTCCATGCTGCGCGATCTCGTGGACGGCGACCTCGAGAAGATCACCGCCGCCATCGTGTACAAGGCGTCGGGCCAGGGCGACGCGATTGCCGCCGAAGTGGTGAAGGAGACGGCGCGGTTTCTTGGCATCGGCGTCGCCAACATCCTCAACATCTTCAACCCCGATGTCGTGGTGCTCGCCGGCGGTGTCGCGCAGGCGGGCGACTCGTTGTTCGTGCCGCTGCGCGCCGAAGTGCGTCGCCGTGCGTTCAAACCCGCGGTAGACGCGTGCCGCATTGTCCCGGGCGCGCTCGGCGGCAGCGCGGGGATGGTGGGGGCCGTCGCGGCATTCCTGGCCGAGCATCCGGTGGCGTGACCAAACGCCGGGTTGGCGTTCTCGGCACGTTCGTCTGGGACGTCATCCATGGCCGGGACGTGCGGACCGTCCCCGTGCAGGAATGGGGCGGCATCACGTACGCGCTGGCGGGCTTTGACGCCGCGCTCCCCGACGATTGGGAGATCGTGCCGATCATCAAGGTCGGTGATGATCTGGCGCGCGAGGCGCGCGGCTTCCTCGCGTCGCTCAAGCGGATCGCGCCCGACGCCGCGGCGGTCGCGGTGCCCTATCCCAACAATCGCGTGGAGTTGCGGTACCTCGACGACGAGCGCCGCAGCGAGGTGCTGAGCGGCGGCGTCCCCGGATGGACCTGGCAGGGACTGCAGCCGCTCCTCGGCAATCTCGATGCACTCTATGTGAATCTCATCTCCGGCTTCGAGCTCGATCTCGAGACCGCGATGCTGCTGCGCCAGCACTTTGGCGGCCCCATCTACTGCGACTTGCATTCGCTCGTGCTGGCCGTGCAGCCCTCGGGGCTCCGCACGCTGCAGCCGATACCGCGCGTGGCCGACTGGTGCCGCTGTTTTGATGTGCTGCAGGTGAACGAGGACGAGCTGTCGATGCTCGCGAGCGATGGCATGGCGCTGGCGGCGACGGCGCTGGCGGCCGGTGTGCAGGCGCTGGTGGTCACGCTCGGGCCGCGCGGCGCGGTGTATTTCGCGCCGTCACACTTCGAGCGGCTCAGGGACCGCGCGCGCGGAGCGCCGCCGATCAGGTTGTCAAGCGGCGCGCTGCGCACTGCGCTCCTTGCGCCAGCGCCCGGACAGGTTCACGTCAAGGGGGATCCCACCGGATGCGGTGACGTGTTCGGCGCTACCTATTACTCGCGACTGCTCGCGGGTGATATAATCACCGATGCGCTACGCGCGGCGATTGCCGCCGCCGCCCGCAATGTGGAGCACCGGGGCGCCACCGGACTCGCACATTTTCTCCGTGGAGAACTAAGTCCCTCGTGAACGTCATCAATGTCCCGTCGTCGCTGGACGACCAGACCTTCGAGCAGGTGCTCGACCAGCTTGCGCCGCTGCCTGCGGACGAGCGCGTCCTCATCGACGCGCGCAACACGACGTGGGCGTCGCCGTTCGGCCTGACGGCCCTGCTGACGCTGGCGCAGACCCGCCAGGAGAAGCCGCAGTTCTTCCCGCCCGAAAAGGACGACACCGCGTCGTACTGGTCGCGCGCCCGGTTTTTCGAGTACGCCGACGACCTGTTTGACATCAAAGGACGGGTGCCCAGTCCGCGCACGGAGCGCGAGTCGGGGACACTGCTCGAGCTGACGCCCGTGTCGCGCAGCGATGATGTGCACACGGTGGTGGAGCGCATCAAGGACAAGGCCGCGGCCATCATCACGCAGAATCTCCATCTCGAGTCGCGCGCCGTGATGGGGTTTGCGATGACGCTGTCCGAGGCCTGCCAGAACATCGTGGAGCATGCGGGGCGCGGCGGCTGGGTGGCGGTGCAGAACTACAACTATCGCAAGCGCATGGGGCGCCACGTCGTACAGATTGCCGTCTGCGACGCGGGCGTCGGCATTCGGCAGTCGCTTGAGAGCGGCAACCGCCGCCCGCTCACCGAACGCTGGGACGACGGCGTCGCGCTCGAGGCGGCGGTGATTCAGGCCACGAGCCGCTTTCCGGAGCATGGCCGCGGCCAGGGCTTCAAGGGCATTCGCGGGTACCTGAACAAATGGCAGGGCAAGTTGGTGGTGCGCAGCGGCACCTCGCGCGTGGCCATTGTGCCGGCGTGGGATGACGATGTGGCACGACGCGACAAGATCTCCCCGATGCCGGGGACCCAACTTCTCATCATGATTCCGGAAAAAGTCGATCGGTGACCATGGCCCCACACACCATCGATGTCTGCCAGGTGCTGCGCAGCACCGTCAACCAGAACTATGGCAACCTGCTGACCCGCGACACGGGGATGGCGGTGCGCCATCAGATCGAGCGCGAGCTGGCCTCCAACCGCGAGGGCGGCATCACTTCGCTCGACTTCTCGAGCATCGGGATGATGGACTACTCCTGCGCCGACGAAGTCGTGGCCAAGCTGCTCGTGCTGCTGCAGAACGACGACCTCACGCGCGGCGGCTACGTGGTCTTTCGCGGGATCGGCGAGGAACATCTGGAACTGGTGGAATCGGTGCTCAAGCACCACGGACTCGCGCTGGTCTGCCTCTGCGAGGACGGCATCGCACGGCTGATCGGGCGCGTGACGGAAGCCGAACGCCGCGCGTGGGACATGGTCCGCGTGCGCGGGCAGGCCGTGCCGGCCGAGCTGGCCGATGAGTTCGGGTTCGGCGAGGAGATTGTGGCGCGCGTGCTCGACGACCTGTCGCGCCGCCGCCTCGTGCGCCGCCTCGACCGCGGCTTCATGGCGCTCGACGCCAGCCTGATGGTGCAGTAATGGCCGACGGCTACAACCCGCCGCTGCAGGTCGCCGGCTTCATTGCCACGCGCAAGGGTGACGCCGAGCGCGGCCCGGCCGTGCGCGTCCGCGGCGATGACGCGTCGCTGCGCGGCGTGCGCGACGGCGAAGTGGTCTGGATCTACGGGCCGCGCCGCCACGATCTCGCGACGGTGATCATCGACGACACGCTGAAGCGTGGTGAAGTCGTGGTGCGCGACGTCGCGGGAACCGCACCCACCGAGATTATCCGGCTCGTGCGCACCGACGCCGACCGTCCGTTGCTGAATCCCAAGCCGGTCTGACCATGTCCCCTTCCAAGAAGTCCGCCCGTCCGCACGCTCTCGCCACGCTGGTGCTGCACGCCGGCGACGCACCGCATGCGCCCGGCGATCCCGTCGTGCCGCCGCTGGTGCAGTCTGTGAACTACGTGCAGGAGCCGGGCAGCGACGAGCTGATGTACACGCGCTACGGCAACACGCCCAACGCCGAGCGCATCCAGAAGCGGATCGCCGCGCTCGAAGGGGCCGAGGAGGCGCTCGTGCTCTCCAGCGGCATGGGCGCCACCGCGTGCGGATTGCTCGCCCTGCTCCGCCCCGGCGACCATCTGCTCGCCAGCCAGTACATCTACGGCGGCACCCACCGGCTCCTCACCGAGGAGTTCACGCAGATGGGCATCGACGTCACGCTCGTCGAGCCGTTCGAGCCCCGCGCCTGGCGCCGCCGCCTCCGCAAGGAAACGCGCGCCATCTTCATCGAGTCGCCGGTGAACCCCACCTGCCGCGTGCTCGACATGCGCGGCGTCTCGCTGCTCACCAAGGAACTGGGTATCGCGCTCGTCGTCGACAGCACGTTCGCCAGCCCGGTGAACTTCCGTCCGCTCGAACACGGCGCCGACGTCGTCATTCACTCGGCGACCAAGTTCCTCAACGGCCATCACGATGTGCTCGGCGGCGTCGTCTGCGGCACGTCGCCGTACATCGACGAAGTGCGTCAGAAGGAAATCGTCTGGGGACAGACACCCGATCCATTCGCCTGCTGGCTGCTCGAACGTGGACTCAAGACGCTCGACGTGCGCGTGCAGCGGCAGAATGAGTCGGCGATGGAAATCGCGCAGTGGCTCGAGGCACGCAAGGAAGTCCGCCGCTGCCACTACCCGGGCCTCACCAGCCATCCCGATCACGCCGTGGCCAAGGACCAGCTCGACGGCTTTGGCGGCATGATCGCCTTTGAACTCGCGGGCGGCGCGCGCGCCGCCGACCGCTTCGCCAAGCGGCTGAAGCTCGCCCGCTACGCGGCCAGCCTTGGCGGCGTCGACACGCTGGTCAGCGAACCGCGCTTCTCCTCGCACGCGCGCATGTCGGCCGATCAGCGCGCGACCATCGGCATTCCGGATGGCTTCATTCGCCTCAGCGTTGGCCTCGAGGCGGTGAACGACATCATCGCCGACCTCGAGCAGGCGCTGCGCTAGCCGATGATTCGATTTTCGCACGTGCACAAGCTGTTCGCGCGCACCGGCGCGGCGTTGCAGGACGTCTCGTTCCAGGTGAACAAGGGCGAGTTCGTCTTTATCACCGGGCCGAGTGGCGCTGGGAAGAGCACGATTCTGAAGCTCTGTTTCTTTGACGAGCGTCCTTCGCAGGGCGAAGTCAAGGTGTACGGCACCAGCTCCGCGACGTACCGCGAAGCCGACGTTCCCAAGCTGCGGCGCCGGCTCGGCGTCGTCTTCCAGGATTTTCGCCTGCTCGAGGACCGCAACGTCGAGGCGAACGTCGCCTTCGCGCTCGAGGTCACCGGCACGCCGTCGACGCAGATTGGGCCGCGCGTCATGCGCTTGCTGAGCCAGGTGGGACTGTCGGCCAAAGCCACCGCCCTGCCCCGCGAACTCTCCGGCGGCGAGCAGCAGCGCGTGGCCGTCGCGCGCGCGCTGGCCAATGATCCGGTGGCGCTCATCGCCGACGAACCCACCGGCAATCTCGACGAGCGCGCCACGCGCGGCATCTTCCAGCTCTTCCGCGACATCAACGCCAGCGGCACCGCGGTGCTGATGGCCACGCACGACCTCGACCTGGTGCGCCGTTCGGGATGCCGCACCATCGAAGTGAACCGGGGCCAGGTGGTGTTCGATTCGGCGGCCGACGGCGGCTTCCGCACGTCCGGCGCGTCACCCGAAGTGGAGACGGACGAGTGAGACTCGCCATCCGCGAGGCGCTCCTCGCCTTCCGCCGCGCGCCGATGCTCAGCGCGCTCTCGATCACGACCATCGCGTTCTCGCTCTTCGCGTTCGGTCTCTTCGGCCTCGTCGCGCTGAACATCCGCAACGCCCTGCGCACCGTGGAAGACCGCGTGGAGATCCGCGCGTTCATTGCCGACGGCACCGGCACCGAGGCGACCGCCGCCGCGCTCGGCGATATCGGCGCGTTCCCCGAAGCGGCGTCGGTGCGGCTCGTCACGCAGACGCAGGCGCTCGACCGCGCGCGCCGCGAGCTGGGCGAGTTCAGCGACGTCTTCGAGGAAGGCATTCTTCCGGCGTCCATCGAAGTGCGCCTCAAGCCGGGCTTCCGCGACCCCGCCACCGTCCGCGCCGTCGCCAAGCGCATTGAAGTCTACGATTTCATCGATGACATCCGGTTTGGCGAAGAGTGGGTGGAGAAGCTGCACCGCCTGCGCAACATCGCCACGCTGGCCGGCGTGGCACTCGGGCTGACCTTTGCGATTGTCGCCATCATCATCATTGGCTCGACCATCCGCATGGCGGTGATGGCGCGTTCGCGCGAGATCTCCATCATGCGCCTCGTCGGCGCCACCAACGGCTTCATTCGCGCGCCCTTCCTCATCGAGGGCTTCCTCAAGGGCACGCTCGGCGGGATGCTCGCGCTCGTGCTCGCGTGGGTGGCGCTGGCCGTCATCAATCGCTTCGTCGTGCAAGCCTCGTTCTTCGAGCCGTGGATGGAAGCCGGGGGCGTGCTCGCAGGGGCGTCCATTGGTCTGGTGGGGTCGGCGCTGAGTGTGGGGCGCCATCTCAGGCGGGTGTGATGCAGATGGTCGAGGGTAGAGGGTGGATGGTAGATCGCGCGTGGATGTGCGATCGCGCACGAATGGTGGCATACGGGCTGCGGCGCGCGATGTCCGCCGTCGCCGTCCTCTCTACCATCTACCTTCTACCGTCTACCATCGCGCCGCTCGCGGCGCAACAGCCTGCCCCGCCATCTTCCGCCGACCGCGCCAAGGCCCAGCGCGAAGAGCTCGACCGCATGCGCGCCGAGCGCGAGCGCCTGGAGCAGCGCATGCGCCAGCTGCAGAGCACGGCGCACGACATCAGTGAGGAGCGCACCAACATCGAGCGCCAGGCCGACGCCACGGCGCGCGTGGTCCGCTCGCTCGACGCGCAGATCGGCGCGCTCGAGGGCGAGGTGACCAACGCCTCGGCCAGCCTCGTGCTGGCGCAGGACGAACTCGTCATCAAGCGCTCGATGCTGCAGCGCCGCGTCCGCGAGATCTACAAGCGCGGCGCCCTCTATTCGCTCGAGGCGCTCCTCTCGGCGCAGTCGTTTGGCGCGCTCGTCGCGCGCTACAAGTATCTGCATCTCGTCGCCCAGCGCGACCGCGCGCTCGTGCGGCGTGTGGAGTTGCTCAACGACCAGATCTCCGGCACCCGCACGCAGCTCGTGCGGCTGCAGGGCGAAATGGAGCTCAACCGCGAACAGAAGACGGAGGAGGAACGCCGCCTGCGCGAACTGGAGGACGCCCGCGGCAAGTCGCTCGCCAAGGTGCAGCAGTCGGCGCGGCAAACCGAGGTGCGGCTGCAGCAGATCCAGCGCGACGAGAAGAAGCTGGCCGACCTGCTCGCCACGTTTGAAGCCGAGCGGCGGCGTGCGATCGCAGCGCGCCCCAATGCGCCGGCCGCGTCGAGCACCCTGCGCACCAGCGACCTCGGCCGGCTCGACTGGCCGGTGGAAGGAACGATCCTCTATCGCTTTGGGCGCGTCGTGAACGCCAACAACACGACAACGCGCTGGAACGGCGTCGGTATCGGCGCGCCGGCGGGGACGTCGGTCAAGGCGGTGGCCGGTGGTTCGGTGGTGCTGGCCGAGGCGTTTGGCACCTACGGACAGACCGTGATCGTGAGCCACGGCGACGGCGACTTCTCCGTGTATGGGTCGCTCGCGCGCCTCGATGTGCGCAAGGGACAGACCATTCAGAAGGGTCAGGTGATTGGCACCGTGGGACGCACCGACCCCGACCTCGACGCGCATCTGCATTTTGAAATGCGTCCCAAGGGACGCGCCGTGGACCCGCTCGAGTGGCTGCGCGGCCGCCGATGATCACCAAACGTTGCGCCGTCTGCAGCCGCATCCGCGCCTATGAGGACGAGGATCTCTTCTGCATCGTCTGCGGGTCCGAAGCGCTTGAGTCGGCGTGCACGTGCGGCCGCGGCTACGAGTATGCGCTGCACGAGACGGGCGACTTGCTGCACTGCCCACGGTGCGGCAAGCGTTTGCGGGGACGGGACGGAGAGTACGACTGAAGGATTCGGATCACGGATCGCGAAAACTGATTACGATTCGGGATATCGACTCACGGTGACTCATTGAGGCATCTATGGCTCGCAGGACGCCAGCGCGCGTGAAGAAGACCGCGCCCACGAAGGCTCAGTCCGGCAAATCCGCGGCGAAGAAGGCCGCGACTACCAAGGCCGCCATCAAGCAGACCGCAAAGAAGAAAGCCGCGCTCAAGAAACCAGCGCCGAAGAAACCAGCGCCCAAGAAACCGGCGCCAACCGTGGCCGCACGCAGTAAGCCTGCGCCGAAGCCGCCCGCCCTCAAGACGCCGGTCGGCGTCAAACCCGCCGCGCCGCCGCGTCCGTCATCCACGCGCGCCGTTGATGTGCCCAAGCCGGGTACCGTCCCTCAGTCCGCGGGCGCATCGCCCTACGACACGCCATACATCGGCGCCCCCCTCGGCGCGCACGTCAGCACGGCGGGCGGCGTGGCCAACGGGCCGCCTCGCGCCGTCGATATTGGCGCGACCGCCATTCAGCTCTTTACCAAGCAGGCCAGCCAGTGGAAGGAGAAGGTGTTCACGGCCGCCGAAGTGCAGACGTTCCGCACCGCGCTGGCGGGGACGCCGGTGGGCTTCACGAACGCGCACGACAGCTATCTCATCAACCTCGCGTCGCCCAACGCCGCGCTGCGCGCCAAGTCCATTGAATCGTTCGAGTACGAGCTGCGACGCAGCAACCTGCTCGGCCTCAACGCGGTGGTGTCGCACCCGGGCAACTTCATGGACGATCGCGCGAGCGGCATCGCGCGCAACGCCGACGCCATCACCGAAGTGCTCGAGCGCGTCGATGGCCCCACGCGGCTGCTCATGGAGCTCACCGCCGGGCAAGGCACCGTCATCGGCTCGACGTTCGAGGAAATGGCCGAGTTGCTCGGGCGCATTCCGGCCGCTCTGCAGTCGCGCGTTGGCGTCTGCTTCGACACGGCGCACGTCTATGCCGCGGGATACGACCTCGCCTGCGATTTTGACGGCGTGATGTCGCGCTTTGCCGACGTGCTCGGCTTCGAAAGGCTCGGGCTCTGGCACCTCAATGATTCCAAGGAGCCGCTCGGTTCGAAGAAAGACCGGCATGAACTCATCGGGCTGGGCCGCATCGGCGAGGCGGCATTCCGGCGCATCATGACCGACTTGCGCTTCGCCGACGTCCCGAAGGTGCTCGAGACGCCCAAGGGCGATGACATGGTGACCAACGACCGGCGGATGCTGCGCCTGCTGCGCCGTTTCGCGTACGGGCGGTAGCGGCGCCTGACGGCAGGGCACCCGAGCCGGCCTCCGGTGTACGGATGCTGGCGCGTACGACCTCACGTGGGTAATCTCAACCGAATGCATCGGCCCCCTCCGCTCCGCTCCCCGACACCTCGTCGCGTCCGCGTCATCGCGTTCCTGCTGCTCGTCCTGCAGGGACTCGTTGCTGCCGGCCCGCTGCTGGAGCCGCGGCATGTGGCTGACGTGCCGCGCGTGCACGCGGAGCAGAAGGACGCGCAGCACGCCGGGATGCACAACGAAGACACGTGCGCCCTCTGCTCGGCGCGCACGCAGGTCTCGATGCCGACCGCGGCAGAGCCGCCGTTTGCCCTCACCGGCCACGTCGACGTTGCGACGCAGGACCGCCGCGTCACCCCAGCGGTCATCGAGCGATCCAGCCGCAAATCCCGAGCGCCACCGACGCGATCCGTCTGACCGACGCGCGTCGTACACTGCGGCGCGCGAGCCCAGCCAGGGATCGCACACTACATGCGCATGTTCTCCGTCGTCGCGGCCACCGCCGCGACCGTCGTGCTGAGCGGAATTCCGCTTGGCGCCCAACAATCCGCTGACAGCACCGCGCGCCGGCAGCAGGCGGCCATTGATTCACTGGCCGCGGCCACGCGCTCGCTCCAAGCGCGCGTCGACAGCCTCGAGCATGCGCCGCCCCCCGCCCCAGCTCCGACCCGCACATCCGGCGCGTACATGAACGTCAGCTTTGTCGGCCTCACGGATTTCGCCTGGTCGTCCAAGGCGGACATCGGCTCATTGCAGGCCGGCGGTCACGAACCCAAGGTGCGCGGCTTCTCGATTCCCAACGCCGAGCTGGCGCTCGACGGCGCGGTGGATCCGTACCTCAAGGCGTTCGCCAATATCGTCTATCAGCTCGACGCCAAGGGCGAAACCAATGTCGAGCTCGAGGAAGCGTACTTCATCACGACGTCGCTTCCCGCCAACCTGCAGCTGAAGCTCGGCCAGTACTTCGCGGAGTTCGGACGGGGCAACAACCAGCATCCGCACGCCTGGGCCTTCGCCGACGCGCCGCTCGTTGCCACGCGGCTGCTCGGATCTGACGGTCTTCGCAGCCAGGGCGCCCGCCTCTCGTGGCTGCTGCCCACGCCGTTCTACGCCGAGGCGATGGTGAGCGTGATGAACAGCGCGGGGGCAACCACCGCGAGTTTCCGCGCTGATGAGTCGGGCAGCATTCACGGCGGCGTGCCGATTGACCGCGCGGTCAGCGGCGCCGGCGACATGCTCTACATCCCTCGCGTCACGGCGTCGTTTGACCTCAACGACACGCAGACGCTGCTGCTCGGCGCTTCCGGCGCATTCGGCCCGAACAACTCGGGGCCGCGGGCGCGCACGTCGATCTACGGCGCCGACCTGTACTGGAAATGGAAATCGCCGACGGCAAGTGCCGGCTTTCCGTTTGTCGCCGTGCAGAGCGAGTACATGCTGCGCAACTACGATGCGGCGCGGCGCTACTCGGTCGAGAATGCGACGGCCGTCCTGCCGAGCGAAACGCTGCGCGACAACGGTGCCTACGCCCAGGTGAGCTGGGGCATCAAGCCGCGCATCATCGCCGGCCTGCGCGGCGAGTTCGTGGATGGAGACCCGGCCGCGTTTGTCGTGCTCGACCGCCAGCACCGCACCCGCGTCTCACCGAACCTGACGTGGTTCCCCACCGAGTTCTCGAAGTTCCGCCTTCAGTACAACCACGACGATCGCCGCGGCCTCGGCGCCGACCACACCCTGCTCGTGCAATTCGAGTTCCTGCTCGGCGCCCACGCCGCTCACAAGTTCTAAGCCACTCACGACCAACTCATGAACATTCTCTCTCTGATCAAGGCCGCGGCTGTCGCCGCGCTTGTCGTGCCGGGCGCAGCACCCACGCCCGCCGGCAAGCTCAACGTCGTCGCCACCACGCCGGACCTCGCCGCCATCGCGCGCGAGATCGGCGGAGATGCCGTGGACGTGAAGGCGCTCGCCAAGCCAACGGAAGATCCGCACTTCGTGGACGCCAAACCCAGTCACGTCGTGACGCTCAATCGCGCCGACGTGCTCATCGAGGGCGGCGCGGAACTCGAGATGGGCTGGCTGCCGCCGCTCCTCGAGACCGCTCGCAATGCGAAGATCGCCGCTGGCGCGCCGGGGCTCGTCGTCGGATCACAGGGCATCCGCATGCTCGAGATCCCGACGTCCTTCGACCGCGCCAAGGGCGATGTGCACTCGCTCGGCAATCCGCACTTCCTTACCGATCCGCTCAACGCGAAGATCCTCGCCGCGAACATCGCCGAGCATCTCTCGCAAGTTGATCCGAAGTCGGCGGCGCTCTACGCCGCCAACCTGAAGAAGTTCAACGCGACGATCGACGCCAAGATGGCGGAATGGCAGAAGCTGCTCGCGCCGTTCAAGGGCGCCAAGATCGTCACGTACCACAAGGACTTTCCGTACCTCGCCGAGCGCTTCGGCCTGAACATCGTCGAGAACCTCGAGCCGAAGCCGGGCATCGCGCCGTCGCCGGCGCACGTCGCCGCGGTCATCACGCTGATGCAGGCGCAGAAAGTGCACGTCATCCTCGTGCAGCCGTTCCAGAACCGGAAGACCGCCGAGACCGTGGCGCGGCAGACCGGCGCGGTGGTGGTCGACGTCTCGCAGCAGCCGGGCACCTACAAGAACACCGATACCTACGCGGCCCTGATGGACAATCTCATTGGGTCGCTCGCCAACGCACTCAAGGAGGGCAAGTGAACCCGAATGAACTCCATGTCCTCTGGGAAGTGATGAAGTGGCCGCTCGCCGCGTGCCTCATCTTCCCGCCGCTTCTCGTGTATATGGGCCTGCACGTCGTGAAGCGTGAGGTCATCTTCGTCGACCTCGCGCTCGCGCAGGTCGCCGCGCTCGGCACCTGCGTATCGCTGCTGATGGGCAATCACTTTGAAGATCGCATCACCTTTTGGCTGTCGCTCGGCGTCACGTTCCTCGGCGCGGCGCTCTTCAGCTGGTCGCGCAGCAGCCGCAAGTTCCAGGTGCCGCAGGAGGCGATCATTGGTATCACGTTTGTCGTCGCGGCCGCGGGCGTCATCTTGCTGCTGAGCCGTGTCGCGGGCGGCAAGGAAGAACTGGAGCACCTGCTCACGGGCGATATTCTGAACGTGCAGGCGGATGACGTGGGCCAGCGCGCGATTCTCTTCCTCGCCATCGCCGCATTCTACGGCGCGTTCCACAAGCGATTCGCGCTCATCTCCACCGACCCCGAAGCGGCGCAGCAGCAAGGCGTGAAGGTGCGCTTCTGGGACTTCCTGTTCTACGCCGCGTTTGCCCTCGTCGTCGTGAGCTTCGTGCACATCGCGGGCGTGCTGCTCACGTTTGCGTATCTCATCGTCCCAGCGGTCTGTGCGGTGATGCTCGCCAAGGACTGGCAGATGCGGCTCATCGTCGGCGGTATTATCGCGGCGATCGCGAGCTTCCTCGGATTGTACGCGTCGTACCGGCTCGATCTGCCCACCGGCGCGTCGGTCGTGGTGGCGTGCGGGCTGCTGCTGGCGCTCGTTAACGTGTATGCATCGCTGAAGCCGCGCGCCGCGTAGGCTGTCGTGCGTCGGCCGTGAACACCGGCCGACAAAACAGGGCGGAACGTCTCACGCTGGCCGTGCGGACGCTCCGCCCTACCTTTCTCCTGTGCATCCCGCCCGATCGTTCGCCGCCCTCGCCGTCATCACGCTCGCCGCCTGCACCGACGCCGCGGCGCCGCGCGTTGACCCGCCAGCGTACGACCCCACGCAGCTCTCGGGCGGCATGCTGTATCGGTGGCCGACGGGCAAGACGATCGCCGTCTACATTGACCCAACGGCGGTGACCACAGGCGTCGACCTGAGCGGCGCCACCGCCGCGGGCATGGCCGCCTGGAAGATTGCGCTCGGCGGCAGCGAGTTCTCCTTTCGCACAGCGGCCTTCCCCGCCGACGCCGACGTCGTGATTCACGTCAGCACGGCGCCGCGCCTGGTGGGGCTCGCCGGATGCGCGGATCCGCCGGCCTTCACGGGCGGTGTGACGTTCTTCTGCCCGGCGAGCGACAGCGCGCTCACCCTGCCGCTCACCGGGTCGCAGCCCGGCCACGTAAAGATCGACATCGCCATCAATCCGGCGGCCACCAGCGCGTCCAACTCGCTGCTCTCCGTCGTCACGCACGAGCTCGGGCACGCGGTCGGCATCGGCGGACACAGCACCATCGCGCTCGACGTGATGTTCGGAACGCCCTCCGTGACCGTCCCAAGCGCGCGCGACATCAGCACCCTGCGCTGGCTCGTGCGACAGCCGATCGCGATCCGTTTGTAGGGGGAATTCCGTCCATATTTTGGCCGTTCCCCTGACCGTGCCCGACCGTCCACGATTATCTTTCACGACTATCATGAAACGCCAAGACGCCCTCGACTACCACTCCCGTGGACGCGCCGGGAAGATCGCGGTTGTAGCCACCAAGCCGCTCGCCAATCAGCGCGATCTCGCGCTCGCCTACTCCCCCGGCGTGGCCGAGCCCTGCCTGGACATTGAGAAGAACCCCGACGACGCGTACAAGTACACGGCCAAGGGAAATCTCGTCGCCGTGATCTCCAACGGCACGGCCGTGCTCGGCCTCGGCAACATCGGCGCGCTGGCCGGCAAGCCGGTGATGGAAGGCAAGGGCAACCTGTTCAAGACGTTTGCCGACATCGACGTCTTCGATCTCGAAATCGCCTCCGAGGACCCCGAAGAGATCATCCGCTTCTGTCAGCTCGTCGAGCCGACGCTGGGCGGCATCAATCTCGAAGACATCAAGGCGCCCGAGTGCTTCTACATCGAGGAGAAGCTCAAGGCCACGATGAACATCCCGGTCTTCCACGATGACCAGCACGGCACCGCCATCATCTCTGGCGCCGCGCTGATCAATGCCGTGGAGATCGTCGGCAAGAAGCTCGCTGAAGTGAAGATCGTCTTCAGCGGCGCGGGGGCCTCGGCCATCTCGGTGGCGGAGCATTACGTCCGCCTCGGCGTTGACCGCAAGAACGTCACGATGTGCGACCGCAAAGGAGTCATCTACGCGGGGCGCGAGAAGGACATGGAGTCGCACAAGGCCAAGTTTGCGCACGAGACCAAGAACCGGACGCTGGCCGACGCGATCGCCGGCGCTGATGTGTTCGTCGGGCTGTCGGCGGCGGGTGCGTGCACGCAGGACATGGTGAAATCGATGGGCCCCAGCCCCATCGTCTTCGCGCTCGCCAACCCGACGCCGGAGATTCTGCCCGACGAAGTGAAGGCCGTGCGCCCGGAGGCGATCACCGCCACGGGGCGCAGCGACTATCCCAACCAGATCAACAACGTCCTCTGCTTCCCGTTCATCTTCCGCGGCGCGCTCGACGTGCGCGCCACGACGATCAACGAAGAGATGAAGATGGCGGCCACGCGCGCACTCGCCGAGCTGGCGCGCGAACCGGTGCCGGAATCCGTGGCGGCCCTCTACGGGCTGTCCAAGGTGCAGTTCGGCCCCGAGTACATCATCCCGTTTCCGTTCGATCCGCGCGTGCTGCTCTATGTGGCGCCGGCGGTCGCCTGGGCGGCAATCGCGAGCGGCGTGGCCAAGGAGTTCATCGAGGTCGAGGCATACCGCGAGCAGCTCGAAGGCCGTCTCGGGCAGTCGCGCAGCGTCATGCGCGGCATCCAGATGCGCGCGCACCGCAATCCCAAGCGCGTCGTCTTCCCCGAGGGTGAGGATCCCAAGGTCATTCGCGCGGCGTACATCCTTCAGGAAGAAGGCATCGCCAATCCCATTCTGCTCGGGCGCCCCGCGCAGATGAAACAGCGGCTGGACGAGCTGGGGATGACGCTGAACGGCTGCACCATCATCGACCCCAACGCATCGCCGGAGCGCGAGCGCTACGCCGAGGAGCTGTGGAACAAACGCCAGCGGCGCGGCCTCTCGCGGGACGAAGCACAGTCGCTGATGGGCCGCGGCATCTACTTCGCGTGCCAGATGGTCAACAGCGGTGACGCGGACGCCGTGGTGGCCGGCCTCAACAAGCACTACCCAGAAACCATTCGCCCGTCGCTCGAAGTCGTCGGCGCCGATCCCAAGACGGGGCTCGTCGCCGGCTTGTACATGATGGTCATCAACAACCGCGCCATCTTCTTCGGTGACACGACGGTCAACATCGACCCGACGGCCGAGCAGCTGGCGTCTATTGCGCAGTCGGCGGCGCGCCTCGTGCGCACGTTCGGCATCGAGCCGCGCATCGCGATGCTCTCATTCTCCAATTTCGGCTCGGTCAAGCATCCCGAGGCGGCCAAGGTGGCTGAGGCCGTCAAGCTCCTGCGTGAGCGCGAACCCGACCTGATCGTCGACGGCGAAATGCACGCCGACACGGCGTTTGACGAGAACGTGCTCGCCATGCGCTATCCGTTCAGCCGGCTGAAGCAGGAAGCCAACGTGCTCATTTTCCCGATGCTCAGCGCCGGCAACACGTCGTACAAGCTGCTGCAGCGGCTCGGCGGCGCCACGGCCATCGGCCCGATTCTCGTGGGCATGAACCACCCCGTGCACGTGCTCGAGCAGGGCGCAGAAGTGCAGGACATCGTCAACATGGCGGCCGTCGCCGTCATTGACGCGCAGGAACGCACGCGCTGATCCACCGCGAACCAGTTTCGCGGGCCCCCGCGTGGGGCCCGCGTCGTTCTCCTCCCGAGGAATCGTCATGCCCGACGCGACCCCGATCGCTCCCGCTATTGTGCGCTCCGGCGCTGCCGGCCTGTCCGGTCAGGATCTCGCGCCCTCGGGCACGGTACAATGGAACCTCGTGTCGCCGGAGCTCATCGAGGCGGCGATTCGCCGCGGCGAAGGCCGCTTGGCCGACATGGGGCCGTTTGTGGCCGTCACGTCGCCGCACACCGGCCGCTCGCCAAACGACAAGTTCGTCGTGAAGGAATCGAGTTCGGAGAAGGACGTCGACTGGGGCAAGGTCAACCAGCCGATCTCGCTCGAGCACTTCGCGACGCTGCTGGCCGATGTGAAGCAGTATCTCAACGGCGTGCCGGAACTCTTCGTGCAGGATCTGTACTGCGGCGCCGATCCGGCGCACCGGCTCAGCGTCCGCTACGTCCTGCCCAACGCATGGCACGCGGCGTTCGTGCGGAACATGTTCATCCGCCCCGAGCAAGCCGAGCTGGAAACGTTCGCGCCGAACTTCACGGTGTACCACGCGCCCGAGTATCAGGCCGACCCCAAACGCCACGGCACGCGTACCAGCACCTTCATCGTGCTCAACCTCGCGGCGCGCACCATCATCATTGGCGGCACCCGCTACGCCGGCGAGCTCAAGAAGGCGATGTTCACCGTGATGAACTACCTGCTCCCGAAGGCGGGCGTGCTCTCGATGCACTGCTCGGCGAACATTGGCGACGCGGGTGACACGGCGCTCTTCTTCGGCCTCTCGGGCACCGGCAAAACGACGCTCTCCGCCGACCCGGAGCGCGAACTCATCGGCGACGACGAACACGGCTGGAGCGCGGACGGCACGTTCAATTTCGAGGGCGGCTGTTACGCCAAGGTGATCAACCTCTCCGCCGAGGGCGAGCCCGACATCTTCCAGACCACGCAGATGTTCGGCACGATTCTCGAGAATGTGGTGCTCGAGCCGAATGGCCGCCGCGTGGAGTTCGAGAATCAGTCGATCACCGAGAACACGCGCGCCTCGTATCCGCTGCCGTACATCCGCAATCACGTGCCCAGCGGCCGCGGCGGTCATCCCAAGAACGTCGTCTTCCTCACGGCCGATGCGTTCGGTGTGCTCCCGCCCATCGCCAAGCTCACGCGTGAACAGGCGATGTACTACTTCCTGTCGGGCTACACGGCGAAGGTGGCCGGCACGGAACGCGGTGTCACCGAGCCGCAGGCCACGTTCTCGGCGTGCTTTGGCGCCGTTTTCCTCGTCTGGCATCCCACCAAGTACGCGGAGATGCTCGGCCGGCTGCTCAAGGAACACAGCGCCGATGTCTGGCTGGTGAACACCGGTTGGAGCGGCGGACCGTACGGCGTGGGCAAGCGCATGAAGTTGTCGTACACGCGCGCCATGGTGCACGCCGCGCTCTCCGGCCACCTGCACGAGCTGCCCACGGACACCGATCCGATCTTCGGCCTGCATGTGCCGACCGATATCAAGGGCATTCCCGGCGAACTGCTGACGCCGCGCAAGACGTGGGACGACCCACATGCGTACGATACGCAGGCCAAGAAACTCGCCGCGATGTTCCGCAAGAACTTTGAGAAGTTCGGCAGCGTCGATGCGGCCATCGCCGCCGCGGGGCCAAAGGGCTAACCCACGGCCCGACCCCACGGCGCTCAGCGCCGTGGGGCGCCCGGCATCGCTCGCAACGGCGAGCGCCGCCCTGGGCCGCTAGGGCATCGCGCCCACACCCGTGCTGCGCGAGCGGCACTCGCCGACGCGCTCGTCGACGATCATCTCCGTCCACCGCTGCCCCGACGGAATGGCAAAGGCGATGTGCGCGGCCTCGTGCTCCACGCTGTGCACCACGTCGTCGAGTGAGCGCACGCCGACGTTCAGCGCGTCGATCTCTCGCGCGACGTCAATCTCGCCCGTGGACAGCGCCTGCGCTGACGCGAGGTTTGTCCCAACTCGCCACATGAACGGTCGCACGACGATGCGCTGGCTGGCGAGTGATTGCTCGAGCACCGAGGCATACGCCGCACAGGCACCGCCGCGCGCCGTGAGGTCCGCCACGCGCCGCGAAACGGCGCGAATCACCTCGTCGCCAAACGGAACGGCCGTGCAGCCCCTGCAGGAGGCGGGCGCCTCAGCCATCGCCACCGTCGCCGTCGAGGCGCCCACCGCGGGCTGCGGCGCCACCGCCACGCGCGGCCGCGCGCACGCCGCCGTCACCGTCATCCCGGTGAGCGCGCAGAAGAGTTGACGACGTAGTGCGGCCGAGCGTGGGCGCACGGACAGCTCCGGGAAGCGAACGAAGGCTGAATACTGGAGCCTCCCGACTCCGCAGCGCAACGGTGACGTGACGACCCCAGCCGTTCGCGGGCCCTCGTGCGCGGCATTTCGCCGCTGGCCGAGTGCCTGTGCGCAGGCGACCTTTCCGTCAGCCACGACGCACATCGTCGTTTGCCGGCCGGCGTTCACTCAGCGAGTCTTCCTGCATGAGCTTCATTCGGGATCCGCTCTACAACAACATCCGCATCGACGGTCCGTTTCTTCGGCTCGTCGACACCGCGGTCGTCCAGCGGCTGCGCTACGTGCGCCAGCTCGGCCTCGCCCATCTCGTCTATCCCGGCGCCACCCACTCGCGGTTTGAGCATGCGCTGGGCGCGTTCCATCTCGCCAATCGCACGCTGGCGCGGCTCGACGAAGCGGGAATGCTCGACCGCGTCGCGCCCGATGAAGCCGAAGTGGTCGCCGCGGCCGCGCTGCTCCACGACGTCGGCCACTATCCCTTCTCGCACGCGCTCGAAGAAATCGGCGCCATGCACCACGAGGCGGTCGCCGAGCCGATGATCACCGGCGGCGAAGTGGCAAAGATCCTGCGCACCGAAATCGCCCAGGATGCGCCGGAGCGCATCTATGCGCTGATGCGCGGCGAAAGCGATTCGCCCCTGCAGGGGCTCATCAGCGGTTCCCTCGACCTCGACAAGACCGACTACCTCAAGCGCGACGCGCTGATGTGCGGCGTGCCGTACGGCGAGATCGACGTCGACCGCCTGCTGCACGCCCTCGTCATCGTCGACGATCCGCACCTCGGCCACGCCGCCGTCGGCGTGCTCGAAAAGGCACTGAGCGCGCTCGAGTCGCTGCTCTTCGCCAAGTACCAGATGTACCGCAACGTCTACTGGCACCACGCGGTGCGCAGCCCGACGGCCATGTACAAGCGCCTCGTCGATGATGCGCTCCG
>JAHFCT010000102.1 GCA_023249375.1 Gemmatimonadota bacterium | reverse complement strand
ATCCACTTGCCGTAGGTGAAGTCGATCTTGGCGACGTCAAAGGCGAACTTGGCGATGAGCGCGTTGGAAGCTTGGCCGGTCCACCACATTGAGCTGGCGAGGACGTCGCCCTGATAGATGGCGAAGAGCAGAAAAGCGCCCAGGCGTTTGGCCGTCTCACCCGGGCGCGAGTCGTACGCCTCGGCGAGCGAGGTGGCGACGGGATAGATGACGCCGCCGGCGCGCGCGCCGTTGCTGGGGACGAAAGCGGCGAGCAGCGTGTCGGTGGAGATGAGCGCGTAGGCGAGCCCCAGCGACGATTGCCCGATGGCGCGAATGAACAGAAAGGCAATGCGCCGGCCGAGTCCAGTCTTGAGCACGCCGCGCGACATGAAGAAGGCGCAGAGCACCAGCCAGACGATAGGATCGGCGAATCCACCGAGTGCTTCCTTGGGCGGGAGGACGCCGAAGAGCGCGATAGTGCAGACGCCGAGGAAGACCATCGCGCCGGCGGGAACCGGGCGCGCGATGGAGCCGACGATCGTGGCGGCGAAGATCGCGAGCAGCTGCCACGAGTGCGGCGTGATGCCGTCGGGGCGCGGCGCGGCCAGGACTAGTGCAACAGTGCCAAGTACCGCGAGCCAGCGCAGCGCCTGATGACTCACGGCACGACCTTGTCACGCGCGAAGTTCGGGCCAAGCAATGCGCGGGCCTTGGCCATCGTGACGTCGAGTTCCTTGCGCAGCGTGGCGTAGCGTGTGGTGGCATCGCGACTAACCCGCTGGTCTGCGCCAACGCTCATCGAGTACAGATACTGAATGTGCGTCTGCAGTTCCGGCTTGCTGTAGCGCACCGACGGCGTGACGACGGTTGCACGGATGGCGTCAACGCCCTTTGCCGTGTCGGCGGCGACCGCAGTTGCCGCGGCCAGTCGCTTGCGCTGTTCCTCGAGTGCTGCGACGAGGCGGTTCACCTCGCTAACGAGATCGCGCACTTTCACGTTGTGATCGAACTGCGACTGAAGGTCAGCCACCGTAATGCCATCCGCGGCCGAGCGCGGGTCGATGCGAACCGTCAACGGCTTCACCTGTGTGCCGCCGGCGGTGAGACGCACCTGGTATTTGCCTGGAACGATCGTCGGACCGCTGCCACCGCGACCGCCAAATCCGCCCGTGGCGACGGGCGTCCACGGGCCGGCGATGGTGAGATCCCAGACAAAGCGGTTCATGCCCGGATTGCGAGGCAGTCGCGCGGCGCCGCTTCGAGTCGTCGCGAGCGAGCGGCCGCCCTCAGGATCGGCGGGGGCCGCGGCTTCACTGGAGAACGAACGAATGACGGCGCCCTTGGCGTCGAGAATGTCGAGTGTGACAGGCCCGGTGAGCGACGGCGGGATGTAGTAGTCGATCATGGCGCCAGGGGGCGGATACTGCGGGTCAGCCGGATCGCTGCGATTGCCTTCGACACCGCCGAACGAGCCCGCGTAGCGCGCGCGGATTGCGTCGCGCGGCTCGAAGAGTGCGGCGCTGTTCGTCGCGCTGTTCGCGGCAAGGGCGTGCAACGCCGTGACGTTGTCGAGAATCCAGAACGCACGTCCCTGCGTGGAAAGCACGAGATCGTTGCGGAAGACCTTGAGATCGGTGACGGGCACGTGCGGCAAGTTCAACTGGAACGACTTCCACGTGGCGCCGTTGTCGAACGAGACATACATGCCGAACTCGGTGCCCGCGTACAACAACCCTTCGCGCCTGGGATCCTCGCGCACCACGCGCGTCGGTTCGTTGACGGCGATGCCATTGCTGCCGTCGGTCAGGAGCTTCCACGACGCGCCGTAGTCATCGGTGCGCCAGAGGTACGGCTTGAAATCGCCGAGGAGGTAGCAGTAGGTCGCGTAATAGGCAGAGCCGCGCCGATGCGGGGAGGGCTCGATATTCTGCACGCGGCAGCCCGGCGGCTGGTTCTTGGGCGTGATGTTCTTCCACGTCTTGCCGTCGTCGCGCGTCACGTAGAACGGTCCGTCATTGGCGCCAGTCCAGATCACGCCCCTTTCGATGGTCGCTTCGCGGATGGCGTAGAGCGTGGAGTACATCTCTTCGCCGGTGCCGTCCACGGTGATCGGTTCGCCGCTGTAGTGGCCGCGCAGTTCGGGCGGATTTGCGGTGAGGTCGGGCGAGATGGCTTCCCACGTGACGCCTTCATCACGCGTGCGGTGCAGATACTGCGAGCCGTAGTAGATGACACGCGGATCGTGTGGCGAGAACTCCATGGGCGAGACGCGCTGGAAGCGGTAGAGCAAGTCCTGCGAGGCATTGCCGTAGAGTGACTGCGCGCCAACCCAGTACTGCTTTTCACTGCCGCTGCTGATGCGGAGGCGCGAGAACTGTCCCTTGCACGAACCGTAGACCGTATCCGGGTTGGTGAGATGCGGGAAGATGGGGCCCGTTTCGCAGCCGGGGCCCGTGCGCCATTCCTGCATAGGCGAGTCCGGGCGTCCCGATGAGAGCGGCAGCGACGGCACGATGACGGTGCTGTTGTCCTGCTGCGCGCCGTACAGGCGATACGGGAACTGATTATCGGTGTAGACCTGGTAGATCTCGGCGGTCGGCTGGTTGTAGAGCGTGGACCACGTGCTGCCGCCATTGAGAGTGACGGTGGCGCCGCCGTCGTTGGACTGCACCATGAGTTGCGGATCGTTGGGGTTGATCCACAAGTCGTGGTTGTCACCATGCGGCGTGTTCATCGCGCGCCAGGTCTTGCCGCCATCGGTCGTCTTGCTGAACTGCTCGGCGCCCACCCACACCGTGTTGGCGTCCTTGGGGTGCGCGGTGATGTTGGTGTAGTAGAACGGGCGGGTGATCAGTTGGGCGTAGTCACTGGCGCGCGTGAACGACTCGCCGGCATCGGTGGAGCGATACAGCCCGCCACCCGGCTTGGCTTCGATGAGCACCCAGACGGTGTTCGGGTCGGCGGGCGTGACCGCGATGTTGCTCTTGCCGACCAGATCGCCCGGCAGGCCCTTGGTCAGCTTCTTCCACGTGCTGCCGCCGTCGGTGGATTTGTAGATGCCGCCTTCACGCGCGCCGGAGATGATCGTCCACGGCCTGCGTTCGCCGCGCCACATGGAGGCGTAGAGCGTATTCGGATTGCCAGGCTGGAATTCGACGTCCACCGCGCCCGTTGAATCCGAGACGTAGAGGACGCGCTGCCAGTTCTTGCCCCCGTCGGTGGTGCGATACAGCCCGCGCTCGTTTGTCGGCTTGAATGGGTTGCCGATGGCGGCGACAAAGGCGATGTCGGGGTTCGTTGGATGCACGCGAATGCCGCCGATGTTGCCGACATCCTTGAGGCCGATGTGCGACCACGTACGGCCGGCGTCCGCCGACTTGTAGACGCCGTTGCCGATTGAGACGTTGGAACGAAGCCCGTCAGAACCCGTGCCTACATATAGGATGTCCGGATTCGAGAGGGAGACTTCGACGGCCCCCATGGAGCCGACGGCGAAGTAGCGATCGGAGATGTTGACCCAACTCTGGCCGGCATCGGTGGTGCGCCAGACACCCCCGCCCGTGGAGCCCATGTAGAAGGTGTGGGGCTGCGATGGCACACCCGTGACGGTGGTGACACGGCCGCCACGGGCCGGTCCGACGTTTCGGTATCTCAGGTGCTGGAAGAGGGAGGCGTCGGAGGGTGTCGGCATCAGCCCGGGCTTGGCGGCGACGGGCGTTGTGGGAGTTTGGGCGCTGAGCAGCGCGGGGAGCGCAAGCAGGACAAGGCGGCGCGGCATGAGAACTCCGAGTGGGACGCATCTGGCCGACTACGCGGGGCAGGGCAAAGATGCTTGCACTCGGGTGCAGGGGAAGGGGCTTAGTGGGGTGCAGGGAATGGGGCAGGGTGGGGTG
>JAHFCT010000071.1:5485-11825 GCA_023249375.1 Gemmatimonadota bacterium | reverse complement strand
AGTTCTACCGCCGAGCGCGGCAGTACCTCGCGCCGCACGGCGTCTTTGGGCAGTGGTTGCACCTGTACGAGATAGACGACGGGCTGGTGATGAGCGTCGTGCGGGCGGTGCACCGCAACTTCGCCTCGTACCGCATCTACCTCACGAACGACGTAGACATTCTCGTCGTGGCAGCGGCCGACTCGGCGCTTCCATCGCCTGATTGGTCAGTGCTGCGGTTTCCGAAGGTGGCGGCTGACCTCAAGCGATTCCGGCCCATCACTTCCGAAGCGATCGAGGGGACGCTGCTCGCCACGCGCAGCGCGCTGGCGGCCGCGGTTGCCGACGGCGGAGAAATCAATTCGGACTATCACCCCGTGCTCGACTTGGGCACCGAGCGTACGCGATATCGCAAGATTGCCGCGACGGGGTTCATGGAAACGACGGGTGACCGGTTTGATCTGCTCGCGGCGCTCGATGAACGGCGCGTGGGACCGGGCATCGAGACGCGCGAAGCGCTCATCCTGCAGCGCACGCGGATGCGCGCGAAAGGGGCGCGATTGCGCGCCAACGATCCGGCGCCGGCAAGCGACTCGATAGACAGCGACCGCGAGTACCGGCAGGCGTTGGCCCGGCGGGCAATGATGCGTGATGTGGTCGCTGCGCCGCACGCGCCAGCGGACTGGTTTACGTGGTTCCGCATGGCCATCGAAGTGGAGCGCGACCTGCACGCGGGAATGAGCGGCGTGGTGGACTCCGCATTCTACTCCGAGATGGAGCGCTACATGACGCGCTGGCAGGCGCCCGAGTCGGCGCACTCGGCGTGGCGATTCCTGCGCGCGGCAGGGACATACAATTGGCCGGGCGTCGCGACGGAGGTGACGCCCCAACTCAAAGCGCGCGTATCGGGGCACACATGGCTGCCCGTGGACTTGCTGAACGAAGCGGCGGTGCTAGCGCTCGTGCGCACCGGCGATCGCGTGACAGCGCGCAAGGTGTTCGAGGCACTGGAAGAATATTCGGTCCTCGACAAGGACGACCTGCGCATGGAGTTGCTGCGCGGGCTGGTGGCGCGACGGAAGGCGGCGGTGCCCAAGAGGTAGCGCCCCGCCGCGATCTCGTCGCTTCTGCCTTGCCGCTACGGCTTCACCGGCACCGGCTTGGGCGGATGGTTCTTGAAGTCGCCCGCCTTGACCGCTGAGAATTTCGCCGGGTTCACATACTTCCTGATCACCGTGTTGACTTCGTCCATGGTGATCTTCGACACGCGCTCCTCGAGCGCCTGATCGAACGCCATCGTGCGCCCCTGGAACGTCTGCTGCGAGAGGCGCGAGACGAGTTCGGCGTCGCGCGCGCGTGACTGCAGGCGAGCTTGCAGCCACCCCTGTTTGGCCTTGTCCAGTTCCTCCGCCGTGACGCCGTCCTTCACCCAGCGGCCGATTTCCTCGCCGAACGCAGTCTCGAGCCGGACGATGTTCTCGGGGTTGTAGATGGCCATCACCTGCAGCACCGCGGCACTGTCCAGCGCCTGCGCATTGAAGACTGACGCGACGCCATAGCTGAGGCCGTCCTTCTGGCGGATGCGCGCGGCTAGGCGCGAGTTGAGGAACCCGCCGCCGAGTATGTAGTTGGCCAGCGTGAGTGAAGCGTATTCTGGCTGATCGTCGCGCACGGGCAGGTTGAACCCGCCGAAGAAGGCCGCGTTGGCCTTGTCCGGCGTTTCGAGTTGCTGCGTAGCGGCGGCGATGTCGAACACCTTGCGCTTGAGGCGCGCGAATGGCTTCGGACTCTTCCACGCGCCAAAGATCTCCTTCGCCACGGTGGTAACCGAGTCGCGATCAAAGTCGCCCGACATGGCGAGATCGCCGTACGAGGCGCCCACCAGATCGGTGTACACCTTCTTCACGTCGTCCAGTTTCACCGCCTTCAGGTCGGCGACTTGCTCGTCCACCGTGCCGGTATAGAGCGGGTGGGTCTTCGGCCATGGGGCGAGAATGCGCTGGATCGCGACCGAGGCCACGAACATCGGTTCCGACTTGTTCTGTTCGAGGCCCGCCAGTCCTTCGGTGCGCAGGAGTTCGAACTCCTTGGCGTCGAACGACGGTTCCTTGAGCACTTCGCCGACGAGGCGAAGCGTGGGAAGCAGGTTCGGGCGCGTCGTCTCAATGTTGACGACGATGTTGTTGCCCGCGCCGCCAATGCCGACACGCGCCTTCAGTTTGTCGAACTCATCCTTGATCTGCTGGCGCGTCTTGGACTTCGTGCCTTTGTCGAGCATCGAGCCCATGAGCTGTGCGGCTGTGGTGCGGCCCGACAGCGACTTTTCGTCGCCAAAGCGAATGCTGACATACGCATTCACGGTGTTGCCGCGCGTCTGCTTGGGCAGGAGCGCGAGCTTGAAGCCATTGGCGAGCGCGCTGCGCGCCGTGCGTTTTTCGACATTGGCGGCTGACGGGTCGAAGACTTCACCTTCGGCGAGCGCGGCGCTGCCCTTGTAGTCCTTGGTCACCGTGGCAATGTCGGCGTCGGAGACCCATGCGATCTCGGCACGCTCCGGCTTTGGCGTCGGAATGAACTTGCCGATCGTGCGGTTGTCGGGCTTGAAGTACGCCTTGGCGACGCGCTGCACGTCTTCGGGCGTCACGGCCTTGATGCGGTCGCGATGGATAAACTGCATGCGCCAGTCGCCCATCGCGGCCCACTCGGAGAGCCCGAGTCCGACGCGCTCGGAGTTGTTGAGGTTGAGGTCAATCTGCTTGAGGAGTTGGGTCTTGGAGCGGTCTACTTCTTCCTTGCTTGGCGGCGTGGTGACGATGGCGTCGAGCGTGGCCAGTAGGGCACGCGACGCACTGTCGAGCGACTGCGCTTGCCGCACGCTGGCATACGACAGGAAGATGCCGGGCTCCTTGAACTGGAAGCTGACTGCCGACGCCTCGGCGGCGAGCTTCTTCTCGACGAGCGCCTTGTAGATACGTCCCGACGGCTGGTCGCCGAGGACTTGCGTGAGGACGTCCACGGCGGGGTAGTCCTTGTCGGTGCCGGCCGGGATATGGTAGGCGGCCATGACCACCTGCACGTCGCCGACGCGGCGCAGCGTGACCGAGCGCTCGCCGTCCTGGACCGGCTCGGCGGTGTACGTCGGGTAGATCATGTTGCCGCGGTCGAGCGCACGCATTGGCTTGGGGATCGCGCCGAACTTCTGCCCGATCAGCAAGAGTGTGCGGCTCACATCGAACTTACCGGCTACGACGAGGACGGCGTTGTCGGGCTGGTAGTACCTCTGGTAGAATGCCTTGAGGCGTTCGATCGGGACATTCTCGATGTCGGCGCGCGCGCCGATGGTGCTCTTGCCGTAGTTGTGCCAGAGGAAGGCCGTGGACATCGTGCGTTCCATCAGGACGCCCATCGGGTCGTTCTCGCCCATCTCGAACTCGTTGCGCACCACCGAGAACTCACTCTCAAGATCCTTCTTGGCGATGTACGAGTTCACCATGCGGTCGGCCTCGAGGTCGAGGGCCCACACCAGATTGGTGTCGGTGGCCGGCACGGTCTCGAAGTAGTTCGTGCGGTCATACCATGTGGTGCCGTTGGGGCGGGCGCCGTGCTCGGTGAGCTCCTGTGGGATGTTCGCGTGCTTGGGAGTCCCCTTGAACACCATGTGCTCGAGCAGGTGGGCCATGCCGGTTTCGCCGTATCCCTCGAACCGAGAGCCGACGAGGTACGTGATGTTCACCGTGGTCGTCGGCTTGGAGGCGTCGGGGAAGAGCAGGACTTTGAGGCCGTTGTCGAGCGCGTACTCGGTGATGCCCTCGACGGTGGAACCCTTCTTGACGCCAGCCGGGAGCTGCGCAAGCGCGACGGCCGGAATGACAAGCGAGATTGCAAGCACCGACCGCGCAAGGCGGGGAGCGAGAATGCGGTTCATGCGTACCTCAGGCAGATGAGGAAGACGGCGTTCGCGCGGCTGATGTTGGGGGCGCGCACGGACCCTGCAATTGTGGCGAGTATCCCGTGCGTACGGAAGCCGGGGCTGTGCGGTGTCGCCCGGGTGAACCGCGGCTACGTGGCGGGCGTGGAACGCTATCTTTCAGCCTTCCAAACCCTTGCCCCCATGCGCCCCTACCGCACACTGAGTCTTTCCTTGATCGCCGTGGTTACCACCGCGACGGCATTGCATGCCCACGACCTGTTCTTCCGGTTGCGAGCGTATTTCGTCGCGCCGGGCACTGCGATGCGGCTGCCGGTCCTCAACGGCACGTTCTCGAAGAGCGAGAACTCTATCAGTTGGGACCGCGTGCGTGACCTCAGCGTCGTGGGTCCGGCCGGTCGCGCGTCCATTGACAGTGCGGCGTGGGACACGCGCGGCGACACGAGCTTCCTGGCGTACACACCAACCGTCGCCGGCACGCACGTGGCCGGCCTGTCCACCCGACCGCGCGAACTCGACGAGAAGGCCGCCGACTTCAATAAGTATCTCGCCGACGACGGCGTTCCCGACATCCTAGCGCTCCGCACGCGCACCGGTACACTCACGTCGAACGCGCGTGAGCGGTACCAGAAGCACGTCAAGGCGATTTTTCAGGTGGGTGATGCGCGCACCGACGGATGGCGCACGGCGCTCGGCTACCCCGCCGAGCTGGTGCCGACAAGCAATCCATACGATGTGAAGGTTGGCGGTTCGCTCGCGTTCCGGTGCCTGGTGGACGGCACGCCCGTGCCCAATCAGTACGTGATGATCGGCGGGCGGCGTCCCGACGACACGCGGCTGCCGGCGCGCCATGCGCGCTGCGACAAGCAGGGCGTAGTGCACGTGAACATTGACGCGGCCGGCATCTGGTACGTGAAGTTCATCCACATGACGCCCGTGACGGACGGCGCTGTCACCTTCGAGTCCAAGTGGGCATCGTTGACGTTTGGGGTGAGGTAGGCGCCCTACGGCTGAGTCGCTGGAGCCACGGGCTTCTTCTTCGCCAGCGCCATGCCGTCGTTCTTGACGTAGAGGTCGAGCCACGCGCTCCAACGCGACCACAAGTCGAGGAGTGTCTCCTTCGTCGCCGGGCCGTGCGCTTCGTACGGATACAGGAAAAGCGCTGCCGTCTTACTATTGGCTCGCAACGCCTGCATCATGCGAATCGAACTAGTGGGGTCGGTGCCGACGTTCTGATCCTCGAGCGAGTGGTACATCAACAGCGCGCCTTGCATCTTGTCGGCGCTGAGCATCGGCGACATTTCAAGGTATGTGCGTTGGCCGTTCCAGAGGTCGCGCCGCTCCGTCTGGAAGCCGTTGGGCGTGAGCGTACGGTTATACATGCCATCGCCGGCAATGCCAGCCTTGAAGAACGGCGTGTGCACGAGGGCGTTCACTGTGCTAAACGCGCCGTAGCTGTGGCCGCCGATCCCAAGCCGAGTGCGATCAATGAAGCCCTGCCGGTCAAGTTCATCAACAACGGCAGTCAGGTTCATGACGAGGTCTGAGACGTAGTTGTCGTTCATCCGTCCCGCTTCACCGATGACCGGCGGATCGAAGTTGGCCACGGCGTAGCCTTGAGTCGCGAAGAACCCCATGCTGCGCGGCCCGGATGTCGGGAACCGGTTGACGTTTTCCGTGCGTAGTGTGCGGTCATAGCCCGCCTGGTCCGTATACTCGCGCGGATAGAACCAGAACAAGCCTGGGAGGTGCGTGCCGGCCTTGTAGTCCGCGGGCAGGGTGACTTGCACCACGAATCTGATGCCATCGACGCGGGTGACTACAACTCGACGGCGCTGCAGCGTGGTGAATTCGGGCGCGGGATCCACGTTCTTCGTGAGCTGCATCAGCGTACCGGTCTTCATGTCCTTCAGGTACGCGTTGGGTACGGTGGTCGGCGATTCGCGTGTCACGATGGCGGTCGCTCCGTTATCATCGAGCAGCGCGCCCAACGTCTCCGCGCCATCCTTCGCTCCCTCAAAGACACGCGTCTTCTTGCCCGAGGCCATTTCGACTTTGTCGAGAAACTCTTTGGGCGGATTGGCGATGTACTCGCGCGCGTACTGCGTCCCCTTGAGGAAGACCTCACTCGCAGCGCTGACGATTGCTACGTCGCCGCCGTTCGTGCCGCGCTTGGTGAGCATCGAACCCGGGTTGCCGTAGAAGGCCGTCGTGTCATCCGCGCCGCCGCCACGGCCGCCGAACCCGCCGCCACCGAACCCTGACGCACCACCACTCGCCGCAAAGGCCGGCGTCCAGCCGCGCTGGCGTACGATGCTCATGCGCTTTGTGGGTTCGCTCAGCTTGACCGCGAATATCTCACCCGTGCCGCCGTTGTTGGTCGCGACAAACAGCGTCTGTGCGTTGTCAGTGAAGACGGCGCTCGCGATGGGC
>JAHFCT010000071.1:0-5475 GCA_023249375.1 Gemmatimonadota bacterium | reverse complement strand
ATGGGCGCGGTGTGCTGATACAGCACCTTGATGTCTTTCTCACTGAATGGTGGCAACCAGTTCACCACCTTCTCGGGACGACCAGCGCCGGTCGCACCGCCGAGACCAGGACGGCCACCGGCAGGCGCGCCGCCCGTCGGGGCTCCACCTGCCAGGGCTGCACCAGACGGGCGTGTGCTGTCACTTCGCGCCGCAGAATCCTGCGCGATGTAGTAGAAGCCCTCGCCCTGCGGCATCCATGCGAGGCCTTTCTTGCCACTGCTACGGCGGCCAAATCCGCCGGGGGCGCCATCCCCAACGTCGCCGCCGTACTGCAAAGCCCGCCTGCCAATCGTCGCGAGCAGCTTGCCTTCGCTGTCCCACACTCCTTCGGAGGATCCGAAGCTCGTGAACGGCACAACGTACGAGAAAGGTCTCGAGACCGTGGTCACACGGAAGTACCGGCCATCGGGCGATGCGTCAACCGACGAGACCATCGCCGGCGCACCGATCTTCCGGGCGACCTTGGTCTTCACATCGATGAGCGCGACCTGTCCGGTGATGAAGTACTCCAGTTGATCCATTTCGACCGGATCACTGAGCAACGACGCGTGCGTGCGTTCCGCTGCCTTGGCGCCATCGTTCCAGACGCGCACCAGCGGGCCCGTGGCAATCTCCGGTCGCTTCGGCTCTGGCCGGCGCGGTTCGGGGACGAGCACCGTGACAATGTTCTTGCCATCGGCTGTCCAGTCGATCGTCGACACCAAGGTCGCCAGCAGCGGCGTCTTCGTGACCTGCGCAGACTTGCCGGTCGCGATTTCGGCAACGAAGACGTGCGACGCGGCATCAAAATTGGCGATGTACGCAATCTTCTTTCCGTCAGGCGACCAGGCGGGGGCGCTGATGGTCGCACCCTTCGGCGTTTCGAGCGCAATGGTCTTGCCCGTTGTCGCCTCGACGAGTTGCAGGCCCGTTGAAGCGCGCGATGTCAGCAGGCGCGCCCGATTTGCCTTGGGATCAACCTCCAGTCCGCCGAAGTAGAAGTGCAGCTTGCCGTAGCTCTGCACGCTAGGCAGTCCCTCGCTCTGTTCCTTCAGGAACCACTTGCGGTCCGGGCTTGGTGTCGTAAGCGACACGACTAAGTGCCGCGGAGCCGTCACCAGCTTGGCGATGTCCGCGGAAGGTTCTATGTACGCTTCCTTGGCGAGCGTCTCGCGCAGGGCCGTGAGCTTGGCGTCGGCGTCATTGCCGGCCTGCTGGGCAAACGACGGGGCAACCACGAAGGTGAAAAGCGCGGCCAAATGGCCGACGCGAGCGAGAAGTGAGCGAGTAGGCACGGGATTCTGGCGTTGAGGTCCAGATTCGTCCGGCGATGCGAGGGTCGCACCCCGGGACACTGCCAACCATGAATTACGCTTCGCGAGGGATCTTCGCTGGCCCTGACCGCTGCGGGTTCGTCGGCAGTTGCCGCCGGGTCGGTCTCCCTGTCCCCCTTGCGCCCTGCGCAGCTTGGGCCTCCATTGGCTACCATGACGCGATTCGCCCTGTTCTGCTCTGTTCTCTGCGCTGCTGTGCTTCCTGCGCAGGGATCATCTCCAGCCCCCGATACCGTCCTCATACGGCGCATCCTCAGCGCCGAGGACCGGCGCGATACCACTGACCGCGCACTCGCTGAGGGAATTGCGAGCAAGGATACGCGTGTGGCGCTCATCGCGCGCCGCGCCCTGGCCCGTATTCGCGATGCGCGTTTCGCGGCGCGTGATTCGTTGGGTGCGCTGCCCGCGTCGCCATCGTACCCCGACCCGGCGTGGCGGCTGCGCTATCGCGCGTTGGACCCGAAGAAGATTGAGTGCGGCACACTCGCGGCAGCGCTCGCCGACAGCTCGTGGCATGTGCGCCTGCGCGCGGCGGATCTCGTGACGGCGTCGTGCGCTGGCAACGTGGACCTCGTCACCGTTTTGCGCACCTGGCTGCCCTCGGTGAGCATGCGCACGCGTACCGCCAACGGCGCCGCGTGGCAACCCGCGGCGCATGCGTTAGTCGCGCTGGCCCGAGTCTCGAGTGCCGATGCGCGGGCGGCCTTGCCGCAATTCACGCGCAACGACTCGCACTGGGTCCGTGTGTACGCGGCGCGCGCCGCCGCTATACTCGCCGACACGCAGGCGTTGCGCGCGCTGGCACGCGACGCAAACGACAACGTGAAAGAAACGGCCATTGACGCGCTCTCGACACTCACGCGGCACGCCGATGATAGCATCTACGTCGCCACGCTCGGCGCTCGCGGCTATCAGGCGGTACGCGCGGCAGCACGTGCACTCAAGGGCACGGCGCTTTCACCAGAGCTTCGCCGGATGCTCGTGAAGACGGCATTTCGCCTGCGCGCCGACTGGAGCGAGACTTCCCGCGACGCGCGCACCGAAGTGCTGGCTCGCTTCGCTGAAGTCGCCGATACATCAATGACGACCGCCGCCGTGGGTCTTGCAACGGATTTCGACTGTGCAATCGCGAACGCCGCGGCGGCGATCGCCAGCAAGCTCGGCACGGCAACTTCAGCCAAATGCACGCCGCTCCAAGGCACCGTTTCTACCAACGCCGTGCGCCTTGCGCTTGGCGCCGACATCCGTCTGCGCGTCGTAATGGCCACGGCGAGTGGCGGTGGATCGTTTGTGGTGCGCCTGCGCGGCGATGTCGCGCCGATCATGGCCGCACGCATCCTCACGCTCGTGCAGAACGGTTATTACGACGGCCGTGCGTGGCATCGGGTGGAGCCGGACTTCGTGATTCAGGGGCCGAGCCCCGATGACAACGAATACGTCGGCCATCCGCTCTTTCTGCGTGACGAGCTCGGCACGGTGCCGCACGTACGCGGCACGGTGGGGATGAGCACGCGCGGTCACGACACGGGCGATGCCCAGTGGTTCGTGAACCTCAAGGACAACCTGCGGCTTGGCCGCGACTACACGGTCTTCGGCGAGATCGTCGAGGGCATCGAGGTGGCCGACGGCGTGTTTGAGGGCGACGTGATCGAACGGATCGAGGTGGTGAAGGCGCGCTAGCGCAGATAGTTGCGGACTTCGCTACGGCGCTCCTGGCCGCGCCGGCGCTGGGCGTCGCATCACACGTCCGGGCCGCGCAGCGGTGAAAACGTTGTTGGCGATCACCACTTCTCCGTTCACCAGCACCCAGGGAATGCCTTCGGGGTAGTGATGCGGGTCGGTGAACGTGCCCATGTCGCGCACCTTTGACGCATCGAAGATGGTGACGTCGGCCACGCACCCAGCGCGCAGGCAGCCACGGTCGCGCAGGTTCAGCCGCGCCGCCGGCATGCCGGTCATCTTGTTGATCGCCTGCTCGAGCGTGAGCACGTGGTCTTCGCGGACATACTTGCCGAGCACGCGCGGGAAGGTGCCGTAGTTGCGCGGATGCGGCACGCCTTCGCCGAGCTTGGTGAGGCGGCCGTCGCTGGCGATCATCGTCATGGGATGCGCCATGATGCGCCGCACGTCCTGCTCGTCAATCACGTGATAGACCATTCCGGCCCCGCCCTTCAGCACGCCTTCGAGGATCAAGCCGACCGCGTTCTCCGGCGTGGGCTTGAGGCCGCGCTGCACCGCCCAGTCGGCGAGCGTCTTCCCTTGGAGCGACTTGTCCCAGGCCACGATGGCGAACTGCACGCGGCTGATGTCGCCGCCGCCGCGGTCGTTGAGCAGCAGGTCTATGATCCCGCGTGTGATGCTGTCCTTCAGCACGGGGTTCTCGATCCGTTTGCGCAACTCGGGGTTGCCGCCGGCGAGCGCCCAGGGCGGCACGAGCACGCTGAGGCCGGTGAACGACGCCGTGAACGGATACTGGTCAATCATCACATCCGTTCCTGCTTTTCGCGCCGAATCCACCATGGCGAGCGTGATGACACTCTTGCCCCACGCTTGGCGGCCGATGGCCTTGTGGTGCGTGAGAATCACCGGAATCTTCGCGCGCCGCCCGATCTCGAGTGCTTCGCCGACTCCTTGCAGCAGACCCACGCCTTCCTCGCGCAGGTGTGACGTGTAGATGCCGCCGCGCTTCGCGGCTTCTTCGGACAGCGCGATCACTTCGTCCAGGGTCGAGTAGTAGCCCGGCACATAACGCAGGCCGGTGCTCAGGCCGAACGCTCCTTCATCCATCGCCTTCGCCACCATGCTCCTCATCCGCGCGAGCTCGGCGGTGGTGGGGGCGCGATTCTCCGTCCCCATCACCGTTTCACGGATGATGTTGTGCCCGGTGAGGAACGCGACGTTCATCCCCAGCCCGGCGCGATCGGCGGAGTCGAGATACGTGCCGAAGGGCCACGGACCGCCGCCGTCAGGTCCGCCAAGCGCGAGCGTCACGCCCTGGCGCACGTGGCTTTCCGCGCCCGGCAACTGCAAGAGCGGATCGAGATGCGTATGCAGGTCAATGAAGCCTGGCGCGACGATGAGACCCGTGGCGTCAATCACCTGCGACGCGTCCGTCGGATCGAGCGGCACCTGCGATACGCGCACGATGCGCTTGCCGAGGATAGCGACGTCGGCCTTCACGCCTGGTGCGCCCGTGCCGTCGAGCACCGTGCCATTGCGGACAATCACGTCGTACGGCGGGATGGTGCGCGCCTTCGGCTGTGGCAGGGTGCCTGTGCGCGCGGCGATCACCTTGTCGACGAGCGCCCAGAACGCCGGATGCTGCACACCCGGGCTGCCGGCGCGTGGCTCCGTCTTGTGCGCAATGACGATGTCGAGTTTCGGGATAACTGTGATGTACTGTCCGACGGCGCCAATCCCCGAGTACGCGCCTTCGTACGGCCCGGTGTTCCAGTCGCCGTCGATTGGCCACCAGAGGTAGCCGTAGCCGAAGCGCCCGCGGCGTGTGGAGGCCGGATGCATCTGCGCCACCGGCGTGATGGCGCTTGTGCTCTTCTTCACCCAGTCGGCGGGAACGATTTGCTTTCCATCCCACGCGCCGTTCCGGAGCATGAGGTACCCGATGCGCGCCATGTCGCGCGTCGAGAAATACATGTGGTACGCCTTGTACTTTGACGCCGTGGTGTCACCCGACTTCTGTTGCAGGTCGCGGCGCCAGTCTTGCATCGCGATGGGGCGCGCGATCTCCGCCTCGACGGCGTCGTAGATGTTGCGTCCGGTCTGCTGCTCGAAGATCGCACCGACCGCGTTGAAGTCCCAATTGCTGTAGAGCTGGTACGTGCCGTGCTTCTGCGAACCGCGCGGCGGCGCGTCGGCCAGGTTGTCGCCCGCATTCGACGCGGGATGATAGACGCCCGACCGCGCGCTGAGCAGGTCCTGCACCGTCGCTTCCTTCTCGGTTGGCAGCAAGCCGCCGAGGTCGTCAATGCCGAGTTGCGCGAGCGTTTTCGCGGTATCCACGTGACCGCGCGCGATCTCGATGCCGTACAGCATGGAGAGCACGCTCTTGCGCACGGACGCCAGGTAGCTCTGCTTGGTGAGGTCGCCGTACTCGAACACG
>JAHFCT010000101.1 GCA_023249375.1 Gemmatimonadota bacterium | reverse complement strand
ATCTGGAGCTTCATCCGGGGCCTCGGAAGGGAGCGATCCTGCAATATACCACAAACCTCGGCTTCTCTCTAACAGAGATTAAACTGTGCTCTCACCGCCCAATTCTCGGAGGTCGTGCCTCGGTTTCGTTCGCGCCAAGTTCACGAACAGCCTCTCACACGTCCCTCGCCGCGCTCTTGTTCAGCCTCGGCACCCGACCCCGCTTCGCCGTCACCTCCCGCGACTGTTCTAGGTCGGCGAGAAACATCTCCTCCGCCTGCGCCCCGAACGCACGATCTCCAATGATCGCGTCGAGTTCGTAGTTGATCGCCGCGCCCAACGGGTTGAAATCGGTCGACCCGATGCGCGTGATCACGCCGTCCATCACCGTCGACTTGGCGTGCATCATCTCGCCCTGCCATTCCCAGATGCGCACGCCGTGGCGTAGCAGGCTCGGGTAATAACTGGCCGCGTAGCTATTCACCCACGGATGATCGTTGCGCCCAGGCACGAGCACGCGCACATCCACGCCGTCGCTCGCCGCGCCCTTCAGCGATTCGACGACTCCTAACGCCGGGATGAAATACGCGGTGGCAATCCAGAGCCGCTCGCGCGCCGCCGCCGCCTGCACACCCAACGCACGCGAGATGCGAAAGCGCCCGGGCTCGCCCTCGACAATCCCAACCAGCGCCGGCTGCGCATCGGTGAAGTCGATCCAACTGTTCCGCGCGGCGCGCACCATCCGCCGCTGCTCGCGGCGCGTCGGCCCCAACCCCGCCGCACGCTGCCACATGGAATCGAACGCGCGTTCCATAGCCTCGGCCGCCGGCCCGTGTATCTGCACCACGGTGTCGCGCCACGGTCGGCGCTTGGGGCCCAGCGCACCCAGACGCCACTCTTCGCCAATGCCGATGCCGCCGGTGATACCCACCTTGCCATCAGCCACCAACAGCTTGCGATGGTCGCGCGGCAACAATCCGAGCCAGGCGCGAAAACCAATCGGACTGAAGATGCGCACATCCACCCCGCCCGAGCGCAGCATCTTCCACACTCGGCGCGGTGTGCCGCGTCCGCCAATCCAGTCCACCAGCAGCCGCACGCGTACGCCGCGCCCGACGGCGGCAATCATCGCCTGCACAAACCGCTGCCCCACCTCGTCGGCGCCGCGGAAGATGTAGCACTCGAAGTCGAGCGTGTGCCGAGCGTGCTCCATCACCGCCAGCATCGCCTCAAACGCAGTCGCGCCATCACGCAGCAACACGGGGCGGTTGCCCGCCGAGACGTCCGCCGCCGCCACACGCCACAGGCCGCGGGCAAAGCTCACTCCCGCCGACGAGCCGGTTGGGGTCGGGCGGTCAGTTCGCACCAGAGGATCGGGCGGGATCGGCATTACTTGGAAGGTGCGCGGTCGGCCGGACGCAAGGAAGCTGGATTAGGGGGAAAACGGCTGGTTTGGAGCCTTCACCGACCCCATCTTTCTTGCCGCATCGTCTCTGATGCCACAGGTCTATAGGCCCCCCGCCTCCCAGTTGTCCAATCCGCGTGCTCGGGTGCCGGGCCCGCGCCTTGGACGCACCGCCGTACCACTTGGGGAACAGGGCATATGAGCAACGAAGCCTCGCCGAAGGGACCTCCCGCGCTGCTGCAAACGCTGCCGGGAGATGACGTTCGGCAGATCATGTGGCGCTTTGCCGACCGATTCGACTACCAGATGGTCGTGCAATCGGGGCGAGCCGTGGCGCGTGGTCCGGTGGCCCGTGCGGTGGCCAAGGGGGCGCGGAATTCACACGAATGGACCGACGATAAAGCGTCGCTGCTGCACGAGTTCGATGCCTCGGGCATCACCGCGGCGGCCGTTGATCCGGAATACGGCGGCTACATCGAAGGCCCCAAGAACTTCGTACTCGGCTTGCTCGCCTACGAACTCGCCTGGGTGGATGCCGGCGCTGGCACGTCGAGCATGGCCAACACGCTCGCACTCGCCCCCATCCACGAACGGGGCACGCCGGAACAGAAGCAGTTCTACATGTCGCGTTCGGTGCCGCCGCAGCCCGGTGAAGATCGCAAAGTGTGGCGTGGCGCCTTCGCGCTGACGGAATCGATTCCCTACGTCGGCGTTGATACGGGCGTGCTGAGCGGTCGAGTGCGCGTCGCCGAGTGGAAGGATGGTGAGGAGCCCGTGCTGCAGGTCGACAAGCGCGGCCGCTTCATCACCAACATGGGCTCCGCCAACTTCGTCACCGCGGCGGTCGATTCGGGTGATCCGAAGTTCAAGGGGAGCTGCATGATCATCCTCGAGGACACCGACCCCGGCACGTGGGATCGCGGCACGCCCACCAAGAAGCTGGCGCATCAGTTGTCGTCGACGCGCGATCCGGTGTTCAGCCTGCGCGTGCCCGCGCATCGCATCATCGGCGGCTACACAGTGAAGGATGGTGTGATCATCCCGAACTACAGCCACGCCGAAGTTATTGAGGCCGTATTCACTCGCACGCGGGCCACGCCGTCCATCATGACGTCGGCCAAGCTGCTGAGTGCGGTGGAGCCGGTCATTCGCTATCACCGTCGCCGGTTCCGCGGCGCCACCGGTATTAATGAAGGGACGCCGCGCTTCGACATGGGCTTGCAGCAGAAGGAAGACGCGCTGCACCGCCTGCTCGACGTCTGGGCCGCTGGCGAAGCGGGCGCGTCACTCGGCTTTGAGACCTCGCGCCTGCTCGACACCTACGACGCCATCGAAAAGGCGAAGAACGAAGTGCTCGCCGCACAGGGCATTGGTGGCGGACGCGCCGAGCTCAAGGCGCTGCGTGCGCGGGAGAAGGACGCTATTGAGTTTGTGGTTCTGTCGTACCTCGCGGCGCCGACCGCCACGGAATCGGCGCGGCTCGCCGAACTCGCGGCGGATCCGGTGATCAAGTTCATCGTCACCGAATCGCTGTCGAGTGTGCTGATTCCGTCGGCCAAGCTCTGGAACACGGGCCACGGCGTGAACATGATGCGCGAGGCCGTGAGCATGATGGGCGGCTACGGCATCACCGAAGACTGCCCCGGCTTCCTCGGCACGAAGTGGATCGACGGACAGCTCGAGGCCACGTACGAAGGGCCCGAAGTGGTGCAGCGCCGTCAGCTCTCCGTGACGATGTCGCGGCCGATCTTTTTGCAGCAGATGCAACAGTGGATTGCGCATCTCCGCGATGTCGCCAAGCAACACCCGGCACTCGGCGCCGGCACGCTCGCCAACGCGATGGAAATGTGGTTCTGGTCGCGCGAGTACTTGTCCACCGCCAAGGATGCGTTCGGCAAGGACCTGTACACCAATCAGCGGCACGGCGTCACGTATCCGCTGGCCGACGCGCTCGCGTGGCTGGTGTCGACGTACCATCTGGTGCTCGACGTGCTCGAGCTCATTGCGCACGGTCCGGAGAATCCGGCGCTCGCCGAGGGCATCGACGGGCTCATCACGTTCTACTGCGACCTCACGCACATTCACGCGGCGACGGCGGCGGGTGAAGCGACGCGCATTTGCGCCGAACTCGTCTTTGGGTACAAGGCCGAGCCGGATACCGTGCTTGACGAGAAGGCGACGATCGCCGACGCGTTCCAGGAACTCGCGCCGTTTGTCGCGCTGCGCACCAAGGTCGACCTGTCGCTCGTCGGCACCAAGCTCGCCAAGGATCGCGCCGCTGACTCGCTGGCGCACGTGATGATTCCCGAAGTGCTGGACTATCCCGTATGAGAGACGGGAGCCCCGTCGTGCGCAGCGCGATGGATATTGACATCGCCTGCGTGGGATTTGGGCCCGCCGTTGGCGGGTTCCTGACCACGCTGTCGCGCGCGATGGTGGATGCCGACGGCAACACGGTGCTCGAGAGCCGTGTGATGCCAGGCATGCCGCTGCAGGTGCTGTGCTACGAACGCGCCGATGACATTTCATTTGGCGTGTCGGGCGTGGTGTCGAAGGCGCGCAGCATCAAGGCGTCGTTCTCCGCCGAGCAGCTTGCCGAAGTGCCCATGGCGACGGCGGTGACGGATGAAACGGTGCTGTAT
>JAHFCT010000026.1 GCA_023249375.1 Gemmatimonadota bacterium | reverse complement strand
CTGATACACGGCAAACGACGCCAGCCACGCCATCGCGTTCATCATCACGAGCATGAACACCGGCCATCGCCACGAGTTGGTCTCCCGCCGCACCACCGCCAGCGTCGACATGCACTGGCACGCGAGCACATAGAAGACCATGAGGCTGAGCCCCGTGAGCGGCGAATATGCTTTCTTCCCCGTGCGGCTGTCGGTCGCCTCGCGCAGGCTTTGGCGCAGCGGCTGCACGTCACTGGCGGCGTTGTCAAGGTTAAAGACCGTCGCCATGGTCGAGACCATCACTTCGCGCGCGGCAATCGACGTCACCAGGCCAATGCCGATGCGCCAGTCGAAGCCGAGCGGCGCGATGGCCGGCTCGATGAAGCGGCCCACCTGCCCCGCGTACGAGTGCTCAAGGCCCGCGCCGGCAATGCGGCGGTCGATCTCACCGACATTCGTCGCGTCGCCCGCCAGCACCGCCGTCTGCCGCTGCGCCTCGAGCGCGCGCACCGCGTCGCTCCCCTTGGGGTAGCTGGCGAGGAACCAGAGCACCACCGAGATGGCGAGAATCACCGTGCCCGCGTTGCGCAGAAAGAGCAGGCTGCGCTCGCGTACCGTACTGAACACCGAGCGCCACGCCGGCATGCGATACGGCGGCAGCTCCATCACGTACAGCGGCCGCCCGCCGGCGAGAATGCTGCGTTTGAGCGCCCACGCCACGACAATCGCCGCGACGATGCCGAGGAAGTACATCGAGAAGAGCGTGATGCCGGGCAGCGTGACGAAACCCACCCACCGGTTGGGAACGAACGCGCCAATGAGCAGCGCGTACACCGGCAACCGCGCGCTGCACGACATGAAGGGCGCAATCATGATCGTCGTCAGGCGGTCGCGGCGATTGTCGATGCTGCGCGTCGCCATGATGCCGGGAATCGCGCACGCGAACGACGACAGCAGCGGAATGAACGAGCGCCCCGACAATCCCACCTGCCCCATCACGCGGTCCATGATGAACGCGGCGCGCGCCATGTAGCCGCTGTCCTCCAGGATGCAGAGGAACGTGAAGAGGATCGCGATCTGCGGCACAAAGGTGAGCGTGGTCCCGACGCCGGCAATGACGCCATCGACAATCAGCGACCGCAGTGGTCCCACCGGCATCGCGTGACCAATGATGTTGCCGAACCACCGGACGAGGAAATCGATGAGGTTCATCACGGGCTGCGCCCACGCGAAGACGCTCTGAAAGACCGCGCCCATCAGCACGACAAAGATCACCGGCCCCCACACGCGGTGCGTGAGCACGCGATCGATGCCCTCGCGCCGCGTGTCGCGGCGCGCGCCCGGCGTCACCACCGCCGCTTCGAGCAGCACGGTGATCGCCTCGTAGCGCCCCTGCACGTCGCCCGAACGCCAGCCGGGCGAGAACTCGTCGAGCCGCCGGGCCAGCATATGCGCGTCGGCCAGCGCGCCGGGTGGCACGTGACGCGCGAGCGCCTCGTCCTCGCCGTGGTCAAGCAGCAGCGCGACCGCGAGGTCGCGCCGCGCTCTATCAGGAAGCCCGGCGCGCGAGGGCAGCCGTTCCTCGAGCCGGCTCAGCACGCGCTGCAAGTGCAGCGGCCACTCGCGAAAGTGCCGCCCCGACGGCTCCACATCGCGGTCCATCAGCGCGCGCAGCATGTCGAGTCCCTGTCCCTTCGCCGCCGAAATGCCCACCACCGGCACGCCCAGTTGCAGTTCCAGCGCGCGTGCATCAATGCGCAGTCCCTGCGCGGCCGCCGCATCCATCATGTTCAGCGCCAGCAGCAGCGGACGTCCCAACTCGATGACCTGCAGCGCCAGATACAAATGCCGGTCGAGATTGGTCGCGTCCACCACGAAGACGATGAGATCGGGCGGCGGCGTGTCCTCCTGCAAGCCGAGCAGCACATCGCGCACGATCATCTCATCGGGCGACGCGGGCTGCAGGCTGTAGCTGCCCGGCAAGTCGATCACTTCGGCCCGCTGACCGGACGGCAGGTCGCACATGCCGATCTTCTTCTCAACCGTCACGCCCGGATAGTTGCCGACCTTCTGGCGCAGTCCCGTCAGCGCATTGAACAGCGTCGACTTCCCCGCGTTGGGGTTGCCGAGAATCGCTATGCGCCGCGCCGCCGGCTCAGCCTTGCGTGACATGAATCTGGCAGGCCTCGGAACGACGGAGCGAGAGATGGACGCCGCGCACGGTGATCTCGATGGGATCGCCCAGCGGCGCCCGCCGAATGAGCCTGATGGCCGTTCCCGGGAGCAGGCCGAGCTCCATGAGGCGGCGCGCGATGGCCGGCTCGCAGTCGAGGCTCAGAATCACGGCGCTGTCGCCCGCGGCCAGCTCGTCGAGCGCGCGTTCGCCGTCACGATCAAAAGAGCGGGTGGCGTTCATGCGCGTTGCGGCGCCTTTTCAACCTGGTACATCAGCGATTCGTGCAGGCACGTCGATCCGCACATGTCGCAGTCATCCGGCGCGTGCTCGGCGCACGATCGCGGGCTCGCGCGATACGCCTCGCGGAACTTTGCCGCCACCGGATGCTTGGAGCGCATGAACGTCGTGAGCCGCAGCAGTTCGAGCGACACTTCGGGGCTCACGAGGTGCTCGATCATGCACGCGTCTTCGCTCGCCACGTCCTCGGGCACGCCAAGGATCTCGGCAAGAAACATCGTCAGCACCTTGCGGCTCGATTCGGTGCGCGTCGCCAGGCCAGAGCCCTCGTTGGTGAGCTCCACGCAGCCGTAGCGTTCGTGGCGTACGAGGCCGCGCCGTTCAAGCGAGCGCAGCATGGAGGTGACACCGCTCTTGGAAACGCCCAAATTGTCGGCGATATCGCCGACGCGGGCGTGTCCCTTGTCCGCCTTGAGCGCGGCCACGGCTTGCAGGTAATGCGCCATGGAGTGCGAGACTTCCTTTTCGCCGAATCGCTTCCAAATATCCACGGGTTTGGGCTCCGGTAGGGGTGCCTCAACAGTGTTAAGGTAGTTTAACTCGTGCGACAAACGGCGCAACTGCCCGACCGGCCGAGAGCGGGGTTCGCTCTCGGCCGGTTAGTGTGTTCAGGGCGAAAAGGTCGCTACTTCACGACCACCTTCGTCGCCGTCACCGTCGTCGCGCCTGTAGCGATCGCGCCGTAGACACCGACCGTGCCGCCGACCTTCACGTCAGCGCAGGCCTTGCCGTCAAAGACCGTCGCGGCGGTCGTGATGGCGACCTTGGCCCCGACCGTGATGGTGATCGCTGGGCACGTGCCCGTGAGTGCCGTGACCACCCCGATGAACGCCGGCGGCGGTGGAGGCGGCGGCACGATCTTCACCTGCTTGGCGAGAATGCTCCCGTCGGCCTGCGCCGTGCCAAGCGCGCCCGCCTTGATGTCGTTCTTGATGTCGGCACAGGTCTTGTCGCCGTAGGTCGTGGCGGCATCCGTTTTCACTGTCTTGCCGTCGAGCTTGAACGTGATGGCGGGACACGTGCCGGACACGGCGCTCACCGTGCCAGTTGCCGTGGCCGGCGGCGGTGGAGGTGGCGGCACGATCTTCACCTGCTTGGCGAGGATGCTCCCGTCGGCCTGCGACGTGCCGATGGCGCCCGCCTTGACGTCGTTCTTGACGTCGGCGCACGTCTTGTCGCCATACGACGTCGCGGCGTCGGTCTTTACCGTCTTGCCGTCAACCTTAAACGTGATCGCGGGGCACGTGCCGCTGACCGCGCTCACCGTGCCGGTCACCGTCACCGGCGGCGGTGGAGGCGGCGGTGGCGGCGGTGGTGGCGGAACGATCTTCACTTGCTTCGCAAGGATGCTGCCGTCCGCCTGCGCGGTGCCGGCCACGCCCACCTTCACATCGTTCTTGACGTCGGCGCAGCTCTTGTCACCGAACGACGTCGATGCGTCGGTCTTGATGGTCTTCGACTCGAACTTGAAGCTCACCGCTGGGCACGTCCCCGAGAGCGCAGAGACGGTTCCCGTGATCGTCACGGCGGCCGACGTCGTTCCCGTCTTCGTGCCGTCGCTCGAGGTCGTGGTCCCCGCACTGCCGCTCGATGCGGCCGCCGTGGTGAGCACTGGCGACGTCGGCGGAGTCGACGACTTGTCCGAGCCGCCACCGCACGCGGCGACGAGGGCGGCCGCCGCAAGAACCAACGAAAGGCGCTTCATATGAACGCTCCTTGCCATACAAGACGACGGCGCGCCGCGTGGCGGCGCGCAGCGGTACCACGATTGACCGACACGCTGATCGTACGACGATCCGAGCCGAAAATCAAACGTTTCGCGCGTCGAGTGGCTAGCAGAGGACTCTCGTGGCCACCCGCGGCGGCGCAAACCGCGCTCACTACGGCGCGAGCAGCGCTTAGAGCAGCGCTTAGAGCGGCGCGAGCCACGCTTACTGCGGCTTCAGAATCACTCCCTCGCTCTTTCGCCCGTTCATTCGCACCACCAGCGGCCGCTCGAACTCGAGCAGTCGCACGTGTCCGTCTTCCGAGACCGCGGGCTGTGCCGCCAGCCAGTCCCAGTCGACAAAGCCGTCGCCAAAATCGGGATTCGTCGTGAAGTAGCCCACCTGGAACGACACGAGATTCTGGAAGAAGTGGCTCCCCTGCGACGGCGTGACGCGAAAATCGCGGAACCCCGACTCGACGATCACGCGCGCTCCAGAGATCTCCTCCCACCGCACCGGAATGCCCAGCCACGGATCAGACGAACCCCAGCGCCCGACGCCAATCAGCAGATACGGCAGGCCGCGCTCGACGAGCGACGCGTTGAGGCGCGCGATCGCGCCGGCCGCCTCCATGCTCTGCGACCGATCGAACCGCAGTGAGTCGACCACGACCACGTGGCGCAGCGTATCGACGACGCCATCGCCGAGCACGCGCGGGCTCCGGCAGACCATCGACGCGGGATCGGCGTCGCCAATGTCCAACTCCGTCGATTCGCGCGACAGCACGAGCGGCCTCAGCTGCAGGAACCCAAACTCATGCGCTTCGCCGTGCCGGCCGAGTCGCACGGCGAACTCCATCTCACACGGCCGGTTCATGCCGCTGGCACCGATTTCAAGCAGCTCCGTGAGCAGCGGCGCCAAGGGAAAGGCGTTGTGCTTCAGGATCGACGCGAAGCTCACCAGGCGCACACCGGCGCGCGAAACCCCATCGTACACGGCGTCGTTCTCGGGAGAGTACGTCGAGCCGAGCGCTGACAGCGTCCCGTCCTCCTCGGCGGCGTCGAGATCAAAACACGTCTCACGCATGCCGTGCTCGGGACTTCCGCCGTCGTCCTCTCCGAACTCAACCGCCCAGAACTGCCGCTGCGAGTTGGCGACGATGTCGTCCACCGAGGAGAACTGGATGAGGTTGCGCGGCGCGCGCGGGCAGAACGAGAGCACGCGCCCGCCCTCAACCACGGCGCGGCCGAGTCCAAGCGCCACGGCCGCGACGCCATCTTCGGCCCGCAGCGGTGCGGCTGGATAGTAGTTGTACGACCGCGCCACACCCGAGAAGTCGGGATAGAAGCGCGAGCCGTGCTCGGCGCCCACGACCTTTTGAATGATGACCGCCATCTTTTCTTCTTCGAGACGGTACGGCGTGGCGCGCAGGTACGCTTTGGCGTTCTGCAGGAACGTCGACGCGTACACGCGCTTCACCGCCTCAATCAGGCGCGCCAGCCGTTCGTCGTGGTCCGGATGACGGTTGGGCAGCATGAACGTGTCATAGACGCCCGTGAACGGCTGGTACTGCGAGTCTTCGAGCAGGCTCGACGAGCGCACCGCCAGCGGCCAGCGCGCCTGCCGGAGGAACGCGTCGAGATCGGCGAGCACATCATCGGGGAGCCGCGCCGCGATGAAGCGCCGCCGCAGCTCGGCGTCATCGGTGGCGTGAATGGCGAAATCCATCAGCTCGTTGTCGGCGAGGAAGCGGTCGAAGACGTCGGTGCCAAGCACGACGGCTCGCGGCACCCCCACGTGGACGCCGCGGAAGCGGCGGTTCACGCCGTACAACCCCACCAGGCGCCGCACGAACGCGAGGCCGCGCGCCTTGCCGCCGATCGAACCGCCGCCGATGCGCGCGAAGAAGGGCACCGACGCATCGAAGATCTCGCGATCGAAATCACCCACCTGGAGCTGCGTCTGGTCGTCGCGATAGACGGCGATGGAATTGATGAGATCGGCGCGCAGATCCTCGAGCGAGGGATAGTCCGAGATCTTGCGTGCCCGCAGCCGGTGCGAGAGTCCGAACTCGGCACGCGCGGCGAGCCACGTGGAGAAGTGATTGCGCTCGCCGTGATTCACGAGGCTCTCCACCGGCACCGTGGCGAGCTGCGCCTCCAGCCCGCGCAGGTCCTCGGCGCGTCCGACTTCGCGGCCGTCGGGCAGGCGGAATACGAAATCACCGAAGGCGAAATGCTCGAGGATGAAGCCATGCAGCTCGTGCAGCATCGTCGGCGAGCCCTTGAGCACGAAGGGCAGGCCCGCCTCGGCGGCGCGCACAAAGTACTCGGTGCGGCCGCTCTGCATGAGGATGGGCACGTCCGGCTCCTGCGCGCGCACGGCGCGGGCCAGTGCGAAGCCGGCGTCGCGTTCCACGGTACCGCCCTGCGGAAACTCGACATCGGTGATGATGCCGAGCACGTGTTCGCGGTACGTCGTCCACTGCGCCCACGCCTCTTCGTATGACGTGCAGAGCAGGATCTTCGGCCGCGCCCGCAGGCGCACCAGCTTGTGCGACAGGTTGCTTCCCTCGCCGAGCGCGTGCGCGGACTGCCGGATGATCTCGGTGTAGACGGTGGGGAGCAGCGAGGAGTAGTAGCGGATGCTGTCCTCGACGAGCAGCACCACGCGCACGCCGGTGGTCGCCGTGTCGTGCGCGACGTTGCGCTGGTCCTCGACGTAGTTGACCATCGCCAGCAGGATGCGCGCATCCCCCTGCCACAGGAAGCAGCGGTCGATGCGCGACAGGTCGGCGCGCGCCACGAAGTCGGTGAGTTCGCGATGATCGTACGCCAGCACCAGCACCGGCACGTCGAGCCCGGCCTCCGCCAGCTTCTGCGCGAGCACCGTGGCGTCCATGTCTCCCGGGTAGATCGTCGTGATGACCAGATTGAAGCGGCGCTGCGCGCGCGCCTTGGCCACCGCCTCGGCGCCGCTCGACACGTGCGTGATGTGGGGCGTGTGGTACGTGTCGACGTCGATGAACTCGCTCATCACCAGCTCGTTGAGCCGGCCGTCTTCCTGCAACGTGAACGCGTCGTACAGGCTTGAGACGAGCAGGATGTCCTGCACCCGGTAGGGCATCAGGTCCTGAAACAGCTCCGACGGCAATGTCTCGTCGGAGCGCGGCTGATTCGCGCGTTCGCTCACGCCCGTGGTCCTCCCTTCGTGCCCAAAGATAAGGGCGCGGGGTGGCGACTGCCCACCCCGCGCCCGTGCACGGTCCGAAGACCGTGTGAAATCAGACGGCGCCCTGATCCATCATGGCGTCGGCCACCTTGATGAAGCCGGCGATATTCGCGCCGTTCACCAGGTTGCCCGGCGTGCCGTACTCGATGGCCGCGTCGCTGGCTGCCTTGTAGATGCTCTTCATGATCTGGTGCAGCTTGGCATCCACTTCCTCGCGCGTCCAGCTGTACCGCATGCTGTTCTGCGACATCTCAAGGCCCGACACGGCCACGCCACCGGCGTTGGCGGCCTTGGCCGGCCCGTACAGGATCTTCGCGTCGAGGAAGAGCTTCACGCCGTCGAGCGTCGTCGGCATGTTGGCGCCTTCGCTCACGAGCATGCAGCCGTTCTTCAGCAGGTTCTTGGCGTCCGTCACGTTGATCTCGTTCTGCGTGGCGCTCGGGAACGCGCACTCGGCCTTGACGTCCCACATCGGGTTGTAGCCGAGCGCCGGGTTGACCGGCGTGTACGTCGAGCCCGGGAACTTCTTGGCGTACTCTTCGATGCGGCCGCGGCGCTTGTTCTTGAGATCCATCACGAAGGCCAGCTTCGTCGCGTCGATGCCCGCGGGATCAAAGATGAAGCCGTTCGAGTCGGACAGCGTCACCACCTTGCCGCCCAGGTCGTTGATCTTCTCGACCGTGTACTGCGACACGTTGCCGCTGCCGCTCACGAGGCAGGTCTTGCCCTTGAGCGTCTCACCGCGACCGGCGAGCATCTCAACCGCGAAGTACACGCAGCCGTAGCCTGTGGCTTCCGGACGAATGAGCGAGCCGCCCCAGTTGCGTCCCTTGCCCGTCAGCACGCCGGTGAATTCGTTGCGAATGCGCTTGTACTGTCCAAACAGGAAGCCGAGTTCGCGGCCGCCGACGCCGATGTCACCAGCCGGCACGTCCGTGTCCGGCCCGATGTGGCGGAAGAGCTCGGTCATGAAGCTCTGGCAGAAATGCATGACTTCGTTGTCGCTCTTGCCCTTCGGGTCGAAATCGGTGCCGCCCTTGCCGCCGCCCATCGGCAGCGTCGTGAGGGAGTTCTTGAGCACCTGCTCGAACGCGAGGAACTTCAGGATGCCGAGGTTCACCGAGGGGTGGAAGCGCAGGCCGCCCTTGTACGGGCCGATGGCGCTGTTCATCTCGATGCGGAAGCCGCGGTTGACCTGCATCTCGCCATTGTCATCGACCCAGGGCACGCGGAACAGGATCACGCGTTCCGCCTCGATGAGACGCTCGATGATGTGGGCCGCGCGATATTCGGGGTGGCGGTCGAGGACGAGGCTCAGCGAATCAACGACTTCTTCGACGGCCTGGTGGAATTCGGGTTCAGCCGGGTTCTTCGCCTTGACCTGCTCCATCAGGGCGGCGACATACGCCTTGCCCGTGAGGTTCTTCAGCGGGTTCATCGCGCCGACGTCGTGCTTGGTGCTCGGGGTCATGGTGCCTGTGGTGCTCATGGTGGTTACTCCCTTCAGCAAACGCGAAAGTTGTTGGTTTGGCCGTATGGAAACGTGAAGCGTCAGCGGCTCAGCGGGCTTCGTGCGGTGGGCGAACGCCGCGTGTCGGCGTCATCCCTCGCACGCGTCCTCGACGCCGTGCGATGCCCTTGAAGCTCGCCTCTGCCGCATCCGGCGGCGAGAGGGAAGTTGCTCACGGGACATCAGGAAATTGCTGGCGGAAGGGCGGCGGGAACCCTCCCGCGCAGTCGAACAATCACATGGCCCCGGCGGGCACCAGCGGCTCAGCCTGCGCGCGCCGCTGCAGGGACTCCCACCGCGCCGTGATCTCGCGCTGGATGTGTGTCACCTGTTCCCCACTGAGATGCCGGAACCGTCCCTGACGGCGCAGATACGGCTCCACCGGATCACCGGCATGCTCCATCGTCACGCGCCAGTGCTGCCCGTCTTCCACTTCAACCATCGGGAAGACGCGGCTCTGTACCGCCATGCGGGCCAGCTCAAGCCCTTCGTCGTCGCCGCACTTCCACCCCGGCGGGCACGGTGACAGCAGGTGGATGAAGCGCGTCCCGCGCATCGCTTTCGCCTTGTTCACCTTGGCGATGAAGTCCACGGGATACGCGGGCGTCGCCGTCGCGGCGTACGGAATGTTGTGCGCCGCCATGATGGCGAGGATGTCTTTCTTGTTCGAGGCCTCGGGAAACTGCGCCGGCGTCGTCGTCGTCCACGCGCCCCACGGCGTCGCCGACGAGCGCTGGATACCGGTGTTCATATACGCCTCGTTGTCGTAGCAGACGTACAGGATGTTCTCGTTGCGCTCGGCCGCCCCCGACAGCGATTGCAGGCCGATGTCAAACGTTCCGCCGTCACCGACCCACACGAGCACCGTGGTGTCGAACTTCCCCTGCGTGTCGAGTGCGGCGCGGATGCCACTCGCCACCGCGGGTCCCGTGGCAAACGCCGTATGAAACACGGGCACTTGGAGCGAACTCTGCGGCCACGGGCCGGCGATGATGGTGTAGCAACAGGCCGGCATCACGACAATCGTGTTGGCGCCGAGCGCATTGAGCGCCAGCTTCATCGCCAGCGGCGCGGCGCACCCAGGGCACGCCAAATGCCCCGACGCGAGCAGCCGTCCTTCGGGAATGAGTTCGTTGATGCGCAGCTGGCTCACGGGTTCACTCCCACCCAAAGGTCCTCGCGCGACGGCACAACTCCGGCGCGTGTCTTTTCGATGACTTCGTCAATCACGGCCGGCGTGATGTCGCGCCCGCCCAGGCCGAGCACGAAACCGAACAGTTCGGGGCGCTCGGCGTCTGGTATGTCGTAGAGCGCCGACCGCAGCTCTTCGGCAAAGATCCCGCCGTGCCCCGGCGAAATGTTGCGGTCGAGCACGGCCACCCGCGGGACGCCGCGCAGCGCATCGCGCAGCAGCGCCGTCGGGAACGGCCGGAACATCTTCATCTTCAGCAGGCCCACCCGCTCGCCCGCGGCCCGCCGGGCATCCACCACGGCGCGCGCCGTCGACGTCACAGTGCCTGACGTCACGAGCAGCAGTTCGGCGTCATCGGCGCGGTACGCCTCGAGCGCGCCGTACGAACGGCCGAACATCCGCTGCCAGTCCTTCTCGATCGCCGCGAGCGTCTGCGGCACTTGCTGCAGCGCTTCCTGCTGCAGGAAGCGCATTTCCATGTAGGCGTCCGGCTTCACAAGGGCGCCGAAGGCGTGCGGACTCTCCACGTCCAGCTTGTACGACGCCGCGCGCTTCGGCAGGAAGCGATCGACCATCTCCTGGTCGGGCACGTCCACCGGTTCCGCGGTATGCGAGAGATAGAAACCGTCGAGCATCAGCATCACCGGCACGTCAAGCGTCTCGGCCAGCTTGAACGCCATGATGGTCGTGTCCACCACTTCCTGATTGGTCTCGCAATACAGCTGCACCCAGCCCGTGTCGCGCTGCGACAGGCTGTCGTTCTGGTCGGTCCAGATGTTCCACGGCGCGCCCACGGCGCGATTGACGTCGACCATCACGATGGGCAGGCGTGCACCGCCCGCCCAGTGCAGCATCTCGTGCATGTACAGCAGCCCGTGCGACGACGAGGCCGTGAACGCGCGCACACCGGTGGCCGACGCGCCGATCACCGCCGCCATGGCGGAGTGCTCGCTCTCCACCTTGATGAAGCGCGCCGGCAGCGTGCCATCGGCGCACATCTCGCTGAGCTTCTCCACCACCTGCGTCTGCGGCGTGATCGGATACGCCGAGATCACCTCGACGCGTGCCAGTCGCACGCCCCACGCCACCGCGTGGTTGCCCACCATGACCTTTTTCATGGACGGTCCTGCGTCATCGTGATCGCCCCTCGCGGGCACTCGGCGGCGCAGATGCCGCAGCCTTTGCAGTAGTCGAGCGCAATCACGTACGCGCCGCCTTCGGCGTGCGTGATGGCAGCGTCGGGACAGAAGATCAGGCAGACATCGCACTCGGTGCACACGCCGCAGTTGAGGCAGCGCTTGGCTTCGTCCATCGCCTCGCTGGCCGTCAGCCCGGCGTTGACCTCATCAAACCCCGTCACCGCGCTGCCGCTGGGCAAATGCGGATCGGCATGCCGGCGCACGCGCTGGTACTGGGTGAAGTTGAGGTCGTCGACGCCCACCACCTGATTGATGGGGTCGGTGCGGCGAATCGGATCGCGCCGCAGCCATCGTGCGGCGCTCAGGTTGCCTTCGCCAAAGCGCAGCGCATTCAGTTCGTGCGTATCGCCGTGATGCTTGCGCAGGTGCCGGTCGATGCCGAGCGCCGCGCGTTTGCCGGCGCCGAGCGCGTCGGCCACCGTGCGCTCGAGGTCGGTGACGTCGCCGCCGGCATAGAGCAGATCGCGCGACGTTCCGCCCAGCGCGTCCACTTCGAGTCCGGACGCGCTGCCCTGCACGTCCGGATAGAACCCGTCGAGCGCCGTGGACTCGCCAATGGCCGAAAGCACCGTGTCGGCGTACACCGTAAAGCGCTCGCCCGTCGGCATCGGACGCCGGCGCCCGCTCGCGTCCGGTTCGCCCAGCGCCATCCGCTCGCACACGATCGCATCGACGCGTCCCGCCGCCGACGTGAACGCCAACGGGTTGGCGAGAAAGACGAACTCCGCCCCCTCGCGCATCGCGTCTTCCACTTCCTCGCGAATCGCCGGCATCTCGTCGCGCGTGCGCCGATAGACGACGGTGACGCGCGCGCCAAGCCGCATCGCCGAGCGCGCGCAATCCATCGCGGTGTTGCCGCCGCCGACCACCACGACGTGGCGTCCGAGGTCGGGACGGCCGCCGAGATTCACCTCGCGCAGGAACGCGAGGCCGGGGCGCACACCGGGGAGATCCTCGCCGGGGACGCCGAGCGCGCGGCTCGCATGCGCGCCGACCGCGACGAAGATCGCATCGAAGGTGCGATGCAGGTCGTCCCACGAAATGTCACGCCCAATGCGCACGCCGCATTTGATCTCCGCGCCGTGCGCCGCCACGCGCGCAATGTCGCGGTCGAGCACGTCGCGCGGCAGGCGATACTCGGGAATGCCGAGGCGCAGCATGCCACCGGGCGCAGGCGCCGCTTCGTACACGGTCACCCCGTAGCCGAAACGCGCGAGATGATACGCGCAGGCCAGACCCGCCGGACCCGAACCCACCACCGCCACGCGTTCAGGGCGCAGCGCGCTTCGGAAGACGGGCGCCGGACGCTGATGCGCCAGGTCGCCCATCGCGCGCTCCACCGCGTGGATCGCCACCGCTTCATCGAGCGCGCGGCGATTGCACTGGTTCTCGCACGGATGATGACAGACGCGCCCCGTGACGGCGGGCAGCGGATTCTCCGCGAGCAGCAGGTCGCGCGCTTCATCCACGCGTCCTTCGCGCAGCAGATTCATGTACCCTTCGATGTCGATCCCCACGGGACAGCCGGCATTGCAGGGCGCCACGCGATCGTGATACGCGGGATACTGGTATTTCCAGGAGCCGGTGCGCGTGGCGAGCGTCGACATCGAACTCATCGCCACCTGCGGCACGTGCCGCGCGCCATTGGTCGTGGTGATGTGCTCAGGCACGCGCGCCGCTCCGCCGGACGTGGTGGTGTGCTTAGGCATGCGCTGCCTCCCGCGCGACAATCGTGCCCATCGGTGCGTGACGCACCGCACTCATGGCCTCAGTCGCGGCGGCGATGTTGGCGTCAATCTGGACGGGCACCTCTTCGCGGATTGCGTTGATCATGCTCGCCATCGTGATCAATCCGGTGTCGGCCGCGTACGCGCCGAGAATGGCGGTGTTGACGATCGGCTGCGCCCTGCCGCCGAGACCGTGCCGCACCGCGATGCCTGACGCGTCGATGGTGCTGACGTGGGCCTTCTCGAGGAGCTGCGGAAAATCCTCGGGAGCGAGATCCGTGTTGATGAGAATGCGCCCGCCGGTCTTGAGCCCCGTCGTGATGTCGGTGGTGCCGATCAGCGTCGGGTCCAGGACGATCAGTTCATCCGGCTGCTGGATCTCGCAGCGCAGCTTGAGCGGCTCGTCGTCCACGCGCAGGAAGGCCGTCACTGGCGAGCCGCGGCGTTCGACGCCGAACATGGGAAAGGACTGCACTTCGCGTCCTTCGAGAAAAAGCGCAACGGCCAGCAGCTTGGAGGCAATGACGGTGCCCTGGCCGCCGCGGCCGTGCAATCGCAGTTCACGCATGGTTGGGTTCCGCTCGCCGGGAGGGCGCGGGTGACGCGGTGCCGGTGGCATCGCGCGGCGGCGTGCCCGCGGCGTTCGGCCGTTCGCGCGTCGTCTCGCGAGCAAGCGCGCTCGTCGCGCGATCGCAGTGCTCGCAGTCCACCTGCACCTCGGCGCAGGGCACTCCATCGCACTGCGCAACTTGGCAGGGCACGCCCGTTCCGCTCACCGGAGACGCTGTGGTGCGCGCTGAGCCTGCAGCGGCGTGGATCATGGTGCCTTCCCGTTCCGTTTTGACGCGGCGGCCGGACGACCGCCGACCCCGTCATAGTAACGGACGGGTCAGATGATCGTGGTGAGGCGAATCCCCCGCGAAATAGTCCGACTTCGCCTCACAAGGCGGCGCGACGCGCATGGCGTTTCGGCACGCCACGCCTGCGCCGGGGCCGGTGCTCGGACTACGGCGCGCGCTGCCGGGCAGGCAACTCGATGCTCGGCGGCGCACCCGACGCGGGTCGAGTGAACGCTGCACCGAACGCCGTGAAGCTGCTGACGAAACCGCCATGCTGCAGAAAGAAGCGTCCGTCTTCCACACCCATCGAGCGATCGAGTCGCTGCTCGCGTCCGGTGGGATCGTGGCTGAACGTCGCGGTGGTCAGTTCGCGCCACTCGCCACTGGCCAGCTGCACCCAGGCCGGGCCGAAGCGCGCTTTGCGCACGGAGTCGCCGCGCGATCCGCCGAAGTCCTCGCTAAAGGAATAGAGGCGGCGCAGTGCCTGGCCGTCACGCGGCGCGCGGAACGATGCGATCAGACGCCAGCGCGTGAGATCGTTGTCGAACCAGTAACCCGTGTAGATGGTGGCGGGCGCCACCGAAGTCGTCACGCTGTCGAGCTCAGCGGTGACGAAGAAGCGCTGCACCTCACCCGTGCGCCACGGGACCACGAGGTGCGAGTGACCGCCCGTCCCCTCATTGCCGAAGACTTCGGCCACTACGCCCTCACCCTTGGCGAGCAACTGCACCTGATCCGACGCGGCAACAGTGCGGCGATCGTTGGCGTTGGTGCCGTTCCCCGCGTCCCACACGGAGAAGATCACGCGTCGCTCGGTCGCCGAGTTCACTTGCATGCCGAAGTAGCCGCGCGCAAAGCCCGTGGCCATGTAGTAGGTGTCGCGCGGATCTTCGACGGCGATGACCTCGTTGTAGAAGCCGATGATGCTGGCCGTGCTGTCTACGGGATAGCGCAGGTGCACGCTCGCGGCATTGCGGCGCGCATCCGTGTTGAAGTGCGCGTCCGCGGCGAGCGGCCCGTCGAGGAGCAGGGCGCTGACGCGCGTCGAAACGTCGGCGCGCCCGCTGGCGCTGAGTGTGAAGCGCGAGTACCCCGGTTCGCGTATGGCCACTGCCGCGAAGTCGAGCCGTTGCTCGGCGCCTGATCCGACCAGCGTGCGCGTGATCCGCTCTTCGTGTCGCGACGCAGCGCTTCTCGAGGGCGCGCTGCTCACCGGCGAGCCGCTCACGGTCGCGCTGTTCGAGGGCGCGCCGTTCGAGGGGCGCCGCGCCGACTCGGATGCGACGCTGAGCGTGACGGTGAGCGTCTCGCCGCGCGGCACGGTGAGCGCGACGCGTACGCGGAGCGAGCCGGTGTGCGTGAGCGCGACGTACCACGAGAGCCGTGCGCTCGGCGTGACGAACGGCGCCACATCACGGTCGCGGCGCACATCGATCGCATCAGCATCGGGTGCGAAATACGCCGTGAACGCCGGGATCCGCAGCCCATCCGGCTTCTGCGCCGGAACCTCAGCGGCGACGAGAGAACACCCGAAGGCGATGACAGCGAAGTGTCGAATCACGGAAGGCACGCGGTGATGGGGTGGGGTTGTCCTGACAGTAAATGAATGGCGAGGCGCCCGTGGCGTCGATGCTGCGACCAGCGGTAAGTGGCGTGGACTCCGGCACTTCAGTGGCTGACGGCGCGTACGCCGAGCCGCGCGATTCGCAATAGGAGCATGACCCGCGCGGTGTCGCGTAGAAACACGTAGTCATTTGCCTTAGGCGATGTATAAGGTTGTCCCGCAATACGTTGCGTATGAGGCCCGACAGATGAGTGGCGTTCTCAACGGCACATTTCGCGGTGCCCCACCTCCATCTGGCGGTGTGCGATGCGTCGCGTGGGCAGTTACAGCAACTCATTTCTAGTGTGCGCACCTCAGGAGGGTGCCATGACATTTCCCAAGATTCGAGGTAGTGGCATTCGCTCCATGCGGCCGATGTCCTGGCTCGTGAGCGGTGTGCTCGTGGCCGCGGTGGCGTTCGCGCCAGCCGCAGTCAGCGGCCAGGCCGCCAAGGCGCAGAAGGCCGCGCCGAAGGCCGACGTCGCACTGGTCGCTGGCGCGACCTACATCGGCGAGGAGACGTGCCTCGGCTGCCACGAGAACAAGAAGGGAAGCGGCGGCCTGCACACGAAGGCGGCCGATGCGCACACCCCGGCGGGCGGCAAGGGCTGCGAGTCCTGCCACGGCCCGGGCAGCAAGCATGCGGATGACCCGGAGAAGGTGAAGCCGATGCAGTTCAACAAGGTCAGCGCCAGCGAGGCGTCGGCCGCCTGCACGAGCTGCCATACCTCCGGCGAGCACGCGTTCTGGGCCAACAGCAAGCATGACGCGCGCAGTGTCTCGTGCTCGTCCTGCCACAGCATCCACAGCCCCAAGGGCGCGAACCAGCTGAAGGAAGCGTCGCAGACGAAGCTCTGCGCCAGCTGCCACCAGCAGATCGTCAACAAGATCACGCGCTTCAACCACATGCCGGTGCGCGAAGACAAGCTCGCGTGCTCGTCGTGCCATAACATCCACGGCTCGCCCAACGTCAAGATGCTGCGCGCCGGCACCAACGTCGACGAGAGCTGCGTGAGCTGCCACCAGGAGAAGCGTGGCCCGTACCTCTGGGAGCACGCCCCGGTCGCCAACTCATGTGTCACCTGCCACGACCCGCATGGGTCGAGCAATGACCGCATGCTCGTCGCCAAGGCGCCGTACATCTGCCAGCGCTGCCACGTCACGTCGCGCCATCCGCCGACGATCTACGACGCATTTGTCCAGAAGACGTCGACCAACGCGAACAAGATCACGGGACGGTCCTGCATGAACTGCCACCAGCAGATTCACGGGTCCAATTCCCCCAACGGCAAGGCGCTCCTGCGCTAGGGAGAGGGAGACACTAAGATGCGCACTCGATACATGATTTCTGCCGCGCTCTTGCTGCTCGCCTCCGCCAGCGTGGCGGGTGCTCAGCAGAAGGCCGCGGCGCCGGCGAAGGCTCCGGCATGGGACCAGACCTGGGAGCTCGGCTTCCGGTCCACGACCACCACGGGTGATGAGGCCCGCTATCAGCGCTACCAGGACCTGAAGAGCGGCCTGGCGAGCAAGATCGGGATCGGCAAGGAAACCGACGCCTCGGCGTTCGATTTCAGCGCGGGCAACGTCGGCAACGACGACCAGTTCTACTCGATCAACTACAACCAGTTCGGCAAGCTGAAGATCTCGCTCGATTACACGGGCCAGCCGCTGAACTACGCGTACAACACGAAGACCGCGTATCGCTACGCGGGCAACAACGTCTGGACGCTCGACCCGACGCTTCGCGCCAAGGTGCAGGCGAAGACAGCCGGCGTCATCGGCATCGTCTCGACCGCCGCGCAGTACGCGGGCGATTCGGCGTCGATCTACCGCAGCATTGCCGTGAACTTCCCGATGTCGGCCCAGCGCAACCAGCTGGCCCTTGCGCTCAAGTACCGGCTGAACGACGTAACCAACGTCGATTTCTCGTTCAAGAACATCAAGAAGAGCGGCAACCAGCCGTGGGGCGCGGCCTTCGCGTTCAACAACGCGGAAGAGCTGCCGATGGCCCTGGACAACTCGACCAACGAGCTGACCGCGGGCATCGAGTACAACAAGCCGGCGTGGGGCATGGTGCGCGCCGAGTACCAGGGTTCGTTCTTCAAGAACCAGTTCTCGACGCTGACGTGGGACAGCCCGCTCTTCGCGACGGACTACAGCAACGGCAAGACGCCGCCGAACGGTCCGTGGGATGCCAGCGGCTACAGCAACGGCAACGGTCCCGCCAAGGGCGCCATGTCGATGCCGCCCAGCAGCCAGATGAACATGTTCCGCGTCCTCGGGCTGTATAAGATGCCGGGGCACACGGTGCTGAACGGCCAGATCGCGTATGTCTCGATGACGCAGGACGAGGCGCTGATGCCGTTCACGACCAACGCGAACATCGCCAACGCCGCGACGTATCTGTACTTCCCGGGGCTCGCGGCGCTGCCGCGCGCGTCGGCGCAGGCGGAGGTGAAGGGGCTCAACGCCCTCATCAACTTCTCGACGCGGCCGACCGACTACTTCGCGTTCGACATGAAGTACCGCTTCAATGATCACGAGAACAGCACGCCGTTCTACGATTACAGCTACAGCGTGCGCTTTGACGCGGTGCCGGAATACCTGCCGGGCGAAGGCACGGAGCACTTCAACATCCGCCAGAACACGATGGAGGCGGGTGCCACGTTCATGCTGCCGCACAAGTTCACGCAGGCGAAGATCGGCTACATCATGGACGACTTCAAGCGCGAAGGGCGCGCGTTCGGCGACATGACGGACTACACGTTCCGCTTCTCGCTCGACGCGTACCAGAACAAGTACGGCACGCTCCGCGGCATCTTCGAGAAGACGTCGCGCGTTGGCAGCGGCTTCTCGCAGGAGTACGTCGAGGAGACGGGCAGCCAGGGCGGCATTCGGTTCTACGACGAAGCCGACATGGACCGCACCAAGAGCCAGGTGATCCTGTCGCTCAACCCGACCAACAAGTTCGACGTCAACCTCACGTTCGCCGCCATGGACGACAAGTACTCGGGCGAAGGGCATGAGTTCGGCTTGCTGTCCAACAAGACGACGTCGACGAGCGTGACCGCGAACTTTTATCCGAACGACAAGGTCACGCTGGGCGTGAACTACGGGATGGACAAGGTCACGACCAACCAGATGTCGCGCAACGCGAACCCGATCACGGCGGGCGCGCTCTACCAGAGCTTCACCGATCCCGCCCGCAATTGGTCGCTGGACAATGCGGAAGACGTGAAGACGGCCGGCGCATTCGTGGAGCTGACCAAGCTCTTCCCGAACACCGACGTGAAGTTCAGCTACAACTACAGCAACTCGGACAACGCCTTCAACTTTGGCGGCCCGCGCCTCACGGCGCTGGTGAACAACAGCATCCTGACGACGGGCGACACCAAGCCGTGCACGACCTCGCTGGCCGGAGTCGTGCTGGTCCCGTGCTTCATCGCCGAGCCCAACGTGACCAACACGTGGACGCAGATGAAGGTGGATGTGAAGCACATGTTCCGCGCGAACATCGGCGTGGGCGTGGGCTACTGGTACGAGAAGCTGGACATCAAGGACTTCGCCACGACCAACCTGGCCGACGGCTCGCCGCGCATTGATCCGCTTGGCGCACTGACGACCGGCTACGGCAACCGCCCGTACACCGGCGGCACGCTGATCGCGAAGCTGATCTACATGTTCTAAATGAAGGGGGGTCATCGGGGCTTCGGCTCCGGTGACTGGGTGGGAAACGGCATCTCCCAGTGGAGATGCCGTTTTTCATTCCGGGCCGCCGGCGCGGCACCGGCGATCCGCGTTGCCCTACATGCCGAAAGCGTTCGCCCTATTTCGGTCCCCGCCAAGTGCCCGTAGATGTGCATCGAGCAGCAAGAACGGAGGCGGACATGGTCGGCATGAACCGACGGTCGTTCACGGCAGCGCTAGCGGGCGGCGCGGCCGTCCTTTCCCCACGTTGGGCGCAGGCGCGAACGGCGTGCAGTGCATTGAATTCGCAGGCGGCCGGTGACGCCGACCTCGTGCTCCTCAATGGCAAGATTATCACGGTCGACGCGCGTGACTCACTGGCCGAAGCGGTGGCGGTGCGCGACGGGAAGATCGCCTTCGTCGGGACGACGAACGCCGTTCGGGCGCAGGCGGGCCCAAACACAAAGGTCATCGACCTCGGTGGCAAGTGCGTGACGCCCGGGCTCGTGGATTCGCACCTCCACGTTCTGTACTACGGCCAGCAGTTCCGTGCGTCGCTCTTTGATCTCCGGTTTCCGAAGGCGCGCACCAAGGACGATCTGCTTGGACTCGTGGCGGCGCGCGCCAAGGTGACCCCCAAGGGCGAGTGGGTGGTTGGCAATCAGGGATTCAGCTTGAGCGTGCCGATGATGCCGACGCTGGCGGAGCTGGACGCAGTCTCGCCGGATCATCCCGTGTACGTGAAAGACCGGTCAGGACAGTTCGGCATGGCCAACTCGCGCGCGCTGCGACTCGCGGGCGTTACCAGCACATCGCGCGATCCGCTCAACGCGAAGTTCGGCCGCGACGCGAATGGCGAGCCGAACGGGCTGCTCTTCCACTACCCGGCCGAGCAATTGATCGCGCGCAGCATTCCGGGATATGGCACGCTGAATGAGCAGGATGTGCTGGAAGGCCAGCGACGCACCCTCGCCTTCGGGTATACGAGCGCGCAGGACGTCATCGTGATGCAGCAGGCGCATGTCGATCTGTATCGCGCGCTGGCGCGGCGCGGCGAACTGCGCACGCGGCTCTATCTGCTGCGCTACCTCAACTCCGAGCAGCAACTGGACGCAGCGCTGCAGGCGTTCGAACGTTTCACCGACCCGTGGCTCACGTTTGGGGGCTGGAAACTGGCCATCGACGGCGGCTTCAGCGCGGGCACCGGGTTGATGTACGATAACAGCCTCGCGTTGTCGAACCGGGCGTACCCGTTCTTCGAGCAGGACGTACTGAATCGCATGGTGCTGAAGCTGCACAAGACCGGATTGCAGATTGCGTTTCACGCCTGCGGCGACCGGGCCATCGACATGTCCCTCAATGCGGTGGAGTCGGCGCTCAACGCCAGCCCGCGCGACAACCACCGGCATCGCATCGAGCACGCCATCTTCCCCACCCCGGCGGCGCTGGAGCGCATCAGGAAACTGGGGATGGTCATCAGCGTACAGCCGCAGTGGATCGCGTTCTTTGGCGCCGCCACGCGGCAGCTCTGCAGCGATGCGCTCATGCGGCGGTATCTCCCCCTTCGCACGATGATGAACATGGGGATCCCGCTGGCCTTCGGCTGCGACCTGCCGGCGACCATCCTCGGCGAGCCACGGTATGCGTTTCAGGGCGCGATGCTGCGCCGCGGTCGCGAGGACTACGTGCCGGGGCCCGAGCAGCGGCTGAGCATGCGCGACGCGTTGCGCATTCATACGATGGGCTCGGCGTACGCCGCGTTCGAGGAGACGACAAAGGGGTCGATTGAACCGGGGAAGCTGGCCGATTTCGTGGTCTGGTCGCACGATCTCTACGGCATCGCGCCGCGCGAGCTGCCACAGCTCGAGGCAAGCACCACCATCGTCAATGGCCGGGTGATCGAACGCTGAGTGCTCGCGGGCGCCGCCCGCGATTCGTACAATAGGAGGCACCGCGTTGCGGGCGCTGCTCTGCGCGCGGCCCTGGTCGATGCCCATCACGCCGATCCTTCCCGTGCCTTCCACCATGCCCATCAATCGTCGCCGTTTTCTCCAGTCCTCCACGCTCGCGCTCGCGGCCACCGCCATCGATTGGCGATCGCTGCTTGCCCAGGGCACCACCGTGCAGGAGCCCGACCTGCTCACGCTCGTGCGTGGCACGGTGGGCACATTCACCGGCCGCGGAGGCACCATCGGCTGGCACATCGACGGCAAGAGCGCCGTCGTCGTCGACTCGCAGTTCCCCGACACCGCGAAGATCTGTCTCGATGCGGTGAACGCGCGCACCTCCTCGCGTCCGCTCGACTTCCTGGTGAACACGCACCATCACGGCGACCATACGGGCGGCAACGGGGTCTTCCGGCCGGCGGCCAAGAAGATTCTCGCGCACGCCAACGTGCCGAGGTTGCAGCGCGAGGCGGCTGAGCGCGCGGCGCTGGCGGCGCGCAACGCGCCGCCGCCTGCAGCCGGAGCGCCGGTTCCGCCGCCGCCACCAGAGCAGGTCTACGCCGACACGCTCTTTGACACGACGTGGCGCGAGGCCGTGGGCGGTGAGACGATGTCACTCAAGTACTACGGTGCTGCGCATACGGGCGGCGACGCGGTGATCACGTTCGAGAAGGCCAATGTCGCGCATGTGGGCGATCTCGTGTTCAATCGCCGGCATCCAGTCATCGATCGCCCCGGCGGCGCCAATATCGCGCACTGGAGCGAGGTGCTGGACGGCGTCATCAAGGATCACGGCGCCGACACCATTTTCATCTTTGGCCACGCGAATCCGGCGTTCAAGGCCACGGGGAACCGCGCCGATTTGCAGTACCAGCGCGACTATCTCGGCGCGCTGCTCGAGTTCGTGCGCGGCGAGATCAAGGCGGGCAGGCCGCGCGACGTCGTCATCAAGATCACGGATCCGCTGAAGGGCTTCCCCGATCACGGACCGCTGATCGAACGCGTGCTGACCGCGGCGTACGACGAACTGACGGCGTAGGAGCGGGCGGGGCGGGTCGCGCCGCCCCGCTTGACCTTTGCGATGGCGGACCGATACTCTTCGCAGAGCCCATGACGCACACCCTCTCGCGGTTTAGCCGCAATAGCAATCGGAATCCTCGCGCGAATCGCGCGTGGACCGGTTTGGGCGCGTTGTAGAAACCCAAGCTTCCGGCCACCCCCGATTCGCCGCGGCGAATCGGGGGCTTTTCTTTTTCGTGGAGTTTCCATGTGCGGCATCCTCACCATTCTCGGCCTTGACCCCGCGCGCTCGAACGCCGCGGAGCTGCGCCGCCACGCGCTGTCCATGGCGCGCAAGATCCGCCATCGCGGCCCCGACTGGAGCGGGATCTACAGCGACGAGCAGGCGATACTCGCCCATGAGCGGCTGTCCATCGTTGACGTCGAGCACGGCGCCCAGCCACTCATCGACACGCTCACCGGCACGGTGCTCGCCGTCAACGGAGAGATCTACAACCATCAGGCGCTGCGCCAGGGACTCACGGGAGCGCACGATTTCCAGACGCGCTCCGACTGCGAGGTGATTCTCTACCTCTACGACGAGACGTCACCGCGCGAGTTCCTGAACCGGATGAACGGCATCTTCGGATTTGTCCTGCACGATCCGCGGCGCCGCACGTTTCTCATTGCGCGCGATCCCATCGGCGTCATTCCACTGTATGTGGGATGGGACCGACACGACCATCTGTACGTGGCCTCCGAGATGAAGGCGCTGGTGGGCCATTGCGAACGCATCAAGGAGTTTCCGCCGGGGCATTTCTATCTGGGTCACGAGGCGGACAAGGGCTTTCAGCGCTACTACGAGCCGGCGTGGGCCGAGCCGGGCCGCGTGCCCGACGCACCGTATGACGCCGGTGTGCTGCGGGAAGCGCTCGAGGCCGCGGTGCGTCGCCAGCTGATGTGCGACGTGCCGTACGGCGTGCTCATCTCAGGCGGCGTTGACTCCTCGCTGGTGGCATCGATTGCCGCGAAGTATCGCGAAGGGCGCGTGGAAGAAGGCGGCGCCACGCCCAGCTGGTGGCCGCGCATCCACTCCTTCGCCGTCGGCCTCGCGGGCGCACCGGACCTCGGCCCGGCCCGCAAGGTCGCCGAGTCGATTGGCGCCATTCATCACGAGATCCACTTCACGGTGCAGGAAGGCCTCGATGCACTGTCCGACGTGATCTACCATCTCGAGTCGTTTGACATCACGACAATTCGCGCCTCGACGCCCATGTACCTGATGATGCGCAAGATCCGCGCGATGGGCATCAAGATGGTGCTGTCGGGCGAGGGAGCGGACGAGATTTTTGGCGGGTACCTCTACTTTCACAAAGCGCCCGACGGCGACGAGTTGCACGCCGAGTGCGTGCGCAAGCTGGAGAAGCTCCACTTGTACGATTGCGCCCGCGCCAACAAGTCCGGCGCCGCGTGGGGGGTTGAGGTGCGGGTGCCGTTTCTCGACCGCGAGTTCCTCGACGTGGCGATGTCGTTCGATCCTTCGCGCAAGCTGCCGCGCAACGCGCCGCGCCCGCGCCCCATCGAGAAGTACCCACTGCGCCACGCCTTCGACGGCGCCATCCCCGACGATGTGCTCTGGCGGCAGAAGGAGCAGTTCTCCGATGGCGTCGGCTATGCGTGGATCGACGGCATCAAGGCACACGCCGAGCGCGAGGTGACGGACAGTATGCTGCGCGGCGCCGCGGAGCGCTTTCCGGTAAAGACACCGGAGACGAAGGAGGCCTATGTGTACCGCCAGCTCTTCGAGCATCACTTCCCGAGTGCGACAGCCGTTCACTGCGTGCCGTGGGAGCGGAGCGTGGCATGCAGCACCGAGACCGCGCTGCGGTGGGACGCAGCGTTTGCGCAGATGACGGACCCGTCAGGGCGGGCGGTGCGGGACATCCATGCGGCGGGGTACGACACCTAGGTGCGCGCGAGGTCGTACATTTGCTCGCGTCGCGACACCGCGGCCGCCCTCGAGGAACCCTATGCGACGCTCCCTCCGTGCTTCACTCGCGCTTGTGTATGCCGTTACCGCCTCGGCGCAGGTGGCGCCTGCCCCGTCCGCGGCAGCGCGCGACTCGGCCGCACTCGAGCGGTTGCGCAACGACTGGGCGGGGTTGCGGCGGTACCGCGCGGCGAATGATTCGCTCGCTGCGCCGGCGATGGACGAGCGGCGCGTGGTCTTCTACGGCAACTCGATCACCGACTCGTGGGCACGCTATTTCCCCTCGATGTTTCCCGGCAGGCCATACATCGGCCGCGGCATCAGCGGACAGACCACACCGCAAATGCTCGTGCGCTTCCATCAGGATGTCGTGGCGCTCAAACCCGCGGTGGTCGTGATCCTGGCGGGGACCAACGACATTGCCGGGAACACAGGTCCATCAACGCTCGAGATGATCGAGGACAATCTCGCGGCGATGGCCGAGGTCGCGCGGCAGCACGAAATCCGCGTGGTGCTCTCGTCAGTGCTGCCGGTCTTCGACTATCCGTGGAAGCCCGGTCTCGAACCGGCGCCGAAGATCATCGCACTCAACGCATGGATCACGCAGTACTGCGCGGCGCATGGCGACACGTATCTCGACTACCATACGGCGATGGTCGATGCGCGCGGCGGCCTGCCCGCGGCCATCTCAGCCGACGGCGTGCATCCCAACGAGGCAGGCTACCGATTGATGGCGCCGCTGGCCGAGGCGGCGATTGCGGCGGCGCTGCGGCACCGGTGAAGGCGCGGCGGCGATGCCGCGGCGGGCTATGCCGACGCAGCGCTGCGCTGACAGTGCCGATGCGTCAGCGCAGGTAGTCGGCGAGCATCTCGTCCACCAGCGCGCGCTGCGCGGGCGTGAGATGCTTGGCGCCACGCACCGTCCCGATGCACAGCGCGCTCTGGCAACGGCAGCGGAACGGCTCGGCCAGGTCGTATTCGGTGGTGTTGTAGTTGAAGGTGATCCCCTCACCTTCCTCGATGTCGCGGCGCGCGATGACGGCGCGGTTGCGAATGACCGTTGACGGATCGCAGTCGTGGTCCATCCAGCGCCAGAAGTAGCGGCGCACGACTTCGTTCATGTCGTGCAGCCGGTCCTGATCGAGATGGAGTCCCATCCCCACCTGAATGGAGTAGCGCGTGGGCGTTGCCGTCTCGTGACCTTCGACGACAAAGATGCGCTTGCCGGCCTTGATGGGGCGGATGGCGATGAGCCGGCGCCAGTCGTGCGTGACGAGCACGCCGACGAGGTCTGAGTCGCAGCGCAGCAACGCGCCAGGCGCGTGTGCAGACAACGGCGCTGCTTGTTCTAACGGAAGCGGATCAGTCATGGCTCCAGGCGTCGGCCGACGGCGCAGACCGTACAGCGTCTGAACCCCGGAATGGTCGAGCGTTGGCCTGCGTAATGCGATCCGAACAATCTAGTGGTTCTGATGATAAGTGCTACCCATACGCCGAAAGTTCTTGCTGCGTCATACCGGACGATCACCGCGTCAGCGTAGCGTCATGCATCGTGCATGGTGCATCGTGCATGGTGCATCGTGCGTCATGCGTCATGCGTCATACTGCCGACGCGCCGAGCGCCCCGAGGCAACGGCCCCGGGGCGCTCGCTCTGGTACCGTACCGTGCCGCGGCCTTACGGCTTGGGCGTCTTCACCGGAGCAGCCGGCATTGGCGGCAACTTCACCGGCTTGGCGTCGATCTGCTTCAGCAACTCGGCCACCGTGCGCTCGAGCTGCGGGTCATGGCCGGCGAGCACCGACTTCACGTCATTCTCGACGACGATGTCGGGATCGACGCCGTAGCCTTCGATCACCCATTCGCCCTTGGCGCTGGCGAGCCCTGAGCCCGGCACGCTGATCGAGCCGCCGTCGATGAGCGGTACGCCGCCGCCGATGCCAACGACGCCACCCCACGAGCGTTTGCCGATGAGGAGGCCAAGCCCCGACTGGCGGAACATGTAGGGGAAGATGTCGCCATCGCTGGATGAACGTTCATCGAGAATGGCCGCCATCGGACCAATGAACACACCGTCGGGGTACGTGTTGCCGTTCTTGTTCCCGACGCGGCCGTAGTTGACGCCGAGCAGTTTGCGGCGCAGGCGCTCGATGAGCATGCGGCTGACATTGCCGCCGCCGTTCGCGCGCACGTCCACGACCAGCCCTTCCTTGTCGAGCTGTCCGTAGTACCACTTGATGAACTCGCGGATGCCGGGCGCCCCCATGTCGGGGATGTGCAGGTAGCCGAGCCGCCCACCCGAGAGCTTGGTCACCATGTCGCGGCTGCGCTGTGTCCAGTCGAGATACGCCAGATCGCCTTCGCTGCGAATCGGCGTGTACGTCACGGTGCGCGCGCCGTCGGATGTGGGCGTCTTGCTCACCGTGAGTTGCACCGGCCGATCGGCCTTGCCGCGCAGCAGACGGTACGGGTCCTCGTCTGGGCGAAGCGGCACGCCGTCGATGGCGAGCACGTACTCACCCTCCGCGACGTTGACGCCCGTCTCCGTGAGGGGTGAACGATAGATCGCCTCTTCGTTCTGCCCGCCGTAGATCTTGGCGATGCGGTATTTGCCGCTCGCGGCATCGAGCGTAAAGCGCGCGCCCGGCAGCGCGACCGGCGTCCGTCGCGGAATCTCAAAATCGCCGCCCTCCACGTACGTGTGCTGCACGGTGAGTTCGGAGATCATCTCGCTGATGATGTAGTTCAGGTCCGACCGGTGCGCGACGTACGGCAGCAGCGCCTCGTAGCGTTTGCCGATCGCGGCCCAGTCGAAGCCGTGCATGTTCTCCACGTAGAAGTAGTCGCGATAGCGGCGCCACACTTCGTGGAAGATCTGGTTCCATTCATCGGCTGGCACGCGGTCAACCATCATCCCCGCCGTCGACACCGGCTTCTTGGAGGCGGCGCCGGTCGGCGTCGCGTCGTAGAGCGCGATCTGTCCGCCGGCACTCGCCAGCACCTTCGAGCCGTCACCGGAGAGCGTCCATCCGCCGACCCCATCGATCAGCGTCGAGACCTTGCGGTCCTTGAACCCGAAGAGCTTGAGCACCGAGGGACGATCACCCTCGCGACCGTAGAAGCCCGCGGGATTCACCGAGTAGACGAGATAACCCTTGATGGAACGCAGACCACCGAGGTTGTCGGCCTCCACCGGCACGCGGGTGACGCGCGACGCGATGCCGTCAAAATCGACGGCGAACTCAGCGCCCATTGGCGCAGCGGCAGCGGCCGGCGCGCCCTTTGCCGGCGTGGCGTCTGCTGCAGCCGCGGGAGCCTTCGCGGCTTCAACGGTGGCTTCGTCGCTCTGCGGCGGGAATGGATGCTTGACGTCCTTGCGCAGCGCGGCCGCGAAGATGCTCGTCGTGCGGTTGGTCGCGTAGTTGAACTCCGCCCCCGACAGCTGCGGCTGATAGTCGCGATCGCTCAGGTAATAGAGGTAGTTGCCGTCGGGATCCCACGCCGGGCTCGTCGCATTCCACATCCCGTCGGTGACGGCGTGCGCCTGCTGATCCTTCGGGCTCCAGATGAAGATGCGGCTGAAATTGTTCGCCGCGCGCGACGTGAAGGCCATGTAGCCGCCCTTAGCCGACCACGAGTAGCTGCCGATGCGGCCGCGATCGCTGGACGCGATCGTCGTGATCTTCTTGTCGTCGAATCCATAGACGTACAGCTTGCCGTCCTTGTCGCTGAACGCAAGACGCTTGCCGTCGGGCGCCCAAACGAGCCCGAAGCGCTGTGCCGTTCCGCCACGCGTGAGCTGCTCCGCGGCGCCGCTGCCGGTTTGATCGATGACGTACAGCTCTTCTTCGCCCGTCTTGTCCGAGACGAACGCGATGCGCGCGCCATCCGGCGACCACGACGCCGCGCGGTCGTGCGCGCTCGACGAGTTCGTCAGGTTGCGCGTCGGCCCCTTTTCGATGGGCACGGTGAAGATGTCACCGCGCGCCGTGAACAATGCCCGCTCTCCCTTGGGCGACAGCGCGAACTCCTCCATCTGACCCGCGGCGGACACGCTCGACGGCCGCTTCCAGAGGCCATCATCCGGAACGCTGATCGCGATGGCCTTGCTCTGCCCCGTCTTGGTGTCGAGGAGCTGCAATTCGCCGTCCAGCTCGTACACGATGCGCCCGGCGTGGTCACTGCTCGGCCAGCGCACGTCCCACGTCTTGTTGCTCGTGATCGGCTTCGTCTTGGCCGTGGCGATGTCGTACGCGTACAGATTGAACGTGCCGCTGCGGTCCGAGTTGAAATAGACGGTCTGGCCAATCCACATCGGGTCGCGATCCGAGCGCACGTCGTCGATGATGCGCTTGGCGTCGTTCGTCTTGAGATTGAAAATGAACAGGTCATTCGCCATGCCGCCGCCGTAGCGCTTCTCGGGGCGGAAATCGCGGAAGATCGGCGAGTAGACCACCTGCGTGCCGTCGGGCGAGAGATCGCCGGCGCCCGCTTCGGGCATCGGCATCGGCTCGGCGGGACCGCCGGCCACCGGCACCGTGTAGAGCCGCGTGATGCCCTGGCTCCACGAGTCGCGGCTCGAGCGGAAGATGATCCTCTTGCCGTCGGCGGTCCAACCATACACCTGATTCTCCCAGCCCCAGCGCGGCGTCAACGGTCCTCGCGCCGGGTAGTACGTCAGTTGCTTCGGCACGCCGCCCTCGGCGGGGACGACATAGACCTGCTCATCGCCGTCGTACTGCCCGGTGAACGCCACCCACTTGCCGTCGGGCGAAAAGTGCGCGTACACCTCAATGCCCGGATGCGCCGTGAGTCGCGTGGCGGTGCCGCCGGCGACCGGCGCGGTCCAGAGGTCGCCCGCATAGGTAAAGGCGACGCGATCGCCGTGAATGGCGGGGAATCGCAGCAGCCGCGTCTGCGCGGCAGCGGAAGCGGTCATGCAGACAGCGAGCAGGCCGATCGCCGCGAGGCGACGCCAAGGCAAATGAGTCGTGGTCACATGGTCTCCGGTGCGGAACAACAGTCAGGGACAGGCGCGGTGGCGCGCCGCTTCTTAAGGTACGGAACGGGCAGAGTGGCGGCATCCCCGATGCGCGCGGCATCGCGCGGCGCGGCGCGTCATGCCGACCTAGTCGGCGCAACTCGCCGAGACCCTCGACACACGGCACTGGAGATGCAATATTTTCTCATACCCCCCGGTCGCGATCCACCGTCAGGACGAATCCAGGACGACCGCCATGTCGCGCATTGCAGGCAGACTGCTCCTCGCCGCACCGCTCTTCCTTTTCGCTGGCTGCGGACGCTCCGACACGCAGACCGCTCCCGTCACGTCAGTCGCCGCGTTGGGCAGCACGTCGGGTGATGCCTCGGGACTCTCCAGCGCCACGTCCGGCATCACCGGCACGGTGAGCAGCCTCGCCGGCGCCTGCCCGGCAATCACGTTCAAACTCGAAGGCAAGGTCATCAAGACTGCGGCTGCGACGCGCTTTGACGGCGGCGCCTGCGCCGACGTGAAGAACGGATCGCGCGTCAATGTCGCCGGCCCGACGCAGACGGACGCCAGCGTGTCCGCGGAAAAGGTTACGATCCTGCCGGCGACGACCACGACGACGCCGCCAACGACAACGCCGCCAACGACGACGCCTACGACACCGCCCGCGACCGGTACCGCGGTCACGATCACGGGTACGGCGAGTGCCGTCGAAGGCACGTGTCCAGCCGTGTCACTGAAGCTGGAAGGCAAAGTCATCAAGACGTCGTCGGCGACGGTCTATGACGGCGGTGCGTGCGGCGACGTGAAGAACGGCGCGCGTTTCACGATTTCGGGCACTACGCAGGCAGATGCCAGCGTGCTCGCCACGAAGGTGGCGGTTCTCCCCCCGCTCACCACCACCACGACCCCGACCACACCAACGACGCCGCCGGCTACGCCCACGACGCCCACGACGTCGGCCACAGTGACGATTACCGGAACCGCGAGCGCCTTCGAAGGGACATGCCCAACCATCGTCTTCACCCTCGAAGGCAAGCGCATTCGGGCGTCGGCCGAGACGACCTACGAGAATGGTGTGTGCGGCGACGTGAAGAACGGGGCGCGGGCGACCGCCACCGGCACCCCGTCTGGTGAGACGGTGGTGCTGGCCAAGAAGATCACGCTGATCAAGTAGCGCTAGTCGCCGGACGGCAGCTGCGGCGCGTCGTCACCCGGCTGGCTGCCAGCTGCAGTGACGCGCGCGGCAATGTCGTCCATCTGCTTCAGTCGCGTGGCGGCCCAGCCGCGCAACCGTGTCCAGCCCACGCCGAACGTGGCGCCGCCCGTCAGTGCGAGCGGCAGCAGCGATCGGAGCTTCTCGGCGAGATCGGGCAGTCCGACGAAGACCGAGATCGCGGCGACGATGGCCGTCACGCTGACGATGCCGACGCCCATCATCATCAGCGTGCGGGCATTGGCGTGCACGGTGCGCATCCGCAGGCGGTCGCCGTGCTCCGTGGGCTCGATGAGGACCTGCAGGTTGCCGTTGGTCCACTGACGCAGCGACCCGTCCACCCGGAACGTACCGCGCGCATCGAAGGTGTCGCGCAAGAAGACGACCAGCCGCTCCCACTCCTCGTTGGACACGCGCCGGTCGAGCGACACCGAGCGGCCCACGCCCACCGTGAGACCAAACAGCGTGCGCTGAAAGCGCGGCTCGCGCCGCTCGAGCGACCGCGCCGCATCGGCCAGCAGTTCGGCGGGCACACCCACCTGCTTGCCGATCTCTTGCAGCTCGGCGAGCGACATCCCCGTCGTGGACGGCAGCAGCTGGCCCGCGTCACGCTGCACTTCAGTGGCGCGCCGGAAGATCTCGGCGACTTCGTCATCGTCGTAGCGGCGATCCGTCATGCGGGGACCCTCGGCGTCTTGCGCGGGTGCGCCACGGAGTGGAGGTAGAGCGACTCGACCTTGGCGCGCGCCCATGGGGTCTTGCGCAGGAACTTGAGCGACGACTTCACGCTGGGCTCGTGCGTGAAGCACCGAACGGCGATGCGTTCGGCAAGTCCGTCCCAGCCGTACCGCGTCTCGAGGTGCTCGATCATCATCTGCAGCGTGACGCCGTGCAGGGGATCGGGCGTGCGCGATTCGGTCACGCGTCCGCCAATCCCAGCCGCACGACCATCGGCTGGTAGCGCGGATCCTGCCGGATGGGATCGAGCCGCGGATGCACGCGGAAGAGAATCAGCCCCGAGGCCTTCTCTTCGATCGCGATCTCCAGCCATCGATACGCGTCGTCCACGTCGTGCAGAGAGGCGTGCAGGGCCGCGATGCCCCACGCCGAGACGACGCGGGTGCCCCGCGCCGCAGTGAGTTCCGCGAGAATACGGCGCGCCTCGGCTTCGTTGCCGGCCGCCGCCTCGAGATGCGCCAGTCCAAACGACGGACCAGCGACACCGCCCGCGAGCTTGCGCCCCTCCTCATACTCCGCGCGCGCTTCGTCAAAGCGCCCGAGCGCTTCGAGCGAACGCGCCAGATCGGTGTGCGCACCATCGAAGCGGCGGTCCAGCTCAAGCGCCATGCGGTAGTGGAAGACCGACTTCTCGTACTCGCGCGCAAAGTAGTACGCATCGCCGACGCCGGTGCGGATCAGCATGGACAACGGATCGAGGCTGCATGCCTTCAACTTGGCGGCGAGGGCTTCCTCGTGCCGTTCAAACGAGTACAGCGCGCGGCCCATCCACGAGTAGCTATTGCCAACGCCCGGATTCAGGACAATGGCGCGCTGCAGCATCGCGAGACCGCCGCGCAGATCGCCAGTGACGCAGTTGATGGCGCCGCGTGAGGCATAGGCGTCGGCCAGCGTGGGATCGAGTGCGAGCGCACGATCCGCGGCGGCGGTCGATGCAGCAGCGGCCTCCGCCGGCGGCACCATGCCGCGCACCGCCGCGATCATGTGGAGGTCGGCGAGCGCGCTCCAGGCAAGCGCCAGCGACGGATCGAGTTCGATGGCGCGCCGCGCGTGCCGCATGCCAAGCTCCACCGCCTCCGGCGACGCTGCGAAGAACGCGTGCCGGCTCTTCAGGTACTCGAGATGCGCCTCGGGGTTCGCCGTCGAACGCCGCGCGAGCTGCGTCGCCTCGGCGGGCGTGATCTGAATGGCAATCTCGCGCGCGACCGTCTCCGCGAGTTCGCTCTGCAGACCGAGTACGTCGTCGAGCTGGCGATCGTAGCGCTCGGCCCAGAGTGTGTCGTCGGCGCGTGCGGAAATGAGCTGCACACTGACGCGCACGCGACTGCCGATCAGCAGCGCGGAGCCTTCGAGCACGGCGTCCACGTTGAGTTCGCGCGCGATGTCAGGCAGCGACTTGGCGCTCCCTTTGTACTGCATGGCCGACGTGCGCGAGATGACGCGCAGCGCCTTGATGCGCGCCAAGTCGGAGATGAGCGCCTCGGTCATGCCGTCGGCGAAGTACTCCTGCGACGCGTCGTTCGAGACATTGCGCAGCGGCAGCACGACGATGGACTTGATGGCGCTGCGCGTCGCCGACGCGGTCTCGCCCGACGGCGTGGCGGTGCCGAGCAACCGGCGCGCCACCTCGGCCGCGGTGGCCGGACGCCGCGCCGGCTCCTTGCTGAGGCAATCAGCGATGAGCTGATCGAGCGCGGCGGGCGCGTCGGGACGCAGCGATCGCGCCGAGGGCGCCGCGTTGTTGAAGATTTCGAACATCAGCGCTTCGGCCCGCTCCTTCACAAACGGACGCCTTCCGGTGGCCATTTCAAAGAGCAAGATGCCAAGCGCGTAGATGTCGGTGCGTGCATCATCGCCTTCGCCCAGCAGCTGCTCGGGCGCCATGTACGGCAGCGATCCGACGATCAGCCCGGTTTGCGTCAACGCGCCCGTGGTCTTGTCGCCGCCGAGCAGCTGCGCGAGTCCGAAGTCGAGAATCTTGGGCTGGCCGCCGGTGGTGAGCACGACGTTGCCCGGCTTGAGGTCGCGATGCAGGAAGCCGCGCTGATGCGCATCGTGCAGCGCATCGGCCACGGCGGCGCCGACACGCACGAGTTCGTCCATGGCGAGCGGTCCCGTCTCGAGCCGCTCCTGCAGTGAGCCGCCAGCGACGTACTCCATGACGAGAAAGTCGACGCCGTCGTGCGCATCGAAGTCGAAGATGGTGGCGACGCCGGGGTGCGACAGGCGCGACAGCACGTGCGCCTCGCGCCGAAAGCGCTCGCGCGACGTGCCGTCGCCGAGCGCGCCGCTGCTCAGGACCTTGATGGCCACTTCGCGGTCGAGATTCGCATCGAGCGCCTTCCACACTTCGCCCATGCCGCCGGCGCCGAGGCGCGAGAGGAGCCGATAGCGGCCGAGGGTGGAACCCGTGGCCAGCGCGAGAGGTGGCATGGAGGTCACGCTATGACCGCGGCTTCTCCACGGGTTGCAGCTTGGCGAGACGCTCGCGTGCCGCTTTCACGCGCGGCTGCAGTTCGGGGTCGGCGTTCTTCCACGCCTCGACGAAATCGCCGTAGAGCTTCGCCGCGTTCTTCGTATCGCCCCTGCTGTCGTAGAGCTTGGCCACCGCTTCGATGATTGGCGCGCCGAGGTCGTAGTCGGGCCCGGTGCGCGGTCGGCTGCCTTGCGGCGTGCGCAGGTACTCCTGGTACACGGCGAGCGCCGAGTCGGCGATGCCGGACCGCAGGTACAGTTCGAGCGCCTCCGTGGACTCGCACTCCACGCACTCTCGCGCCGGGCCATCCGGCCGCTTGTCCATCTGCCGCACCAGCCGCCCCGCTTCGAGCCACTTCTTCTCGGCGGTCGCGATGTGCGCCATGCTGTGCTGGTATGACGGAAGGTTAGAACGGCGCAACGCCGTGTCCTTCACCGTCGCGTCGTACTTGGCAATCCACGCGCGCGCCTTGTCCACGCGCCCGAACTTCGCGTTCATTTCCGCGAGCCAGAGATACGGACGGTCAGTCACCGGCAGCGACTCGATCTTCATGGAGTCGGTGGCGGCGTCGAACGCCGGGAGCATCGGCTCGTACGGCATGCCGGCATCCAGTCGCGCGTTCATCTTGTTGCCGACGAAGAAGACCAAGGGGTTTGCGCGGCCCGCCTGCAGACTGATGGCCCGGACTTGGTCCATTGCGGACTCACGTAGGCGGAACTGGCCCATCGCGTCATGGACGCTCATCTGCACGTTGAGCGCCCACGTGGGGCTCCTGGCATCACCGGCCTTCCGGGCGGAATCGAGCACCTTCATCGCCTCCGGCGCGCGGCCGGAATCGAGCATGTGCTCGATGTCGCGTTCGCGAACCCACGTCGCGCTGCCGAAGCGTTGGCGTGCGACGGCGACGACCGAATCGCGGTCATGCCACTTCCCCTGATTCTCCAGCGTGCTCACGAGATTATTGAACGCGTTCTGCGAGTTCGGCTCCCGCACGAGTTGCGCGCGATACAGCGACTCCGCCTTGGCGAACTCCCGCCGTGAGCCGAGCGACACCGCGAGATTCTGCAGCGCCACGCTGCTGTCGCCGCGGGCCAGCATGCGCTCGTAGGTGGCGATGGCCTTGGCGCGATCATAGCCAGGGCTGAACTGGTAATAGTACGCGAGCACCGCGTCGCGCTCACGCTCCGTCATGCGCTCGCGGAGGTTGTAGGCGCGCTGGATGGCCGAGTCGGACGCCGAGGGCGGGAACCCGCCACCGTTGCGCATCGCCACGGAGAGCTTGCGCCACCCTTCGGCGAAATTCGAGTCGAGCGACACGGCTTCTTTCAGGAGACGCACCGCCTTGGGAAAGTCGCGTTCGATGTCGTTGGCGCGCGCGCCCTCGCTGTACTTGCGCAACGCGTCCAGCGAACTGGTGGAGGCATACGCCAGCGCCGGCGTCGCCTGCACGCGGCGCAGTGATTCACCCGCCTTGCTGCGCAGTTTTCGCGACAGATCGTCGGCCACCGTGATGATGTCGTCCGAGCCCTTGGCCGTGCCGCGGAAGGAGGCCAACTCGCGCCCCGAGTCGGCCGTCACTAGCCGCACCGCCACGATGTAGCTCGTGCCCACCAGCGTAACGTCGCCGTCGATGATCGCCTTGACGCCCTCGCGCAGCGCCATCTGCCGCGCGGTGGAAATGTCCACGCGCGCCGTCGGCTTGAGCTGCATGCGCTGCAGCGCGCCACCCATCTCGGACGGCGTCACCAGCGTGAAAACGCGCGAGTCGCCGAGGCCCGCGCGAATGGCGTCGCCGACCACGCGCCCCAGCGACGAATCAGCGTTGGCCACCGAGAAGTCGGCGATAATTACGCGGTCGCGCTCCTTGAACGCGCCCGTCGCCATGAGGGAGCCGAACGGCCCGATGCCGAAGGCCCGCATGCCCATGAAGGCAGCGATCATCAGCACAAACACGCCAAACGCGTACGCCCCGCCCTTCGCCGTCTTGTACCAGCTCACGTGCGGCGCCGCCTTGAGCGCCATCGTCGCCATCGTGCCCTTCATCGCGAGACTCGGCGTTCCGCCCGGCGTGTACGTCGGCGTGGCGGCGAGCGCGCGACGCGTGACGCGCTGCACATAGCCGGTCCAGAGAATCACCGGCAGGCCGAGCGCCATCACGATCAGCGAGCCCGGGAAGACCCAGTCGGGAAGTCCGATGCCGACGATGGCCGCCTTCGCGAGAATCGCCACGACGCCAAACGCGACGGCGTACACGGCGAGCGCCTTGCGGAACATGCCGGGTCCGCCCATCAGGATGGGCGGCATGGACGCCATCGAACCGCCGCTCGTTGCCTCGAGCGCCTGCGCAACCTCGGTGGCGCTCTGCGGCCGTTGCGCGGCGTCCTTGGCGAGGCACTTCATCACGAGATCGGCGAGTGCCGGCGGTGTGTCGGGCCGCACCTCGGTGATCGGCTTGGGCGTCTCGCTCATGTGCGCCGCCAGCATGCGCTGCGGCGTGCGGCTCGCGAAGACCGCCTGGCCCGAGAGCAGCTCGTACGCCATCGCGCCCAGCGCGTACAGATCGGCGCGATGATCGATGTCGGGATCGCCCGCCGCTTGCTCGGGCGCCATGTACGCGGGGGTGCCAATGGACGTGCCGATCTGCGTGAGCGTCGCGCCGCCCGACTGCGTGCGCGACGCGCTGATGGCTTTGGCGATGCCAAAGTCCGTGACGACGGCCGCGCCGCCCGAGAGGAGCACATTGTCGGGCTTGATGTCGCGATGCACCACGCCGCGGGCGTGTGCATAGGCCAGCGCGCGCGACACGTCGCGCAGGATGCTCACCACTTCGCCAATCGACAACGGGCCGCGCGCCAGTCGCGCCCGCAGCGATTCGCCCTCGACAAACGGCATCGTGTAGAACGGCAGGCCGTTGGTGTCGCCCGCCGAGAGCACGGGCACGATGTTGGCCTGCTGCAGCGCCGCGGCCACCTGGATCTCGCGCTCAAAGCGCTCGACGCTGATCCCCTGCGCCAACTCGGGCGACAGCACCTTGATCACGACTTGCCGCTTGAGCCGGCTCTCTTCGGCGACAAACACGCGACTCATGCCGCCGCCGCCGAGTTCGCGCTGCAGGGTATAGGCGGCGCCGAGCGTGGTTTGCAGCTGCTCGCGAATCTCGTTGGGCACGTTCGGGCGGGCAAAAGGGGGGCGGGGCGGCGACGGACTAATGTATGTAGCTCGGACCACGAGGGCCAGAACGCGTCGGGTTGCGCCCGAGCGCCGCGCGACCTAGATCATACCGATCATACTGGGTCATTGTTCAGCCCCCTCTCCCCAGAACCGATGCCATCGCTCCGTCGCGCGAACGCACCGCAGGGCACCGACGCTGGTCGCTGGTTTCGTTGCCTCTCGTGTGCCATGCTGGCACTCTCGGCCATCGCCTGCGCCAGCACGCCAGTGGCCCGCCGAGCGACGCTGATCGCCGATGCCGACAAGGCCGCCAAGGCGGCCCTCGCGCACGAGGCCACGCTCAACCCCGGCAAGATTCCGCCGCGCACGTTCAGCGTGGTGCCGTTCAGCGTGGCGGCCACCGACACGCTGTTGCGGCCGCTGAGCTTCGGACTCGCCGATCTGCTCATGAACGACCTCGCGAAGTCGCCGATGCTGCATCTCGTCGAGCGGCTGCAGACCGAAGCCATCCTTCGCGAACTCGATCTCGTGGACGTCGGCGTCACCGACCCCAAGCAAGCGCCGCGCGTGGGACGGCTCGTCGGCGCTCGGCAGATTCTCATTGGCGAGGCAACGCGCGGCAACGGCAGCATCATCCGGCTCAGCGCGCGCGTCGTGGATGTGATCAGCGCCACGGTACAGGATCTTGTCTTCGCCGAAGCGCCATTGGAGCGCGTGATCGACGCGGAGAAAGAACTGGCGTTGCTCCTCTTCGAGCGGCTGGGGATCACGCTGACGCCGGCGCAGAAACTGAGCATCGAGCAGCGGCAGACGACGCAGCTCGCGGCGCTCGTTGCCTACGGCCGCGGCGTGCAGGCCGAGGCGCACGGCGATGCGGCGGGCGCCACGGCGGCATTTGAAGATGCCGCGCGGCTCGACGCTGCATTTACTGCGGCGCATAACCAGGCGGTCGCCGCAGCGCCGGCGCCCGCTGCGGCGGCGCAGCGCACCTTCAGCGTGGCGCGCGTGCTCGACCTCGCCACCACCGCGGTCAATGCGCCGGTGGCCACCAAGCTGCCTGAAGCAGTGGACGCGCCGCTTGCGGTGAGTTCGATTCTTTCGCTGCTCATCACCGTGCGGGTGGCGCCATGAACCGCCGCACACTGACGGTCATCACGTCCTTGGCGTTCGGCGCGTCCGTCGCCCGGGCGCAGGAGACGCTCCTGCCATCGACCGGCTGGGGCACGGGCACCGCGATCAGCGCGTGGCACTTCACCACGGCGATTCCGCAATCGGCGGGCGCCGTGGCTGATGTCGCCGAGGTTGCGCTGCCGTTCAGGGTGAGCGGACGGGTCGGACGCTGGAGCGTGGATCTCAGCGGCGCCGGCGCGTATGGCGCCGTGCACCTCAGCGCTGGATCAGCGGGCGGTTCTGGCGACGGCGGTGATCGGCTGGTAAGCATCGCCGGCCCTACCGACGTGAAGCTGCGAGTGACCGGGCCCATCGTTGGAGAATCGCTGCAGCTGACGCTCGGCTTCAATCTTCCCACAGGCAAAGTCGGACTCAACGCCGACGAGACCAGTGCGCTGCAAGCCGTTGGCGCCCCGGCGCTCCACATGCCAATCGGTGCGTTCGGCACCGGCACCGGCGTCACACTCGGACTGGTGCGCGTCTTCGGCGGCGACGATTGGGCGCTCGCCATCGGCGCCGCGGGCGAACAGCGCTCCGAGTACTCGCCGATCGCGCTCGCGCTCTCAACGGGCCGGTCGGAGACGCAAGTCACGCCGGGTTCCGCCATCCACATTACGGCGGGACTCGACCGTGCACTTGGCGAAGGACGCTGGGCCCTGTTGTTCGTCGGCGACATGTTCACCAAGGACAAGGTGCGGCTCTCCGGCTCGACGGACGCCGAGTCGAACGACTACACGCTCGGGCCCCAGTTCACGGTGAGTTCGCAGATGGACATCGCGGCGTCGCGCTGGCGCACTGCGACCTTTGGCGTGGCCGCGCGAATGCGCTCGGAGTTCAGCGACGCGAGCGGTACGAAGGTGTCGGGATCGTCGGGGACCTATCTCGAAGCATCACTCGGCGGCGTGCGCGGCGGCCCGAGCGGCGCCGGTTTGATCATCGGCGCCGATGCGCGGTGGCATTCGGGGCTCACCTTCACCGATGCGCTGGTTGGCGCCGCCGTGACGGCGACGGGCGTCACGCTTGGCGTGGAGCGCGCGGGGACCAGCACGCTCACACGCTTCACGCTCCACGGGCAGTACGGCACCTTTGACACCGGCAAGCTGTCGACCACCGGGTTCGGCGCGTCCCTCGGCTTCTCCATCTCTTCTCGTCGGGAGGCGCGATGAACCACACGCCTCGTGTTGCGCGCGTGCTGCGCCTCACGTCACTCGCTGCGGTCATCGGCATCTCGACGGCGCTGGCCGCCTGCGCCGACAAGGCGTTCACGCCGAGTCAGGCCACGCTGTCGCGGAAGTTCTCGCTGCAGATCACCGCCACCGGACTGTTGTCACAGGTGGCGACGAAGCCGTTGTTCCTGATGGTGGGCGCGGTGTATCGCGGCCCGCCGCAGGGCACTGAGGATGACGGCATTCGCATTCTCTCGCTCACGTGGTCACGCGTGGTGCAGGGCACGCAGTCCGTCACCTTGCCCGTCGACATCGCGCCGTGCCTCGCCGACGCGACGCGCCTCGGCTCCAAGGATGGCTGCACGATGTATCTGGCGGCGGGCATTCTTCCCGACTCGTTCAACATTACGACGGACAGCGGCGGCAAAGATCCGTTCATGAATGCGTACGACGTGCAGTTCCCGATCGGACCGTTCGACGTGGTGCCGGGTCGTGCGCCGACGATCCCCGCCATCGACCTGTCGCTCTCGCGGTTTGGCGCCGTCGCCTGGGAAAAGGACGAGGCGCTGCGACTTGGTGGCGCGGTGAGTCCAAACGCTCAAAGTGGCGTGCTCGGTATCGCACCCCTGAGCGGCTACACCAACGGCGCGGGCTCAACGGTGATCTTCGCCTTGAGCCGCGGTTCGGACTTTCCAGCGCCGACGAACAACCAAATCAACAATTTTCAGACGTATCCGCAGCTCCAGATCAACCAGAATGGAAAGTGGCGCCGCCTGACGGCCACGACGGCCGCGACGTCGACGAACTTCAATGACGTGTCGGCGCTCACCGAGGGCGACGTGTACATCTCCAGTACGGGGGGACTGTACCATTACGACGGCTCGGCGATCGCCAAAGTCGCGGCGGTGACCGACTCGCTGAACTCGGTGGCGAGCGTGACGGCTGGCACGTCGCGGTACGTGATCGCGGGCGGCGAAGGCGGCGTGGTGTGGATTGGCAACACGGCGACGTGGCAGCGCTACACGGTCGGCGTGACCACGCGCATCGACGGCGTCTGCATTACGGGGCCCAACGAGGCGTTCGCGTCGAGCTCAACGAACGGCGGCTTGTTCCGGTTCAACGGCACGACGTGGACCTCGGTGCCCGGTCCCACCAACTCGGCGAAGCTGGACCTCCAGTGCCCGGCGGCCGGACAGGCATACGTCCTCACGCAGAATGGCCCGCTGCTGCGCTGGTCGGGCACCGGATGGACGCAGCTGTCGACCACCGGGCTCAGTCCTGGACGGCTCATTCGCTGGGGCGTGCTCTCGTCGAACGAGATCTACGCGTACGGCGACAGCGCCAACGTCGATCGCGCGTTCTATCGGTTTGACGGCGCGACGTGGCGAGAGATCTCGCGCTTACGCTTCACCCAGTCCGGGGGACGGCCGTGGCCCGACGCGCGCGGCGGCGGGGCGTACGTGCTGTCCAGCTTTGGCCGAGTGGAGCGCATGACGGCAACGAGCGCGACGGCGATCAGCTACATGCCGCCGCTGCGCGATGCGATCATGACGTCGGCGACGAGCGCCTTCGTGGTGGGCTGGAACGCGTTTCTGGCGCGCTGGGATGGCGTGAAGTGGACGGTCGACGCGCCGCCACCGGCGACGCAGACGATTCGCATTTTGCAGGGCGTGTGGAGCGACGGTCCCAAGAACGCGTGGGCCGTGGGCAATTCGAATACGATCTACCGATACGATGGCACCGGATGGAGCGTCGTCAGCGACTTCTCCAAGCAGCTCAGCGGCACGCCGGACAGCTACAACGGCGTGTGGGGATCGGGCGCGGATGTGTGGATCGCCGGCAGCGCCGGCATCACGCACTGCAGGTCGACGACGTCCTGTAGCGTCGAGTCGGGCGGCAACGTGATGTATGGTCTCTGGGGCAGTTCGTCATCGAACATCTTTGCCATCGGTGCCGGCGGGCGTATTCAGCGCTACAACGGCACCGCGTGGACGACGATGAACAGCCCGACGTCGCGTACGCTCGTGCGTATCTCGGGCAGCGGCGCCTCTGACGTGTGGGCCGTGGGCGACAGCGTGCTCGTGCACTACGATGGCACGCAGTGGACAGACGTGCCGCTGACCTTCAAGACCAGTTGGCTCGCGTCGCGCGCGCCGTCCTCGCTGCAGAACCTGTTCCAGCTTGGCCTGTGGGCGCGTGGGCCAAAGGAGCTGTACATGGGCGGCGACAACGGGCAGATCTCGCGCTGGGACGGCACCGAATGGCGCGAAGTGACGCTCGGCGAGCCCTACCTGCGGCGCATCATCGCCATCACCGGAGCCGGCGGGTGTGCCATCGCGATCACGGAAGGCCAGACGGACTTTGTGCAGCCCACGGTGTGGCGCGGCATCGGGCCGAGTGGGTGCCAGTCGTCTCCGATGGTGGGGCCGACGAACTGGCCCTAGCATCGAGCGACGGCGAGGACAACGGCACAGCGCCGACTGCGATGAGCGGTCGGCGCTGTGTCATTCAGCATGCCACGCGGCGGTTAGCCGCGCTGCGCTGGCGCCTCAGTCGCGCTGCCGGATCGCGCCGCGACCGGGAGATACACCGTAAACGTCGTGCCCTTTCCGGGCGCACTGGCTACGTCGATGCCGCCGCCGTTCTGCTGCACGATGGCGTAGACCGTCGACAAGCCCAGCCCGGTGCCCTTCCCCGCTTCCTTGGTGGTGAAGAACGGTTCGAAGATCCTGCGGAGCGTGGCGTCGTCCATGCCCACGCCCGTATCGGCGATCGCGAGCGACACGTAGCGGCCTGGCGCGAGCGTGCCGGTTGGCAGCACGCGTTCAAGTGTCTCGATGTTGCGCATTTCGACGGAGATCGTGCCGCACGCCGCCATCGCGTCCCGAGCATTCAGCGCGAGATTCAACACGACCTGCTCAATCTGGCCGCGGTCCACACGGACATGGTCGAGTCCCGTCGCCTCCTGCACGGAAAATTTGATGTTCGGCGGCAGCAATCGGACCAGCATCCGGTGCATGTTGGCCGTCAGCTCCTGGAGGTCGAGTTCCGTCGGGCGAATGACTTCCTGGCGACTGAAGGTCAACAACTGGCGCGTCAGCGTGGTCGCTCGCTCGGCCGCGAACTGGATTGTCGAGACATCCTCGCGCCACGACTCATCTTTGGCGACCGCGGCGAGATCGGCGGCCCCGCGTATGGCGGCAAGGATATTGTTGAAGTCGTGCGCGATACCGCCCGCGAGGCGTCCCATGCTCGCCAGTTTCTCCGCCTGCAGCAACTTCCCCTGTTGCTCCCGCAGCGCCGACTGGTCGCGAAAGACGATCACCAGCCCGCGCAAGCTCCTGTCCGTATCGACAATCGGCGCGGTGCTGTTCATCACGGGGCGTTCGACGCCGAACCGGTCGATCAGCAGCGTGTGATTGGTCATCACCGACGGGTCGACGGTTGTCGGCACGAATGGAATCGTTGGCGCGGTCGATGCGCGGGTTGTTTCGTCGATCGCGCGGTAGACATGGCGGAGTGCGCGGCCACGCACCTCGCCTTCGGTCCAGCCCGTGAGTTCTTCCGCGACGCGATTCATCGCGGCCACGCGGCCCTCAGCGTCGGTCGTGATCACGGCGTCGCCAATGCTGTAGAGCGTGGCGCGAAAGACCGCCTCCGCCTCACGCTCGACATGTTCTCGCAAGTACAGTTGCCGGAATTCCATCGCCTCGCGGCGGCGTTCCGCGTACGCGCCGATAGTCAGAATCGCCAGCAACGCCAGCACGGCACCGATGCCGATGAGCCTGTCGGCCAATCCGATGCTCGCCGCGATGTACGCTTCATCGCTCTCGGTGATCAGCAGCCACGGCGAGCCTCTCACCGCGCGCAGGTCGGCAAGTACTGGTTCACCCAGATGACTGACCCCCGCCACGCGCCCGCGATGGCCCTGCGCTGCCTGCACCGCCACGGCGCGCGCGCGGCTTCGCGGGATCATGTACGCGCTCGGGAGCGCCGCCATCGAATCGCGCCGGCTGTTCAGGACCACGACCATGGGCCCGAACGTTCTGGCGAGCAGTACTTCCGCTTCCCGCGGCGTTGAGGGGAACTCGCGGAGAATAGGGTAGAGGTGGGTGTCGGCGTTGGTTCGCAGGACGAGGATGGCGATCAGCCGGCCGGCAGGGTCGCGCACCGCTTGCGCCACATCCACGTGCACCGCGTCGTCTCGGCCGCGGAAGAAGTTCGACAACACCGTGGCCGACGCAGCACGTGCCGCCTTGACGAGATCCAGCGTGGTGGGGCCCACCCTGGCCGCGGAATCGTGAAGCGCAAAGAGGACCCGCCCGTCGGGGGCGAAGAGGAGCGCATTCTCGTAGGCGTAGGCATCCGCTTCCGTGCGCAGTACGCGCAACGCCGTCTTCACGTCGGCTGCGTCCCGCGGACCTCGCGTCAGCGAGATCGCGGCACGAACGACCGCTGGAAACTGCGCGGCAACGCTGGCGTCGCCCTGCCGCTCCCATCGCCAGTTCTCCAGTTGTGCGGCCTTCAGCGTCCCCACCACGGCGAGCGTGCGGAAGGCCGTCTCACGGACGCGGGCGGATTCCGTGCGATGCACGGCCCACGCGATGGCGAGGACGAGCAGCGTGGCACCCAAGGCCACCGCCTGTTGAGCGTATCGAGGTCCTCGCCGCGGTGCGGTCCCGACCCGTGCTGTCAACGCTTGCCTCCCACCCCGTTTCGCGTGGTGGCCGCGCGATCATCCGCGACGCCGATGCCGCCACACCTCGATGACAATGAGCCCGCCATCGTCCCGCGTCAACCGGCACGCTGCGGCGCGTCTCGACGTCTTGACCTCAGTGACCTCCGCGGTGACGTTCTTCTCGCCCCGCGCGTGACGCCTTTCGTCTGATCGCAGCGGAGTCGAATGGCCCTCAGGGAGACGGCATGGATTTTCTGACGCAGAATGTGACCAACAGCGGCCTCTCCGTGCTCATGGCCGGGTCCATGGCGTATGTGTGGTGGCGACACCGAGAGCTGGAGGCGTTCCGGTATTGGATGATCGGCGCCCTGTCGTTCGTGGTCGCCGACCTCCTGTTTGCGATGCGGCCGAGGCTTCCCATCCTGCTTGACCCCGTGCTCTCGACAGCGGCCGTGACATTCGGCTACCTGTTTGTTCTCTTCGGCATCTGGCGTTTCGTGGACGAGGCGCCTCGCACGACGCTGGCGATTGCGCTTGGCGTGGCACACGCGGTGGCGTTGGCGGCGCTGGTCTTCTTCGGCGCGTCCGTCGAGGTGCGCGTCGTCGTGAACTCCGTCGTGTGGGCCATCCTCACGGCGACGGCGATGCTGAGCCTGACGGCCGCGCGTGCCCGGCTCGGCGAGAGTGTCGTGATGCTGCCGAGCATCGTCTGCGGCATCCAGGTGGTCGTGATGGGCGCACGCGTCGTCATTGCGACGTCTGCTATCCAGCAGTGGAGTGCAGGTGCCGCGTTCGAGCGACTCGTCTCGCTCTCGTTGCTCGAAACGAGCCTCTTCATCGTGGCGATCTTCATGAGCCTGCTCATCGCCGAGATGCTCCGACGCCAGGCGGCGCTGCAGAAGGCGCTGACGGACGTCTCGGTATTGTCCGGGATGCTGCCGATCTGCGCGTGGTGCAAGAAGGTGCGCGATGATCAGGGATACTGGAACCAGCTTGAGCGGTTCATCGCGAGTCACACGCCGGTGGATTTTACGCACGGCATCTGTCCGGACTGTGCCGCGCAGCACATGGCGGAGGGGAAGGACGCCGCGCACGACTGAGATCGAGACGCGCGCGCCCGCACCGGGCCCGCGAATCGAACGGAGAACGCGCTGGCTCAGATGTACCGCATCCACGGCGCCGGGTTCGTGCGTTTGCGTTCCGCATACCATCGACAGATCGGATACAGCATGAGGATGCACACCGCCCAGACTAGATAGAGTAGGCCGAGGCTCCATCGCCCCTCGTCAGGAATCCGCGTGTACGGTGCGGTCGTGAACCACGCATTGCCGAACGAGCCGAGCCGGACGCCGTTGACGGCAACTGCCGTGAGGTGAATCACGAGCAGGTGCAGCAGGTAGTACCACATCGGCACGCGCCCGAAGATCTCGAGGGCACGACCGAGTGCGCCTTTCCATTGCTCCGCGTACGCCAAGAGTGCGATCGCCGGTCCGAGCGTCATCAGAAGAAACAGTTGCGACGCCGGGTACTTCTGTTGGTTGAGCACCGCCATCCAGAGCGGTGTCGCACGGGCACCGACGTCGTTTGCCGCGCCACCGCCACCACCGCCGCCAACCAACGCGGCCACGGTGGCTATAACCAACCAGGCGGCGGTCATGCCGAGGCCAAGTCGCATGAGCAGGCGGCGACGTGAGGTGTTCTCGCGTTGCATGAGCACGCCGAACCCGAATCCCGCCATCATCACGCCAACCCAGGGCACAATCACGTAGAGGACGTTGATCCCGAACGGCGCCTCAGCCGGCGACGTGTAGATGAATGCCCAGGGCGAGGCAATCGCCCCCACGGCGACGGGCATCAGCCCGAAGAGCTGTTGGAGTGCGACGATCGCCACGCCAAGCCAGCCGACGGTGCGCGCAGGCATTCCTACCACCACGGCAAGCAGCACCATGCACCAGCCGAGCATCCAGATCACGCCGGCGAGGGAAAACTCGAGAAGATTCGGGTTGAACGACCAGAGAAAGCGGATCACGGTCAGTTCGAGCACGACGAGCAGGAGGCCGCGCGTGATCAGGAACTTCCGGAGGGCGGCGGTGCTCTGCAGCCGCTGGCCGAGGAAGAAGGCGCCCGTGCCGGCGAAGAAGCAGAACGCTGGAGCGACGAAATGCGTCACCCAGCGCGTGAGGAAGATGCCCGCCGTCGGTCCCCCTGCCGGCAGCCCCGAGTAGACACGCACATGGTCAATCGCCATGAGCACGCAGACGAGTCCGCGCATGACATCGATTGAACGAATGCGGTCTGAGACCGCGGCGCTGGTCGAGGCGTTCATCGGTCGTGCCTCCCGGAGGGAGGGACTATGATACGTCCCCTGTGAGGGGGAGGCAACGGATATCGGGTGGTCGCGGACGACGCGCCGCGCCGCGCAGGGCTGGATTACGGCGAGAGAAAGCCTCCGGGCGCCAAAGCGCCCGGAGTCTTCATCTCAGCTCATGGCAGATTCGTCAGTCACTCAATCGGGACGGCGGGATTCGAACCCGTGACCCCCTGAACCCCAGGCCCGCGAATCGAAAGTCGTTTCTTTCGAGAAATGCTGAGCTGTTGCGTCGCAACGCCTGACTCTGTGCGACTCGACAAGCGGCGCTTGCGAAATCCGTCGGCACGTATCCCGTCGGGTACCCCTTGGCTCATTCCACCAAGCCAGGAAGTTTACTTCCCCTCGACACGCCGAACCACGCGCACGATACTCTTTCCAGAACGAGTCGAATTCCCATCCTCATCACGCCGAGTCGATCGAGGTGCGGTGGCCGTCAGCGCAGCGGCGGGTTATCGCGGGGCCGATGGCGGTGGGAAAGTCTGTCGAGATCGTCGAACTCTGAGTTCACCCCCTCATCTTCCTCATGGGGCCATGACAAAGACGCGCGCGCACCACTCGTTTGTTCTTGCCGTCTCGGTGGTTCTCTCCGGTGCCGTGCCGCACCTCGGCGCGTTGCGCGCCCAATCAATCGGTGCGGCCACCGCCATCTGGACGCCGCGGCAGGCGTTCGCCGTGAAGCGCATCGGCGCCGTAGCAGTATCGCCAGACGCTCGATGGGCGGCCGTGGAGGTGTCCGAGGCGATCATGGACAGCACGCACAGTGAATGGCGTTCGTCCGTTCGTCTCTGTCGACTGGAGCGAGCCGATTGCACCGAGTGGGTGGAGACGCCGGCGAACGCGCCGGCGTGGTCGGCAGACGGACGCTGGCTGGTATTCGCTTCGAACCGCTCCGGCAAACGCAATGTGTGGCGCAAGTCACTTGCGGGGGGACGCGCC
>JAHFCT010000025.1 GCA_023249375.1 Gemmatimonadota bacterium | reverse complement strand
ATGAAGCACGACATGGCGGCGATGGATCACGAGAAGGGGAAGGGGATGGGCGACATGAAGAGCGGGTGGGCCGAGCTCGACGCATTTCACGCGCTGCTAATGTCGACGTGGCATCCGGCGGAGAAAGACAGCTTGGCAATGGCGCGCACGCTTGCACCGACGCTGGCGGCGAGCGCGGCGGCGTGGGAAAAGTCCAAGGGTCCGGCGGCGTGCGACAACGCCGCGGCGCGCAAGGCACTGCCGCAGATCGTGACCGACGCCAAGGCGTACGCGGCGGTAGCGGCCGGTAAGGCGAACGATGCCAGCGTGAAGGCGTCGCTCAAGAAGGTGCACGACGGCTTCGAGACGGTTGCGATGCCGTGCATGATGGCGGCCATGAAGGGAAAGCCCGGCATGGACAGCATGATGAAGGCCATGCAGGACAAGAAGAAGCCGATGGAAGGGATGGATCACAGCGCAATGAACCACGCGCCGGCGGCGAAGAAGCCGTAGCACAAGCGGTGGACCTTCTTGGCGCAGGATGTGGTATACTGAAATAGGTGCGTGGCCGAGCAGTGCCCGGCCTGTCCTGCGCCGCGAGGATCCACGCTATGGCTCTTCGTTCCGTTGTTTTTCGCGCCGCCCTGTGGGCGGGTGTGGTGCTTGCGCCCCGCGCCGTCGCGGCGCAACCGAAGGCGGGCGACGGATTCATGTTCGGCGCGCCGCATGGGTCCTTCACGCTCCGGGCGGGGCTGTCGCAACCGACCGAGGGGAGCGACCTCTTCTCGTTCGTTCGACACGAACTGACGCTGTCGCGCGGCGACTTTGCGGGCGGATCCGTCGCCGGCGATTTTGCCTTCTTCCTGCGGCCGCGCGTGGCGTTGCAGCTCGGCGGCGCCTACGCGAGCCGAACGAGGCCGAGCACGTATCGCGCCTTCATCGACAACAACGATCGCGAGATCGAGCAGTCGTCGGCGTTCCGACGCATGGCGCTTAGCGCCGGGCTTCGCTACTACCTGATGCCGACTGGGCGCGCGCTGGGCGATCTGGCGTGGGTGCCGGCGCGCGTCACGGCGTACGTCGGTGCAGGCGTTGGCATCACGTGGTACCAGTTCCGGCAGGCCGGCGACTTCGTGGATTATCAGACGATGGATGTGTTCAACTCGACGATGGAATCGAGTGCGGCGGCGCCGACGGCGTATGGCGCCGCCGGCGTAGAGTATGCGCTGAGCGCACGTCTTGGGCTCACGGGGGAGGCGCGCCATGACATGGCCTCAGCGCGCATGAGCAGCGATTTCTCAGGATTTGACCGCATTGATGTGTCGGGCACGGCGTTCACGCTTGGCCTGACACTGCGGTTCTAGGAGGCATACGATGCGTCGCTCATTGATGATCACCGCGCGGATCGCCGCACTCGGCGCTCTGCTGATCGCGCCTCTCGCCGTCGCGCAGACGGCACGGGCGCAAACGGCGGACGCGCGCTGGCAGCCGTGGCTGGGGTGCTGGATTGCCAACGACGGCATCGTGCAGCGCCGCAGCGACGGCGGAACCAACATGGTGTGCCTGACGCCGGCGCAGGGCGGGAGCGGCGTGGAACTGGCGGTGATCACCAACAACTCGTTGACATATTCCGAGGTCATCAGCACGTCGGGGCAGCGCGAGCCGAAGACGTGGGAGACGTGTCCCGGGTGGGAGTCGGCGACCTGGTCCGCCGATGAGCGCCGCCTGCTGCTGCGCTCGGCGTTCACCTGCGGAAAGATGAGCGTGGAGGGGAGCAGCGTGTTCGCCATCTCGTCCGACGGCGAGTGGATTGAAGTGCGGGGCACCGCCACCGGCGGACGTTCGACGGTGCGCGTGGTGCGGTACCGCCCAGCGGGCCGCATGCTGCGGCGTTTGGCGGTGGCGCGCAGCGACTCGATGCCATTTCAGATTGTCGCCGAGCCCGCGCTGGCGAGCCGACTGCGCCTTGCCGCTGGCGCGCCGATCGGGACGGAGGCCGCGTTGGAGGTCTCGCGAGGAGTGGACGCGCCGGTCGCCGAGGCGTGGCTCAACGAGCAGCGCGCGAGCTTTGCGCTGAACGCCAAGGAACTGGTGCGCCTCGCCGATGCGGGGATGCCGCCGAGCATGATCGACCTGATGGTGGCGCTCTCGTATCCGCAGCGGTTTGTCGTGCGGCGCGCCGATCGTGAGTTCACCTCGGGCGCCGGCGCTGGCGGCGGGTCTGCCTTCTCCAGCGGGGGAAGCGGTGCAATTGGAGTTCGCGGCGGTGCCGGCGACGAGATGCGCAGTCGACTCGGCCGCGACTGCGGCTACGGATACCTGCCGACGATTTACGGCTACTACAGCGATTACTGTACCTCCGCCTTTTACGGATACGATCCGTTCAATCCGAATTACGGACGAGGCTACGGATACGGCTACTCGACGGGCTACGGCCGCGGCTACGGATACGACGGGAGCTACGGCGGTTATTACGGCGGCTATTACTGGGGCACGCGGCCGCTCGTGATCCTGACCGGAACACCCAATGACGCGCGTGCGGAGCACGGCAAAGCCGTGAATGGCGCGGGATACACGCGTCGGGGCAGCAGCACCGCGACGCCTGCCGGGTCGGGCGGCTCCTCGCGCGGCTCGTCGAGCGCGGGGTCTGCGAGCTCGGGCGGCTCGAGTTCCGGCTCGTCCTCGGGCAGTTCGTCGGGATCGACGAGCGGCGGCGATGGCGGCCGTACCGCGAAGCCGCGCCCGCCGGGCTAATCGCGAAGGTGTCGCACGGTCGAGCCGTCGGTCTCGCCAGTGCGCGACGGCTCGCGGCACGTGTGCACGGCCGGTAGCTTTTCTCCGTTCCCTGACGGAGAAGAAGGGTGTCCAGACCAGACAATGATCACGCCGGCCTGAGCCGGCGCGACCTAATCAAATCCGCTGCGTTCGCCGGTGCCGCGCTTGGCGCGACCGGCGCGTTCACTCCGGCGCTCGCCGAGTCGGTGACGGCCGGGTCGAATCCCGATCTCGCGCCGCCGACTCCGGTGGGCGCGAAGACGATGAAGGGCGTGCCGTTCGAACGGCATGAGACGGTGCGCATTGCGATCGTTGGCACCGGATTGCGCGGCCGGTCGGTGCTGCACGAGTTCCTTGGTTGTCCCGGCGTGAAGATCACGGCGCTGTGCGACAACGTCCCCGAAAAGGCGCGGATGGCGGCGAAGATGGTGACGGACGCCGGACAGCCGGCGCCGGCACTCTTCACCGATGGCGACCACGCGTTTGAGAAGTTGGTGCAGCGGGACGACATCGATTACATCCACACGGCGACGCCGTGGGAATGGCACGTGCCGGTGATGCTGGCGGCGTTGAAGGCCGGCAAGCACGTGTCGAGCGAGTGCCCGTTTGGTTCGACGTTGAAAGAACTGTGGGACCTGGTGGATGCGAGCGAGAAGGCGCGTCGCCACTGCCTGCAGCTCGAGAACTGCAACTACGGCTACAACGAGATGCTGGTGAACCGCATGGTGCACGCCGGCGTCTTTGGCGAGCCGTTGCACGGAGCGGCGGCATACTTGCACGACCTGCGCGAGATCCTATTTGAGGATCGGGACGAAGGGCTGTGGCGCCGCGCGTGGCACACGAAGCACAATGCCAACCTGTATCCGACGCACGGGCTTGGCCCGGTGGCGTGGTATCTCGACATCCACAAGGGCGACAAGTTCGAGTACATGGTGTCGATGAGCACGCAGGAGCGCGGGCTGACGATCCATCGCGAAGAGACCGTGAAAGAGAAGTCGAACCCCAAGTGGCAAGAGCAGTACATGACGGGCGACCTCAACTCGTCGTTGATTCGCACGAACAAGGGGCGCACGATCCTGCTGCAGCACGACGTGTCGAACCCGCGGCCGTACTCGCGGCTCAATGCGATTCAGGGGACGAAGGGGCTGTTCGAGGATTATCCGGCGCGCGTCTATGTGGACGGCCAGGCTGGCGGCGAGCGCTGGGGGACGATCGACAGCTGGAAGGCGAAGTTCGAGGACCCGCTGTGGACCAAGCTGGGCGAGCAGGCGCGCAACGGCGGGCACGGCGGCATGGACTTCGTGATGGCCTGGCGCCTGGTGCAGTGCCTGCATGAAGGGCTGGCGCCCGACATCGATGTCTACGACTCGGCGGCGTGGAGCGCGCCGTTCCCGCTCAGCGAAATCAGCGTGGCGAAGGGCAGCACGCCGGTGAAGTTCCCCGATTTCACGCGCGGCAATTGGAAGGCGTAGACACCCGTCTACGATCTCCCATCCACCGTCTACCGTCAGCCAGATGAAATTTACCAATCTCGATTTCCTGATCATCGGCGCCAGCATCGTCATCTCGTTCCTGCCGGCGATCTTCTTTGCGCGGCGCGCGAGCCAGAATACCACCGAGTTCTTCACGTCGGGACGCGCGGCGCCGTGGTGGCTGGTTGGCATCTCGATGGTCGCGACGACGTTCAGCACCGACACGCCGAACCTCGTGACCAACATGATCCGCGAGCACGGCGTGGCGGAAAACTGGTTGTGGTGGTCGTTCCTGCTGACCGGCATGATGACGGTGTTCTTCTACGCGCGCATGTGGCGGCGGTCGCAGGTGCTGACGGACCTCGAGTTCTACGAGATTCGCTACTCGGGAAAGGCGGCCGTGGCGCTGCGCGGGTTCCGCGCGATCTACCTTGGGCTGTTCTTCAACTGCTTCATCATGGCGACGGTGAACCTTGCCGCGGCGAAGATCGGCAACATCGTGCTGGGCTGGCCGACGTGGCAGACGCTGCTGGTCTGCTCGGTCATGACGATCTTCTTCGCCTCGGTGTCGGGACTGTGGGGTGTGCTCGTGACCGACACGCTGCAGTTCGGCATCACGATGACGGGCGCGTTCGCCGTCACGTACTTCGCGTTGAAGCAGCCGGCCATCGGCGGCCTCACGGGTTTGTTCGCCAAGGTGCCGGCGACGTCGCTGCACATGCTGCCGGACTTCGGCAACTGGCCGGCCGCGCTCACGGTGTTCATCATCCCGCTGACGGTGCAGTGGTGGTCAGTCTGGTATCCGGGGGCCGAGCCGGGCGGCGGCAGTTACATCGCGCAGCGCATGCTGGCGTCGAAGAGCGAGAAGGACGCGGTAATCGGCACGCTGTTGTTCAACGTGATGCATTACGCATTGCGCCCGTGGCCGTGGATCCTCACGGCGCTGGCGTCGACGATCATCTTCCCGCAGCTGAGCGACATCGGCAAGATGTTCCCGTACGTCAACCCGGCGTTGATCGGCCACGACATGGCATATCCGGCGATGATGACCTTCCTGCCGGCGGGTTTCCTTGGGCTCGTCGTAGCCGGCACGCTGGCCGCGTATCGCTCGACGATCGAGACGCACCTGAACTGGGGCACGTCGTATCTCGTGCACGACTTCTATCGGCGCTTCCTCGCCAAGGACCGCACAGAGAAGCATTACGTGCTGATGGGGCGCTTGGTGACGGCGGGCCTGATGATCTGTGCAGTGCTCTTCTCGCTGTACCTCGACACGGCAAAGGAAGCGTTTGAACTTATTCTCTCGGTGGGCGCCGGCACGGGACTGCTCTACCTGCTGCGCTGGTTCTGGTGGCGCATCAATGCGTGGAGCGAGATCTCGGCGATGATCGGTTCGTTCGTGATCGCGCTGGCGTTCTTCGTGGCGCGCAAGAACGGCTTGCAGATCGAAGGAACGAGCGTGCTGCTCATCACGGTGGCGGCGACGACAGTCATTTGGGTGAGCGTGACGCTGATGACGGCGCCTGCCGACCGCGCGACGCTTGTGAAATTCTTCAAGCTCGTGCGTCCGGCCGGGCCAGGATGGAAGGTTGTCTCGTCAGACGCTGGCGTCGGTGCGTCGCCGGACGGACTGCCGCAGTCACTGCTCGGCTGGGTGCTGGGCTGCAGCTTTGTGTACTCGGCGCTGTTCGGCGTCGGGAGCTTCCTGTACGGGCACATGCCGCAGTTCTATGCGTGCCTCGCAGTCTTCGCGGCAAGCGGATACGGCGTGTACAAGGTGCTGCAGGGATTCTGGACGGAAGGACAAGACGCGAACTGATGAGCCATCCATGAAGACGCGAACCACCCAGGCGGTGATCCTCGCGCGCGGCCTCGGCTCCCGGATGCGGCGAGCCGAGGCCGCGGTGGCGTTGGACGAGGGGCAGGCAAAGGCGGCCGATGCGGGGCAGAAGGGGATGATGCCAACACTTGGAAGGCCGTTCCTGGATTTTGTGCTTTCAGCACTCGCCGACGCCGGCGTGCGTGATGTGACGTTGGTGGTCGCGCCCGAGCATTCCATGATGCGCGACTATTACGAGACTCAGCTGAGGCCGCAGCGCGTGCGGTTGCGCTGGGCGGTGCAAGCCGAGCCGCGTGGCACGGCTGACGCGGTGCTCGCCGCGGATAGTCACGTGGACGATGCGCCGTTCTTGGTGCTCAACTCGGACAACTACTATCCCGTGGGGTCGTACGACGCGTTGTGCGCGCTCGGGGGCGCGGGGCTGGTGGCGTACGAAGGCGACGCGCTGGTGCGCGACGGGAACATCGATCGCGAACGCGTGATGGCGTACGCGCTACTCGACATCGATGACGCCGGGGTGCTGCGCGCGATCGTCGAGAAGCCGCCGGCCGATCACCCGCTGGCGCTGCGCCCCGAGCATTGGGTGTCGATGAACCTGTGGAGCTTCACGCCGACGATCTTCGAGGCATGCCGCCGCGTGCGGCCGTCGGTGCGCGGCGAGCTTGAGCTGCAAGAGGCGGTGATGATTGCGGCGCATGACCTGGGCGAGGTGTTTCACGCGGTGCGAGCGCACGCCGGCGTGCTGGATCTGTCACGCCGCGCCGACGTGGCCACGATCGGGGACCATCTGCGCGGCGTCGTGGTCGCGCCGTGAGCTGGAAGTATCGCGTCCCCGGTCGAGTGGAACTGGTTGGGAAGCACACCGACTATGCGGGCGGACCGTCGCTCACCTGCGCGACGCCGCTGCACATGCACGCCACGGCGGGAGCGCTGAAGGAGCCGTTGGTGCGGGTGCACGATCAGCGCAGCAAGTCATCGACGGAACTGCCGCTGTCACCTGATGCCATGCCGGCTGGGGCGCGCTGGTCGGTGTATTTGGCGGCGGTGGTGCGGCGCATCGCGCGGGACTTTCCGGCGGCGCGCACGGGCGTGGAGATCACGCTGGGTTCGACGATTCCGACGTCGATGGGAATGAGCAGCTCGAGCGCGCTGGTGGTGACCATCGCCATGGCGGTGTTCGACGCGAATGCGCTCTGGGCGTCGCCGCCGTGGGCGCCACTGGCCGACGACGAGCTCGCGTTTGCGCAGTACTGCGCGGCGATGGAAAGTGGTGCGGCGTGGGGACCGTTCGAGGGCGACCGCGGCGTGGGCACGCGCGGCGGTGCGCAGGACCACATCGCGATTTGCGCGTCGGGGGAACACCGGGTGGGCATGTATGCGTATCTGCCCGGTCGCGTGGTGCAGCGCGTGGCGTGGCCGGCGGACTGGCGAATTGTCGTGGCGACGAGCGGCGTGAAGGCGACGAAGACGGGCAACGCGATGCATGCGTACAATCGTGTGGCCGATTCCGTGCGCGCGCTGGTTGCGGTGTGGAACGCGGACACCGGACGGTCCGACACGACGCTTTCGGCGGTTCTAGCGTCAGCGCCCGACGCGTATGACCGTGCACTGTCGCTTGCCGAGCGCGCTTCGAGCGAGACGGTGAGCGCGGAGTATCTGCGCGCGCGGGTGGCGCAGTATCGAGAGGAGACCGCGGTGATCGTGCCGGGCATGGTCGACGCGATTGCGCGGGCGGACGCGTTGTCGGCGGCGGCGCTGATGACCAGGTCGCAGGAGCTGGCGGAGACGGCGCTACAGAACCAAGTGACCGAGACCATCTGGCTGGCAGGGCATGCGCGCGAGTACGGTGCGATGGCCGCGACCGCCTTTGGCGCGGGTTTCGGCGGTGCGGTCTGGGCGCTCGCGGCGGCGGACGACGCTGATCGCATGGCGGCGTCGTGGATGCACGCGTACGCGGCGGTGCCCGGCGCGGGATCCTCGCGCGGCGAGACGGCGCGGGTGCTGATGCCGTCGTCCGGCGCCACCCGGCGTGCCGGATGAGTGCGATGAAGCGTACGCGTCTGCCGCGCACGGTAAAGGCGCTCGCCGCGGTGAGCCTGTTCACCGATGCATCGAGCGAGATGATCTATCCGCTGCTGCCCGCGTTCCTGACCGCAACGCTGGGCGCGAGCGCGGCATGGGTGGGGATCATCGAGGGTGCGGCGGACGCCACGGCTTCGCTGCTGAAGTTGGCGAGCGGCTGGTGGTCGGACCGTGTGCGGCAGCGGAAGCCGCTCATCGTCTTTGGTTACACACTGGCGTCGTTGCTGCGCCCTCTGGTCGCGTTTGCGGGAGCGGCGTGGCAGGTGCTCGCGATCCGCGTCGGCGATCGCGTAGGCAAGGGGATTCGCGGTGCGCCGCGCGACGCGATGATCGCCGATGCGGTGCCGGCCGGCGAACGGGGACGGGCGTTTGGTGTGCAGCGCGCAGCAGATCACGCGGGGGCCTTCATTGGGCCGCTCGTCGCCTTCGTGCTGCTGCAATGGGTTGGCGTGACGGTGCGGACGGTGTTCATGCTGGCGGCGATACCTGGGGCCATCGCGGTGTGCGTGGCGGTGTTTGTGGTGAAGGAACAGGTCGCCAATGGGACGAGGAAGACGGAGGACGGCAGCCAGAAGTCGGAAGGCGGCGGGCGGCACGCGGAGGACCGAGGACCGCAGACGATCGATGCCGAAGGACACGGCGCGAGTGCAAAGGCGCACGATGCAGATGCCGCCGCCGCGCCGCTCGGTGCCGCGTTCTGGCGCTATCTCGCAGTGCTCGTGCTGTTCACGCTCGGGAATTCCACCGATGCGTTTCTGCTGCTGCGCGCGTCGCAGCTTGGCGTGACGGCGGCCTTGCTGCCGATTCTCTGGGCGGCCCTGCATGTCGTGAAATCCGCGACGAGCATTCCGGCGGGCGCGTGGTCCGATCGTGTTGGCCGTCGCACGATGATCGCCGTTGGCTGGCTGTGGTACGCGATCGTCTATCTGGGATTCGGCGTGGCGACGGCCACCTGGCACGCGTGGGCGCTGTTTGTCGCGTACGGATTATTCTTCGGGCTCACCGAAGGCGTGGAGCGTGCGCTCGTGGCGGACCTCGTTCCCGCGTCGCGTCGCGGCATCGCGTTCGGCTGGTATAACGGCGTCATCGGCGCCGCGGTGCTGCCGGCATCGGTGGTGTTTGGATTGATCTGGGACTGGAAGGGGAGCGCCTTCGCGTTCTCAGTCGGGTCAGCGAGCGCGGTGCTCGCGGCCATCGGGCTCGTGATGGTGCGCGCCCCGAACGCGGGCGCCGCGCACTAGCGTCGCTGTTCGAGGAGCGCGCGCACTCGCTTCGCGAGTTCTTCGTGGCTGAAGGGTTTGGCGAGGAACTCGCCCGTCGCCACCAAGTCTGCCATCTCCTCGGGCGGGTTGCCGCTGAGGAAGAGCACCGGAAGCCCGGGGTGCGACGTGCGCAGGCGCCGAGCGAGCGCGACGCCGTCAAGACGCGGCATCAGCACATCCGTCACGACAAGATGCACGATGCGGCTTGCCGAAGCGAGTTGGTCGATCGCCTCCAGTCCGTCCCGCGCGTCCAGCACCGAGTACCCGAGATCGCGCAGCGTGCGCGCCGTGGACGCGCGCACCAACTCGTTGTCTTCGGCGAGGAGAATGGTTTCCGTACCCGTGAGGCGGGTTTCGCTCGCCGCGTCCGGACAATCGCCGGCGTTGGCGGCGCCGGGCGAGCGCGGCAGGCGAACGAAGAACGACGTCCCCTCGTTCGGCACACTCTCGATGTGCACGCTGCCGTTGGCACGCGTCACGATGCCATAAACGGTGGCGAGGCCAAGCCCCGTGCCGCGGCCCACATCCTTGGTGGTGAAGAACGGCTCGAAGGCGCGCGCCACGGTATCGGGCGTCATGCCTTGGCCCGCGTCGCGAACCTGCAGCTCCACGTACTCACCCGGCGCGAGGCCCAGCGTCTCGGCCGTGATGGTGATGTTCCGCGCGGAAATGCTGAGCGCGCCGCCGCGCGGCATCGCGTCGCGTGCATTGGCGGCGAGATTGGTGACGACCTGATTCCACTGCGTGGGATCAATGGTGACGGGCCACAGCCCGTCATCCACCGAAAGCGTCATCTCCACGAGGTCACCGACCAGACGCTGCAGCAAGACCTGCATGCCACGCAGCGTGGACCCCACGTCAAAGACCCGCGCTTCGATGAGGCCGCGCCGCGAGAAGGCAAGTAATTGGCTGGTGAGCGCCGCGCCGCGCGTTGATGCTTCGCGCGCCGCTTGCACCTCCTGCCCCAACGGGGAGCCGTCGGGCAGCCCCTCCTCAATGAAGCTGAGGTTCGACAGCACGACGGTCAGCAAGTTGTTGAAGTCATGCGCGACGCCGCCGGCCAGGCGGCCAATCGCCTCCAGCTGCCGCGCGTGCAGCAACTCGGTTTCGAGCCGCTCGCGTTCCTTGATGTCGGCCTCGAGCTCGCGGGTGCGCTCGGCGAGCGATGTGACGAGGGTACCCACGCGTTCGGCGAGGTCGTTGAACGCGCGGCCGAGTCCGGCGATCTCGCGTGCGGGGCCGATGGACACGCGCGCCGTGTAATCGCCGGCCGTGAATCGTCGCGCTTGCTCGGAGAGATCGTCGATCGGAGCGGCGAGCCGGCGGCCGGCGACTAGCGCGAGAAGGGCAACGAGAACCGCGATGGAAAATGCCACCTCCACCGCCTGCAGCAGCAGCGCGCGCGCGGGTTGCAGTGCCGCCGCGAGCGGCATGGCGATGTACACGACCCACGGCTTGGTTCTCATGCGGGCGGTCGCGCCAAGGAGCGTATGCGTCGAGTCCGTTCCGAACGTCTCGGTGACACCGAACACGGCGGTAGAGTCGGGATACGTTCGTGTGTTGCCGATGGCGCGGCGCACCTGGACCGAGGGAATAACGGACCGAAGCCGGCCCGAGCGCTGGAGCGAGTCCTGCAGCGCGGGGGCAAAATGCTGCACACCGGTGAGCAGCGGGACTGCCTCGGTGCCGCCGGCAAGGCGAACGTGCGCTTGGTCGTTCAGCCACGCGATGCGCTCGCCGTCGGCGGTGTTGCGCTGCGCCTGGAGCACCGACTCGAGCACGGTAGCCTTGAAGCGAAGCGTCACGAACGCCACCGTGCGCTCTCGCACCACGACGGGTGCGGCCGCCTCGAGCCGCGCCGAGCCGCCGGCGTCGGTTGTCCAGATGACGTTCGACATCATCGGGAAACCGCTGCGCAATGCGGGCTCGAGTTCATCGAGCGCCCATCGTCCCCGGGCCGCGCTGCCGCGGTCATTCAGCAGCTGGACGCCATTCGTATCCACCACCGCGACCGCGCTGGCATAGACGTCGTCGAAGCGCCGAGCCATGAGCAGCAGCCGTCGCACCTCCGCGGCATACTGCGGTCGCGCCGCCGGCGCGGCACCCGCGTAGTCCACCACGGCGTCGAGCAGGGCAAGCGTCCGCACGTAGTCAAGCGTGCGGGTGGTCAGCGCATCGAGTTCCCCGGCCGAGCGCAGCGCCGACGAACGCAGCGATGCCGCGGCCGTCTGCCGCAGCGAGTCGCGCGTTGCCCGATAGTTGACCCACGACAGCAGGAGCGTTGGCAGAAGCGCCACCACGAACATCGTGGTGGCGACGCGCGAGCGCAGCGAGTGCCAAAGCCGCAGCTTCACGGCAAATATTCGTTGGTCAGGACGGCGCTGCCCTTGAATGGGGCGCGCAGCGCGCCGGCACGGGCAAAGAAGGCACTGTACGTCTCAGCGACACGACTGAAGGAGTCACTGTCGCCGGCGGCGAATCGGCGGCGGTTCTCAGCAAGCGTGAGCAGTTTGACGCCCGTCGAGCTTGCATCCGTTTCGGGAATGCGCAGCGTCGCCGCGATGAGGCGACGGCTGCCCGCCGAGTCGGCGTTCCAGCGATCGAGGCCGAGGAACCAGCCGGCGACGAAGCGCCGCACCTCATCGCCGCGGCGCGCCAGCACGTCGGTGCGCGTCGCCACGCAATCGACGATCAGTCCGGGGGTGTCGGCGGTGCTGAACAGGCGGCGCGCACCATGCGCGACGGCGCCCGACAGGTACGGCTCCCACGTTTCGCCCGCGTCAATGCTGTCCTTGGCGAGCAGTGCGGGCACCGCCGATGCGTCAGCCTCAATGAACTCGACGCTTTTTGGGTCCACGCCTCGTGCCTGCAGCACCCGCGTCACGAAGAGCTCGGCAAATCCTCCCAGCGCGACGCCGAGCCGCTTGCCGCGCAAATCACGCACGGAGCGGATGTTTCGCTGCGCCACCACCGCATCCGCTCCCGCCGATTCGTCGCTGCACATCACGACGCGAAGTTCAGGCAGCGAATTGCTCAGCGTGACGACGTCGGCAAACGAGACGCCGATGAGATCATGACGCCCTGACGCGAAGTCCGAGAGTATCTCCTTGGTATTCTCCGGCCGACGCAGCTCCACATTAACGCCGAGCGAATCGTAGATGCCGCTGCCCTTGGCGACGGCCGCTGGGAAGTAGCCCGCCCACAGGTCGAAGGCGAACGAGAGGGCGGGGCGCGACGGTTCCTGCTTGCCCGCGGGCTTACAGGCCGCGACGACGCCGACAGCCGCGGCGCACAGAGCGATGACTGCGATGCGTACGCGCATGGGATCTCCGAGGAGAAGCGTCGCGGGACAACAGAACTGCCAATTCGAGAGTATCGGCTCCGGCGGAGCGCCGCTGAAGGGTCGTCAGCAGCAGCGATTGCCCGGCGTGGAGTAGCGCGCCGTGAGGCGCTCGCGGTGGAACTCGCGCTCGCTCAAGGGTTGCTCGCCGGCGTGTTTGGCGAGCATGTGCGCCACGTACGTGTCATAGTCCGGCACACCGATGATGCGCCGAATCACGCGCGCTACGCGCCGCGCGAGCCCGCCTATGTCCGCCGCTCCGGGAGCGGAGTCGGCGGACACGTCGGCGGCGGCAACCTTCGCGGCTGACTCAGAAACAGCAGCGGCAGTTTCAACTGCAGCGCGTCCCGTCACGGCTTGGCCTTGCTCCCCTTGGCGCCGATGGTCCGCTCGAAGTGCGCGAAGATGCGGCCGTACTCATCGGTCCAACTCGACGGGCGCACGAAGCCGTGGTCTTCCACCGGGAAGACGGCGAGATCCCATCCGGTCTTGCCGAGTTCGATGAGCCGCTGCGTCAGCCGCACGATGTCCTGGAAGTTGACGTTGGTGTCGACCATGCCGTGCAGCATCAGCAGCGGGTCTTCGAGGCCTTCGGCGTGAAAGATCGGCGACGAGCGGCGGTAGGCGAGCGTGTCGGTCTGCGGGAGATTGAGAATGGAGCCGGTGTAGCCGTGGTTGTAGTGCGCCCAGTCGGTGACGGAGCGCAGCGCAGCGCCGGCGCCGAAGTGCTTGGGCTCGGTGAACAGCGCCATCAGCGTCATGAAGCCGCCGTACGACCCGCCGTACATGCCCACGCGCTCGGAATTGATGCCGAAGTTCTTCTCGAGGTACGTCGACGCGTCCACCTGATCCTGCAGATCGCGCCCGCCCATGAAGCGATAGATGGCGGTGCGCCAGTCGCGTCCGTAGCCGGCGCTCGCGCGGTAATCGACGTCGAGCACCACGTAGCCCTTGGACGCGAGGTAGTTGTTGAACATGAACTCGCGCGGGTACTGGCTCCAGAAATGCCCGACGTTGTGCAGGTAGCCCGCTCCGTGCACAAAGAGCACGGCGCCGCCATTGGGCTGGGCGCCGACATCCTGCGGCTTGTAGATGTGCGCCGGTACTTGCACGCCGTCCGATGCCGGAATCATCACGATGGCCGGATCGATCCACTTGAACGCGAGCCACTCCGCCGTCTGCGACACGGTCAGCTGACTTGGCGGTGACATCTTGCACTGCGCGCCGGGGGGGCACGCACCGGCGAGAAAGAGGTCGGGCGAGCGCAGCGTCGTGGAGTACACGTCGGCCAACTGCTTCTCGTCGGGTGAGGGCACGGCTTGATGACCGCCGGCGCCAACGGTGAGCTTCTGCCTCTCGCCTCCGGCAAACGGCATGCGATACAGGTCGCGGTCAAACGCCGACACTTCGCTTGAGTGGAAGAGGAAGTTCTTGCGGTCGGCGGAGAGGTCGACGTCGTAGATCTCGAACTTCCCGCTCGTCAGCGCGCGACGGTCGGTGCCATCGGCGGCGGTCGAATACAGTTGCGCCCACCCGGTGGATTCATCCACGAAGTACACGCGGCGGTCGCCGTCGTAGAAGCCGGAGCATCCAAAGGAACAGGGACCGCCCACCCACGCGCTGTCGTGCATCACGGCAATTGCCTTGAGCGTTCCCGTCGCGGCGTCCACCGTGGAGAGCTGCCGCGTCTTGAAGTTGCTGCTCGATCCGGCGACGATGGCCGCCGTGCCGGCGTCGTTCCATGTCATCACCTGCGAGTTGGCAATCAGCGAATCGCTATCGATGGAGCGCAGCCACTTCACGTCGCCGCGCGGTAGCAGTTGATAGCCAAGGCGCGTGCGCGGCTGCGCATCGCCCACCTTGGTGCGATTGGGAATGTCCTCGGTGAAGCCGGATGACGTCACGTAATTCGGGACGATGCCGGCACGCGCGTCGGTGGCGGCGGTCGTGGTGGTGAACAGCACGGCGGTGCCCGATGGACTGACAGAGAGTTGCGCAAGCCGCTCGCCCGCCGCGAGCGTCACGGGCTTGATGCCCAGCGAATCACGGGCCGCCCCTTCCGCCTTGCGCACGGAGTCGGCCGCCACCTGATCGCGGATGACCTCAAAGAGGACGCGCTGGTCGCGTTCGAGTGCGCCGCGCTGCGTGTCGAGCGCGGCGCGCCCGCCGGTCGCACCCGCCGCACTAGCTCCCGCACGGCCGCCGCCCTGCGCGCCTCGGCCACCCGGGCCTCCCGCCCCAGCCGCGGGCGCGGCGGCATCGGCGCCGCGAATGTCCGTGAGCTGCCGCGTGAAGCCGTTGGCGAGTTCAATGCTCCACGCGTTGCCGTCGCGAAGAAAGAGCACCCGCTGTCCGTCGGGCGAGAAATGCGGATTGCTCTCAAAGGCCATCGTCTCGGTGAGGCGCCGAGCGGAGGACTTCTTGAGATCGACAATGAAGAGGTCGCCACGCACGCTCACCACACGGCGCGCGCGGTCAGGCGAGAGCGCCCCGTCGGCGACGAGCGGCGCCACGGAGTCCATCTGCGCCTCGGTGATCGGTTCGGGCTTGGCGCCCGCCTGCGCGCGCACGCGGTACGGCTTGAGCGTCGCGCGCCAGCCACTGCCTGCGGGGAGCCACTGGAAGTAGATCCACTGGCCGTCCGGAGTCCATTGGATGTTGGACGGTTCACGGCCGTAGAGTTCGGGGCCGCGCATGATGTTGGCGATGCTGAAGTCGAACGTGGGCTGCTGCGCGGCGAGCGGCGCGGCCAGCACGACGAGGACAAGGTGTCGAAGACGCATGGACCTGGGCTCAAGAGATGAGAAGCAGACACCGAAATTGTACGAGTCGGCGGCGTGTCCGGCAGGGGTGGGCTTGACGATCCCCGCGACGGCCGCTAGCCTACGTTTCACAATCGAAGTGCCCCGAGGTCATTTGCCGCGTATTGCTGCCTCGTTAAACAAGAGCTAAAAAGCGATCTTGCCCGCGGCGATCGTCTCCGCGGGTTTTCTGTTTTCGCGGTGCGTGCCGATAAGAAACTCGAAGGACGAAACACCGCAGGCAGCGTCAACTGCTCGACCTTGCACACTCTCGCCCCGCATAGCTCCATGCCACTCGCCAACCTCAGCCCGATGTCCATGCCCATGCCCATGTGCATGTGCCGCGTCCCCATGCGGGGAGTCGGCCGGGCGGTGGCGCGCATCGAGGCGCCTCCAGCGAGATAAGCGAACAGCAGTTCGCGATACTCATCCGGCCTTCTCCCTCGACGGAGAAGGCCGTTTTGCATTCAGCCAGCCCCTGCCCGTGCCCCTTTCCAGTGTCTACGCCATGTCTTCCATCAATCGTCCCCTGCGCACACTGCACATCCCGTCCTTCACGCTCGAGTCCGACGAGGTGCTGCGCGACCTGACGCAGGCGTATCACCTCGACGGCGCACTCAACACCGGGCGAGATAATCTCATCGTCGTTTTCCACGCCCTCACCGGCTCGCCCGACGCCGCGGGTGACTGGTGGACGCGCGTGATCGGCCCTGGCCTCGCGCTCGACACGACGCGGTACGCGGTGCTGGTCCCCAACCTCCTGGGGTCGTGCTACGGCTCGAGCGGCCCCTCCGACTATCCGGATCGGCGCTTTCCCCGCATAACGCCCCGCGACCAGGCGCGATTTGCCGCGCAGCTCGTCGCATCGCTTGGCGTGTGCGATGTCGCGCTCGTCACCGGTGGATCGCTGGGCGGCATGGTGGCGCTCGAGTGGACGGCCACGTTCAGCGGCCGCACACGCGCGACGGCCGTACTCGCGGCGCCGGCGGCGCACACGGCCCATGCGATTGCGTGGAACGCCGTGCAGCGCGCGTGTCTCGACGCCGCGGGCGACGCGGGTCTCGCGCTCGCGCGCCAGATCTCGATGATCGCCTTCCGCAGCGAGCGCGAGTTTGAGGCGCGCTTTGGACGCACGGTCTCATCCGACGGGCGCTTCACGGTGGAGACGTACCTCGAGCACCAGGGACGCAAGCTCGACGCGCGCTTCAGCGCGGCGTCGTACCGCACGCTGCTCGACGCAATGGATGCCCACGACATCGGCCGTGGCCGCGGCGGAGTGACGCACGCGCTGCGCGCGCTGCAAGGCACTGTGTACGCCGTGGGAATCCCGGGCGACCAGCTGTACTCGGCGGACGTCGTCCGGCAGTGGGCCGCGCTCGCCGGCGCCGAGTATCGCGAGATCTGTTCCACCTTTGGGCACGATGCCTTCCTGCTGGAGCACGAGCAGGTGGGCGCCATCCTGCGCGAGGCGCTGCAGCGCGCGGCGCTCGCCGATTCCACGAGGGACGTCGCATGACCACCATCGAAATCGACCGCGCGTCGCTGCGGACTTCAGTTGCGGTTTCCGTACGCGCCCCCCGCGTGGTGCGCGTGGCGCTCGCCGGATGCGGTACGGTGGGTGCATCGCTCGTGGCGCTCATTCGCCGGCACCAGGCGCTGTTCGAGTCGCGTCACGGCGTTCGCTTTGAACTCGTGCGCATCCTCGTGCGCGACACGGCCAAGGACCGTGGCGTTGCGCTGCCCCGCCACCTGCTGACGTCGTCGGTGGATGAGTTCCTGCTCGCCAACGCCGACGTCGTGGTCGAAGCGATTGGCGGCTTCGACCCCGCCGAGCGCGTCGTGCGAGAGTCGCTGGCGGCGGGGCGGCAGGTGGTGACCGCCAACAAGGCGCTCATCGCGGCGTACGGTCCGGCGCTGCAGGCGCTGGCTGATGCGCACGGTGGCTCGCTGCAGTTTGAGGCCGCGGTGGGCGGCGGCGTTCCCGTGGTGCGCACGCTGCGCGGCGAACTGGGCGGACACGGCGTCCGCACGATTACCGGCATCCTGAATGGCACCACCAACTTTCTGCTCACGGCGCTCGCCGATGGCACGCGCTACGCCGACGCGCTCACTGACGCGCAGGCCAAGGGGTTCGCGGAGGCCGATCCTTCGCGCGACCTGCAGGGGCTCGATGCCGCGGACAAGATCCGCATTCTCGCGTGGCTTGCCTGGGGTGTCGATCCGTCAACGCTCGCCGTGCGCGTCGAACCGCTTCCGGCCGATCCGGAACCGGCGGCGCGTGCGGCCGCCGCGCGACACGGCGTGCTCAAGTACCTGGCGGGCGCGGTGCGCGGCGAGGATGGCACGGCGCGCGCGTGGGTGCGGCCGGTGATCGTGCCCGCGGATCACGAGTTCGCGCGGGTGCGTGATGAGGAAAACGCCGTGCACATCGACAGCGATTCGCTCGGCGTGCTTCGGCTGCAGGGCAGGGGCGCGGGCGGCAACGCGACGGCGAGTGCGGTGCTCGGCGATCTGCTCGAGGCGGCGCGCGCGGTGCCGGCCGCGGCGGCGGCCGCGGCGTAGTAGATCGTCGCGGTGACGTCCCCGCGGCGCGTTACCGAGATAGGGTGCGCTGCTGCGACGTATCGCGCCGCTGGGTCAGTGCGCCCGGTTACGCCGCGGCGCGCAGCTGCGCCGGCACTTCGCTCGACGGTGTCGCGGTGCCGCGGCGCACGCGCATCCACTCGTGCATCGAGGCGGCGAGAATCACGAGCACCGCGCTCATGAAGAAGAGCGCGACGCCCGCATCGAGCCGGTCGTTGAGGACCATGCGCGCCGCGTCCGCCGCGGACTTTGCGCCCGCGGGAAGCTTGCCGGCGGCGACCTGCGCCTCGATGAATCGTGCGTGCGCGAGGAAGCCGAGCTTGGGATCAGCCGCCCACACCTTCGCCGCGCCCGCGGTCATCGTGACGATGGAAAGCCACGCGAGCGGCAGGATCGTGATCCACGCGTATCGCGCCTTGCCCATCTTCAGAATCACGGTGGTGCCAACGCACAGCGCGACCGCCGCAAGCAACTGATTGGCGATGCCGAACAACGGCCACAGCGAGTTGATGCCGCCCAGCGGGTCCGTGACGCCCTGATACAGGAAGTAGCCCCACATCGCGACGAAGAGCGCACTCGACGCGACGATGGCGGGATACCACGACGTGCGGCCCAGCGGTGCCCAGACATGCCGCAGCACATCCTGCAGCATGAAGCGCCCGACGCGCGTGCCCGCGTCCACGGTGGTGAGAATGAACAGCGCCTCGAACATCAGCGCGAAGTGGTACCACAGCGCCATCGCGTTCGTGCCGCCGAGCACGTTGGAAAAGAGCGTGGCCATGCCGACGGCGAGCGACGGCGCGCCGCCCGTGCGCGAGAGCAGCGTGGCTTCCTGCACATTCGCGGCGAGCTGATGCAACTGCGACGGGTCGAGCACGAACCCCCACGTGCGAATCACCTCGGCGGCGCTCTCGGCGGTCGTGCCGATGATTGCCGGCGGCGCGTTGATGGCGAAGTAGATGCCGGGAGTCAGCACGCAGGCGGCGATGAGCGCCATGATGGCGACCAGCGATTCGGTGAGCATCGCGCCGTAGCCGATGAAGCGCGTGTCGCGCTCGTTCTCGAGCAGCTTGGGCGTCGTGCCCGACGCGATGAGTGAATGGAAGCCCGAGATCGCGCCGCAGGCGATGGTAATGAAGACGAAGGGGAAGAGCTTGCCGGCGAAGACCGGTCCCGTGCCGTCGATGAAACGCGTGAGCGCCGGCATCTGCAGCGGCGGCAGGACAATGAGTATGCCGACGGCGAGCGCCACGACCACGCCGATCTTCACGAAGGCCGACAGATAGTCGCGGGGCGCGAGCAACAACCAGACGGGGAGAATGGACGCGGCAACGCCGTACCCGATGATCCACTTCGCAAGCTGCGGCCCAGTCAGCGTGAACATCGGAGCGAGCGACGGATCCTGCGCCACCCAGCGGCCCGCGTAGAGCGCGACGATGAGGAGGACAATGCCGATGGCTGTCGTCTCCAGTACCCGACCGGGGCGGATGTAGTGCAGGTAGATGCCCATCAGCATCGCGATGGGAATCGTCAGTCCGATGGTGACCGTGCCCCACGGACTCTGCTGCAGCGCCTTCACGACGACGAGCGCGAGCACCGAGATGAGGATCACCATGATGCCGAGCACGGCGACGAGCGCGGTGGCGCCGGCGACCGGGCCGATCTCGTCGCGGGCGATGCGCCCCAGCGACTTGCCGTCGCGACGAACGGATGCCGCGAGAATGACGAAGTCCTGCACGGCGCCGCCGAGTACCACCCCGACGATGATCCAGAGCGCGCCAGGGAGATAGCCGAACTGCGCGGCGAGCGTCGGTCCAACGAGCGGCCCCGGCCCCGCGATGGCCGCGAAATGGTGGCCGAACACGATCCATCGATTCGTCGGAACGTAATCCACGCCGTCCGACAGTCGCTCGGCCGGAGTCATTCGCTGCGGATCGAGCGCGAAGATGTTGGACGCGATGATGCGGCTGTAGAAGCGGTAGCCCACCAGATACGTGCAGACGGCCGCGGTGAGCAGCCAGGCGGCGTTCACCGACTCGCCGCGGGCGAGGGCGAGATAGCCCATGGCGCCGGCACCAGTGATGGCGACGGCAGTCCAGACGAGCGGCAAGCTCCAGCGTGGCATGGCGAGTCCGTGTTGGGGCGAAGGCGTCGGCAGAAGATGGGCATCGCGCAGGGGGTGGTGCAACATCTACCTTTCGGGGTCCATCATCCGGAGCCTTCCATTCGCCGCCTGCTGCTTGTCATCGCGACCGCTGCCGCGAGTGCCGCTGCGACGCTCTCTGCCCAGCAGACCGCGCCGCAGGCTCCGGCGCATACGGCGCCGCTCGCGCAGTACGCGGCGGTGAAGGTTGCCGTGGTGCCCGTGCAGTTCTTCAGGGCAGACACGACGGCCTTTGCCGCGCCGCCGGCGGCAGCGATGCGCGCCGCGTTCGACAGCCTGCTCTCGGAAGCACTCGACGAACACGGGCTGAAGGGAATGTGGGCGACGCCAGCCGATGTGCAGCGCGCCGCGAAGCGCAACGCCGGATATGTGAACGATCCGCGAAACCTGGGAGCGTTCTCCGTGCGCAACGGCATCGGGAAGGAGGGTGCGATTCCCGACCCGCTCGCGAGCAATGTGCGTCGAGTCGTGGCGCTGCACGACGCGCGCTACATGCTGATGCCGGTGGAGCTGCGCGTTGATGCGGCGAAGGGCGGCGGCAATCTCGTGGTGCGCCTGCTGCTGATCGATGCACGGCTGGTCACGGCGCTCTGGCAGGTGGACCTCATCGGCGATCACGCGACCGCGTTCTCGATGGCGCTGCTCCAGAAGCTCACGACGCGCATCGCCGACCTCGCCGTGGCGCCGTAGCGCCGTCCGTCTCGCCACCACGCGCATGCCAACGCTCGTTCACCTGTCCGACATCCACTTCGGTCCGCCCGAAGTTCCTGCGTGCGTCGCGGCGGTGGAACGGCGCTTCGCCGAGCGGCGCTGGGACGTGATCGCGGTGTCCGGCGACCTCACGCAGCGCAACTTCCGCGGACAGTTCGCCAAGGCGCAGACGTTCCTGTCGCACGCGCGCGCCTCGGCGCCGACGGTGGTGATTCCCGGCAATCACGATGTTGCGTGGTGGTGGTGCATTGGCGGGCTCGGAGCGAGGTCGCTGATGTACCGAGGGTACCGCCGCTGGATCAGCGACGACCTCGAGCCGACGCTGCGCGCGAGGGGAGCCACGGTTGCATCGATCAACTCGTCGCACGGCATTCAGTGGCACACGCTCACCAAACGGTCGCGCGATCTCTCGGTGGTCGGCGCGGTGCAACCGGCGCAGTGGGCGCGTGCGACGAATGCACTGGCGGCGGCGCCCGCCGGCGACCTCAAGGTGCTGATGGTGCATCACAACGTGCTGCGCGGCACGCTGTCGAGGCGATGGGGGCTGACGACGCGGGAGCGCGGGCTCGACGATGTCGCCGCGTCGGGGTGTGACCTCGTGCTCTGCGGCCACGACCACGAGGCGCAGGTGGAGCAGGTGGAGCGCGGCGGTCGACGCTATGTGGTGTCGCAGGCGAACACCATCAGCAACCGCGCGCGCGGCGCACGGCCGGCGAGCTTTCACGAGATGGCGTGGGACGCGGCGCAACTCACGGTAACGCGGCAGTCGTGGGACTCGGCGGCCGGCGACTTCACCCCATCGCAGACGTGGGTCTTCGCTCGCTGATCGGCCGGCTGCGCGGCGGTCGCGGCGCAACACGGTCGCGCGACGCTCAGCAACTGGCGCTCGAACTCGCGCCGCCGCCGCGCACGGCCGCGGAGTTGCTGGCGCACCTGCAGCGGATGGGACTGCGCGGCATTCGCACGCTGTCGCTCACGCGCAACCGCTCCGTGATGGTCAGCGCCAGCGACGGTGGGCTGCGCGTGCACCGCGCGTTCCTTGCCGCACCCGCGCCTGTGCATCGCGCCATCGTGCGCTTTCTGATGTCATCGCGCCGGGCCGAGCGATTGGCGGCGCGCCGAGCGCTCGTTGCGTTTCCGGTGGGCGATGACGAGCGCCGCGCGCCGCGCGCGCCGGAGCGCACACATCCGGATGACGAGAAGATCGCGGCGACGCTCGCCGAGTGGCACGCGCGCTACAACAGCGAACGGTTCGGCGGCGCGCTGACGCCGGTCGCCATTCGCGTCTCGCGGCGCATGCGGGCGCGGCTGGGCCACTACGCGCCGGCGCAGGCCGGCCGCCCCGCGGAGATCGCGATCTCGCGGCGGCACCTTCGGCGGCACGGCTTCGCCGAGGGACTCGAGACGCTGCTGCACGAAATGGTGCATCAGTGGCAGGACGAGCAGGGGCATCCGCTGGGGCACGATCGCCATTTTCGCGAGAAGTCGCGGACGGTTGGCATTGGCGGACGGGCCAAGCGCGTGGTGGACTGAGCGCAGTATCGGCGCCCGTACGGGGCCACTTGATGCCGGTCTCCGTTGTCGGAAAAAGCTGAAGCGCGAATAGGGCGAATACCCACTTAAGTACGGGCGATCGCCCTACGCGAATTGCGCTGCACTCGTGCTAGCGTTCGCACATCTGAGGGCCTCCCGAATACTTGGCGCGCCGTTGGATAGGCGCGCTTTCGATCCACTGTGGGGACACATGACGCGGACGAGATTGGTCCGGATGGCCGTTGCAAGTGGATATGCGACGCTGCTTGCTGCAGCGGCGTGCACTCCGGTGAAGGAACGCCGCAGCCGCTGGTCAGCGCCTGAGGCCGACGCCCAGAAAACTGCCGGAGCGACTGCCATGACGGGCGCGAAGCCAGCCGTGGGAACCGTTGCGGCAAGTGCAAAGCCTGCCGCCGCGTTGTTTCCCGTGGCGCCCCCGCCGTTCTCCGATGGCGTCTTCCCGTGCTCCGAGTGCCACAAGCCTGGTGACAAAGTCGATCGCGTGCCGCACAAGGTCGAGTTCCACGAAGACATCGTGCTGCATCACGACGAAAAGAACCGCTGGTGCCTCGATTGTCACGACGCGGCGCATCGCGACAGCCTGCACCTTGCCGATGGCCGTCTCATTCCGTTCACGGAATCGTACCGGCTCTGCGGACAGTGCCATGGTCCGACGCTCCGCAATTGGAAGGCCGGCGAGCATGGCAAGCGCACGGGTTCGTGGTCCGGCGCCAAGCAGTACCTGCTGTGCCCCAGCTGCCACAGCCCGCACTCGCCGCACTTCAAACCGCTGAAACCGAAGTCACCCCCCCTGCGGCAGGAGGCCATCAAATGAGTGATCTCACCGTAACTCCGCTGCCGGTGCCGGAACCGCCGGCTGAGGGGTTCACGCGGCGCGAGGCCCTCATCCTCGGTCTCTTTGCCCTCGCCGGTGCGGCCACGACGTCCGGCTGCTCGAGCGATCAGAAGGCGATGGACGAGTTTGTTCAGAAGCACTTCAAGGATCTCTCCCCCGAAGAGCTCAAGACCGTGCTCGCGCGGATGGAGAAGAACCTCACGAAGAAGTACGGCAAGCCGGTGACGGTGAGTGCCACGCCGGCTATGGAAGGCGTGCTGTTCGGCTACGCGCTCGACTTGTCTCGCTGCATCGGATGCCGGCGTTGCGTCTACGGCTGCGTCGACGAGAACAACCAGTCGCGCGATCCGCAGACGCACTACATCACCGTGCTCGAGATGGACAAGGAGAAGGGCGTCGACCTGCAGGATGCCAACGCCTACTACGACCACGAGACGGTGCCGGCCGAGGGCAAGTTCTACATGCCCGTCTCGTGCCAGCAGTGCGAAAACTCGCCGTGCTCCAAGGTTTGTCCGGTGGGCGCGACGTGGAAAGAGCCCGACGGCATCGTCGTCATCGACTACAACTGGTGCATCGGGTGTCGCTCGTGCATCGCGGCCTGCCCGTACGGCGCGCGCCGATTCAACTGGGGCGAGCCGAATATCCCGGCGGATGAACTCAACCCTGTGACGGAGTACCTCGGCAACCGCCCGCGCCCGCGCGGCGTGGTGGAGAAGTGCACGTGGTGCCTCCATCGCGTGCGCAAAGGCCTGTATCCCAAGTGCGTCGAAGTCTGCCCGGTCGGAGCGCGCAAGTTCGGCAACCTGCTCGATCCCGACAGCGAGATCCGGTACATCATCGAGAACAAGCGCGTGTTCATCCTCAAGGAAGAGCTGAACACGCAGCCGAAGTTCTTCTACTACTACGGGCTCTAACCATGCTCCGGAAAGTCAGCAACTTCGTGACCGGAACGGCACGCATGGCGTTCCTCGGCGGGAACAAGCTCTACTACGCGTGGCTTGGCCTGCTGGCGTTCTGCATCGTGCAAGGGCTGTTTGCCTATGCGCAGCAGTTCGAGCACGGCCTGATCGTCACGCACATGCGCGACTCGGTGTCGTGGGGCTTCTATATCGGCAACTTCACCTTCCTCGTCGGCGTGGCGGCGGCGGCGGTGCTGCTGGTGATCCCCGCGTACGTCTACGACTGGAAGCCGATCAAGGAAGTGGCGCTCTTCGGCGAGATGCTCGCGGTCGCGTCGATCGTGATGTGCCTGCTGTTCGTCATGGTGGACATGGGACACCCCGAGCGGTTTTGGCACCTGATTCCCGGCCTCGGGCACATGAACCTGCCCAGTTCGATCATGGCCTGGGATTCGCTGGTGCTGAACATCTATCTGCTCGTGAACCTCTCGGTCGCCAGCTACCTGGTGTACTGCGCGTATTACGGGATTCACTACAACCACAAGATCGTGGTGCCGCTGGTGATCTTCTCGATCCCGATGGCGATCAGCATTCACACCGTGACGGCCTTCCTCTACAACGGCATGGCGAGCCGCCCGTACTGGAACAGTGCGATTCTCGCACCGCGCTTCATCGCGTCGGCGTTCTGCTCGGGGCCCGCGCTGCTGCTCATCCTGTTCCAGATCCTGCGCAAGGTGAGCGCGTTCGAGATCAAGGACGAGGCCATTCACAAGGTGGCCGAGCTCATGTCGTATGCCATGGGCTTCAATCTGTTCCTGTTCGGCGCCGAGGTGTTCAAGGAGTACTACTCCAACACGCATCACCTCGTGCACTACCAGTACCTGTTTGCGGGCCTGCACGGCAAGCCATCGCCGATAGCGCTCTACGCGTGGATGTCGCTGATTTTCGCGGTCGTCTCGTTCCTGCTCTTCCTCATCCCGAAGACGCGCCGCATGCCGCTGACGATGAACATCGGCTGCGTGCTGATCTACATGTCGGTGTACATCGAGAAGGGGATCGCGCTGATCATTCCGGGCTTCACGCCGGACCAGCTGGGCCAGGTGTACGAGTATGTGCCGAGCGCGACGGAGCTGCGTATCGCGGCGGGTGTATTCGGCATCGGCTTCCTGCTGTTCACGCTGATGGTGAAGGTGTCGGTGGTGATTCTGTTTGAACGGGAGCAGGGGCCCGCGCACGCGTAGGGCACGCCGCGGCCGACCGCGGCGTGGGGCTCTCCAAGTCGCGGATGGCCGCGGCGGTGACGAACGCCCGACGCGTTGCATGCCACCTGGGCGTGACGACTACTCGCGAGCGTCCGTCGACGGGCCTTCATGGGAAGCGGCCGCCGGCTCGGCGTCGGCCGCCAGCGCCTCCGACGGATCGTGGACCTCGTCGGTTACCGTCTCTCCGCTGCCGCTGCCGCTTACGGCCTGCGGGCCGGCGGCGGACCCAGCCATGAAGCCGATGCCCACCAGAATGGGAATGCCTACGATGCGAAAGCCGGCGAGCCACGGCACGATGCCGTCTGGCACTTCCGTGCTTGCGTAGACGAGTGACATCACCCCAAAGGCGAGCCCGACACGCACCAGTTCCGCGACAACGCCGGAGAGCACACCGATCACCGACTTCGCGAACCCTGGCAGCGGGCGGTCGGCCAACTTGCTGGCCATCAATCCGGCGCCGATGATGCCGGCCGCGTCGACAATACCGAGGAGCACGAGCGCACTGAACCACCTCATAAGACCTCCGGTCAGAGGCGAGGGGCCAATTCGAACGTGCGACATCCTGGTCGACCGCGCAACAACGACCGGCACCAGGACGCGCGGGCCGCGCCCGGGCGAACCGTCCTGCGCGGAGGCCCAATTACGGCGGCGCGCCCTCACGTGGAAGCGCGCCGGAATTGGTTAGATTGGGAGGCCATTCCTCACTCGAACCTTCGGTCTCACGATGACTGACTCCCTCCTCGGCTCGCCCGCCCTCAAGCCCCGCGCCGGCGACCTCTACAACATCGACGCCGCCCTCACCGAAGAAGAACGCGCCATCCGCGACTCGGTGCGCGCTTTTGTCGACGAGAAGGTGATCCCGATCATCGGTCAGTGTTACATCGATGGCCGCTTCCCCACGGAGCTCATCTCGGAGATGGGATTGCAGGGCTACTTCGGCGCGAATCTCCCCGAGGAATACGGCTGCGCAGGGCTGAGCAACGTCGCGTACGGCATCATCAACCAGGAACTCGAGCGCGGCGATTCGGGCATCCGCTCGTTCTCGTCGGTGCAGGGCGCGCTGGTGATGTACCCGATCTTCACGTTTGGCAGCGACGAGCAGAAGAAGCGATGGCTGCCCAAGATGGCCACCGGCGAGGCGATCGGCTGCTTTGGCCTCACCGAGCCCGACTACGGCTCGAATCCTGCCGGCATGATCACGCGCGCCCGACAACAGAAGGACGGCACGTGGGTCATTAACGGCGCGAAGATGTGGATCACCAACGGCTCGCTGTCGCACGTCGGCGTGGTGTGGGCGAAGACCGACGACGGCGACGATGACGGCCACAGCGTGCGCGGCTTCCTCGTGCCGACCGGCACCAAGGGCTACGGGATCAAGGAGACCAAGGGCAAGCTCTCGCTTCGCGCGTCGATGACGAGCGAGTTGGTGTTCGACGACGTGCACCTGCCCGCGGATGCCATCCTGCCGAAGTCGGGCGGCCTCAAGAGCCCGCTGATGTGCCTGACGCAGGCGCGCTACGGCATTGCATGGGGCGCGATAGGCGCGGCGATCGCCTGCTACGAAGAAGCGCTGAGCTACGCGAAGACGCGCGTGATGTTCGGCCGGCCGATTGGCGGATTCCAGATTCAGCAGGTGCGCCTCGCCGACATGCTCACCGAAATCGTCAAGGGACAGCTGCTCGCGCTGCACCTCGGCCGCATGAAGGACGCGGGTACGTTCACGCCGCAGCAGGTAAGCCTCGCCAAGCGCAACAACGTCAACGTTGCTACCGACATTGCGCGCGAAGCGCGCCGCCTGCTCGGCGCCAACGGCATCCTCGCCGAGTACCACTCGATGCGGCACATGGCGAATCTCGAGAGCGTGTACACGTATGAGGGGACGCATGATGTGCATTCGCTCGTGATCGGGATGGCGGAGACGGGCTTCAATGCTTTCAACGGCTGATGGTAGAGGGGAGATGGTAGATGGCAGAGGGAGGGGGAGAGTGCGATGGGGATAATCCTCCTTTCCATCCCGTTCTTCTTCCTGCTGATCGGTCTCGAGCTCGGCTATTCGGCGTGGAGCGGCAAGCACCTGCTGCGGCTCAATGACTCGATCTCCGACCTGAGCTGCGGCATCCTGTCGCAGATCAGCGGCGTGTTCACCAAGCTCTTCTCGATCGGGATCTTCATCTGGATTGGCGAGCGGTGGACGGTGCAGGGATGGCTCGCGATTCCTGCGTGGCCCGAAGGGCAGCCCTTCTTCGCGACCGCCGGCGTTCCGTGGTTTGGCGTGCACGGTGCGGAACTCGCGAGCTGGGTCGTCGCGTTTGTCCTCGTCGACATCGCGTATTACTTCAGCCATCGCTACGCGCACGAGATCAACGTGCTCTGGGCCGGGCACGTGGTGCATCATTCGAGCGAGGAGTACAATCTCGCCGTCGCGTTGCGGCAGAGTTCGCTGCACGGCCTGCTCTCGTGGATCTTCTACGCGCCGCTCGCGGTGCTCGGGATGCCGTGGCGCATGTTCGTCGCGTGCAACGCGCTGAACCTCGTCTACCAGTTCTGGATTCACACGCGCGCCGTGGGCAAGCTGGGGCGCGTGGCCGAGTATGTGCTGAACACGCCATCGCACCATCGCGTGCACCATGGCGTGAACCCCAAGTATCAGGACAGGAACTACGCCGGCGTCTTCATCACGTGGGACCGGCTGTTTGGCACGTTCGTTGTCGAAGAAGAAGAACCGGTGTATGGCCTCACACATCCCCTGCGCAGCTGGAATCCGCTGTGGGCCAACGTGCACGTCTTCTGGGAGATCATGCGCTCGGTATGGGCGGCCGAGTCGTGGCGCGAGCGCTCGATGTACGTGTTCGGCCCGCCGGGATGGCGGCCGGAGCGGCTGGGCGGCCGCGTGCGGCCCACCGAGGTGAGCACCGCGACATTTGAACGCTACGACCCGAAGATTCCGGGCTCGCTCGCGTGGTACGGGATGTTCCACTTCACGTGCGCGCTGATGGCCACGTTCATCCTCTTGATGGGCGCGACGCGATTGCCGCTGGCGCAGCTCGCCGGCGGCGGGTTCTACGTCGCCATCTCGCTGACGTCGATTGGCGGTATGTTCGAAGCGGAGCGGTGGGCGTCTCCGCTGGAGACGTCGCGGCTTGTCGTGCTCGGCGCGGTAACGGCGGTGCTCTGGCGCACCCAGCTGTTGCCGGGATGGTTTGCGGTGCTCACCGCGATTGCGGTGGTGGCGTCACTCGCGTGGTTCATTCCGCATCGGCGGTACCTGACGGAGAACACGCCGGCGCCGGTGATGCAGTAGGGGCAGAGGGTAGAGTGTAGATGGTAGATGGTAGTGCGCGCCATTCCTTGATTTCCGAGAGGTTCGCTTCACATGACTCAGAGTAATCGCACGTTTGGTCTCGCCCTCGCGGCAGCGCTCGCGGGCGCGTGCGCGGGCAACACTGATTCCACCAGGGCGCCCGTTCCGGCGGAGGCGGTCGCCGCCATCGATACCGCGACGCTGATGGGGCACATCCGCGTACTCGCGTCGGACTCGTTGCTCGGTCGTGGGCCGGGCACGCTGGGCGAAGAACGGACGGCCGCGTATCTCGAGTCGCAGTTCAAGGCCATGGGGCTCAAACCCGGCAATCCGGACGGCACGTTCATGCAGAAGGTGCCGCTCGTCGGCATCACGGTCAGCAATACGCCGACGCTGACGTTCGCCAAGGGCGGCACAAAGTCAGCGCTGAAGTGGCGCGACGATTTCGTCATCTGGACCAAGCACGTGTCGCCCACCGCCGCACTCAAGAACTCGGAACTCGTCTTCGTGGGTTACGGCGTTGAGGCGCCGGAGTTCGGCTGGGACGACTTCAAGGGTGCGGATCTCACGGGCAAAACGATGGTGGTGCTCGTCAACGATCCGCCCGTGGCCGACACGGCGATCTTCGGCGGCCCACGCATGACGTACTACGGCCGCTGGACGTACAAGTACGAGCAGGGCATGAAGCACAAGGCGGCCGGCGTGCTTATCGTCCACGAGACGAAGGAAGCGGGCTATCCGTTCACCGTCGTGCAGGGGAAGACGGCCGAGCAGTTCGACCTCGTGACGCCCGACAAGAACATGGCGCGCAGCGACATCGAAGGCTGGATCACGCTCGACCGCGCGAAGGCGCTGTTCAAGATGGCTGGCCAGGACTTCGACACGCTGAAGGCGAAGGCGGCGGCCAAGGAGTTCAAGCCGGTGCCGCTGGGCGTGACGGCAAGCGTTGCGCTGCAGAACACGCTGCGCACGGTCGATTCGCGCAACATGATCGCCAAGCTCGAGGGCAGCGATCCGTCGCTGAAGAACGAGTACGTGGTCTACAACGCGCACTGGGACCACTTCGGCGTCGGCACGACCGTGAACGGCGATTCCATTTACAATGGCGCCTCCGACAACGCGAGCGGCACCGCGGGACTGCTGACGCTCGCCAAGGCGTTCATCACCGCGAAGCCCGCGCCCAAACGCACCATTCTCTTCCTCTCGGTCACATCGGAAGAGCAGGGGCTCCTCGGCTCCCAATACTACGCAACCAATCCGTTGTATCCTGTTGCGAAGACGCTCGGCATCATCAACATGGACGGCCTCAATAGCTGGGGTCGCACGTCGGATATCGTCGTGATGGGTTACGGCGCGTCGGATCTCGACGACTACGCGCGCGCCGCAGCGGCAGAGCAGGGCGGCCGCACGCTGCGTCCGGATGCGGAGCCCGAGAAGGGCTACTACTACCGCTCCGACCATTTCAACTTCGCCAAGGTGGGCGTGCCCGCCTTCTATCCGGGCTCGGGCGTCACGTTCATCGGCAAGGACGCGAACTACGGCATGCAGAAACGCGCCGAGTACGTGGCCAACGACTATCACAAGCCGTCCGATGACATCAAGGCGGGATGGGATATGTCAGGCGCGGCGGAGGACCTGCAGTTCTATTTCGCGATAGGCTATCGCGTTGCGAACGCGAGCAAGTACCCGGAGTGGAAGCCGGGCAATGAGTTCCGCGCGATCCGCGAGAAGTCGATGAAGTAAACGGCGGACCCGAGCCCGAACACAGCAGACGAATTGCGGCGGACTTGGGACGGTGGACGGAGATAAGCGCACGACTGGCGGCAGACGGCACGAACGCGTCTGCCGTCTATCGTTTGCCCTTCTTGCGCACCGCGAGGCGCCGTCGCAGCGCGTGCGGGATCAGCGTCAGCACGTGCCGCATGATCTTGTTGCGCGTCCCTGGAATGCAGATCACCGGGCCGCCGGCCTCGAGCTGCCGCAGCGAGGTCTCGACGACGCGCTCGGCGCTGCCCCAGAGCCACGAGGGAATCTGCTGCTTGACATGCGGCATTTCCTTGTGGATCTCGGTGTGCGTGAAGCCGGGGCACAGCGCCTGGACGCGAATGCCGTAGCCGCGCACCTCGGTGTCGAGGCCGAGCGAGAACGACGTGAGGTACGCCTTGGTCGCCGAATAGTTCACGTTGCCGGGCCCGTAGAGGAAGCTGGCAATGGAACTGACGTTGACAATGGCCCCAGAAGAATGTTCGATCATGCGGGGCAGCGCGGCGGCGGACAGTCGCATTGGCGCCAGCACGTGCAGTCGCAGCATGTCCATCTGCGGTGCGAGCGGCGTCTTGTGCAGCTTGCCGGTGGTCGCGCCGCCGGCGTTGTTCACCAGCAGATCGAGCCGCGGGAGTTCGCTGATGCGTGCCGCCACATTCTCTCGCCCGGCGTCCGACGCGAGGTCCGCCGTCCAGCACTCGCAGCGAATCGCGTGACGGGCGCTGAGCTCAGCCGCGAGCGACTCGATGCGCGCGGTCGAACGGGCCACGAGAATCAGGTCGTAACCGCGCCGAGCGAGCGATTCGGCGAACGACCGGCCGATGCCGGCGGAGGCGCCGGTGATGAGTGCCAGGGGCATAAGAGCGATTGAGGACAGGGATCACGGATGACGATCAGCGATCGTGAGTCCGGATTCCGACGGCGATTGATCGTGGTCTAAGATGGGGTGGTGCGATTCGGCGGGCCACCCAACGCTCGCGCCCCGTGCGCGGCTTTGCGGCGGCACGGGCGCCACGCAAGGGCATGGCGCTTACCCGACACCGGCCCGTTTGGCGGGCGTTGCCCCGGCGACTAACTTTCTCGTGCACTCCAACCGAGGGTATTCACGGTGAAATTGGCCGTGTGCATCAAGCGCGTTCCTGACATGGAAGGGCGCTTCAAGATTGCCGCGTCGGGCACGGGCATCGACGAGGCGGGCCTCAAGTACGACATGTCCGACTTCGACGGCTACGCCGCCGAGGTGGCCATTCAGATCACGGAGAAGGCGGGCGCCGGTGAAGTAACGGTGATCTCGCTCGGGCCCGACGTGGTGCAGGAGACGCTGCGCAAGGCGCTGTCGATGGGCGCGCATCGCGCGGTGCAGCTCAAGCACGACGCGCCGGTGAGCGACGGCTTCGCCGTCGCGACGGCGCTCGCGGCGGAGCTCAAGGACGGCGGCTACGACCTGATTCTCTGCGGGCGCATGGCGGTGGACACGCAGAACCGCTCCACCGGCGTCTTCATCGCCGAACTGCTCGGCTTGCCGATCATCACGGCCATCTCGCAGCTCAGCGTCGACGGCGGTGTCGTGAAGGCTCGCCGCGAACTCGAAGGCGCGTATGAGCTGATTGAATGTCCGCTGCCGGCCGTCGTGACGATCGACGAGGGCATCGCCCGCGCACGATATCCATCGCTCAAGGGCATCATGGCCGCCAAGAAGAAGCCGCTCGACGTGAAGCCCGCGCAGCTTGGCGCGATCACGTATCAGCTCGAGAAGATGGAACTCCCGGCCGAGCGCGCCGCTGGGCGCATCGTCGGTGAGGGGAAGGACGCCGTCCCCGAACTCGTCCGTCTCCTCAAGGAAGAGGCGAAGGTGCTCTGATGACGAACATTCTTGCATTCTCCGAAACGCGCCTCGGCGAACTGCGCCGCGCCGGACTTGAAACAGTCACCGCCGCCCGCAGAGTTGCCGATGCCACTGGTGGCCAGGTGCATGCGGTGCTCGCCGGCGGTCCCGGCATTGCGCAGCATGCCGCGAAGCTCGCCGCCCACGGCGCCGACGTCGTGCTCGTACTCGAGCACGACGCGTTTGCGAACTACAATCCCGAAGCGTTGACCGCTGTGCTGGCCGCGCGGCTTGGCAGCGGGTATCGCGCGGCGTTCTTTGCGGCGAGTGCGTTGGGCCACGATCTCGTGGCGCGCGTCGCGGCGCGGATGAAGCTCGCGTACGCATCCGATGTCACCGAGTTCGCGTTTTCCGCCGATTCGGTGGCTGTAGCCCACCCGGGCTACACGAACAAGATCGTGCAGCGCTTCGTGCTCAAGGCCAATCCGGCGCTTATCTCGCTGCGCGCGGGTGCCGTATTGCCGGCGGAGAACGCGAAGGCTGGTGCCGTCGAGGCGCTGGCGCCCGTGGGTGACCCCACGGCGACGCGCGTAAAGGTCACGCTCACCGAGAAGGCGGCGGGCGGCAAGATCGATCTCGGCGAAGCGCCGGTCATCATCGCCGGCGGCCGCGGACTCAAGGAAGCGGCGAACTTCAAGCTCGTTGAAGACCTCGCCGCGGCGTTTGGCAACGCGGCGGTCGGCGCCACGCGCGCCGTCACCGATGACGGTTGGCGCCCGCATTCCGATCAGATTGGGCAGACGGGCCGCTTGGTGAGTCCCGATCTGTACGTCGCGTGCGGCATCTCCGGCGCCATTCAGCATCTCGCCGGCATGCGCACGTCCAAGACGATCGTGGCGATCAACAAAGACAAGGAAGCGCCGATCTTCAAGGCGGCCGACTATGGCATCGTCGGCGACGTGATGGATGTGCTGCCGGCGCTGACGGAAGCCGTGAAGCAGGCGAGGGCAGGCGCGTAGCGACACCGAGTCGCGACGAGGTGCAGTGCGCCCCTCGTCGCTCGATTTCTTCGCGGTCGTCGCGATTGTGTGATGTACGTGTGAACGCGGTGCCCAGGCTGGGAGCGCCATCGGAGTGGGGCTACGTTGAGGCTTCCCCCCTCAACAAGGCCTATGCACATGATGCGGCGTGAGTTCCTCGGCGTGGCGACCGGGATCGTCGGGACGGCCAACGTGCAATTCGGTGAGCGCAGCATCACGTCGTCGCCGCCGCCCACCGTTCGCGACTGGCGTGCTGCCTTTCCCGCGCTGTCGCAGCGCATCGAAGGACACCCGCTGGCGTACCTCGACACCGCGGCGACTTCGCTGCGGCCACAACCCGTCATCGACGCCGTGGCGAAGTTCTACAGTACGGACAACGCCAATCCGGCGGCGGCGCTGCACACGCTCGCACGGCGGGCGAACGCCGCCGTGGAGGGGGCCCGCGCGAGCGTTGCGTCGTTCATTGGCGCCAGTGATCCGCTCGAAGTGACGTTCACCCGCGGCACCACGGACGGACTGAATCTCGTCGCTTCCGCGTGGGGCGATGCCAACGTGCACGCCGGTGACGAAATCCTCATCGGCATGGCGGAACACGCCTCGAACATGCTGCCCTGGCGGTACCTCGCGCGGCGCAGCGGAGCGCGACTGGTCTACTTCGACGTGGATGACGGTGGTCGTCCACGCATCGACGACCTCGTCTCCAAGCTGTCCGCGCGCACCCGCATTGTCGCCTTCAGCCACGTCAGCAACGTGCTCGGCATGATCAACCCGGTACGCGAGATGTGCACGACGGTTCGCGGGCCGGGTCGCATCGTCGTCATCGACGGGGCCCAGTCTGTTCCGCATGTCCCGGTGAACGTCCAGGACTTGGGGTGCGACTTCATGGCCTTCTCGAGTCACAAGATGTGCGGCCCGATGGGCGTCGGCGTGCTGTGGGGGCGTCGCGAACTCCTCGAGGCCATGCCTCCCTACCAGACCGGCTCGAACATGGCGCACGACGTCGGACTCGACGCGCTGCATCTCTCGGCCGGTGCGCTGAAGTTCGGCGCGGGAACACCCAACGCGTCCGGGCCGGTGGGGCTCGCCGCCGCCATGGCCTTCCTGCGCGGGATTGGATTCGACGCCCTCGCGGCGCACGAGCAGGCGATCAACCGACGCATGCTCGTGCGTCTGGCGCGAATCCCGCAGGTGCGGCTGCTCGGTTCTGCCGAACCGCAGCATCGGGTGAGCGTGTTCAGTTTTGCCGTGAAGGACAGGACGCCACTCGACGTGATGCGCACCATGGACGCGCAGGGTATCGCGATCCGGGCTGGTGATCTTGCGAGCCTGCCGCTGCTGCAGCGTTTCGGCGAGAATGCTGTCGCCCGCGCCTCGTGCTATCTCTACACTACCGAAGAAGAGATCGACCGGTTCGCGGACACGCTCGAACAGTTGATCGCCTCGTGAGAATCTGGCTTGCACCTGCTCCGGAGGAGACTGTCGATGCGCTGGATCACTCGTGAGCGTCCGAAGATCGACCGCGTGGCGTGCCCCTGGCTGATCGCGCGGTTCATTGATCGCGAGGCGGAGTTCCTCTTTGCGCCGCCGTCCGACGTGCTGACTCGCGCCGCCGAGATGGGAGCGACGCCGTTCGACATCGACGGCGCCGCGCTGAGCCATCGGGGGGACCGCTGCAGTTTCGACACCGTGCTGGACTCCTACGGAATCACCGAGGCAACGCTGCGGGATCTCGCCGTAATCGTTCGAGGCGCGGACACGGACCGGCTCGATCTCGCGCCGCAGGCGCCCGGTCTGCTCGCCATCTCGCTGGGCCTTTCGCGGCTGTGCATCGACGATGACCATCGCATGCTGGCCCACGGCTTTGTCGTCTACGATGCGCTGTACGAATGGCTGCGATACGGACGGGCGGAGCGCCACGGCTGGAAGACCAGCGGCGGCAGTGGCGAGCCGGCGTGGGACACGCTGCGATCAGGGACCGTGGAGATCCAAATCGGCGCGCGGCGCGTGCTCAGCGGCTCGCGCACGATTGCGCTGCGTGCCAAGGAATTTGCGCTGCTGGTCGCCCTCGTCGCGCGGCAGGGGCGCGTGCTCAGCCGAGGCTTCCTGCTGCAGCACGTGTGGGCCTACGAACCCGACGTGGCGTCGCGCACGGTGGACTGGCACGTGGCCAGTCTTCGCCGCCGGCTGGGACGCGCGGGCAGCAACATCTGCACGGTGCGCGGTGCCGGGTACAAGTGGGAATTGCCGCCGGAAGTTCGAACCTAGGCGGGGCGCAGACGCGCGAAGGATTTGGCGACGGGCACCGTCGGTTCGCTTGTCGTCCGCGAGCCCCTCACGTAGCGTTCTCGCAGCGCATTGCCAGTGACGCGCCGTGGCCCCCCGTCCGTCGCCATCACTCCGTGAGTTCCCTGTGACCGCATCGAACGGCCTCTTCGCCCTCATCGTCGCCGTTGCCGCCGGCTTCTTCGCCTACAACGTCCAGCGCCTCGTCGGCTTCCTGCGCATCGGCCGCCTCGACGACTCGCGCTGGGATCACGTACCGCGCCGGCTCTTCAACCTGATCACGATCGGCATCTTCCAGCGGAAGATTTTCCGCGACGCCATCGCCGGGCCGATGCACGCCGCCATCTTCTGGGGCTTCTGCGTGCTCACCGTGGGTACGGGCGAGTTCATTGCGCGCGGCATCATGCCGGGCTTCACGCTCGCGCATTTCATGCCAATGTGGGTGTACCGTTTCTACCAGAACAACCAGGACCTGTGGGGTGCGCTGGTCATCGCCGCCGTGGCGTTCGCGCTCTTCCGCCGACTGACGCATCGCGTGAAGCGCCTGCAAGGGGCCGAAACCCACGCCAACGATCCGTTGCTCATCCTGAGCTGGATCGGCGCGCTGATGGTCACGATGTTCCTCGCCGAAGCGTTTGAGATGGTGGCGTTTCCCGAGCACGCCACGCCGTTCTATCGGCCGTTGTCGTTTGCGTTCGCCAACCTCGTGTCGTTCGTGCCGCACGACGCGGCCGCTGTCATTCGATCTGCGAGCTGGTGGTCGCACGGACTCCTCGTGCTCGGCTTCCTGAACTACCTGCCGTACTCCAAGCACCTGCACGTCGTGGCGTCGCTGCCGAACGTGTATCTGTCGAACACGAGCGGCCCTGGACAGGCCGGCGTGATGAAGTACATGGACCTTGAGGCCGACGTGGAGCAGTTCGGCGCCAAGGACGTGGAGCACCTCTCGTGGAAGTCGCTGATGGACGGCTTCGCGTGCACCGAGTGCGGACGCTGCACCGCGGTGTGCCCGGCGAACATCACGGGCAAGATGCTCTCGCCGCGCAAGATCATCGTGAACGTGCGCGAGCGGCTGGAGCAGCGCGCGCCGGAACTGCTGATGGCAGATGGGAGAGGGCAGAGGGTAGAGACGACACTGCTCGACGGATTCATCACCGAACAGGAACTGTGGGCCTGCACGACGTGCCGAGCCTGCGTGCAGGAATGCCCGGTCTCCATCGATCACGTCTCCGTGATCCTCGAAATGCGGCGCAACCTGGTGCTCGGCGAGTCGCGCTTCCCCGAGGAAGTGACGCCCGCGTTCGAGAGCATGGAGCAGCGCGGTTCACCGTGGGCGTTTGATCCGGGCGACCGCGGCAAGTGGAGCGACGGGATGAACATCCCGACGATGGCCGAGCTGGCCGCGCGCGGCGAGACGGCGGACATCCTGTACTTCGTGGGTTGCATGGGGTCGTTCGATGACCGCGCCAAGAAGACAACGGTCGCGTTCGCCAAGATCATGCAGGCGGCCGGCGTCAACTTTGCCATCCTCGGCCGCGAGGAGAAGTGCAACGGCGATCCCGCACGCCGCATGGGCAATGAATACCTGTACCAGATGCTGGCGAAGGAAAACGTCGAGACGCTCGCCAGGTACAATGTGCGCACCATCGTCACGGCCTGCCCGCACTGCATGCACCAGCTTGGCAACGAGTATCCGCAGTTCGGCGGCAACTACGACGTCATCCATCACTCGACATTCATCGAGCACCTGATGGCGCAGGGGCGCGTGCCCCTGCGTCACGACCTGCACGAAGCGGTGAGCACGTTCACCTATCATGATTCGTGCTACCTCGGCCGCTACAACCAGATCTACGACGCGCCGCGCCAGACGCTCAAGCGCGCGCTCCCGGTGGTGAACCTCGTGGAGATGCCGCGTTCCGGCGACCGCGGACTCTGCTGCGGCGCCGGCGGCGGGCGCATGTGGATGGAAGAGAGTGAAGGCAAGCGCATCAACGCCGAGCGGGCCGACGAAGCGCTCGCGACGGGGGCGCAGGCCGTTGCGGTCGCGTGCCCCTTCTGCATGACGATGCTGCACGACTCCATCTCGTCACGCAGCGAGTCGGTGAAGGTGTACGATATCGCCGAGGTGGTCGCCGAGCGGCTCGGCTGAGCGTCTCGTTGGCTGCACGAAGCCCGGCTGCCAAATGGCAGCCGGGCTTTGCGTTACTCGAGCGACGCAGGTGGTGGCGGCCGGCGGTCGCCTTACTTCTGCGCCTCGGCCCGCGCCGCTGCCGTGAACGGGTGCTCGAAGCTGAGGTACAGAAACAGCTGATGCGTGCCGCTGCTGCGGCCGACACCGATCGGCATTCCGATGCCGGGCACCACCTGCAGGCCGCTCTTGAAATCATAGCCCCAGCGGATGCCGGGAATGATGAACGCGGTCTCGTCGGCGTGATCGCCGCTCTTCGAGCTCGTCGTTGTGCGCGTCCAAACGGATTCGAGCATCACGTTGAAGCGCGGCGTCGCCAGCCAGATGACGCTCTGCCCGACATTCACGGCATGCACGCTCGTGGAGGCATCGCCCGCCCCTGGCGCCTTCGAGAACCACGTGGCGCCGGCATTGGTGTGCGCCACAAACGACTCGCCCAGCGTCTTGCTCACGGGGAGGTTCACCTGCCAGCCCGTGCCGCCCATTCCGAGACCCTTGGTCTTGTCGCCGGTCGGCAGGCTCACGGAGAGCCGCGGCGAAAAGGCAAAACCGCTCTTCTCGTCGTGCAGCGCCTGATAGCGGTAGTTGATCATGAGGTCGCCGAGGCCCGTGGTCGCGCCGTCGCCGAGGTTCGTGATAGGGAGCGTGTAGCTCAGCTGGTGCCGCTCGCCAGGCACCGGCCACTCCTGCGTGAACGTATACGCCCACCCCTTGCCGCTCGCCATCCGCGTGAAGGCCGAGATGTGCTGCACGACGCCCGCTTCCTGGTTGTACGACTCCTCGATGAAGAACGAGTTGTCGGAGATTGGGTCCTTGGCGGCCGGGGCTGCGGGGGCCTGCGCCCGGAGCGCGACGGCGGCGGAACAAGCGAGAACGAGCTGCAGCGACGTGCGTGTCATGAGTGTGTGAGGCGGTGAACGTGGCGCGTCAGGGGCACGGCGCCCCATGGTGAAGTGTCGGCACCAGCGAGTGATTCCGAACCGGCGTGGTCGCCCTACAGCTCGGGTCGCGCGTCCGAGCGGCGGGCCGGACCCTCTTCGCGCGGCAGCACGGTCAGCAGAATGCGGCCGCCATCGCGTCGTACGATTACCCGCGCACCGCACGTCTCGCACTGGCCCGTCAGCGGCGGCGTGCTGCTGAACCGTTCGATGCGGTAACTGCACGTCGGGCAGTACAGCGTGGGCAGCTCTTCCGCACGAATAAACGCACGCGCACTCGGCGGCTGCGTGGTGCTCTCCTGCTCGGCGTCCTTCTGAATCGTGCTTGCCATCGTGCTGAACAGCAGGTGGCGCTCCATCTCGGTCATGTTCGCGAGCTGCGCCGGCGTCGCGAGCCCGCGCTGTTGCAGCGCCTTGGCGACCTGCGACGGCACACCCGGCGCCGCCATCAACGGGTCGCGCGCGTCGCTGCTGTTCGCCCCCAGCACGCCGCGGAGACGCCGGCTGTACCAGATGATGATCCCTACGGCGGCTCCCAGCACGACCAGTGCAGCGCCGACAAGTCGCAGGTCCATTTGCAACAACGGCTGGTTCACCCGAGCCGCACCTCGTAAATGGTGATCGTGTGCTTCGCCTCGCCGTCCACGTGCCGCACCGCACATCGTTCGGCTACCGCCGCCCCGCGCGCGGCGCACTCATCGAGGCAGGCCTGCAATGCCACGCGGCCCGGATCCGCGATGAGCGCCACCCCATCCACGGCCAGCGCGTCGGTCACCGCCCGTGCCACCAGCGCCGCGTATGGTCTCTCATACAGTACGTCCGCGGCCAGCACCAGGTCAAAGCGCCCCAGCCCGTCGGGCATTGCCCGCCAGTCCACGTGCGCCGTCGCAATGTCGTGACCGAGGTTGCCCACGGCGTTGCGCCGAGCAAAGAGCAACGCGTCGTCGTAGTAGTCCGTTGCCGTCACGTTGAACCCGACGCTCGCCGCGACGAGCGAGGGCAGGCCCAGCCCGGCGCCGAACTCGACCGCGCGCTTCGCAGCTCCCTCGAGCGTGGCTACCTCACCGGCCAGCACGATGGCGGAGGCCCACAGGTCGGCCCAATACGGCAGTCGTTCGTCGCGCGCGAAATCCGCGTCGTTGATGAGGTCCTCGGCGCTGCGCGGCCGGTCCAGCCGCCAGGTGCGGCCGGCGATCGCGACCTCGCGAGCCTGCAGCACGAACCGGTGCTCGAGCGAGGCAAGCTCCGGCGCCAGCGCGGCGTTCACAGCGCGAATGACTCCGCGAGCTGCGCGGCCGGCGAGAGCAGCAACGCCGAAAGCTGTGCGCCAGCGGCGTGGACCGGCTGGTCCTCGGGGACAACGAGCAGCGCATTGGCGCGTGCCATCGACGTCAGAATGCCGGAGCCCTGCGGCCCCGTGAGCCGCGCCGTCAGCTCGCCCGACGGCTGCGTGGTGACGATGGCGCGCAGAAAGTGCGTGAGCCGCGCGCCAATCTCCACCGGCTGCTCCAACGTGACCTTCACGGGACGCCGGTGCAGTCGGCGGTGGCCCAGCATGCGCAGCATCGCCGGCCGCACGAACAACTCAAACGTCACCATCACCGACACGGGGTTGCCCGGAAGGCCCACCCACGGAATGCCCGCGATCGTGCCAAAGCCGATGGGCGCTCCGGGCCGCATGCGCACCTTCCAGAACTTGAGATCGGCGCCCAGTGCGGCAAGCGCGTGACGCGTGTAGTCAAACTCGCCCACCGAGATGCCGGCCGAGCTGACGATGAGATCGGGCTTGGCATCCACCGCGCGCTCGAAAATCGCGCGCATGGACTCGGGCGTGTCGAGCGCGTTGCCGAGTGGCACGGGTACGCCGCCAGCGGACCGCACGAGCGCATGCAGCGTGTAGCTGTTGGAAGCGACGATCTTCTCTCCGGCCCGCACGCGGTCAAACTGGTCGAGATCGACGAGTTCGTCTCCGGAGCCAAGAATGGCCACGCGCGGCGCGCGATGCACCGGCACCGACATCAGGCCGAGCGAGGCCAGCACGCCAATCTGTGCGGCGCCAACCGGTTCGCCGGCGGCGAGCACGAGGTCGCCCTCGCGGAAATCCTCTCCGCGCGGCCGCACATTCTTGCCGCAATCTCGGTCGTTGCGCGCGCTCACCTGCGCGGTTCCGCCGTCGGTGTCTTCGACTCGCACCACGCAGTCCGCCCCTTCGGGGAGCGGCGCACCAGTCATGATGCGCGTGGCCTCGCCGGCCGCGACGGCGCGTGTCGGGAACTGCCCCGCGGCAACGGTTTCCAGCACGCGAAACGTGCGCGGCGTCGCTTCACTCGCGCCCTTGAGGTCCGCGGCCCGCACGGCGTAACCGTCCATCGCCGAGTTGGCGTGCGCGGGCAATGTGTACGTCGCGCGTGCGTCAGCGGCGAGCACGCGGCCGGGTGCGTCGAGCAGCGGCACGCGCTCGGCGTCGAGCGGCTGCACCGCACTCGTGATCTGCGCGACGGCTTCGGCGACGCTCAGCATCGGCGCGCTACCGCAGCCCGCCGGGCGACGCGAGCCGCGCGACGATGGCGTCCTGCACGTCCTCGACCGCACGGTTGGACACCGTGAAGTTGTTGCAGAGGAAACTGAACACGAGCAGCCGTCCGTCCGCTGTGGTCACGTAGCCCGAGAGCGAGCGCGACTTGTCCACCGTGCCGGTCTTGGCGTGCACGTTGCGCTCGGCGGGCGTTCCTTTCATGCGGCCGCTGATGGTGCCATCGACGCCGCCGATCGGCAGCGCGTCATAGAACGCGCGGAAATCGGGATGTTTGCGCATCGCGTCGAGCACCTTCACGATCGTCGCCGGCGCTATGTAGTCGTGCCGCGACAGCCCGCTGCCATCGCGCACGGCGTGTTCCGCGGTGTCCGCGCCCCAGGCCGCGAGCTGACGTTCCACGACCTTGCGTCCGCTGTCGGGCGTGCCGACGCCCGTCTTCTCGAGACCGAGCGTGCGATAGAGAATCTCGCCGATCTGGTTCTGCGACGGTTTCTCGAAGAGCGGCAGGATCGTCCGTAGCGGCGGCGACCACAACGTGAACAGGCGCGTGAGCCCCGCGGCATCCGCGGCGGGCGCGCTGATCACATTGCCGCGCACCACGATGCCGCGGTCCTGCAGCGCCTCGGCGAACGCCTCGAGATACGCCTGCGCCGGATTACGAATCGAAACCGAAATCGACGCGCTGTCGCGCATCTTCACGAAACCGTGCACGTTGAGCGCGGGACGCGCGCCGCGCATGTCCGTTTCCCACTCGATGTGATTCGGCTGCCGCGCCTCGGGTTCCATCATGCCGCCCGTGACAACGGCCACGCGTCCGATAAGCGGTACGGTGCGCGCAGGGGCGGTGGTGATGCTTGGCGCGCCTCCCACGGTCCGCGCGGCGTGCACCGTGACGCGCGCGAAGCCTTCGTTGAAGAACAGCTCGTCGACGCCCGCGGAGTAATCGTAGTCGAGGTCGTCCCACGCCCAGCCGAAGCCGAGCGTGGAATCAGGAAACGCGTCGCCGCCTTTCACCAGTGCGCCGGCAATCTCGCGCACACCGCGCGACCACAGCGAATCGGCGGCGGCGCGCAGCGGCTTCATCGCATCACCAAAAGCCGCGTCGCTCACGGTTGGATCGCCGCGTCCGATCACCACCAGGTCGCCGCGCAGCGAGCCGTTCACGAGCGGGCCGCTGGACGCGAAGTCCGTGCGAAAACGGAAGTCAGCGCCGAGCTGGGCCAGCGCCGTCGCGCCGGTGAGAAGCTTCTGGTTTGACGCCGGCATGAAGAGCTTGCCGGCGTTGTGCGAGTAGAGCGTGTCGCCGCGCTGCGGATCGACGACGAGGATGCCCCAATGCGCGTTCCGAAACGCCGGCTGCGACACCATCGAATCGAGCGCGCGTGAGAATGACGTCGTGCTGCCCGCCGCGGATGGGCGAGACGGACGGGTCATCGACGTGGCGCACGCGGCGGCAAGAACGCAGCCAATCAGGACAGCACGGCGCATCGATCAGCTCCGGCGAGGGAGATGGTGCTCCTCGATCCACAGCACCAGTTGGTCGAGCCAGCCGTCGTGGTCGAGGCGAAAGACAGGGAAGGGAAGATCGCTTGCCGCGCCATCGCACACCATCGCCTGCCACGAGCTGGCGTTGTCGAGTGCCGCATCGAACAGTGGCGCCGAGTGCGCGGCGCGGCGGAAGATCTCCACCTTCGGCAGTACGCTCGTCTTGAAGCCTTCGCAGAGCACAAGGTCCGCGTCATGCATATAGCGCTCGGCGACCTCCTCGGGCGTCAGCTGCGCACTGCCGCGCATCACGAGGGCGAACTTGTCGGGCGAGATCATGGCCACGCGCTCCGCCTCGCCCTCGTGGTAGTGCCGGTACGTATCGGTGCCCTCGGGATCGAGGTTGAACGTGTGCGAGCCATGCTTGATGGTCATCACGCGCCAGCCGCGGCGCTTGAGCGCGGCGGCGAGCTGCACCGTGAGCGTCGTCTTGCCCGCGTGTTTTTTGCCGACCACCGACAGCAGCGGCGGCGTCATGGCTGCGGCGCGGGCGGGAGATCGAGCGGCGTGTTCACGTTGAAGAACATGCGCGACGGGTCGCCCCACTGCGACACCTCGGCGGCCGCGAGCGTCGACACGCGCACGTCCTCAAAGAACGAGACGACGCGGCGGTCTCCAGCGTTGAGCCGTGCTTCGATGGCGTGCAGGCAGGCCGGGCCATACCACGCGCACAGTGGTTCCACGCCGCGCCCCGATGATGAACTTTCTGCCACCGCCGCGTCCGCGCCCGCCTCACCCAGTGCGCGAAGGGCGCGCAGCAGGTCGGCGTTCACATACGGCATGTCCCACGCCACGACGAGCGTTGCGCTCCCTCTGGCATGCGACAGCGCGGCGTGCAATCCGCCAAGCGCTCCTTCGCCGCGTCGCACATCGGCCGCGGTGCGCACGCCCGGGAGCCACTCGCTCGCAGCGGGGTGGTTGGCAACGAGCAGCAGATCATCGGCCACCTCGCGCAGCGCATTCGCCACGCGATCGATGATGCGCACACCGTCGACAATCTGCAGTCCCTTGGGCTGCCCGCCGAATCGCGTTGCCTCGCCGCCGGCGAGAATCACGCCCACGCAGTTCATCGACCGCCTACCCTCTACCGTCTGTATCAGACCACACCTGCGGCTCGCCCGACACCGCCCGCCCGATCAGCGCCATCCCCGCCGCCTGCGCAATCTCCACTGCAATCGAACTGGGCACGCTGGGCGTGGCCACCACCGCCAACCGCGCGCGCGCCGCTTTGAATGCCAACTCACCGGAGATCCGCCCGGTGACGAGCAGCATCAGATCGTCCGGCCGCGCGCCAGCCATCACCGTCGCGCCAAGCACCTTATCCACCGCATTGTGCCGGCCGATGTCCTCAGCGTGCGTCAACAGGGTCGCACCGTCGGTGAGCGCGGCCGCGTGTATGCCGCCCGTCTCGTTGTAGCGCGAGCCTTTCGCAAACAACTCCTTGAACAGCCGCCGCGTTTGCGCCAGATCCGGAATTACTGGCGGCGTAGTGCGGCGCGGCACGGACGACAATGAGCCGAGAATGGTGGTCACCGCGCCGCAGCCGCTCGCGAGCACGCGGCGGCGTTCGGTTCCCTCGACCGTGTCGTATCGCACACGGGGCACCTCGGCCCAGAAGCCGAGTTCCTGTGCGCACGGGCGCAGTGACAGCAGATCCTCGCGCGAGTCGATGTACCCTTCGCCGTACAGCCATCCGACGACCAGTTCCGGGAGCTGGTCGGGCGTGCACATCCACGTGACGGCGCTCTCGCCGTTCACCTCGAGCCAGACTGGCGCCTCTTCCACCGCGTCGTGTCGCGTCATCTCGCGCGCTCCCGCGTCAGTCCGCCACCCACTCCGCCCACAGCGTCGGATCTTCCGACAGCCAGACTCGCGTCACGCGCGCCGAATCACCCAGCGCCGTCTGCACCCGTGCCGCGATGTACGCGGCAAGGTTCTCACAGCTCGGCACCAGCAGCCCCTCGGCGAACTCGGGAACGTCCGTGTTGATGTTGCGATGGTCGAAGCGCTCCATCACCTCGCGCGCGAGAATCTCATCGAGTCTGCGCAGGTCAACGACAAAACCGGTGATCGCATCGATCGGCCCGGCCACCGAAACGTCGCAGGTATACGTGTGCCCGTGCCACGGCGCGCGCGAGCACTTGCCGAACACCTCGAAGTTGCGCTCCTCGCTCCACTCCGGACGCCGATACCGGTGCGCGGCGGCGAAGACCACGCGGCGCGTCAGCGAGATGCGCGCCACAGACCTAGCGGAAGAGCTGGTAGCTCAAGCCCACCGACCATAGGTGGTTGCCCATCCACGGGCTCTTCTTGCCGTTCGGGAGAATCGCGCTGCTGCCGTCGAGAGGCGTCACCGTGTAGGTAGACGGATACTGCAGCTGCCAAACGTAGTTCGTGAAATCCACGCGCGGCTCCCAGCGTCCCGACGTTTGATACCGCACGCCGAGGCCCCACGTAAACGAGAAGTGCGTGCCAAACCGATAGCCGCCGTCGTCGGGAATGCCGCGAAAGTCGCTGACTACGCCAACGCCGCCCGACAGCACCGGAACGAGCCGATGGTAGCTCTTCTGTCCGGTGAGATTCATGGCGAGTCCAAGGTCGGCCACCATCAGCTCGCTCTTGTTGTCGCCAACGTGCCGCGAGGCCGCAGCTTTGGTGGGATCGAGAATCCGCCGCGACGTTGGTCCGGTGGAGAGACGTCCCACGAGCGACACCGGGCCGCCGATCCGCAGATCATAGCGCACGCCGGTCAGCCAGCCCGGCTGCGGTCCCACGCCCGCCATATCGCGCCCCGTGTCGAAGCCGCCGCCGAACACCGTCAGCGACTGCTTCCACGGCAGGTCGCGGAACGGGCTGGCGTCGGGCATCGACCCCACCACCTGTGCGGCCGCGGGGGCGGCCGCCAGCGTCAGTGCAAACATCGCGGCGCGAAGTCGCGTCACATCAAACTCCCTGGATTCGAAGGTCCTTGCCGGTCATCTCCGCGGGCCGCTCCACGCCAAGCATGGCCAGCACCGTCGGTCCCACATCGCACAGCGCGCCGCCGGAGCGCAACGCCACCGGCGTGCCGTTCTCGACGAGCAGCAACGGCACCGGATTAGTCGTGTGCGCCGTGTGCGGTCCGCCCGTCGCTGGATCAAACATCATTTCGCAGTTGCCGTGATCCGCCGTGATCAGCAGCCGTGCGCCCGCCAGCTCTGCGCTCTTGATGACGCGCGCCAACTGTTCGTCCACCACTTCACAGGCGCGAATGGTCGCCGCCAGGTTGCCGCTGTGTCCCACCATGTCGCCGTTCGCGTAGTTGCACAGCGTGAACGGATGCCGCTTCTCCTCGATGGCCGAGCACAGCACTTCCGTGATACCCGCCGCGCTCATTTCCGGCATCAAGTCGTATGTGGCCACCTTCTGGCTGGGCACGAGGATGCGCTCCTCGCCCTTGTACGGCGTTTCGTTGCCGCCGCCAAAAAAGTACGTGACGTGCGGATACTTCTCGGTCTCGGCCGTCCGCAGCGTGGTGAGTCCGTTTTCCTCAAGCACCTCGGCGACGATCTTCTCCATCGAAAACGGCGCGAAGGCAATGGGCAGGCCAAAGGTCTGGTCGTACTGCGTCATGCACGCCACGTGTACCTTGGGACGCGCGCCGGTCTCAAACCCGCTGAATCCGTCGATCGCAATCGCGCGGATGATTTGCCGCATGCGGTCCGAGCGGAAGTTCCACATGATGAGCGCGTCGCCGTCGCGCATCGGCGCCACCGCGGTGCCGTCAGCGTCGAGCACCACCGCCGGCTCCATGAACTCGTCAGTCACGCCGCGGTCGTAGTTGCCCTTGATGAACGCCAGCGGATCCGTGGTTGACGGGCCGACGCCCTGCACGGACGCGCGGTACCACGGCTCGATGCGCTGCCAGCGCTGATCGCGGTCCATGCCGTAGTAGCGGCCGCCAATGCTCGCAATCTTCGCCCGCCCCGCCGAGCGCGCGGCGAGCTGTCGCGTGAACTCCAGCGCGCTGTTGGGCAGCGTGTCGCGCCCGTCGAGCAGGCAGTGCAGCGCGACGCGCGATATGCCCTGGCGTGCCGCGAGTTCCACCAACGCCAGCGCGTGCTCCTGATGCGCATGCACGCCGCCGTCGCCCACGAGCCCCATCAAGTGCAGCGTACCGCCGCTCGCCTTCACCTTGGCGCAAGCGGCCACGAACGCGGGATTCGTGAAGAACGCGCCGTCCTCCACCGCCGCCGTGATGCGCACGAGATCCTGCATCACGACGCGTCCCGCGCCGAGGTTGAGGTGCCCTACTTCGCTGTTGCCCATCTGGCCCGTGGGCAGGCCTACGGCACGGCCCGAAGCGTCGAGCAGCGTGCGCGGCGCGTTGGCCCACAGCGTATCCCAGGTGGGCGTCTGGGCGAGACGAATGGCGTTCCCCTCGGTGCTCTCACGATAGCCCCATCCGTCGAGCACGACGAGTACGACCGGACGGTCGGTGCGCGGCGTCATCTTGGCTGAGTTCGTATACGGGTGATAAGTTCGGCAGGGGGCGTGACTCTGGAAAACTAGTCCCGGTCACGCCCCCCTACCAGCGATGACACCTATTCGTTCCCTACTGATCTTCCTCATTGCCGCGCCGCTCGCGGCACAAACGGCGCTCGTCTCCGACGCCGCCGTACGCTCCTCGAACGGCGGCAGCACCGTCGCCCTGCTCAAGGCGGGCACCGTCGTCAGCGTCGGCGCGTCACGCGGCGGCGAGACCTACATCACGTTTGCCGGCTGGGTCGACGGCTCCAAAATTGGCGCGGCCAGGGATTCGTTTCCGGCGCAGCTCACCGGCAACATCGCCATGCGGCTGCGCTCCGCGCCTTCGATGAAAGGACTGATCCTCGGCGAAGTGCGCCCCGGCACGGGCCTGTTCACGACGGGCAAGGAAGCGTCCTGGGCCAACGTGCGGCGCGGTGGATGGGTGGACGCCAAGACGCTGCCGCGCGATGCGACGGCCAACGCCAAGGCCGAGCCGCCGGCACCGAAGATCGTCGCCAAGACGGAAACACCCGCCACCAAGGCCGATGCGAAGAAACCGCCGGTCACAAAGCCGGGGGCGAACGCGGCCAAGACGGTTGCCAAGGCTGCGGCACCAACGAAGCCCGCTCCCACGCCCGTGAAAGCCGCGCCCGCTGCGCAGCCGCCAAAAGCCGACCTCGAGCCGCCGGTCGCCGAGCCGCCGGTCGTCGAGCGAATGCCCGACGGCGCCATGCGCGTCGCCCGCACGGCAGTCGTTCGTAACGCACCCAATGGTGTCGTCGTCGGGCAAATCGGCGCTGGCACCATTGTGCAGCCTCTTGCGCGCTCGCGCGGCTGGGTGCGCATTCGCACTGAAGTCTGGGTGCCCGAGCGAGATGTGGTGCCCGCCGATTCGTCATTTGGCGCATCGCTTTCCGCGGCCGATCTTCGCGCCGATCCCGAAGGGACGCGCGGCAAGACCGTGCGCTGGGAAGTGCAGGTGCTTGCCCTTCAGTACGCCGACCCGCTGCGTCGCGAGCTGGCCAAGGACGAGCCGTATTTCCTCGCCAAAGGGCCAGCATCAGAGGATCAGCTGCTGTACCTCGCCATTCCACCGTCGCTGCTCAACGAGGCGCGCTCCACGCAGGCGCTCACTCGCGTACTCGTCACGGCGCGCGTGCGCACGGGACGCAGCCAGCCGGTCGGCATTCCGATTCTCGACATCCTCTCCCTCTCGCGTCCGTGATTCCAGTCGAGGCCGGCTGGAGGGCGCTGTGGCGTGAGCATCCGCGCATCATGCGCGCGCTCACCTGGACGTTCCTCGCCGCACTCGCCGCCTCGGGCGCGCTGGCGTGGCGCGGCGCCGAGTACCGGCGCGAAATCACGGCCCTGCGCACGGGCATGAG
>JAHFCT010000070.1 GCA_023249375.1 Gemmatimonadota bacterium | reverse complement strand
ACCGGCGCCGAGGGAGACGACGGCTGCGGAGCACACCTCGATCCGTAGATCGCGCTAAGTGACGAGCGTCCCGCGCCGGCGGCCCAGCCAGCGCGGGACGCTCCGCGTGTAGGCCTCGTACGACTCGCCAAAGCGGCGGCGAAGCCCGGGCTCCTCGACAAGCGTGACGAAGAGGTGAAACCCCAGCGAGACAATCACCGCATACCATACGAGCGGGCGCGCGCCGGTGAGCAGGGCGAGTCCGACGAGCCATAGTGTGACGCCCACGTACATCGGGTTCCGCGTCACGCGGTACGGCCCGCGCGCGACAAAGGCGATGGGTGGATCCAGCGGTGCGAGCGTCCCACGGCCAACGACAGCGAACAGGACGATGCTCCACACCAGGAGCGCGAGGCCGGCGATCATCGGCACGGCAAAGACCAGTCGCCATGCCGACGGCACAGTGGGAAGCGACCGGCGAAGCAGCAGCCACGGGCCAACACCGGCGACCGTCAACGGAATCACCGTCGCCAACGGCGCACGGATGAGCAGTGGAACGCGCATCGGCGTCGCCTCCTAGTCGGTGATGCCGTCACGATCGCGCACCGTCATCATCGTGCCCTGCATGATGGCGACCACGACTTCACCGTCGTCTTGCACGGCGCGGAGTTCGCCCTGGCAGGCGGTGATGGTGCGGCCCGCACGAATCACTCGGCCGACGGCGACGAAGCGGTTCGCGGCCGCCGGTGCGAGCAGATTCACCTTGAACTCGACGCTCATCACCCCTGCGCCCGGTTCCATCAGCGTCAGCGCGGCGTAGCCGCAGGCGCTGTCAATGACCGACGCCACGACCCCTGCGTGCAGGAAGCCATGCTGCTGCGTGAGTGCGGCGCCGAATGGTACCGCGATGAGCACCTCGCCGGGCGTCACGCGCGCCACGGAGGCGCCCAGCGTGGCCATGAACTGTTGGCGCGCGAAGCTGTCGCGCACGCGCTGTTCGTAGTTGGGATCCTGCACCTTCTGATGCGCCATGGCCCCTTCCCGTGAGCGATCAGATATTCTCGTCACTCACCGTTTCGAGTGCTGGCCGTTTCGGCGACTGCCCGTCCCCCGACGAGACACCACGCGCATGTCGCCAGAGCCAGGGTACGAGGTGCTCGCCGGTCCACCGCAGCTCATCGCTGAGGCGGGTGACGAGTGACGGCGCCGGCGCAGCCGACAGCGGATCGGCCCACGACGCATCGTGGCCCGGCAATTCAAGGGTATGCGCCAAGGCCGCGGCAATGCGTGCGTGACCGTTGCTGTTGGCATGCAGGCGATCGTCGCTCCAGAGTCGAAGGTCGCTCGTGACCGGCACCCGCGCCAGATCCACGCAGCGCGCGCCGGTGCGGGCGCACGCCTCGCGCACCCGATCGTTCAACTCGAGCAGGCGCGTGCGCACGAGCCGTGCAATTGGCGCCACTTCGCTCAGGTCGGGCATGGTGATGGTCATCACGGTGGCGCCTGTCGCCGTGAACGCGGCGAACATCTGCTCCATGTCCCGCGTCACGCCCGCCACGTTGCAGTTGCGGCGCGCGAGGTCATTGACGCCCGAGAAGACCGTGACGAGGTCGGGATGCATCGCCAGCGCCGGGGCGAGTTGCTCCTTGCGTACCTCGCGGGTCTTCCGTCCGCGCACGCCGAGGTTGGCATAGAGCAGGTGCCCCGATTGCGCGGACGCCACATGCGCCGCCAGACGATTGGCCCAGCCGCGATAGCCGCCGCGGCCATCCGGATCGTCGAGCCCTTCGGTGGAACTGTCGCCGATGGCGACGTAACGGGCGTAGTGGCGGGGAGCGGTCGAGGACATTGGGGGAGGCCGGGCAATATACTGCTACGGATCGCCCCCAAGCGAGCCGTAGAAACCCGCCACGCGCTGGGCCATCCCAGGCAACGTGTAGACGTCCGGTCGCCGAGCATCAATCACGCCAGCGATCACGGCGGCGACTTCCTCGGCGGACTGAGAACCGGGAAGCATGCGCGAGTCCGGGCCGCCGTACCGTGCGTTCAAACCAAACTCGGTCCGCACGACGCCGGGTGACACGAGCGAGTACTGGATGCCCGGACGCTTCTCCTGCACTTCGGCACGGAAGTTCAGCGTAAGCGCATTCAGGGCGTGCTTGGCCGCGTTGTAGGCCGACCGGAAGACGGCGAACGGAATGCGGCCGAGCATCGAGGAGACGTTGATGACGTGGCCCGTGCCGCGTTCCATGAAGTGAGGCAGCGTTTCCTGCATGCCATAGAGCGCCGACTTCAGGTTGACCGCCATCATCTCGTCGAGGTCGTCGTCGGTGAGCTGCGATGGCAGCCGCGTGATACCCTGCCCCGCGTTGTTCACCCACACGTCAATGTGGCCGAAGCGCGCGAGCGCCGCGTCCACCGCGCGCTTCACATCGGCACGGCGCGTGACGTTGCCGACTACGGTAAGCGCGTTCGGACCGCAACGCACGCTGACTTCGTTGAGCGCCGCGGCACGACGTGCCACGAGCACGACCGCGTCACCGCGCGCGGCAAGCAGTTCGGCGAGCGCGGCGCCGATGCCGGCGCTGGCGCCCGTGATGACGACGACACGATCCGGTATCAGTCATGCCTCCGTGCGTCCCTCACCCCCGTCTCCGGTGATCGTGGCACGCGAGATCCACCACCACGGCGGCAGCCAGCAGCAGTACCTCATCTTCGCCGTCCGCGATGTCCACACCGTACGTGTCGGTCCACGTGAACCACTGCTTCGACACGTGGGCCACCTCACGGTCGCCGCGGCGGAATGTGTACTCATGATCCGTGAACTCGCCCTCGGCGGTCAGGTCGTCGGGACCCGGAACGTCCACCGTGAAGGTGCAGTGGAAGAAGGTGAATAGTTCCTTCTTTACTACCGCGGAGAGCACACCGCCGCGGTAGATCTCGTACGTCGGCCCCCAGGCCAGCAGCTTCTGGCTGATGAACGCGAGTTCGTTGCCGGCCATGTCCTGGAACGACGCTTTTGAGCCGAGGCTGATCGCCTTGCCGTCAACGAAGTAGGCGTCAGTGCCATCCGCGTCCTTAATGGTGAAGTCATCACCCCAGGACAGCAGCTTCTGTTTCATCACGTAGCGCATGCGCGTCTCTCCTGGATTGCGTTCCGCTCTGACGTAAGCGTAATCGGCTCAAACGCCTCTACGGCAGCCCGAGCTTCTTGCGCGCCAGCGGCCGCGCGTACGCGGCTGGCGGGTTATGGGCCGTCGCCAAATCATATGCCTTCTGCCAGAGCGGCTTCGCCGCGTCAGTATGCCCCATCTTCTCGTGGGTCATCGCCAGCAGCGCCTGCATGAATGGATCGCGTTCATTGCCGCGCATGCCGAGCGCCTTGTTCAGGTCGGCCTCGGCGGTGGCGAGGTCGCCCGTGTAGAGCGCGACGTAGCCGGTGAGGTACGGAAAGAAGCGTTCCTGCTGCGCCGCCATCGCCGAGTCGCTGTCGAGCGCCTTGCGCGCGGTGGTCACATGCTGCGCGGCGGTACCTTTGTCGCCGCGCCGTGCCGCGAGGCGCGCTAGCGCATGCTCGAGACGAAAATCCCACAGACTCTTCGGATGCGTGCGCGGAGTGGGTTCCTTGTTGCCGAGTTCGCTTCCCAAGCGGTAGTACTTGTCCGCGGTCGCCAGATCGCCGGCGTCAATACACACACGCGCTGCTTCGTTGGCCATCTCGCCCTGCTGGTAGAACGCGTTTTGTGGCTCCGCCTCTTCGCGCGACTTCCAGTAGGCGATGACCATCTCCTCGTACTTGACGGTGTTCTTGCAGTCGCCGTCGAAGGCGTACGACATCGCGATCGCACGCTGCGACGCGGCCTTCGCGGCCGGATCGGGTGCGCCGTCAATGAGCTTCTGGAAGATGTCGCGAGCCTCACGCGTCTTGCCGTCGGTGTCGAGCCGCGATGCCGTACGCGTGCTGTCACTGCGCGGCGACGGCTGGCCGCCCGGCGGCCCGCCCTGTGCGGCGACGGTGAGCGGGAGGACGGCGAGACTGATGATCATCAGATGTCGAGTGCGCATTGGTGCTCCGGTCTGCGGCTGGAAGACGAACGCCGTTGCCTGCCCGGCAGCGGCACTGGGGGCTAGTATATAGTCGCCCAGCGGCACGCGGGCATCCAGTCACCCGGCGCGGTCTGCCGGATCAGAAGGAGACGGTAGATGAACAAGCGCGAGTTTCTGCGGACGGTTGGGGGCGTGTCGGCGGGCCTGATGTTCGGCCCCGAGTTGCTGGCCCAGTACGCCCACGTGTCCACCGCGACGCTGGCCGAGGATGAGCCGTTCTGGGCGGCGATTCGCGCGAAGTTCAAGTTGAACCCTGAGTACATCAACCTCGAGAATGGCTACTACTGCTTCCAGCCCGAGGAAGTGCTCGAGCAGTTCATCGGTCACGTGCGACGCATCAACTACATGGGCTCGCGTTACTTTCGCACAGTCAAGGATGAGGACAAGCTGCGCGTCCGCACTAGGCTGGCGGCGACGGCCGGATGCTCGCCGGCGGAATTGGTGATCACGCGCAACACCACCGAGTCGCTCGACACCGTGATCGCCGGTTTCGATTGGAAGCCGGGCGATGAGGCCGTGATGGCCAATCAGGACTACGGCGCGATGATTGACCAGTTCAAGTTGCAGGCGCGCCGCTACGGAATGGTCAACCGGTTCATTGACATTCCGATGAATCCCAAGAGCGATGACGAAGTCGTCGGGGTCTACGCCAACGCGCTGACGCCGAAGACGCGCCTGCTCATGATCTGCCACATGGTGAACATCACAGGGCACGTGCTGCCGGTGCGCGCCATCTGCGACATGGCGCATGCGCGCGGCGTGCCGGTGATGGTGGACGGCGCGCACGCGTTCGCGCACCTCGACTTCAAGATCCCCGACCTCCACTGCGACTACTACGGTGCCTCGCTCCACAAGTGGCTCGCAGTGCCGCTCGGCGCAGGCATCCTATACGTGAAGCAGGATCGCATCGCCGGCCTGTGGCCCGTCTACGGTGACGGCGGGGTGAAGGAGGACGACATCCGCAAGTTCAACCACACAGGCACGCACCCCGTGCACACGGACCTTGGCATCGAGAACGCGATCGCGTTCCACGAGACCATTGGCATCGCGCGCAAGGAGGCGCGACTTCGCTTTCTGCAGCGCTACTGGAGTGATCAGCTACGGGGCCGACCGCGGATCGTACTGAATACGCCCGACGATCTGGCGCGGTCGTGCGGCATCGCGAATGTGGGGATCGAAGGCGTCAAGCCCGCCGACCTGATGAAGACCTTGTTCGAGCAGCACAAGATCTGGACCGTGGCGATTGACAACGCGGGGGTGCACGGCGTGCGCGTGACGCCGCAGGTATACACGAACACGGCGGAACTCGACACGTTCGTGAAGGCGATTAAGACCATCGCGGCGTAGGCGATCTGCGAACGAAAGCGCCCCTCCCGTCATGATGACGGGAGGGGCGCATTGTCTGGTTCACTACTTCACTTGTGTCGCTTGCGAAGCCACGCAGAGCCAGTGTCCATCGGGTTGTTTCATCCACGTGTCGGTCCAGGCATAGCGCTCGATCACATTTGTCTTGGCGCCTTTCTTCGTGATCTGGAACACGCCGGTGATGATCGCCGTGCTGCCGTGGATCTTCGTCTGGTATCCGCTATTCGCGCCCGAGACGAAGGTAGAACTGTCGCTGCTGACGTCCTTGACCATCTTGGCCTTGCTCGTGGGGACTCCCTTTTCCGTGAGAGAGAGGAAGTCGTCCGAAAGCAGCTTGCCGACGGCGGCGCCGTCCTTCTTGATGATCGCGGTTGCCCACTGATCCTCAAGCTTCATGAGATCCTTGGATGCTGCATCCTGCGCCGGCAGCGAGGCAGCGAGTGATGCCATCGCAAGACCAATGGCAACAGCGTGACGAACAACGTGCTTCATGTGACCTCCGAGTGAGGGTCAGCTATAGCTGCGTTGGGGAATTTCGCTCATCGATACTGTAACGGGTTACGGCAGCGTGATGGCCGCTTTCCCCGCCACCTTGCGTTTCTCATTCACCGCGGCGAGTCCAGTGGTCTTGAACACCGTCCACTTCTTCATCACCTCGGCGAACTGCTTGCTCGCGCGATCGCACGCCGCCACCTGATTGCTCGTCGGCGCGACCTCCGCGCCCTGCATCGCATTCGCCGCGCCCATCATGAGGCCGCTGATGCTGGCGAGCGTCGCCGGACCGGCCGGTGCACCGAACCGGCCGCCGAACCCACCGCGGCCGCCGCGGCCACGCACGGGCGCAGGCGCCAGCGAATCGAGCGCTGCCTTGAATGCGTCCACTTCAGCGCCGGATTCGGACGCAAGCTTCGCCGCCAACGCGCGCGCTTCGGTGAACGTCGCGCGACCCGCCATGGCGCCATCCCACATCTGGCGTGTGAGCGCAAATAACGACGCAAGCGCAACTGCCGGCGCCTTCACACGCGGATCGAGTTTCACCGTGATCGGCTGCGCGTACGCCTTGCCGTCCACCGTCAGTCGCACGGTGTAGTTGCCCGGCGGCGCCCAGGGCGAACCCTCGCCAAGTGGCGTGCGTCCTGGCACCGCGCCCGTCGCGCCGACATCGCCCGCCGTATTCACATCTTCGGTCGGCGCCGGCTGCAGGCGCATGTCCCACGCGACGCGATGCATGCCCGCGCTCTGACCGAACACCACGGGCGCACCGGGCCAGTAGAGCGGCAGGCCGCAGAACGTATTGCTCGTGTTCGTCTGGCAGATCTTGTCGTACGCCGCGCGGTCGAGTGCCGGGTGCGGATTGAGCACAGGATCCTTGCTCGAGTAGCTGCGCACCACGACGTTCTTCGCATCGAGGATCTCGACCTTCACTTCACCGGCGGCATGAGGCAGGAAGTAGTCAATGATTGCACCCGGCATCGGGTTCTCGCCCCCCGGGACTTCGGGCGGGAACGGCGTCGGGTCGTTCGTGCCAAAGCGGATGCGCAGCGCCACGGCTGGCTTCACGAGGAACGCCGCATGCGATGCCGCTGCCTGTGCGATGGCGGCCTGCTGCCGGATCGGCGTCACATTATCCAGGATCCAGAATCCGCGGCCGTGCGTTCCCACCGCGAGGTCGCTGCACTGGCAGATGCTGTCGTCCTTCACTTCGAGGTCGCGAATCGAAATCGCTGGCATGTTGTTGCGCAACGACTGCCAGTGATCACCGTCGTCATACGACACCCAGACCTGTCCGTCCGTACCGGCGTACAGCAATCCCTTCACGCGCGGATCTTCACGAATCGTGTTCGCCGGGTAGTTCGGCAGGATTCCCGTATTGATTTCCGTCCACGTCTTGCCGCCGTCATGCGTCCGGAAGAAATGTGGCCGCATGTCGTCAATGCGCATCGTGTTCGCGGCGGCGTAGGCGGTCAGCTTGTCGTGACGCCCCGCTTCGATGTTGAAGATGCGCGTCCACGGCTTGATCGCTGCGGGCGTCACGTTGGTCCACTTGGCGCCGCCATCGAGTGTCACCTGGATGTTGCCGTCATCCGAACCGGCCCACAGCACTTTCTCATCCTTCGGCGACGGCCCGAGCGCGGTGATGGCGCCCTGCGGCGCCGGCTTCACGGTGCTCGCGTACTTGCCCGTGCTCGCCGGCACGTCCCACGTCTGCCGAGTGAGGTCCGGGCTAATGCGCGACCACGTCTTGCCACGGTCGAGCGTCTTCCAGACCGCGTTCGACGCATAGAACAGCAGGTCCTTGTTCGCGGGCGACCAGTTGAGTGGCATGGTGCGCACATTGCGATTGTACGCCTCGCCGTTCGGACCCTTGGCCGACATGTCGGGTCCCACCTGCGTGGTCTGGTGCGTCTTGCGATTCCACAGCGACACACCGTTGCGCGCACTGCCATACACCATGTCCGCATCGCGCGGATCCGGTGCGGCCATACCGTACTCCTGAATGTTCACCGGCGTCCAGTCGCGCATCGTGATGGTGCCGTCGAGCGACCGGCTCAGCACGCACGCCGAGCCGCTGTCCTGTTGCCCGGCGCAGACGTGATACGGGAACGACAGGTCCGTCGTGACGTGGAACATCGCGGCCGTGGCCTGCGCGTACCAATTGCTCCACGACGCGCCGCGGTTAGCCGAGATGACGGCGCCTTGATCAGAGATCACGATGAGAATGTCGGGATTCAGCGGGTTCACCCAGATGCGCTGGTAGTCGTCGCCGCCCGGTGCGCCGCGCACGGCTGACCAGTTGAGGCCGCCGTCCTCCGTGCGCCACATCACGGTGGACGCACTGTAGATGACGTTCTCGTTCTTGCCATCCACGACGATCGTCGGCAGGTCGCCGCCGCCGATGCGGCCCAGCGGCCGCGTATCCGGTGTGCGCCGCGGTTTGCCGTCCGCTCCATTCACCGCCAACGTCCAGTGTTCGCCGGCGTCGGTGGACTTGTAGAATCCCACAGGCCCTGACGCACCGTTGGCGCCCGCTGGCGCGACCATTGCATACAACACCTTGGGATTACTCGGCGCTATCGCGATGTTCGCCTGCAGCACCTCCGATGGAAGTCCGTCGGTCAGCGGCTTCCATGTGGTGCCGCCGTCGGTGGACTTGAACACGCCGCCGCTGCCGCCGCCAAACGAGTTGGCTTCATAAAAGGTCTGCTGCTGCTGCCAGAGCGTCGCGTACACGACGTTCGGATCGCTCGGGTCAATGCGCACATCGTTGGCGCTTGTGTACTCGTCGCGGTAGAGCACCTTCTGGAACGACCTGCCGCCGTCCGTCGAGCGGAAGATGCCGCGCTCGGCGTTCGGCCCGTACGGATGGCCGAGGGCCGCGACGAAGACGCGGTTCGGGTTGCGCGGATCCACGTCAACCTGCGCAATCATCTGGCTGTCGAAGAGCCCGAGGTGTGTCCACGTCTTGCCCGCGTCGGTGGACTTGTAGATGCCGTCGCCCGTGGCGAGGTCGGGGCGGATGATGCCCGCGCCGGTGCCAACGTAGATCACGTTCGGATCTGACGGCGCGACGGCGATCGCGCCGATCGCGCCAGTGCTTTCCTTGTCGAAGAGCGGCTCCCAGTTATTGCCGTAGTCGGTGGAGCGCCAGAGACCGCCGTTATCGAAGCCGACATAGGCGACGTTGGGTTGGGTCGGCACGCCGACCGCGGCTCGGCCACGCCCTGCGCGGTTGGGCCCGATCTGCCGCCACTTCATCGCCTCTGACGGCGTGGGCGCCTGGGCAGTGGCGGTGTGAGCAAGAATCGCGAGCGAAAGCGCCGCGAGCGATGAACGAATGTAGGAAGGGCGCACGGAGTTCACCTTGATGCGAAGAACGGGGAGAGTTTCCGGGACAGTCGGCGTGGCCGACTCCGGAAGATGGAGAATGGCAGGGGGCCGCGCTACGAGCGCGGGCGTGGGCGGTAGTGCGCGCCGAGGTCACCGACTGATGTGGCCGCCGCGACCAGCGTCGTCCATCGGGTCGTGAACATCCAGTCGTCGAAGAACGTCGAGAGATCTGTTGACGCGGTTTGCTTGGTGAACGTGACGAACTCTCGCGTTGTTCCGCCGTTCACGAACTTCTGGTAGTACCCGCCGATGATCTTGTTGAACTCACTGGCGCCGACCAAGTCATAGAGGGTGGAGAACATGAACTTGCCCACTGTGTACGACCAGCCCGTCGCGTTCCGTTTGCCGTAGTCAATGAACGGGACGACGCGCAGGATCGAGTCCTTCGCGATCCGGCCGCTGAGCCACGCGAGCGTTTTCGTTTCGTACGCCCTCCGGCCTGGCCAGCCGTTGAGTTGTTCTTTCATCAACTCTTCGAGGAACGAGGCCAGTCCTTCATTCCACCGGGGAGAAGGTGCATCGGTGTCGGTGGCATTCCAGAGATGCGTCAACTCATGGTACAGCTCATTGATCCTCGTCGTGTCGCGGAACGCGGCGGCCGACTGGATGATGCCACCGATGGGATCGCTCTGAGATCCCCAGCCATCGGGGATCTCGTTGAGTGTGAGCGTTGCCTGACCGCGCAGCGGACCGAACCACTGGGTCAGTGCTCGCATGCCCGCTTGCGAGCCAGTCGCCACGAATCGGGCACCGGTGCTGTCCGCCGGGAAATAGAAGATGCGCACGCCGAGCGCAGATATGGTGTCGAACGGCGCGATGGAGATGTTGAGGAATGGACTCGCGCCGCCTGAGAGGTACCGCCACGTCACAGTGCCGTCGCTGTGCGGCGTGCGCGTCAGCGACCCGCCGGTTGCCACCAAGTACTTAGTTGGTACGGTGACCGATGCGTCGTACCAGAAATCGCGACGGGGCGCCCGGCGATTCGCGGCATCGTTTCGCCCTCCGACGCTTGGGAATGCCATCGCATCGGCGCGGATGATCGTGAACGCGGTGTCAATGTGGTCCTTGACGTAGAGCCAGCCGACCTCGGTGTATGGCGTGAGGTAGCCGGCGTAGTCAATCCGCACCGTAGTGCGTGCCTTCGGCGCGACGGCGCGTGGCAGCTTCACGACAATCTGCGTCACCTGCCGGACCGGATCGTCCTCGAACTGCACGACATCCTGCGAGAACGGAAGCGCCGCGCCGACGCTGTCGCGCACCTGCGAGGCTTGCATCAACCGGTGGAGGATGAACGAAACGCGGCTGGCGGGCTTCGGCGTCCAGTTTTCCAGCTCCAGCGTTATCGCCCCGCTCAGCCGTGTCGCCTCGTAGTCAATGCGCGCATCGTACGTCACCCGCCGGACGACGAATGCTTCCGGCGTCGCCGGTTGCGCCAGGGCGCTCGACCCTGCAAGCAAAAGCATGCCGCCAATCATGAGCGCCTGGCGCATTACGGCTTCCTACCAGATTCGGGCGAAACTCCCAAGCTACGCCTCGCGGTTGAACCTGTTGTAGACCCAACCGAACGCGTAGCCGCACACGGCGCCGTCCAACGCGCCGTAGCACGTGCCGACGAGGCCCATGCGCATGCCGGCCACGTGGTATCCGGGGTAGATGGACGAAGCCAGGTTGAGGAAGTCAACGCCATAACTCGGCCAGAACCTGTGTAGCAGTGCGACCAGGAATACGGCTCCGCCCCACAGAATGGCACATGTGATCGCAAGCGCTTTCGGATTGAGCTTCATGGCACACTCCTGAGAAGATGGGAACTCGAGTGTCAACGACGAAGACCACCCCACGAAGGACATCGTGCGCAACGCTTCTAATAGGTTGCGGCCGAGGGCCGTACGCCAGCCTGAGTTGGGCGATGGACCTCAGTCGTCCGGTTCAACCTGCACTACCCGTCTGGCTCCGGACATCGTCGTCGAGAACTGCAGCTTGCCCTGGAGTGCGAGTTGTGCGGCATTCGTGCTACCCAGTTCCAAGCTCTTGATCAGCCAGTAGCTGGCGAAGACCCAGACACCCGCCGCCTCCACAAAAAACACCGTTACGCTCTGGTGCGCACCGTGACTGAGCCAGCGAGAGAGCAGCACGGCGAGAATTGGTGCGATGATCATCGCCGCCCCGAGCCCATGATAGACCCGGTGCAACGCTCGCGCTCTTGACGCGTCGCGAATGAGGCTCAGGGTGTCGGACGCCCGAAAGATGCAGACGTACGCTATGCATACGAAGAACGACACGGCAAACGCCGCGTGCCATGTGAAGTCCCGCGGCGGTGCGCCCGGAGCGTCGGTGGGCACGAGCGCGACGAGTATCACACAGATACCGGCCAGGTTCAGGGCCCAGTCCTCGGCTCGGCTGAAGCCTTTGTAGAGATACAGAATGGCGCCAATCGCAGCGAGCGCTCCGACGAACACGTTCCTCATCGTCAGGCTGTAGTAGTACGCACTCATGGACGCACGCAGCGACTCGTCGTCAAAGATTCGGCCACCCAGCCACAGCGCCACCGGCAACGCTGCACCAATCATGACGATGCCAAATCGCACATTGAGGTAGGTACCCGTTACATGTTGCCGGAGTTGGTCTACTCCCCGTTGGGCTTCCATGTGTCCTCCGTGGTGCCGGCGTACCTAGCCAGTGACAGCGACGCTGACCGCGTAGAGCGTTTGGCTGCGTAACAAGGTGGCACTTTAGTGCGTGGCCGCAGAGCGCAGACACATTGATGCTCGTCATCATTGGCCGCAGACGCAACGCAATGATGGCCTGAATCCGGCCATGGGATCTTGCCTCAGTTCTGTTGACACCATAGAGCTACGCCGCCTGCCGTTCGAAGGCAATCGGCGAGCGATAGCCGAGCGCCGAGTGCGCGCGCGTGGCATTGTAGTATCGGATATAGCTCCGCAGCGCCGTGCGGAGCTCCCGGTCCATTGTGAAGTGACACTCGCGGATCGCCTCCGCCTTCAGCGAGTGAAAGAACGATTCCATGTGCGCGTTGTCACCCGGTCCCGCGGTGCTGGCGCTCTGCCGGATGCCGTGGGCCTCGAGATGGCGCCGGAACGGCTGCGCGAGATACTCCGAGCCGCGGTCACTGTGGAAGATGAGGCCGGCACCAGGGCGGCGACGCCGGAGCGCCGCGGCCAGCACCGCGCGTGTGACGCGCACGGTGCGCGTGGACTGCAGCGTCCACGCGAGGATGCGCCGCGAGCATTGGTCCATCACCACGGCGAGAAAACGCCAGCGCCCCGCGACGGCGAGGTAGGTGATGTCACCGACCCACACCTGATCGACGCGTGCCGCAGGGTGCCGTCGCAGGAGATTGGGGTGTGCCGTGTAGAAGCGATGCACGCCGGCCTTGCCCCGATAGCCGCGCACCGCCTTCGCGCGCAAGCCGTCGGCGCGCATCAGCCGCGCCACGCGCCGGCGGCTCACGCGGATCCCGAGTTCCTGCAGGTCGTGGTGGATGCGCGGACTGCCGTAGCGACCGCCATGGCGCGCGAACAGCCGCCGGATCTCTTCGAGCAGCGCCCGGTCCTGCACCGTGTGCGCGCTCTCGGCACGGCCGCGCCAGGCATAGTAGCCCGAGCGCGTCACGCCGAAGCGCCGGCAGAGCCGTGCGACGCCGTACGTGGCGCGCTCCGCGTGGATGAACGCGAACGCATCGCCCTTCGGGAGGCGCAGAACCGGATGGCTTTTTTTAGGAGGTCATGCTCCTCCTGCAAGAGCGCGTGCCGGCGCTCGAGCGCCTGCAGCTGCGCAATCTCGCGCGCGGGCCCCGGCGGCGCGGCCTTCGGCAGTCGCCCTCGCAGTGTCCCGTCCCGGACGTCCTTGCGCCACTTCGACAGCATGAACGGATGAATGTCGAGCGCTGCGGCCACGGCCTGGACCTGCAGGCTGGACACCTGACTCAACCGCACCGCGGCGAGCTTGAACTCACGACTGTATCGGTACGTCTTGCGGGGCCCCGCGCGTGGCATGCGACACCTCTGTCGTTA
>JAHFCT010000024.1 GCA_023249375.1 Gemmatimonadota bacterium | reverse complement strand
CGCAAACGGCCCCTGCGCGAGATGCTCGAACGCAGTGGTCGCGGCCTTGAGCGCGATCTTGTCCGACTCCTCGATGATCGGATACACGATGTACGCCTGACGCCCCGCCGCGAGCTGCAGCTCGACGAACTCCAGCACGCGATCACGGCCGGTCTCGGGGCGCAGCGCGGTGGTCACCGGCTGGCGGCCGGGCGGGCGTTCGTCGAGCACGCTGACGTCGAGGTCTCCATAGAGCGTGAGCGCGAGCGAACGCGGGATCGGCGTTGCCGACATCAGCAGGATGTCGGGGGACGTGCCTTTCTCACCGAGCGTCGCGCGCTGCTCCACGCCAAAGCGGTGCTGCTCATCGATGACGGCAAGGCCGAGGTTGGCGAACTGCGTTCCCTCCTGCACGAGCGCGTGCGTGCCGACGACGAGCACCGGCCCCGCTTCCGCCAGTCGCGCGGCGGCGGCGCGGCGCGCCTTGGCACTCAGCGATCCGGTGACAAGCACTGGCTCGATGCCGAGCGACGCGAGGAGTGTGCTGAACGTGCGGAAGTGCTGCTCGGCGAGCAGCTCAGTGGGCGCCATCACCGCCGCCTGATAGCCGTTCTCTAGCGCGAGACAACACGCGAAGAGCGCGACGATGGTCTTGCCGCTGCCCACGTCGCCCTGCAGCAGGCGGTGCATGCGCAGCGGACTCGTCATGTCGGCGACGATTTCGCGCGTGGCGCGCACCTGCGCGCCCGTGAGTTCCCACGGCAACGCGGCTTTGAGGCGCGTGGTGAGATCGCGTTTGTTGGTGAAGGTGATGCCGGCACGTGCCTGCCGCGCGATGGCGTTGGCGCGACGCTGCAGCAGATGCACGCAGAGCAGTTCGTCATACGCCAGGCGCGCGCGCCCGCTAAGCGCTTCCGCCACGCTCGTCGGGCGATGCACGCGGCGCAGGGCGTCCTGAATGCCGGGCAAGCCTGTCTCGCGCAGGATGGCGGCGGGGAGATACTCCTCGAACGCGGGAATCAGCGTGTCGAGATGTTTGTCTATGATCGCGCGAATCTGCTTGAAGCTCAGCCCTTCCGTGGCTGGATAGACGGCGAGCACGCGTCCCTCGGCGGTGCTGGAGTCATCAGCGCCGAGGTTCACGAACTCGCGCGGCATCAGTTGGCGGCCGTGGTAGAAACGCACGGTGCCGCTGAGCAACAGCACGTCGCCCTTGTTGATGGAGCGGTCGAGGAACGGCTGGCCTGGCCACGACGCTTCAATCAACCCACTGGCGTCCTGCACCACGGCTTGGAAAATGCGAAGCCCTTTGCGCGTGGGGAGCACGCCCTTGCTGATGACGGTGCCGATGACGGTGGCGTCCTCGCCAATGCGCAGCGAGTTGATGCTGCGCACCGTGGACGCGTCTTCGTAGCGGTGCGGAATGTGAAAGAGCAGGTCCCGCGCGTTGAGCACGCCAAGTCGCCGGAAGCCTTCGGCGCGCCGCTCCCCCACTCCCTTGAGGAAGGTGATCGGGGTGTCGAGCACCCGCGCGGGAGCGCGTTCGGCGGACGTCACCCCTCCACGAGGTCTCGCGCGAACGCGTCGGCGTCGAACGGCGCGAGGTCGGCGGCCTGCTCGCCGACGCCGACGAACTTCACCGGCACGTCGATGGCCTCGTGCACCGCCACCACGACGCCGCCGCGGGCCGTGCCGTCCAGTTTGGTGACGACGAGACCGGTGACGGGGACGGCGGCGGCGAAGGTCTTGGCCTGCTGCACGGCGTTCTGGCCGATGGTGCCGTCGAGCACAAGCAGCGACTCGTGCGGCGCGCCGGGCAGCCGCTTGGCGATGACACGCGCGACCTTGCGCAGTTCGTCCATCAAGCTGTCGCTCGTGTGCAGGCGGCCGGCGGTGTCGATGATGACGACGTCCACGCCGCGCGTCACCGCAGAATCGATGGCGCTAAACGCGACGGCGGCCGGATCACCGCCCGCCTGCGCGCCGACGAAGATGGCGCCGCTGCGTTCCGCCCAGACGCGCAGCTGGTCGATGGCGCCGGCGCGAAAGGTGTCGCCGGCAGCAAGCATCACGCTCTTCCCTTCGCGCTTGAGGCGCGACGCAAGCTTGCCAATGAACGTCGTCTTGCCCGCCCCATTGACGCCGAGGACGAGCACGACGGCAGGTCTCTCGCTGGGCAGCACGAACGCCGGATCGCCGTTGCCCGCGCTCAGCGCGGCGACAAGTCCGTCGCGGAGCGCGCCGAGAAACTCCGCTTCGGTCTTGATGGCGCCGCGCTTGGCCTGCTGCTCGATGGCGGCGATGAGCCGCGTGGTAACAGGCACGCCGAAATCGCTCTCGAGGAGCAGCGTTTCGAGCTGTTCAATCGAACCCGCGTCGACGCCGCCGCGCGCGATGACGCCGACGTCGAGAAGCGCGACATCCTTCAGGCGTTGCCAGAGACTGCGTTTCGGCTTGAAGAGGGGCATGAGGGGCGATTGAGGACATAGATCACGGATTCCGATTGAGGATTCTGATTTCGGAATTGGATGACGATGAATCTACCGCGACGGACGCGATCTGCTGTAGCGCGGGATTGCAGCAGCGACGAAGCCTCGGCTGCGGGCCGAGGCTTCGTGTGCATGCGGCGAATGGTTCGGGCGAGGTGGACCGGACGTGCGCATCGCGCCGAGGATGCCGGTCACGCCGGAGTTCGCGGTACCGGTTGTCCTCGTCTAGTGATGGCCATGCGCCGGCAGCGACTCTCCCGTCGAATGCTTGTACTTGAAGACGAACGGGAACGTGAGCGAGAGCACCAGCGCGTAGCCGGCAAAGGCGAACCAGATGCTCCGCCAATCCTTGACGCCGCCGGCGGTGTAGTGGTCCACCACCCAGCCGCTCGCCGTGCCGCCGATGAACGCGCCGAGTCCGTTGGTCATGATCATGAACAGGCCCTGCGCGCTGGCGCGTATGCTGCTGTCCGATTCGCGGTCCACGTACAGCGAGCCCGAGATATTGAAGAAGTCAAAGGCCATGCCGTAGATGATCATGCTGAGCACGAGCATCCAGAGGCCGGCACCGGGATCACCCACGGCGAACAGTCCGAACCGGAAGACCCACGCCAGCATGCTGATGAGCATCACGGCCTTGATGCCGAAGCGGCGCAGGAAGAACGGAATGGTGAGAATGAACAGCGTCTCGGAGATCTGCGAGATGGAGAGCAGCAGGTTGGGGTGTGCCACGCCGAACGTGCCGGGATACGCCGTCTTGAAATCATCGAGGAAGGCGCCGCCGAAGGCGTTGGTGATCTGCAGCGCGGCACCGAGGAGCATCGCGTAGATAAAGAACACCGCGGTCTGCGGGCGCTTCAGCAGCGCAAAGGCGTCGAGACCAAGCGCCGAGAGCATCGACTGCTTGCGCTCGCCCTTTGACGGCGGGCACGCCGGCATCGTGAACGCATACAGCCCGAGCGCCAGTGCCGCTGCCGCACTGATGTAGAGCTGGAATGGACTCTTGGTCCAGCCGGCGAAGTCCACCATCCACATGGCGACGATAAAGCCGACGGTCCCCCAGACGCGGATGGGCGGGAAGGTCGTGATGACGTCCAGTCCCTTCTGCTCCAGCACCTTGTACGAGACGGTGTTGGCAAGGGCGATGGTCGGCATGTAGACCATCGCGTTGAGCAGCATGATCATGTACAGCGTCTTGAAGTCCGTGACCGTCGACGCCCAGATAAGCAGCCCGGCGCCAATGAGGTGACAGATTCCGTAGACGCGCTCGGCGTTCAGCCAGCGGTCGGCGACAATGCCGAGCAGGCCGGGCATGAAGAGCGACGCGATGCCCATCGTCGCGTAGACACTGCCGACTTCACCGCCGGTGAAGTGCAGCGTGACGATCATGTAGCCGCCGAGCGAGATGAGCCACGCTCCCCACAGGAAGAACTGCAGGAAGTTCATGATGGTGAGGCGCAGCTTGATGCTCATGAGATGAGGATGTTGGTCGTGGGCCGGCGAGAGGCGAAGGCGTATCGCGATGTTGGCTGGCGTGTGCGATCTCGCGCGCAAAGCGCGCGAAGCCGGAGAATATACAGCCGCCGCCGGATGGCGCGATGGGCGCGATGGGCGTGAGAGCCGTGAGAGGCGTGAGAGGCGTGATGCACTCGTGGCGCGGTTCAACGCGCCCTCGACCGTCTTCGTAGTCTTGTGCATCGCAGTCCCCGCCCGCTCACGGGCGGCGCGCACGATCCCCTACCCGAGAGGCTTGCTCCCATGCGTCACGTCCCGATGCTCCTGTTGATCGCGGCTCCCTTGTTCGCGCAAGGCGGTCCACCGGGTGGAGGACGCGGCGGTGCGCGCGGCGGCGCAGCAGGCGCGGCGCCGGCGACAGGCGCCACTACGGCCGCCGCACCCGGCGCCGCGGCGCGCTCGGACTCTGGCACCGCGCGCACCGGCTCGGCGCCCGCGACCCGGCGCACGGACGACGAAGCGCCCGTCGTCACGCACCACACGCTCAAGGGCAACGGCGACTTCCGTTACACGGCCACCGCCGCGATGATGCCGATCCGGAACGAACAGAGCGGGGAGACCGAAGGAAATATTTTCTACGTCGCCTACACCAAGGATGGCGCCGAGCCGGGGGCGCGTCCCATCTCGTTCATCTTCAACGGCGGCCCGGGCTCGGCCACGGTCTGGCTGCACATGGGCGCGTTTGGCCCGAAGATGGTGAAGCTCAACGCCGACGGCACCAATCCGCCGCCGCCCGCGAGTTACGTCGACAATCCCAACACGCTGCTCGACCAGACCGATCTCGTCTTCCTCGACCCGGTCGGCACGGGCTATAGCCGCGCAACGTCGACGGCGAACGGCCCGAAATTCTGGGGCCTCGACGAAGACATGCGGTCGGTGGCCGAGTTCATCCGCATGTACCTGACGCGCAGCGAGCGGTGGACGAGCCCCAAGTTCATTGGCGGCGAGAGCTACGGCACGACGCGCGCGGCACACCTCTCGGGGTATCTCACCGACAACGGCATCGCGCTCAACGGCGTGATCCTGCTGAGCGCGGTGCTCAACTTCGAGAACTCGCGCACGGCGCGCGGCAACGACATCGCCTACGTCGGTTTCTTCCCATCGTATGCGATGACGGCGTACTACCACAAGAAGGTCGCCCCTGACCTGCAGAAGCTGTCGGTGGAGGAGTTCTCGCACGCCGCCGAGCAGTTTGCGAGCGGCGAGTACTCGGCGGCGCTCATGAAAGGCGAGTCGCTGACGGCCGCCGAGCGCAAGGCAATTGTCACGAAGATCGCGCGCTTCACGGGGATGACGGAGCAGATGGTGAGCGACTCCGACCTGCGCATCGAGCTGGGCCGCTTCAGCACGGAACTGCTGCGCGACCAGCGGCGGATGAGCGGACGGCTCGACAGCCGGCTGACGGCGTACATGACGGACCCGCTGGGCGGCCGCACCAACTTTGACCCGAGCGACGCGAGCATTCGCAACTCGTTCACGCCGGTGCTCAACGACTACGTGCGCCGCGAGCTGGGCTACAAGAATGAAAACCTCTATTACATTCTCGGCGGGGGCGTCGGCCGCTGGCGCTACGACGAGGGGCAGTATCCCAACGTCGTGCCGAGTCTGGAGCGCGCGTTCGCGAAGAACCCCGACATGCACCTGTTTGTCGCGATGGGCTATTACGACATGGCGACGCCGTATTGGGCGGTGCAGTACACGCTCGACCACATGGCGGTGGAGCCGAACATCCGAAAGTCGCGCATCCACACCGACCACTTCACGGCCGGCCACATGATGTACATCGACGCGGCGTCGATGAAGAAGTTGCGCGCGGATCTACGCAAGTTCATCGACGAGGCCGTGCCGGCCAAGTAGCGGTTGGCGCGCGGCGAACGCCGGCGGGGTCGCTCCACACGCTTCCATGACCCATAAGCGTGTGGAGCGACCCCGCCGGCGTTCACCCAGCGTCCGCGGCCGTGCACCCGCTCAGGGCGTCACGCCCCGCGTCGATGCCGAGTAGATGCCGTTGAACAGGAACTTGAACGTGCCGTGCGGCTGCGCGCGCTGAAGAATCTCCGGACCAAAGAGCAGCACCTTGCCCTGCCCCACGGGCGCCTCGGCCGCGATGACGCCGTTTTCGAGCGCGGCCTGGCCCCACGCCCAGCCGCTGTGCAGCGGCGTCTTGCTGTCAAACCAGGCGATGCGCTTCACGCCGGCCGCCTCGGCGCCCGGTCCAAGCTTGAATACGGGGCTGTCATCGAAAAAGAAGTCGGTGTGCTCCGTGAGACCCGCGCCAACCAGTTCCGTGTTGTCCACCTTGGCGGTGAGGATTGAACCCGGGACATAGAACTTCTCGCGCGGCAACGGCGCGCCGTTGGCGGTGAGGTGATTCTCGATCGGCAGCTTCAACGCCGCCGCGAGATTCGCCGCTGACGTGCCGATGGCGATGATGGTGCCGCCGCGCTCGGCGAACTCGCGCAGCTTCGGGATCGTCTTGTCGAGCGAGATGCGGCCGAACTGCGCGCGATACTCGGCGGGGAGATTCGCGGGCTCCTCGGCATCGAACCCGCCGCCGCCACCGCGCGCGCCGCGGCCGCTCCCGCCAGGAATCGCGCCGGTCACGAAGATCAGCACGTCAAACTTGTCGTTCAGATTGCCGGCGTCGAGCGCCGGGGCGAAGACGCGCTCGAACGGGAACTCCCACTGTTCGAGCAGCCAGCGCGTCCATCCTGACGGCATCGACCCGCCGTAGCTGTCCCAGAGTCCGACGCGCGGCGTGCGGAGCGGTTTGGCATCGGCCGCGGGCGCGGCGCGTGTGCCTTCGAAGCTGATGCCGAGCTGCGTTGCGAGCTTGTCGAGCGACGCGCGTGTTGTGCTCTTGGTACGCACGTAGAGCGCACCAGCGGGATACCTGGTGCCGTTGATCGTCGTCGCGCTTGGCAAACGCGACACGCTCTCGCCGGCCTTGAGCAGGCGGTTGAGCGCGATGTACGAATCGTTGGTGCGAGGACTCGTGACAAATCCGGCGGCGCCGTCGGCGGCGAGCACCGTGCCCGGCAGCGGCGCGTCGTTCCACGCGGTCACGCGCGTGAACGGCCCGGTGAATGCGTCGAGGATGCGATCGAACTGCACGCCCATCTGCAGCGCGAGCGTCCAACCGGCGTTGTCGTAGGGCGGCGTCGGTGGCGAGCCGGGATACGGGAAGACGTCGGGGTGCACCTGCGGTTCGAACATGTCCATCACGTGCGGGCGAAAGGCCTGCGCGGCAAAGACGACGTACGAGTTTGCCGGATATTGCTTGCCCGCCACCGCAAAGGCCTGCGTGGCGCGATGCACGGTAATGCCGGTTTCGCGCAGCGCGTTGACGAAGCGCGTGGCTGTGGGAAAGTCCGCCTGCGAGCTGGGAATGATCCACCCGCGCGGATCGCGGAACTCCGGCGCGTGCTGCGCCTTCCAGATGGCCATGTCCTGCTCGCCGTTGTCGGCGGCGCCGCGCGCGCCGGCGCGCGCCGCTCCTCCCGCGGCAGCTGCACCACCAGCCGCACCACCAGCCGCTCCACCAGCCGCACCACCAGCCGCTCCACCAGCCGCGGCCCCACCGCCTGACGCGGCTCCCGTCATGCGCGCGGCGACCTCCGCATCGCGCCGAGGATTGGGCGTCCACGTGTCGCGGTTGCCGCGCTCGATGGAGTTCTTCCCCATCCTGTAGAAGTTGAAGAGCAGCTCCTCGCGCAGGCGCGACGCGTGGTCAAGCACGGCGCGATCGAGCGACATCGAATAGTCGATGGACTGCCGAAAGTGCCACTCCTGCGGCGCGATGGGCATCGCGAGGTCGCCGCGCGGAATCTGCCGGTCGGCGACGAGCGGAATGCGCATCGGCGTCGGACTGCCGATGATTTCGGTGAGCACGGCGATGATGTTGTGAAAGGTCGCCGTGTTGCGAATGCCGCCGTTCCACCAGCCGTCGTACGGGCCGCCCGAGCGCATGGTCGCGCCCGGCTTCCCCTCGATGACGAGCCGCGTGTGCATCGCCGTCCCGAGCGCGCTGAGGCCCAGGAGCATGGCCGGATCGAGATTGTAGTTGTACGGATCGCGGAAGGGCGGCGAATACAGCACGGTGCCGGCCGGCCCGCTCTGGTGATGATTGTACAGCAGCTGCGGGAACCACTCGTGGTAGAGCACGCGATTCATGTTCTCCGTCTCCGCCTGCGTGGAGGTGAAGAACTCGCGGTTGTTGTCGTGGCCGATGTACTTCTGGTACAGGCGAGGCAGCCCGGCCATCGTCCGCTGCTCGGGCACCGCGTTGCGCATGTACCAGTTGGCGACGAGCTCGTTGCCGTCGGGGTTGGCGTGCACGAGCAGCAGGATGCAGTCGTTGAGCAGCCGCGCGGTTTCTTCGTCGGTGCCGCTCGCGAGCTGGTACGCGATCTCGGCGAGCTGCTGCGACCCCACCACCTCGGTGGCGTGCAGGCCGCCGTCAATCCAGACGACCGTCTTGCCCTGCTTGGCGAGCCCGCGGGCCTGGGCGTCGGTGAGGTCCTCGGCGTGCGCCAGGCGCGCGCTGATGGCCTTGTACTTGGCGAGATTCTTCTGGTTCTCGGCGCTCGTGATGATCGCCATCAGGTGCGGCCGCCCTTCGGCGGTCTTGCCGATCTCGACGACTTTCACGCGCGGCGTCTGTTGCGCGAGCCTTCGCCAGTACGCCGAGATTTGCGTGTAGTTCGCCAGGAAGTAGTCGTCGCCCACATTGTGGCCGAACTGTTCCTTGGGTGTCGTGATCTTCGACTGGGCGGCGGCGCTGGCCGCGACGAGTACGACGGGCACGGCGAGCAAGGCGGCGGCGAGGCGGCGCAGCATCGGCGGGACTCCTGTGATTCGGCGGAGGTCGACAATCCGCCGAAAATCTGCGCAGAAATCCGAGCGCTCGTCAGGGCGCTTGCAGCGCCACCTTCGTCGTACGCGCCGCGTGGAGGCGCGCGTCCCACGCCTCGGCGTCCGGGCGCTGCAGCATCGCGCGCATCTCGAGCCATGCGGCCTCGAGGTATCCCGCCGCCGTTGGGCTCAGAGGATCGCCGAGTTCAAACTCGTCACCGCGCACACCCAGCACCCACGCCGGAGGCGGCGTTTCGCCGGTGGCGGTGCGGTAGACGTGCAGCACCGCACCCGGGCTGAGCGCGTGCGTGCTGTGGCTGGTGCCGGCGACGGGCGCGACGCGACGCAGCACGAACGGCGGCGCGCACGAGGCATCGGCGTCGACGAAGAGTGCGAGGTCGCGGTCGGAGAGGTCGAGCGCGTGTTCAATCTGCAGCTGAAAGTCCGCCACGCAGCGTACGTCGAGGTCCGGCCGCTCGGCGCGCCAGGCTTCGACGCGCTCGAGCAGCAGCGAGCCTAGCGCGTCGTCGCCGCGGCTCGGATTGCCGCACCCGAAGACCACGATGCGCGGCAGCACGGCCGCTACCCCTCTCCGTCGGTGACGCGTCCGTCGCTGCCTTTCACCATCCGGCTGATGACGCTCCCGCCGGCGTCGACCAGCTCCACCTGCAGGGGCATGCGTCCCAGCGCGTGCGTGGCGCACGACAAGCAGGGATCGTACGCGCGGATGGCCACCTCGATGTGGTTCAGCAGCCCTTCGGTGAGTTCCTTGCCGTCGAGGTAGCGCGCCGCGACACTGCGCACCGACTCGTTCATCGCCTGGTTGTTGTGCGTGGTGCTGACGATGAGGTTGGCCCGCACGACGAGGTCGTTCTCATCGACCTTGTAGTGGTGGAACAATGTGCCGCGCGGCGCTTCCACCACGCCCACGCCTTCGAACGCGCGCTCACCGCTGGTCACGAGATCAGCGCCGAGGATGTCCGGATCGTCGAGCAGGCGCTCGATGCGCTCTGCCGCGTGCAGCATCTCGATGAGCCGCGCCCAGTGGTAGGCGAGCGTGGCGTGCTGCATGCCGCCGCCGGCGGCGGCGCGGAAGGCCTGGCGTTCGGCCTCGGCGAGCGGCGTCCCCAGTCGGTCGGCGACGTTCAGGCGGGCGAGCGGCCCGACGCGATACCATCCCTCCTCCTCACCCAGCGAGACGATGAAGGGGAACTTCATGTACGTCCACGGTTTCACCTCCTCGCGGAGGAACCGGTTGTACTTCGTGTAATCCACCTGATCGAAGATGATCTTGCCCGCCGCGTCCTTGGCGCGCAGCACCCCGTCGTACAGATCGGACTCGCCGTTCGGAGCCACGAGTCCCATGTAGTTGGAGGGGAACACAGCGAACTGCGCGCTCTGCTCACTCGACTCGAAGAGGCGGCGCCCAATCGCGACCGCTTCGCGGCTCCAGCCGATGATCTCGCCAATGCCGCGCCGCATTTCATCGCGTGCGCTCTGGGTCAGTTCCTTGTTCATGCCACCCGGCACGACCGCCTTGCCGTGCACGCGCTTGCCGGTGATGTGGCGAATGACCTCCTGCCCGTACTTCCGCAGGAGCACGCCCTTGCGGGCGAGTTCAGGCTCGGCCCCGATCACGCCGACGATGTTGCGCCGGTCACGCTCGGAGTCGAAGCCGAAGAGCAGGTCGGGGCTGGCCAAGTGGAAGAAATGCAGGGCATGCGACTGCACGATCTGTCCCGCGTGCAGCAGGCGGCGCAGTTTCTCGGCGGTGGGCGTGAGCCGGCGCGCGCCCACGAGCATGTCGACGGCCTTGCCCGCGGCCAGGTGATGGCTGACCGGACAGATGCCGCAGAGCCGCTGCACGAGGACCGGCACCTCCCAGTACGGGCGGCCTTGAATGAACTTCTCGAAGCCGCGGAACTCCACGATGTGCAACCGGGCCTGCCGCACGCGGCCCTCATCGTCGAGCAGCAGGGTGACCTTGCCGTGCCCTTCCACACGCGTGACCGGTTCGATCACGACGCGGCGAAGGGAACGGGGATTGGCGGCGGTTTCCAGGAAAGGACTCACGGCATTTCTCGCGGTCAGTCGTAACGGATCAGGCTGGGCGGCAGAACGGGATCGCGCCCGGCGATGAGGTCGGTGAGGAACATCCAGAACACGTCCGCGGACGGCGGACATCCAGGCAGTGTGTAGTCCACCTTCACGACGTGGTGCAGCGGCTGCACCTTGTCGAGCAGGAGCGGCAGTTCGGGATCACTCGGGATCTCGGCGCCTGCCACGCCGATGCCGCGCACGTACGCTTCCTGCAGGCACTCCTTCAGGGTGTAGTGGTTGCGCATCGCCGGCACGCCGCCGGTGGCCGCACACTCGCCCACGGCCACGAGCACGCGGCAGCTGGCGCGGAACTGCCGGAGCACATGCACGTTCTCCGCGTTGCACACCCCACCTTCGATGAGTCCCACGTCGACCGAGGGCGAGATCTCCTTGATGTCGTTGATGGGTGAGCGGTCGAACTCCACCAGCTCAAGCAGCGCGATGAGGCGCTCGTCGATGTCCAGCAGCGACATGTGACAGCCGAAGCAGCCGGCCAGCGAACACGTGGCGACCGTCACCTTCTTCTTGGCGTCAGCCATGGCGATTCGCCTCCGTCGCCTGGAAGCGGGCGACGCTGTCCTCGGAGTACAGGGCCTGGTCGTAGGTGCGGTCGCCAAACGGCACGTCGAAGGCCATGCGCTTGAGCATCAGCGCGCCCACGGGGCAGTTGAGCACGGCCTGGTCATCCACGGAGACGGTGCTGTCGACGAGCAGCCCCGAGGGCGAGTCGACGACGATCGTCGTGTCGATGCCGCGCCCCGTCATGGCGAAGACGTTCTTCTTGTCGACGCTCCGGCTGATGCGCACGCACAGCCCGCAGAGGATGCAGCGGTCGCGGTCGAGTATGATGCCGGGATGCGAGGCATCGACCTCGCGCAGCGGGAAGAACTGCTGATAGTGGTTGTCGGGGATGCCCAGCTCGTACGCCGTCGCCTGCAGGCGACAGTGGCCGCTCTTGATGCAGCCCGGGCAGTTGTGGTTTCCCTCGACGAACAGCATCTGCGTGAGCATCCGCCGCATGTCGCGCAACTCTGGGGTGTTGCTCTGCACCATCTGTCCGGCGACGGCCGGCTGCGTGCACGATGCAAAGGGCCTGCCGTTGACGATCACCGTGCAGAGCCGACAGCTGCTGTGCGGTTCGAAGTCGGGATTGTGGCAGAGATGCGGGATGAAGATGCCCGCGGCCATTGCGGCGTCGAAGATCGTCTGCCCCTCGCGAAAGGGGACCTCGCGGTCGTCGAGCTGGAAGGTCTTCTTGGAATCAGGCATGGCGTGCGCGCCTCATAGGTGTGCGGCGGCGTCGTCGCGCCCGGTCAGCTGCCGGGCCTCCGCGAGCGACGCGTCGAGGTCGAAGGCGGGCGCGAACTCCGCGACCATCATTCGCTTGTCCCAGTCGCCGCGGAACTTCACGAGGCTGTCCATCAGATGATTGGGCGCCGTCTGGCCGAGCCCGCAGTGCGCCGTCGTCGTCATCAGCTGGGAGATGTGCTGGATGTCCTCAAGGTCCATCGGGCTTCCCTTCCCCTCGGCGACCTTGTCGACCAGCCCGGCGAGCAGGCTCGTCCCCACGCGGCATGGCGTGCATAGCCCGCAGCTCTCGTGCTTGAAGAAGTGCGTGTAGCACCGCACCATGTCGAACATGTCGCGCTTCGGGCCGAACACCATCACCGTGCCCACGGTGGAGAGATCCTCGTACGCGAAGACGCGGCGGAACTCGGGACGCGTGATGGTGGTCCCCGACGGACCGCTGACCTGCACGGCCTGGGCGTCGAGTCCGCCGCAGTCACGCAGCACCTCGCGCACGCTCACGCCGAACGGGTATTCATAGATGCCGGGGCGTTCGCAGTCGCCGGAGACGCAGAACAGCTTGGTGCCCGTGGAGTGCTGCGTGCCGTGACCGGCGAACCACGCACCGCCCTTGAGCGCGATCATCGCGGCGGCGGCAAAGGTCTCGACGTTATTCACCACCGTCGGCCGCCGCTCGACACCGGCCACGACGGGCAGCGGCCAGCGCTTGCGCGGCTTGCCCCGACGCCCTTCCACCGACTCGATGAGCGCGGTCTCCATGCCGCAGATATACGCGCCCGCTCCCCAGTGGATGCGAATGTCAAATCGGAACCCGGTGCCGAGGATGTTCTCCCCGAGCAGCTGCGCTTCACGGCGCCGCTGCAGGACGGCCTCGAGCGCCTGCTTGAGAAACCAGTATTCCTGGCGGATGTAGAGGATGCCCTGTGACGAGCCGACCACGTACCCGCAGATGGTCATGCCCTCGAACACCATGTCGGCGTAGCTGCTGAGGAGCACGCGGTCCTTGAACGTGCCCGGCTCGCCTTCGTCGGCATTGCAAACGACGAAGCGCTCCGGCGACGGAATGTCGCGGCACGTTTCCCACTTGATGGCCGCCTTGAAGCCGGCGCCGCCGCGGCCGCGGAGGTCGGAGCGGTACAGCTCCTTGAGCGTCTCGTCGGCGCCGCGCTTCCACGACACGCCCGAGGCGGGATCGACGGACTCCTCGAAGCGAATGCTCTTGAGCGTGTCATCGCCGGCGCGCCGCATCGCGGCCTGCAGTGCCTCACCCGGCTCGAAGACACGCCGGAACAGCACGTCCGACCGGCGGAAATTGTCCGACACCTCGAAGTACTCGGCTGGCCAGTCCGCGACCGGCGTGCGGGCCGTGATCAGCTCCATGATCTTATCCAGCCGCTCGCGGGTGACGCGCGTCACTGGCAGCGTGTTCACGAGGAGCGCGGGGCCCTGGTCGCACATTCCCGTGCACGACGTGAAGTGCACGCTCACACGGCCGTCGGCGCGCGTCTGCCCCAGCGGCACGCCCAGCCGGCTGCAGAGATACTTGGCAAAGCCCTCGCTGCCCTGCATCCGGTCGGTGATGTTGTCGCTGACGTAGATGACGTACTCGCCGAGGTACGCATCGCTGAGGAACGAGTAGAAGCCAACGACGCCGCGCACGTGTGCCCGCGTCACGCCAAGGTGGGCCGCAACGAGGGCCACCGCCTCCTCTGGCACCCAATGCAGCGCGTGCTGGACTTCGATGAGGATCTGGAGCAGTTCGCCGGGATCCCGCTCGTAGTGCTGCAGGATCAGGCTAACAGGCTCGATCGCGGGGGTTGACACCGCGCGAATCATGGACGACTCCCTGGCCATTCGGCCAATGCCCCCCCGCACTGGGGGTGCCGGTATCGTCAAGCTAGGGATCGGGCCGCGCTCAGAGTGTCGGGTGCTTCCGCATCTTGAGTCCACCAACCTAGGACGACCGCGGAGTGGCTACCCGACAGCAACGTCGCTAGCGTATGGCAGGACACGAGTTGCGCCGTTGCAGCCGCGCCCGAGACTTCTTGTCATCTTCCGACCTATGCATAGCCTGCCCGCGCGACCACGCTTCATGGCCGCTGTCGCCCTGCGCGCCGTCACGCTCCTGACGGTGCTTGCCGCATGCGCAACCACCGCTCCGCACGATCCGGCCAGCGATCCCACGCCGAAATCGCCGAGCACCGCCGCGACCGGCTTGGCGTACGCTATCGGCGCCGATCTTTCGTTCCTCGCGCAAGCTGAGGCAAGCGGCACGCGCTTCAAGGACGGCGGCGTGGAGAAGCCGGGATTGCAGCTCTTCCGCGACCACGGCTACAACTGGATTCGCCTGCGGCTCTTTCACACGGTCGCCAACTCGCCCTGGCCGCTCCCCAACGATCTGCCCTACACGCTGGCGCTGGCCAAGCAGGCGAAGACCATGGGATACAAGTTCCTGCTCGATCTCCACTACTCCGACACCTGGGCCGATCCGCAGAAGCAAACGATGCCCAAGGCGTGGGAAGGCAAGAGCGCGGCAGAACTTGTCGACGCCGTGCAGGAGTACACTCAACTGACCATTGCCGCGCTGCGCGACGGCGGCGCCATGCCCGACATGGTGCAAATCGGCAACGAGATCACGCCCGGCATGCTCTGGCCGGTGGGACATCTGCCGGAGCACTGGGATACGTTCGCCGACCTGGTGAAGGCCGGCATTCGCGGCGTCGATGCGGGGCGCGGCAGCGCCGCGCGACCGCTCATCATGATCCATATCGACAAGGGCGGCGACAAAGCGACCACCAAGTGGTTCTTTGACAACCTGCTGCAGCACGGCGTGCAGTTCGACGTCATCGGCCAGTCGTACTACCCGTGGTGGCACGGGACATTGCTCGACCTGCGCGAGAATCTCGCCTTCATGGCCGAGACGTATCACAAGGACATCGTGCTCGTCGAAGTGGCGTACAACTGGCGGCCGTCTGAGTACATCGGCAAGCTCGCGCCGTACGCGGAGACGCCGGATGGCCAGCGCGAGTTCCTCGAGGCGGTCAATGACGCGGTGCTCGCCACGCCCTATGGCTTGGGCAAAGGCGTGATGTGGTGGGAACCGGCCGTCGGTCCGTCGTCACTGCGCTCGCGCGGGATGTTCGACGATGCGGGGAACGCGCTGCCCGTCATCAACGTCTTCGACAAGTACACGCGAGGACGCACCGGGCGGTGAGTGCCGCGGCGCAACCGCGCGAGACACGGCGTCGAGACGGCAACAGCCTCCGGCGCTACCGCAGCCCGATGCGGCGGCGCATCCACCATTCGGCGCAGAGCAGCACGAGCACCAGCGCATACCACCACCAACCGCTGCGCAGGTTGCGCGCCGCGCCAGCGGCCGGCGTGCCCGCCACGGCGGCGCGCGAGATAATGGGCCGCCGCGGCACCCACTCGGCGGAGGGATTGACGACGAACGCCGAGACGCCGCCGGTGACGGCGGCGCGCCAGACGCCGGCGGCGAGCGGTGACGATGTCGCGGTCGTCGCACCCCCGCCGAAATGCACCGTGAGACTGACGTCCGCGGTTGTCCCATCACGGTGCAGCCGCACCTGCACCACCGAGTCGCGACCGGCGCCGCGGCGCCACAGCACCGGCTCACCCTCTCGCAGCCACGCCGACGCGACCCGCGCCGCGCGATCATCCGTGTCGCCCTGCGCCAGCCAGTCGAGCACTCCGCCCCAGACGGCGGCAAAGGCATCGGCCGAGCGCCCGCCGCGAAACTTCCAGCGCCACAGACCGCGCACGGGGAGCACCGCAATGCGCCGCGGCTCGTCATAGCCCGCGACCACCACGCGATCATCGAAGCGACGCCCGCGGCGCGCGCTCAGAGCGCTCCACGACGTCCCGAGCGGCGCTGGACCCACGGCAACTGGCGGCAGCGAGTCCCACGGCACGCCGGCGAGCGCCGGCGCAAGCGGCGACGCACCGGCACGTTCCATGAAGTACTCGCCGTCGTCGTCACGCGGCGGTACCACGAGCGCCAACGCGCCTCGCGTGAACGACCGCGGCGCGCCAAAAAGCGCCGTGTCGCCGTGCAGCACCGCCACCGGAGCGCGCGCGAGTACGTCGCGCACCGCGGATTCTTCGATGCGGGCCAGCGTGCCCTCCTCACGCCACTGCCCCGGCGCCACACGCACGAAGCCGCGCACGCCGTACGCCATCGCGCCGCGCATCAGGTCCAGCGCAAAGCGCGCGTCTTCATCCGGCGCGGTGGAGACGAACACCGCAGTCGGCCCGCCGCGCACGTCGAGCACCGTGCTCAGCGTGTCGTTGCGATGCTCCGTGTCCGAGGGCGCGCTCGCCACGATCTTCACGAGCTGCGCATCACGGCGGTCCGGCACGCGAATGCGCACGCGCCACTCGCGTTCGCTCCACGCATCCAGCGCACCGAGCGTGGCGGCCGCGAGCGTTGATCCATCGGCGAGCCGCGCGGCCACCGTCACCGACGGCACGGGCGCGCCCGCCGTGACGACGAGCGCGCGCAGCTCCACGGAATCGCCGGGCGACGCCACCGCGGGCAGCTCCAGCGAGCGCACCGCAACGTCGGCCACCAGCGGTGCGGAGATGACGTCCACCTTGGAACCCGCCGGCAGTCCCTCCAACGACTCGGCATCATCGAGTTGGCCGTCGGTGAGCACGGTGAGCGGGCGGCCAAGCGCGGCGGCCCGATCCACCGCGGGCGCCACGCGAGACGCGCCATCCGTGGGCACGCTCGGCGCGGTGCCGCTGCGCAGCGAGTCACCAAAGAGCAGCAGATCGCCTGTCGCGCCCTGTGCGCGAGCGGCCGCCTCGGCGAAACGCCCCGCCCCGACCTGCCGCCAGCTTGCCGACACGTCCAGCGCGACGAGCGGCGTGGCACGCCGGCGCGCGCCGAGCGGCGCATCGAACAGCAGCGCAACGGCCAGCAGCACGGCGACGCCGCGCAGCGCCATCAGGGAGCGGAGATACGCGTCCTGCGGCAGACGGCGGCCGTACAGCCCGACGGCGGCGGCCGCGCCGGCCGCGACAGCGAGTAGCCAGGGAATCATCGATGATAAACGTAGCGAGCGCGCGAACCGCTCAGTGAACGGGGGCCGCCGGCGCGCTGGGTGCCGCGGTGCGCAACGGACCCGACGCATGATCAAGCGCCACAAGCGCCACGCGGCCGATTTCGTCGAACTGACGGCGCTCAGCTCCCGTGAGCGCGACGCCTGCCGACTGGCGCAGTGCGTACCGCGGGTCGCGCTGCACGCCGTTCACCAGCAACTCGAAATGCAGATGCGGTCCGGTAGCGAGACCCGTGGAGCCCACGTAGGCCACGGTTTCGCCCTGCGACACGGCGTGCCCGTCTCGGATGCCGGACGCGAAGCCGCGCAGATGGCCGTAGCGAGACACGTAGCCGTTGCGGTGACGGATCTCGAGGCAGTTGCCGTAGCCGCCCTTGCGGCCGGCGAAGATCACCACGCCGTCACCGATGGCGCGCACCGGCGTGCCGGCGTTCGCCGCGTAGTCGGTGCCCTTGTGCGAGCGCCAGATGCCAAGGACGGGGTGAAATCGACGGCCGAAGACGCTCGAGATGCGCCGGAACGAGAGCGGCGCACGCAAGAAACTGTCGCGAAGCGACTTCCCACTGGCGTCGAAATACTCGGCTTTGCCGTCGGCGTGCACAAAACGCACGGCTTGGACCTCGCGACCGCCGCGTTCGAGACCGGCCACGAGAATGCGGCCAATGCGGTTGGTGTTCGCCGGATTGGTCGATCGTTCGAAGACGACGCGCACGCTGTCGCCGTCCTGCAAGTCGCGCGACATATCCACGCGGTACTCGTAGATATCGGCCAGTTCCCATGCAAGTTCGGTGCGTGCGCCCTTGCTCAGATACTCCGCGCCGCCGGCGTCGAGCGCGTCGTAGAGCGTGGAGTGCACCACGCCGCGCACGAGCACGGTGTCCGTGACCCAGGGGATCGTTTCTTCCGTGGCCGTCCACTGGTCGCCTTGCCGGCGCAGGCGCAGGACCTTATCCGGCGAGAGCCGTAGCACGACGTCGGTCGCGCGCTGGCTGGCGGAGTCCCCGTGCACTTCCACTTGCATGCCGGCCGGGATTCGGCGGTCGTCGATGAGCCCGCCGAGCGATTGAATAGCGGCGGCCGCATCAATCTCAGTGAGTCCGCGGCGGCCCAAGAGCGCCGCGAGCGACTCCCCTCGACCGAGGGTGTCGCTCGCATGCCATCGTTCGAGGCCCAACCGTGCCGCCGGCGTGTGCGCTGGCAGCGATGGCCACGGCATCTTCAGCACTACGGCGGCGCCGCCGAGCGCCACCACCAGCATGGCGGCGCGCCGCGCGGAGCGCGTCAATCCATCTGTCTCCGAATGAAGGTCGGAATCTCCATGTCGCTCAGATCTTCCATGCGGCGCGGCTCGGCGGCCGGGCGCGGACGCTGCGCAGGCACCGCCGCGCCGCCCTGATAGGCCGCGCCGATCACCGGACGCACGCGTGCGCCCGCTTCGGTGATGGGAATGACGGGTGTGGCGCCGCTGCCGCGGTGCTGGCCGGTGCCGCGCTGTGCGGCGGCCTTCTCGAAGCCCGTGGCGACCACGGTGACGCGCACCTGGCCGACCATGGCGGGTTCGACACCGGCGCCGATGATGATGTTGGCTTCTTCCCCCACCGCCTCCTGCACGATCTGGCCGACGGTCGTGAAGTCCGTAAAGCTGAGTTCGCCGTCGCCGCCCGTGATATTCACCAGCACGCCGGTGGCGCCAGCGATGGAGACGTTGTCGAGCAGCGGGCTCGAGAGGGCAATCTGCGCCGCCTCGACCGCGCGATTTTCACCCGAGCCGACGCCGGTGCCCATGATGGCCGCACCGCCGTCCTTCATGACCGTGCGCACGTCGGCAAAGTCGACGTTGATGATGCCGCACTTGGTCACGAGGCCCGAAATGCCTTCCGTGGCGCGCAGCAGCACTTCATCGGCCTTTTTCAACGCGTCCTGGAAGGGAATATTCTTGCCGACCACCGCGAGCAGGCGCTCGTTGGGGACGACGATCATCGTGTCGACGTATTTGCGGAGCTCTTCAATGCCCTCTTCGGCCTGGCGCATGCGCTTACGGCCTTCAAAGAGGAACGGCTTGGTGACGATGCCGACGACGAGCGAGCCCGCCTCGCGCGCGAGCTCAGCCACTACGGGCGCCGCGCCGGTGCCCGTGCCGCCGCCCATGCCGCAGGTGACGAAGACGAGGTCGCTGTTCTGCATCACACGCGCGACCTCGTCACGGTTCTCCTCTATTGCTTGGCGGCCGATCTCGGGTCGTGCCCCGGCGCCGAGTCCGCGCGTGAGCTTTTTGCCGATCTGGATCTTGACGCCGGACTTCGAGTTGAGCAGCGCCTGGTTGTCGGTGTTCACCGAGATGAACTCCACGCCCTCGAGCAGTTCCTCGATCATGCGGTTGACCGCGTTGCCGCCGCCGCCGCCGACGCCCACGACTTTCATGCGGGCGCCGCTGACCGGCGTGCTCTGCTCGAGTTCGAAGTTCAGGGCCATAGCGAGGCAAGCTCCGTCGCGATGTTCAGGGGGCGCAAGTTCGGACGCGGAAATATACGCGTCGGCGCGTGTCGCACCAATGAGTGGACGAGCGATGTGCGCAAAAGGCAAACGAGGCGAATCCACTCGGTGGATCGCCCCGTAAGATTTGTGATGTTGCGCGCGCATCCGCGCGGCCACATGCCGTCTTGCGGACCTTCGATCGTCTAGAAGAAATCCTGCAAGTACGTCTTGAACCGCCCCGCCAGCCCCGCAAACGTCGGCGCCGCGTCGCTCATCGAGAGCCGCTTCCCCTTCCCGCTCAGCGCCCCCTGCGCCACGCGGCCAGCGGCGTACTGCACCAGCCCGACCGCCGTCGCAAACCGCGGCGCCTGCACGCTGTCGGCCAATCCGCCCAGGAACTCACCGGGCAACCCGATGCGCGCGCCGATGCCGAACACCTCGTTCGCCAACTCGGCCATGCCAGGCATCGCGCCCACACCGCCGGTCACGACGACGCCGGCCGCGAGCCGCTTGAGATATCCCGCCTGCTCGATATCGCGCACCGCGAGTTCGTAGATCTCGCTCGTCCGCTGATGGATGATGTGCGCCAGCAGCTCGCGCGGAATCTGGCGATCGCCCTGGGCCACCGTACTTGGCAGTCGGATCACTTCACCGTGTTGCACCATGGGCTCATACGCGCAGCCGTACGCTTCCTTCAGGCGCTCGGCGTCGGTCTGCGTGACACCCAAGCCATGCACGATGTCGCTCGACACGTTGTTGCCGCCGTACCCGATGGTGCCGAGATGGCGGATCTTCCCCTCGTGAAATACGGCGAGGTCGGTGGTGCCGGCTCCGACTTCAACCAGCGCCACGCCGAGTTCCTTTTCGTCTTCGGTCAGCACGCTCAGCGCCGCCGCGAGCGGCTCGAGCACAAGTTCCTGCACTTTGTAGCCCGCGCGTTCCACGCTCTTTCGCAGGTTCATCGCCGGCGACGAGCCAATGGTCACGAGATACATCTCGGTCTCGAGCCGCGTGCCGATCATGCCGATGGGATCGCGAATGCCAAGGTTCCGGTCGACCGTGTACTCCTGCGGGATCGCATGAATGAGCTCGCGGTCCTGCGCGATGGGCTGCGCTCGCGCCACGGCGTTGGCGCGCTCCACGTCGCTGCGCGTGATTTCCGCGCCGGTGATGCTGGCAATCCCCTTGCTCGTTACCGCCTGCACATGTTCGCCGGCGATGCCGCAGAAGACATTGTCCACCTTGGCGCCGGCCATCTGCTCGGCGTCGGCGAGCGCCTTGTTGATGCAGCGCATCGTTTCTTCGATGTCGGCCACCACACCGCGCCGCATGCCGGTGGTGCGCGCCTGGCCGACGCCGAGGATGTTGACGGTCGGATGCTTGGGCAGGTCGCCCACGACTTCCGCAATGATCGCGGTGGTCTTGGCCGAGCCGATGTCGAGTCCGGCGACGAGGCGGTCGAGGTTCATGGGAGTCTGGCGATGACCTGGTCACGGTAACGCAGGTCGAGCTCGACGGCGCGCCGTCCACGGCGCGCGAGGTCGCGTTCGACCGGCAGGATGTCTTGCAGGCGCGCCGCGGTAAGGTCGCGGGCGCCGAGCACGTTCAGTGAATCGACCTGCAACTCCAAATCACCGCGCGGCAGCCGACGCACGTCGCTGATGCGCGCGAACAACTGCGGCATCTCCTTGCGCAGATCGCCCAGCAACTGCAGCGCCGCGACATCGCGAGCGGCGACCACGGGAAGGTCGAGGTCAACGGCGGTGGGATCGATCGGCAACGCGTGGCCCGACGCGTCGTACGGCGCGAGCCCCGTGGCGGTCGGTACCAGCGCGACCGGCGGCACCTCGGTGATGTGCACCACCAGCGTGCCGGGCAGCCGCCGCGAGATGCGCACGTCGCGCACCTGCGGATGCGTGCCGATCCGCTGCTCCCACGAATCCGCGTCGTCCCAGATGGACGCCGTGGTGTCGATCTTCATGCGCGAAACGATCTGATCGGGGGCGATGTAACGCGCGCCGTCGATCTCGATCTTTCGGGCACGGAAGAACGCCATGCGCCGCGCGCCCTCGCGGAGCGCAAACGGGGCAACGACGACGGCCAGCCCCCCGGCAATGAGCAGGGCGCGCCGCGCGTAGACGCGCAGCTTCGAAGGGGCCTGGGTGGTGCCGTCCATGACAACCAATAGACGACTGACGCCGAGAAACGGAAAATGAGGGGGCTCGCGCTTGCGCTCCTCGCCGCCGGTGTGGCCCATGCGCCGCGCCGGCCGACCGCGCTACCCGCCGAGCCGTTCCTTGAGCTCCGGCCCCGTCTTCGTGATATCACCCGCCCCGATCGTCAGCACCACGTCGCCAAACTCCACGAAGTCCGCTAGCGCTTCCGCGGCCGCCGACCGCGGACCCATCCAGTCGGGCGCGCGCCCCGCGGCGGTCGCGTGCTCGGCGATGAGCGCCGAGGTCACGCCCGGCAGCGGTTGCTCGCGCGCCGGATAGATGTCGCAGAGGAAGAGCGCGTCGGCCATCGCCAGCGCCTCACCAAACTCGCGCGCGAAGTCGCGCGTGCGGCTAAACAGGTGCGGTTGGAAGCACACCACGATGCGGCGACCGGCGAACGCGGCCCTCGCCGCGGCGAGCGTTGCGCGGATCTCCGTGGGATGATGCGCGTAGTCGTCGATCAGTTCGACGTCTTGCAGGCTGCCCAACCGCTGGAAACGGCGTTCGGCGCCCTCGATCGACGCCAGCCCGTGCGCCATCTTGGCGACCTTGAGACCATAGGTGCCAATGCCCACCGCGAGCGCCGCGAGTGCATTGCGCACATTGTGCTCGCCCGGCAGCGGCAGCGCGACTGTGCCGATGCCCTTGCCGTCGAACTCCACGTCGAACGTCGTGCCGCCGTCCATCGCCCGCAGGTTGACCGCGCGGAGGCGCGCGTCCGGGCTCGTGATGCCGTAGCGGATCACCTCGGACGTAGCGGGCGACGGCAACGCATTGGCGCCGGGATCGTCGGCACACAGTACGACCCAGCGCGCACGGCTTACGAACTCGGCGAAAGTGCGCATGATGTCGGCAAGATCGGCGTAGATGTCCAGATGATCTGCTTCAACGTTGGTGACCACCGCCACCTGCGGCCAGAGCGCGAGGAAGGAGCGATCGTACTCGTCGGCCTCGACGACGAACATCGACTCGCCGCCGTACTTGAGATTGCCGCCCCACGCCGTGACGCGCGCGCCGACGATGCCCGTGGGCGACATGCCCGCGGCATCGAGCGCTTCGGTGACCATCACGGTGGTGGTGCTCTTGCCGTGCGTGCCGGCGATGCCCACCAGCGTGCCGCCCGCACAGCACTCGGCCAGCGCCTCGGCGCGCCGCACCAGCGGCACGCCCGCCGCGCGCGCGCGCGCAAGCTCGGGATGGTCCTTGGGCATTGCACTCGTGTATACGGCCGCTCGTGCGCCGTCGAGATGCGACGGATCGTGGCCAGCGATGACGTGCACGCCCGCCTTCTCCAAGTCCGCGACCGCCGTGGCGTTTTGGTCGCAGCCGGTCACGTGCATGCCGCGACGAACGAGCAGCTCAGCAAGCGCGCTCATGCCGGCGCCAGCGACGCCAATGAAGTGGACGGGGCGCTTGTCGGTGCGGTCGATCAGTGGCATGCGCTGAATGGTGGGTGAGCGGCGGCGCGAACGGAAGTCAGATGGCCGCGTCGAGCAGCGTAGTGATGCGCCGCGCGATCTCTTCGGCCGCGTGCGGCCGTCCGCGCGCGCGCGCCGCGCTGGCCATCGCGCCGAGCCGCGCGGGATCGCCCAGCAATCCGCGCACCGTGGCATCGAGCCGCTCGGTCGTGAGCTCGGCCTGCGGCAGATGCACGCCTGCTCCGCCGCGCGAGACGACCTCGGCGTTCTTCGTTTGATGGTCGTACGCGGCGGTGGGCAGCGGCACGAGAATCATCGGGATTCCCCACGCCGACAGTTCGCTGGTGCCCATCATCCCCGCGCGTACCAGCGCCAGATCGCTCGCCGCATACGCCTCGGCAATCGGCGCGAGATACGGCACCACGCGCACGTCGGGGCGATCGTAGTTCGCAAAGGCCTCGTGCTGCCCCTTGCCCGTGGCCCAGATGACGCAGAGTTCGCGCGGGATGCCCGCGTCAATCCACGCCGCCACCACCTTGTTGAGCGCGCGCGCGCCTTGGCTGCCGCCGAAGACCAGCAGCACGCGCGCGCTCGATGGGAACCCCCACTTGGCTCGCGCCATCCGTGCATCCGGATGAATGTCGGGCGGCGGCTCAATGGGATTGCCGGTGTCGATGTACTCGCACGTTCCCGTCGGCAGCGTTGCGGCCGCCTCGGGAAAGCCGAGGTATGCCTGCGAGGTGAAACGCGCGCTCAGGCGCGCCGTGATGCCGGGATACGCGTCGCCCATATGCTGTACCACGCGAACACCGTGCCGCCATCCCCAGAGCATCGTCAGTCCCGACGCGTACCCGCCGGTGCCAACTACGAGCTGCGGACGTTGCACGCGGCCGAGCTGCGCGAGCGCGCGCCACGCGCCGAGCGCACCGCGCAACGTGCGCCAATTCTTCCACAGCTGCGGCCGGTACAGCGGATGCAGGTCGAGCAGCGTGTACGGGAACTCGGTGGTGGGCAGTACATCGCGCTCGATGCCCCGCAACGCGCCGATGAAGTGCGGCGCCACGCTCGGACGAAGGCGGACGAGTGCTCTCGCAATGGCGAGCCCAGGGTACAGATGTCCGCCCGTGCCGCCACCGGAGAACCAGACGGTCGTGCGCGTGGTCATCAGTACGCGCTGCCCGCCGCCATTCCGGGCGCGGCGCGCGTGGGATCGGTGGCCGGCTCGCCGTGCACCCGCTCGCGCGAACTCCCGATGTTCACCAGGATCCCCGTCATCAGGAGCGAGAGCAGCAGGTTGGATCGGCCGTACGAGATGAATGGCAGCGTCAGGCCCGTCGTGGGCAGCAGCCCAATCGCGACGCCGAGGTGCAGGTAGGCGGTGGTCACCATCGTGAACGTGATGCCGATGGCCAGCAGGCGCTGAAACGGCGTGCGTGCCTGCGCCGCAATGCGAAAGCCAAGCCAGCAGTACGCCGCAAAGAGCAGCGTCACGCCGGCAATGCCGATGAAGCCCCACTCCTCACCGATATTGCCGCCGATGAAGTCGTTGTACGGCAGCGGGAGAAAGCCGTACTGCTGACGCCCTTCCCCGTAGCCGACGCCGAACAGTCCCCCCGACCCCACGGCGATCAGCGACTGCTGCAACTGGAAGTTCACTTCGCGATGCACGGCGCCGGCATCGGTGAAGCCGAGCAAGCGTTCGAGCACGTACTGCAGGCGCTGCACCTGGCTCCAGACGATGGGCACGGAGACAACGCCGAGAAAGACGAAGTGCCCAATGCGCACACCGCCCGCAAAGAGGATGACGCCCATCAGCAGCACATAGTAGACGGCGATGGAGAGATCCGGTTCGAGTGCGGCAAGGACCGCCAGTGTGCCAACGACAAGGAGAATCGGGAGCAGGCCTTTGGTGAGCCGACGCAGCTGGTCACCCTTCTTTACCGTCAGCATCGCGGTCCACGCGATGACGGCGAGCTTGGCGTACTCCGACGGTTGGATCGACCCGCCAAACAGGAAGCGCCGCGAACCGTGAATGCTGGGCGCGATGCTCCGCGTGAACGGCAGCACGCACAGCAGCATCAGCGCGATCGCGCCGAACATCAGCGGCCACGCGATGTCGCGCCACCACTCGGCGTCCTGCTTGGCGGCGAGCACGAACAGCACCGCGCCGACGACGATGCCGCTGAGCTGGCGCAGCAGGAAGTGCGTGCTGCCAAAGCCCGACTGCATGGCGACCATCGCGCTGGCGCTGTAGAGCGTGGCGAGCCCAAAGGCGAGCAACGTGGCCGTGAGCATGATGAGCGCGCGCGCTTCGACGCTCGTACGCCAGCGGTCGCGCATCCCCGCCAGGGCGGCGCCGGCGCTCACGCGCCCTGCCGTGCGAGCAGTCGAAAGGCCATGCCGCGCGCTTCGTAGTTGGTGAACATGTCAAAACTTGAGCAGGCGGGAGCGAGCAGCACCGCGTCGCCCGGCGTGGCCGCCGCGCGTGCGCGTTGCATCACTTCCTCAAAGGACGACCCGCACCGTTCGAGCGGCACGTGGCCCTCGAGGTCGGCAACGATCAACGACTCGGCCTCGCCATAGGCGAGCACAAGCTTGGCGTGCGCGCGCAGCGGCTCAAGCAGCGCCGTGTACGGCTCGCCCTTGTGCTTGCCGCCCAGCAGCACGATGGTCGGCTGCGTCATCGCCTCGATGGCCACCTTCGCCGACGACACGTTGGTCGCCTTGGAATCATTGATCCAGCGCACGCCTCCGCTGTCGGAGACCACTTCGAGCCGGTGTGGCAAGCCAACGAACGACTGCACCGCACGCGCCAGCGCGGCGCGGGCCGCATCGGTCTGGTGCGACGCGTCGGCCACCATCACCGCGAGCAGTGCGGCGAGCACATTATCGACATTGTGCCAACCGAGCAGTGGCAGCAGGCCGCGGGCGAGCAGCGGCCGGTCAAAGAGGATGAGCGCATCGCGCGCCGCCTCATAGTGCGCCGCCGCGTGCTCGTCGCGGCGCGAAAACGCCGAACGCGTGCCCGGATGCTGCAGCGCCAGGTCGAGCGCCGTCTGGTCGTCGGCGTTCACCACCCAGCGAGACCACGCCGTGGCGTTTCGATACAGCAGCGCCTTGTCCGCGTAGTACGCCTCCACCGACGGATACCGGTCCAGGTGATCGGGACTCAGGTTCGTGAGCACGCCAACCGTCGGTGCGATGCTCGGCGTGTCGTGCAACTGGAACGACGACACTTCGAGCGCAATCCACTGTGGCCGTTCACCCTGCAGCGCCACGTCGCTCAGCGCGCGGCCGATGTTGCCGCCGGCGACGGCGTCATACCCAAGCGCCGTGAGCAGGTGCGCGATCAGCGCCGTGACCGTGCTCTTGCCGTTGGTGCCGGTGACGGCGATGTACGGCACGCCGCGCAGCGCGTGCAGCGCGACCTCCATCTCGCCCACCACGGGGACACCCGCTTCGCGGGCGGTCGCGAGCGGCAGCGCCTCTGGCGGAACTCCCGGGCTCACCACCACGAGTGCCGCCGCGCGAATGCGCGCCATATCGTGCACTCCGCCGTCGGCGGCGATCCCTTCGGCCATCAGCTCGGCCGCCGCGCGCGACACGGCGTCGCCCTGCCCCGCGTCGGAGGCATAGACGCGCGCCCCTTCGCGCGCGAGGAGCCGGGCGGCAGCCATGCCGCTGCGGCCCAGCCCGATGACGGCGATTTCGCCGCGTGCTCTCGCTTCGTCGATCACCGCAGCTTCAGCGTGCTCAGCGCCAGGAAGGCGCACAGAATGCCGAGAATCCAGAATCGCACCACCACCTGCGTCTCCGGCCAGCCGGACAGCTCGAAGTGATGATGCACCGGTGCGCGCCGGAACAGGCGGTTGGCGCGCGCAAACTCGACGCCGTATCGCCGCTTGCGGTACTTGAACACCGCCCGCTGCAGGAAGACCGACGTGGTCTCGGCGACAAACACGCCGCCGATGATGAGCACGAGAAACTCGCTCTTCAGCAGGATCGTCACGGCACTCAGCGCGCCGCCGAGCGCCAGCGAGCCCGTGTCACCCATGAAGACGAGCGCCGGATACGAGTTGTACCACAGGAAGCCGACGCACGCCCCGAAGACGGCAGAGCAGAAGACGGTGAGTTCGCCCGATCCGCGCAGGTAGAATACCAGCAGTGCCTGGCTGGTGTCGTAGCGTCCCATCACGTACGCGAAGATCGCGAGCGTCGCCATCGCAATCGCCATCAGCCCCGTGGCCAGTCCATCGAGCCCGTCGGTCAGGTTCACCGCGTTGCTGAAGCCGGTCATCACGAACGTGACGAAGGCGACGTACAGCAGGCCGAACGCTGGTACGATCAGCACGTACTTGTAAAACGGCAGCGTCGTCGACGCGCCGGGCAGTGTGTTGATGGGGAACTTCCACAGGTACATGCCAAGCAGAAAGCCAATGGTGATCTGCCCCGCGAGCTTGTAGCGCTCCACCAGCCCGGTGTTTTCCTTCCCCTCGCGCTTCTGCTTCAGCTTGAGATAGTCGTCGAGAAATCCGATGCCGCCCATCCAGAGCGTCACCGCCAGCGCGATCCAGACGTACTTGTTGTTCAGCCGCATCCACAGCAGCGTGGGCAGCAGCGTCGCCACCAGAATGATCAGGCCGCCCATCGTCGGCGTCGTGCCCTTGCCGGCGTGCGAATCAGGCGTCCCCTCGCGCACTACCTGATGCAGCGCCATGTGCTTGAGCCGGTCGATGATGATCGGCCCAAACACGAACGACACGAGCAGCGCCGTCACCGCCGCGCCGGCCGCCCGCACCGAGATGTAGCGGAAGATGTTCAGCGGCCCGAAATGATCGCGCAGCGGGTAGAGCAGCTCGTAGAGCATCAGGCGGTGGGCGTGGCCCAGGCGTGAAGATGGGGAAGCAGTCGCTCCAGCCGCACGCCGCGCGATGCCTTGAGCAGGATCGCGGCGTTCGGCTGGAGCCTCTGCTGGAGGACGGGCCATAGGTCATCGACGTCACCGCCGGTGACCACGCGCGCGTCGCCCGCCCCTTCCGCTTCCAGCGCGGCCCGGAATTCGCCGATGCCCGCTACCACGTCGGCCCCGCTGGCCAGTGCCCGGCGCGCGATGTCGCGATGCAGCTCCGCGGCCGTCGGGCCAAGTTCGCGCATGGTCCCGAGCACGATCACGCGCTGGCGGCCGCCACCCACCGCCGTGAGCAGTTCGATGGCCGCTCGGGCAGACCCCGGATTGGCGTTGTACGCGTCGTTGATCAGCAGCGCCGCGCCCAGCGGCTCGACGGCGGAACGCATCGAAGGCTGCGGCATCGCCGCAAATCCACCCGCGGCGTCGGCCACGGGAATGCCAAGTTCGTGCGCGGTCGCCAGCGCCAGCATCGCATTTCGCAGGTTGTGCACGCCGCGCAGCGGAACCTCGACGCGTACGCCGCCGAGGTCAAGCCAACCACTGCCGTCAGCGTTCACGCCGTGCGAGCTCGCGCACAGATCGCCGGCGCCGAGTCCCGCCGTCACCACGCGCCGCGCGCGGCGCGTCGCCTCGGCGATCAAGCCCGTTTCATTCGCGGGGACGATCGCCAGCTCCACGTCGTCGAACAGATCCGACTCCTCGGCAAGCACGCCCGCAAGATCGCCAAAGCCCTCGAGGTGTTCTTCCTGCACGCACGTCACGACTGCAATGGTCGGATCGACGATGGCGCGCAGCAGGGTGATCTCGCCGGGGATGTTCGTCCCCACTTCAACCACGGCGCAGTCGGCCCCCATCGGCAGCGAGAGCAGCGTCAGCGGCGCACCCACTTGGTTGTTGAGATTGCCGGTCGTGGCATGCACGGCAAAGCGCGCGCCGAGCGCGGCCTTGAGCAATTCCTTGGTGGACGTCTTGCCATTCGAGCCGCCGACGGCGACCACCGGCAGCGTCCACGCGGCGCGATAGAAATGACCAAGCGCGCCGAGCGCGTGCAGCGTGTCTTCCACGGCAAAAACCGGCACGCCCAGTCCGCCGGCGCGCGTCGCGTCGCTCACCACGAGAGCGGAGGCGCCGCTCGCAACTGCCTCGCGCAGGAAGTCGTGCGCGTCAAAGCGCTCGCCCTTCAGCGCGACAAACAGATCGCCCGGCTGCAGGGCGCGCGTATCGGTGGCGACGGCGCGCAATGGACGATCCTCGCCGCCAAACCTCGGCAAGCCCAGTGCGCGCGCCGCGCGTGATAGCGTCCAGAACGCCGTCGGCACCGTCTACTCCGCCCCGAGCAGGCCGCGTACGATGGCGGCTTCATCAAACGGATACGAGGTCGTCCCGCGAATCTGGTACGTCTCGTGTCCCTTGCCGGCGAGCAGCACGACGTCGCGCGCCGGATCGGCCATCGCGATGGCGGCGGCAATGGCCGTGCGACGGTCTTCGATGCGCTCGTAGCTCCCCGCGGGGAGCACGGCGCAGATGTCGTCGAGGATGCGCTCGGGATCCTCGGTGCGCGGATTGTCGCTCGTCACTACCACGGCGTCGGCCAGCCGATGCGCCGCGTCCGCCATCATGGGGCGCTTGCCCTTGTCGCGGTCGCCGCCGCAGCCGAAGAGGACGATCAGCCGCCCGGGCGTGAACGGACGCAGCGCCATCAGCGCGCGCTCGAGTGCGTCAGGGGTGTGCGCGTAGTCGCGAAGCACGGTCGGGTGCTCGCTGAGGATCTCGAGCCGGCCGGGCACCTGCGGCAGGGTGCTCAGCCGCGACGCGACGGTTGGCACATCAAGGCCCATTGCGATCGCCGCCGCCGCCGCGCCAAGAGCGTTGGCCACGTTGAAATCGCCAATCAGCGGCAGCGTGACGTCGGCGCGCACATGGCGGTGCACCAGCGTCCACTGGCTCCCGCGCGGCGCGAACACGACCGACTCGGCGCGCACGTCGGCCCCCTCGGCCGTCACGCCGAAGCTCAGGCGTCGCGGCGCATCCGGCAGTTCCGCCCACGCCGTGTCGTCCGCATTCGACACGGCGGTGCCATCCGGCAAGAGATAGCCGATGAGCATCGCCTTGGCCCAGAAGTAGGCCTCGAACGTGCCGTGGTAGTCGAGATGATCGCGCGTGAGATTGGTGAACACCGCCGCGGCAAAGCGAAGTCCCTCCACCCGCCCCTGATCGAGCGCGTGCGACGATGTCTCCATCGCCACGTTGCGCACGCCGGCGTCAACGAGCGCGCGCAGCACGCGCTGCAGCTCGATGGGCCCCGGCGTGGTGAGCCCACCGCCGCCCGGCAGCGGGTCGCCCGCGCTTCCCACGAGCACGCCGAGTGTGCCGATGCTCGCCGCACGCGCGCCTGGCGCGTCGAGCAGATGGCGCAGCATGCCGACGGTCGTCGTCTTGCCGTTGGTTCCGGTCACGGCAGCCATCCGCAGAAACGAGGCCGGCGCCGCGTAGTACGTGGCAGCGGCCACCGCCGCAGCACGACGTCCGTCGTGCACGATCAGCGCGGGGAGCGACGTGGCCGAAGCGTCCTCGACCACTGCGAGCGCGGCCCCGGCGCCATCGGCTCCACCCAAGAACGCGTGTCCGTCACGCTGTGTGCCTCGCACCGCCACAAAGGCGCCGCCGCGCGTGATCGCGCGCGAGTCATCGGTGATGCCGAGGATGCGATCGGGCAGCGCGCCGCGGCGTCCGGCGAGCAGTCCCGCATCTTCGAGTGCCTGCGCGACGGCCGCCACCGACACGCTGCGGCTCACGGCGACACCGCCACGGTCACACGGCTGCCCGACGCCGCCATCGTGCCTGCCGCCGGCCACTGCGCGCCCTCGCCGTGCGTGAAGGCCACGCGGAAGCCGGCGCGGTGCAGCTCGCGCGCCGCGGCACGACGAGTCATCCCGTGCACCGAGGGGACGGCACGCGCGCCCGCCACCACACGCGCCGAGCGCGCCGGCTGGCCGAGCGACACTTCGTACGGAACGCTGCCGCTGCTTTCCCGCACGAACAGCGATTCCGCGGCGTCGCGCACCGGCTCGCCGGCCGGCGGGGCGGCCGCGACGCGCTGCGGCGTGTTCGCCAAGCCGCGACGGTCGAGCGCCGCATCACGCGCCGCAATGGCCGCCTCGAGAATCGTCTTTGACACCGGTGCGGCCGCCTTGCCGCCAAACTTCTCTTTCGTCGGGCTGTCGAGCTTCACGAGAATCACGATCTGCGGTGCCTCAGCGGGGAACATGCCAACGAAGCTCGCCGTGTATTCGCCCTGCACGTAATGCCGGTTGCGCACCACCTTGGCGGTGCCCGTCTTGCCCGCGACGTCAAACGTGGCCAGCGACGAGCCCGCCGCCGTGCCACCGTCCACCACGCCCTTCAGCATGCCGCGCATCGTCCGCGCCGCGTCGGCCGTCATCACGCGGCGCACCACGCGGCGCTCGTGCGTGTAGACCACGCGGCCGTCGGGCGAGCGCAGTTCCTTGACGAGCGAGGGCTGCAGCAGTTCTCCGCCGTTGGCGATGGCGGCGTATGCCGTCGCCAGCTGCAGTGGCGTCACCATGATCTCGTAGCCCATCGCCACCGACGCCGCCGTCTGCTGCGACCACTGCGCGGGCGGCGCCAGCCGACCCTGCGATTCCGACGGATACGTGGTCCCCGTCGGCGTGCCAAAGCCAACGTCGCGCATCAGCTCGAACTGTTCGCGCGCGGTCATGCGCTGCGCAAACTGGATGATGCCGATGTTGCTCGAATAGCGGATGACGTCCGCCAGCGTGTACGAGCCGGCCTTGTGGTCGTCTTCGATCAGGCGCCCGTTGTACAGCCAGCGGCCGCCGTACGTGTTCATCACTTCGTCGGGGCGCGCGCGGTGATGATCGAGCAGCCACGCCGCCGTAAACGGCTTGAGCGTCGAACCCGGCTCATAGGCCTCGGTGAGCGCCGTCGCCGCCGTCGAACGCGGGTCGGCGCGCTTGCTCGCCAGCGCGCGGATCTCGCCCGACTGCGCATCGAGAATCACGATGTCGCCGCCTTTCGCACCGAGCCGCGTCACCGCATCACCCAGCGAACGCTCCGCGATGTCCTGCAGCCCCGCGTTGATGGTCAGCGTGACCGTGTGTCCGGGCCGCGCGGCGGCGCCATCCACGGACGGCGACGCAAAGAGCCGGCCCTTGCTGTCGCGCAGCAGCGCCTCGTGCCCCGCTTCGCCACGCAGCAGCGCATCGAGCGCGAGTTCCACGCCGTCCACCGGCGCGCCGCCGTCGGCCGTGCGGCCGATGATGCGGCGCAGTCCCTCGGACGGCGGCGCCACCCGATTCAGCACGGGCTCCGGATGCACACCGCGCGTGGCCGTGATCAGCGCCACATCGGTCGGCAGGAAGAGTCCGGGAATCTCCACCCATTTGTTGGTCGTGTCGCTCACCCGCGACACCCACTCGGCCGCAACTCCGGCGCGCGACAGCAGCTTGCCCAGCTGCGGAACGTTCTTCACCTCGCGCGGCGCCACGCGCAGCCGCACCATCTCGCGGCTCTCCACCAGCACGTCGCCGCTCGCATCGCGCACCGCGCCGCGCGGCGCCGGCAGCGGCGACGCCGCCACCTGCTGATAGCGCGCGCGTTCGCGCCAGTGATCCGCGTCGAGCAGCTGCACCTTGGCCGCGCGGCCCACCACCGCCAGCGCAAAGAGCGCCAGCGACACGTGGATTAGCCGCGGGCGGTCAGCGAACAGCGACACGGGGCGAGCGCGTCAGCGTGACGACGAGCGAGTCGCCCGGGACGCGCATGTGCAGGTGCTCCTCGGCCACGCGCCCCAGCTTGTCCATGCTCACCGCGGTGCGGATCTCACCGTCGAGCTTGGCGCGCTGTGCGGCCAGCGCGGCGCGGCGCGTCTCGAGCGTCTCGATGGCGCGCGCCCGCGTCACGCCCAGGCTGCGCCGCCAGATCACGCCCGTGGCGAGCACCACGAAGCCGATGAGCGACAGGAAGACCACGCTGCGGCCCCGCATCTCAGTCCCCGCGCCGGAACGCGCGCAGATGCGCGCTGCGGGCGCGCACGTTGCGCGCCACCTCGGCGTCGGCCGCGGTGATCGGTTTGCGGGTCAGCAGGGTGCCCAGCGGACGGCCTCGGCAGGTGCACATGGGTTGCTTGGGCGGACAGACACACGACGACGCCCACTCGCGAAAGGCCAGCTTCGCCAGCCGGTCTTCTCCCGAGTGATACGCTATCACTGCGAGGACGCCCTGCGGGGCCAGTCGGTCACGCAGCGCCGGCAGCGCGCGCGCGAGTCCGTCCAGCTCGTCGTTGACCGCGATGCGGACCGCCTGAAAGAGCCGCGCGAAATCGCCCGGCCCGCTGCGCGGCCCGAGCACGGCGCGAATGGCGCCGACGAAATCGTCGCTGATGGCAAACGGGCGGTGCTCTCTGCGGTGCAGCACTTCGCGCGCCAGCCTTGCCCCCTTGGGCTCGTCGCCAAACTCCTTGAACGCCCGCGTCAGCTCGGCGAGTTCGGCGAAGTTGAGGAAGTCGGCGGCCGTCCCCGCTTCCGCGCTCGCATCCATCGCCCCGCCCAGCGGCGCTCCCTCCCGAAACGAAAACCCGCGCGCGTCATCGTCGATCTGGTGCGAGGAGACGCCGAGGTCGAGCAGAATCGCATCGAAGGTCTCTCCCGGCGGGAGCAGCGCATCGGCGTCCGCGTAATTGCCGCGCAGCGTGCGGAATCGCCCCGCGGCCGCCTCGTCGCGAAGCCGGTGCGACGCCTCGGCGATCGCCGCCGGATCGCGGTCGATGCCCGTCACGTCCATGCCGGCGTCGAGCAGTGCCGCGCTATGTCCGCCACCACCCAGCGTGCAGTCGAGCGCACGGCGCGCACCGCCAAACAGGCCGAGGATTTCCTCGACGAGCACCGGCGCGTGGTAGGGCGAGTCGAAACGCGAAGTCACGGTGTAAAGACGAGTTGGTTGCGACGGGCGAAACGCAGGGAGCGATTCAGGACAGGGATCACGGATTGCGATTCAGGATACTGATTCCGGAATTGGATCGCGATGGCCCAGTCTCGCCGAGCCGGATGATCGCCATCCAGCTCCGCCATCAGAATCCTGAATCGCAATCCGTGATCCCGGTCCTTAATGCAAAACGGGCGGCCAAAGGCCGCCCGTTTTGCGAGACCCGATCCGTCAGTGACAGTAGACTTTCACCATCTGGTCCGCGCCCGACATGATCTGCGGGATCACACCCATCAGCTGACCCACGGCCTGCGGCGAGACCTTGCCGCCGCGCGCCACGTTCATCTGCGAGATCATGATCTTGTCCTGCGCCACCTTGGCGAGTTCGCACGACTTCGGTGCCGGCGGCATCGGCTTGCCGGCCACCTGCTTGGGCGCCTCCATCTGCGCCCACTGCACCGCCGAGAGCGCGATGTTGAACGACGACACCGCCATCAGGAAGCCCGCCGTGTTCTTGCTGTCCGCCGCCGTCAGCGTCGAGTCAGCAAAGATCACCCACGGCAGCACCTTGCCGTTCACGTCGATGGCGTTCTTGTAGTCGTCCACCGACTTGCCCGTCTGCGCCTTGCTGAACGCCGTCTGGCCGTCCTTGAAAAGACGGTTGCCGATCGTCAGCGCGTAGCCGCCGACGGCTTGAGCATCTTCACCCGCCGCCTTGGCCTCGCGCAAGACCACCAGCGTGCTGTCGGGCTGAAGCATTTCGTCGTACGCACGCGCGATCACCATGCGGATATTCGGGGCCTTGGGCTCGATCGCGAGAATCTTGCGGAACGTCGCGATCGCCTGTTGTAGCTGGCCCGTCTTCCGCTGCTCAGAGCCGAGCGCCGACAGGATCGCGATGTTCGTCGGGAACTTGGCCACGCCGCGAGCCGCCAGCTCGGCGCCCTTGGCAAAGGCGCTGTCGCCGTCATACGCGCCGATCATCTTGCTGAAGTACGTCGTGTCGGCCAGCGACGTGTCGATCTTGACCATCTCTTCGCCGAGCGCCGTGCCGTTCTTCGAATCCTTGGCGGCCAGATAGATGAGGAAGCCGAGCTTCATCAGCCGCACGTCGCCCGGATTGTCCTTGATGGCCTGGGCGATGATGGGCTTGGCCATGTCGGACTTGCCGCTCGCGGCCAGCGCGTTCACGACGTCGTCGACGAGGCGCGTGTTGGTCGGGTCGGTGGCGAGCAGCTGCACGAGCATCGCCGTCGAGCGGTCCTGATCACCCTTGTCCTTGTACGCCTGCGCCGCGCTGGTCAGCGCCACCTTGCTCTTGGGATCAATCTTCAGGATCTCGGTCGCGATATTGATGATCGAGTCCGGCGCCTGCTTGTTGCCCACACGCACCTGCAGCTCGCACAGGCGCACCAGCGTCGCCTGCGGATACGCGGCAACGCCGAGGCGCGCGGTGGCAATCGCGTCGTTCGGCTTGCCTTCGCGCCCCTGCATGATGCACTTCTTCTCGAAGTCCATCTGCTTGCGCGCGTCCTGCACGTTCTTCGACAGCACCGACGCCACACGGGAGAGCTTGTCGCCATCGGCGGGCGGCAGCGGCTGCGTCAGCGTCAGGTCGCGCGTCAGCACGAGCTGCGCATTGACGACCCAGCCCGTGGCCGTCTTCTCGACCGTCCCTTCCATGAACTCGTCGGTGCGGAGCAGCTTCGCGAGGCTGGCCAGGTCGCCGGACGACAGCGCTTCGTCGTACGGATAGCCGGACTGCTCGACGACCTGCTTGTAATCCGAGGACGAGAGTACCGTCAGCAGGCGGAACGGAATGTCCGCGCTCAGCCGGCTGCGGAGCTCTTCGGACGCATTCACCGAGAGCTTCTTGTCGTTGCTGCGCAGGGTGCCGACCACCAGTCGCGGGGCATTCGGATTCACGGTGCGCGTCGGCTGTGCCAGCAGCGCCACCGGCGCCACGCTGACCGCCAGGACCGTTGTCGCAACCATTGAACGAGCGAGGCCAAGCCAAGACTTCACAGTCATCTCCTCCGAACGTTGAATCCTTCTACCCGGCACGGTCGTGCTGCGATCCGCGCCGGACGTCGTGAAACCATCATTATAGATGGGCGAAGAGGGACTCGAACCCCCGACTCCCTGCGTGTAAGGCAGGTGCTCTAACCAGCTGAGCTATTCGCCCGGAGCACTCCGCCCCTCTGTACCGCTATCTTGCCAGGATTGCCCGCGGCACCAGCACGCAGTAGCCCAGCACCAGCAGGATTGGAGCCACCGTATCGCCTCCGCGCGCGAGATCCGCGTAGCCAAGCGCGAGCGTCAGCAACGCCGCGCCCCACCACATCACCGCGCCACCCGTCTGCCGGTCCTGTGCGTTTGCCATAAGCGATTGAGACTATTCCAGTTGGGCGATGGTGTCAAGCAAGGGCGCGGATGCGCCCCGCACCGTAATCGAATCCTAATGCTCCCCCGCCCCTGGCTCCTCGCCGAGCAGCGCGGCGAGCGCGCTCGCCCGCTCCCGTTCGGCCTGCGCGGCGTCGGCGATCCGCATGGCGTCGAGCCGGCGCTGGAGCCGGCGCAGGCGAAGGAACCAGAGCGGTCCGACCATCACCAGTAGCACGATCGCCCCGGCACTGACGTCGGTGACCAGCGCCAGCCCGCCGTAACGCCGCCGCGTGGCCTGCTGCCAGTGCTCCTCGAAGCCGCCGAGCGTGAGGCCGTACGCCTGTCGCACGGCGCGTTCGAGCGAGCGCTCCTGCCGCCAGTACGCAAAGAACAGCGTCAGGCCGCGCGTGCGGTCCAACGCCGCCATCTCGGCCACCGCCCGATACGAGAACGCGTACGCCGCCTGCGCCGCGGTCGTTCCTCCCAGGAAGGACGAGTCGAGCCGCGCCAGCGACGGGAGCCGGCCAAAGGCGATGGCCAGCGAGAAGTTGGTGGCCAGCACCTCGTCACGCCCCCACTCCCCCGCCGCGTACGACGCGTAGCCTTCGTCAAACCAGCGCGGCGGCAGGTCGCCCAGCGATTCGTACAGCGCGAGGTGCGCCAGCTCGTGGCGCAGCACCTCGAACGGCGAGCCGCCGTTGCCCCCGCCCGAGTGGCCGTGAATCAGCACTCGACGATCGGCGGGGAAGGCAAACGCCTGCCCCCACTCCGGCGCGCCCTCGCCGGCCCAGCGCCGAAAGGCGGCCGCGTCGGGCGCGACGATGATTTCCACGCGCGCCTTTGGGCGCTCAAGCCCCGGAAACGTGTCGCGGGCGATGGCCGAATCGGCGAACGAGAGCGCGAGCCGTGCATCACCTGGCCCGTAGATGAGGTGAAAGCGGCCGCGGTCGAACGATCGCAGCGTGCCGCCCGCGTCGTCCTGCGCGGCAACGCGCAGTGCGACGGCCACGAGCAGCACGGCCACCGTCGCCGCACGTCGCGCCGCGCGGAGGAGCGACCAGCCGCGGGCGTCGCGCGCGAGCCGCCGCGCGCTCATCGCGTCAGACCTTGGGCGGCTCCCCGCCCGCCTCGACCGTCTGCAGCATCTCGGCGCACCGTTTGCCCCACGGATTGAACTTGTTGGCCGCGTGCCCGCTGGCCCACGCCTGCTTGGCCTCGTCGAACTCGCCGTTGAACCAGTGCGCGCGTCCCATCTCGTAATACGCCTCGATGAGGTTGGGCCCGAGCGTCAGCGTCTTGCGGAAGAACGACTGCGCGTCTTCGTACATCTCGCGTTCGAGGTACACCAGTCCGAGGTAGAAGTGCGCGTACAGCGTCGCCTTCTTGTCATTGTCGAGACGAATGGCCTTCGACAAATGCTCAATGGCCTCGCCAAAAATGTTCTTCTTGAGGCAGATGTAGCCGACGTTGATGCGCGCCAGCGCATTGGCGGGCTGCTTCATGAGCACCTTCTGGAAGTTCATCAGCGCTTCGTCGTATTTCTCCTGCAGCATCTGCGCCCAGCCGAGCAGCGCTTCACTTTGCGGATCGTTGGGCGAGAGTTCGAGCGCGCGGTTCAGCGCCGCCTCTGCCGCCTCGTAGTCGCCAAGCGACAGGCGGCTCCATCCCTTCTCGATGAACGTCGACGCGCCAATGTGGTCGGCGTGCACTACGGGCCGCTCGGCGCTGAACTCGGGCGCGGTGGTGGCCTCGGCCTGTTGCGACTTGAACTTGTCGACGAGCCGTTTGACCTCGTCCTTGAGCGTCGTCATTTCGGTCACGGTCGCCTGCAGATCGGCGATCCCCTGCTCGAGCGTGCGGAAGAGGCCAATGATCGCTTTCTTCGTGTCGTCGCGTTCATTGGCCGCGAGCCCGGCGTCGAGTTTCTGCTCGATCGCATGGTACGTGGCAACGAGCGTGTCCATCGCCGGCAGGGTCATGGCACCACCTCAGCGCCCACGGCGCGCTCCAGTTGCAGCCGCTCCTGCGACGTCAGCAGGTGGCGGACGTTCAGCACGACGAGCACGCCGCCCGCGCGGCGCACCATCCCCGTCAGGTACTCCTTGGTCAGCCCGCGAAAGACGGGCGGCGGCGGCTCAACTTGCGAGGCGTCGATGGCGGTGACTTCCTGCACCGAATCCACAGTCATTGCAATCCAGTCGCCGTCGGCCTCGCACACCACGATGCGCGCGCCCGCCGGCCGCTCGCCCGCTGCGCCAAACCGCGCGCGCAGATCAATCACCGGAACCACGCGACCGGAGTAGTCGAGCACGCCTTCCATCCACGGTGGGAGGTCGGGCACGGGCCGCGGTTTGGTGTAGCGCAGCACGCGCTCCACCGAGAAGATGTCCGCCGCGAACTGATCCTCGCCGAGGCGGAACGTGACAAGCTGCGTCTTACCCGTGCTCATTCCGGTCTCCGTGCGCCCCACGACACGAGGCGCGACACCAACACGTCCACGCGCACCACGCCCACGAGTCCGTCGTCGTCGCGCACGACGCCCGCGAGCATCCCTTCGCCATCGGTGCCGGCCGGCGCCGTTCGCAGCGCGTCGCTGGCGATCTCCACGATGTCCACCGCATCGTCCACGAGCAGCGCGAGGTGCCGTTCATCGTCGCCGATCACGAGCGCCGTACCCTCGCCGGCGTCGCGCGAGATGCCGAACGCGCGCGCGCCGTCCCACACGGGCAGCGTCTGCCCGCGATGCCGCATCGTGCCCAGCATGCCGTCGGGACGCCGCGGCGGATGGTGCAGCGTCGGCGCATCGAGCGCCTCGATGACGCGGCCCAGCGCAAACGCAAAGCGTTCGTGACCGACGCGGGCCAGCAGATGCGCGCTCACGTGCTCGCCGACCGCGCGAGCACCTGCGCCACCTGCGCGTGCACCGCCGCGGCGACGTCGCCCAGCGCCACCTCGGCGTCAACGATGCCGCACGCGGCCTTGGCTTCGCGCGGCATGCCGTAGATGGTGGACGTCGCCTGATTCTGCACGATCACGCGCCCGCCCGCGGCGCGAATCGCGGCCAGCCCGGCGGCGCCGTCGCGGCCCATGCCGGTGAGCACGACGCCCACCGCGTGCGCTCCCGCCATCTCCGCCACGCTGCCAAACAACGGATCGGCCGCGGGACGAACGCCGTGCATCGTGGGCGCTTCGTCGAGCACGAACACGGGCACACCCGCCACTGCAACGAGACGCGCGTGCCGACCGCCCGGCGCGAGATAGATGTGGTTGGCGCGCAGCGGTTCGCCGTCGGTGATTTCCGTGACCGGAAGCGCACAGAGTTCGTCGAGACGCCGCGCGAGTCCTTCGGTGAAGCCCGGCGGCATGTGCTGCACCACGATCACCGCCGCGCCGAGCGTCGAGGATAGCGCCGGCAGCACTTCCGCGAGCGCGCGCGGGCCGCCCGTGCTCGCGGCAATCGCCACCACCACGTGCGCCTGCTCCACCGCTGGCACGCTGCGCGCGATGGCACGCCGCGGCCGCGCCAGCACGGGCGCCGCGCGCAGGTTCACCGACACGGCGGCCTGCAGCGCCTCGTGCAGCCGTTCCTTCACACGCCCCAAGTCAACGCGTGAGTCGCGCGGTTTGCGCACGAACTCCACCGCCCCGAGCTCAAGGGCGCGAATGGTCAGGTCCACGTCGCCGCGCGCGTCGACGGCGCTCAGCATCACGACGGGACGCGGCACTTCGCTCATGATGTAGCCGAGCGCGGCGAGGCCGTCGAGCACCGGCATCTCGATGTCCAGCGTGACGACGTCGGGATCGAGGGCGTGCGTCTTCTCCAGCGCGTCCTGTCCGTCACGCGCCGTGCCGATCACCGTGAACTCGGGGAACGACGCCACGAGGTCGCTGATGACGGTACGCATGAACGCGCTGTCATCCACGACGAGCACCGACCAGCGCCTAGAGGACACGGTCGCCCTCCCGCATGGAACGCACGTCGACGCGGCCCGACGCGACTTCGAAGAACACGGAACGCCCGGCGTTGCCACCGACCACTTCGCCGATCACCCGCACCTTGGCCTCGGCGAGCGCCGCGCGGGCCGCCGCGATGTTGCGCGTGCCCACGCTCGCGCCATCCGTGGTGAGCAGCGGGCCAAACAGGCTGGCCCCGCCGACGAGCCGCGCGGTGACGGTGCCGCTCGAACCGAGCGCGCGCATCTCGTCGAGCATACGCGGCACCGCCGACGACGGAAAGCGGCCCGGCTGATCCGCCGCGCCCAGCGTGGCCGTCGGCGCCGGCAGCAGCACGTGCGCCAGCGCGCCGACGCGCGTCTTGGCGTCGTGCAGCACGATGGCGACGCAGCTCCCCAGCCCGATGGTGACGAGCAGGGCGGGAGCGGCCGCGACGGCGTACTCGGCGATCTTCACGCGATGCTCCGTCACGGACGGCGGAAGATGCGGTGACGATGATCCACCGCCTCAAACAGGCGGCGCGCCGCGCCGAGCAGCGTCTCGACCTTGCCGAGCACCAGATAGCCGCCCGGCTGCAGCGCGTCGTGGAAGCGCTGAAAAAGCGCCTGTTGCGAAGCCGTGTCAAAGTAGATGACCACGTTGCGGCACGTGATGAGCTGCAGCGGGCCGCGCGGCGTCGCGTCCTTGAGCAGGTCACGGCGTTCAAACGTGACGAGTGCGCGCACGTCGGGAAGGACGCTGGCCGGCATCTCGCGCGTGAAGTAGCGATGCCGCAGGTCGTCCGGCGTGTCGCCGAACGCGCTCTCGGGATACGACGCGCGCCGCGCGCGGTCGAGCGAAGCGCGGTCGATGTCGCTGCCAATCACGTGCAGGTGCGACAGGCGGTCCGCCTGGCTCCGCGCCGTGGCGTGCCGATGGAAGAGCGCCCCAAGCGAATACGGCTCCTCGCCCGAGGCGCACCCCGCGCTCCAGACGCGCAGATGCGGTGCCGGCATCGCCCACACCGCGGGGATGACGTCGCGCGCGAGCACCTCGTACACATCGCGGTCGCGGAAGAGCTTGGTGACGTTGATGGTCAGCGCGTCGAGCAGCGGCTCCCATTCGGCGGGGTCGGCGTCAAGCAGGTGGCTGTACGCTTCGAAGTTCAGGACGCCGCGCGCCCGCATGCGCACCGCGATGCGGCGGCGCAGGCAGCCGTCGCGATAGCTGCCCGCGCCAAATCCGCGCTCGCGGGCGATCTTGGCCGTCAGCGCCGAGAATGCCGCGTCATCGGCGGCCGCGGTTGTCACGTCTGCGCCCGAACAGTCTCGAGGTTCGCCTGCAGGCGTGCATCGCCCGGATCGATGGCCAGCGCGGCTTCCCAGCAGCGAATCGCCTCGTCGCGCTCGCTCCGCTTGAGCCGGATGTTGCCGAGCTTGCGCCACACGTCCGCGCCCAGGTGCTCGTTGAACTTCACCGCACGTTGATAGGCTTCGAGCGCGTCGTCGAGCTGTCCGCCGCGGTACGCGAGGTCGCCCAGGTTCTTGTGCAGCTGCGGCAGGCCGGCGTCCTCGTGCGTCCCCTTGTCTGCCGCCGCCTTCGCCTCGTCGTGCCGGCCCTTGGCTTCCAGCGCGACCGCAAGATTGTTGTACAGCGTCGCCGCGTGCGGATGCGCTTGCGTCCCTTCCGTGAGCAGCGAGATGGACTTGTCGAGATGGCCGCCGAGGGCCGCGGCAATCGCGGCGTAGTGGAACCAGACCGGCGATGGCGCGCGCTGTCCGTACAGCGGTCGCGCCGTCATCAGCACGGCGTCGGCCTCGGCGGCGTCGCCAGCGCGCAGATGCAGCACGCCGAGCGCCAGCAGGATGCGCGGATCCGATCCGCCGCCTCGATTCACTGCTTCGTCCAGCGCGCGCCGCGCGTCGTCGAACTGCCCCAGCTGCTCGAGCGCGAGCGCGAGATTATGGAACACGGCGGGCTTCGCCATGCGAGACGCCGCAATCTCCTGATAGTCGCCGACGGCCTCGGCGTGCTTGCCCTGCCGCACGTGGACGAGCCCCATGTAGAAGCGCGCCGACGCGTCGCTCGGGCGCAGGTCAAGGACACGGCGGAACTCGCGCACGCTCTCGTCGAGCATGCCCGCCTTGTAGAAGGCAACGCCGAGGTTGCGGTGTTCCTCCACCCGTGCATCGGGCGCGCCGACCTCGGGGGCCTTGGTTGTCTTGCCCACGCGATGCAGGAAGCCCGCGGTGACGAGGCCGTACAGCGCCTTGCCCACCTCGAACTCCACCATGCCCGTTTCATCAACGAGCGTCGCGACGTCGCGCCGCCCGTCGATGAGCGGCACCACCGTTTCCTGCTCCGCGGTCAGCGCGACACCGCTGTCGGCGAGGCGCCGGCGGTCGAGTTCGAAGACGATGTCGAAGCCCGGGATCTTCTTCTCGATCAGGCTCCATTCGTCCACGCGGCGCGCGCCCTCGAGCAGCAGCGACTCGGGGTTGATGGAGACCAGGAAGTCCTGTTCCTCGGGCCGGATCTCGGCTTCGAAGTTGAACGTTCCCTGCGTCCACGTGAACAGGAAGTAGACCGCTTCCTCGATCTGCAGTCGGATCTGCCGGTGCAGCTCCTCGCGGGAGATGATCTGCCGGTCGACGAGGATCTCGCCGAGCCGCTTGTCGCGCTCATGCGCCTGCGCGGCGATGCCTTCGTCGAGCTGCTCCTGCGAAATGACGCCGCTCTTCACGAGAATGTCGCCCAGCCGGTCGCGGCGGTTCACGATGGCCGCGTACGAAATCTTGCCTTTGTCGAAGTAGATCGAGCCGAAGTTGTTGCGGTGCGTTACCGACAGGCAGCCGGACTTCTTGCCCATGGCGAGCAGCTGCAACACGTCGGGGAGGCTCGCTTCCTTGAGGCTTCCGCGAATGGCCATTTAGCGGAGCTCCTCGATGAGCCGCGCGCCGGCATCGGGCCAGTCGAACACGACCTTCTCGCGATCAAGAAACGGTTCGCCAGCCGCGGGAATGGACAGCGAAATTCGCGGGAGCACCGGCGTCGCCGCCTGCACGCCAAGCTCCGACCGCACGAACTCCACCGTCAGCGGCTGCCCGCCGACCTCGGCGGCCGCGCCAAGGCGCGTGACGACGCCGATAATCTCGCGCACGCTCTGCACGGGATGATCGCCCAGCGCGTGGAGCACGTCTTCACCGACCGGATGCTTGGCATCGGCGAGGAAGCGCGCGAAGAGCCGCTCGCGCAGCTCGCGGTCCGGCGACTGAATGGGCACGACGAGCCCGCCCTCGAACCGCGAGCGCAGCCGCGCCTCGAGATCGGTGATGTCGGCCGGGACGCGGTCGCTCGTGAGCACCACCTGCTGTCCGCCGTCGATGAGCGCGTTGAAGATGCCGAAGAACTCTTCCTGCGTGCGTTCCTTGCCGCCGAGGAACTGAATGTCGTCGACAATCAGGGCCGACGTCGTGCGGTAGCGCGCGCGCCAGCGCTCGACGCTGCCGTCCTGCACCGCCGCGATGAGTTCGTCCACGAGCTGCTGCGCGTTGATGCACGCCACCACCGCGGAGGCGCCGCCGCGCTCCAGGAGCGCATTGCCGATAGCGTTGGCGAGGTGCGTCTTGCCCACGCCGCTCGGTCCGTAGAAGACCAGCGGGTTGTATCGCCGCGCCGGCTCTGCCACCACGGCGTCCGCGGCGTGCACCGCGAGCTGGTTGGATGCGCCCACCTCGAAGGTGTTGCGCGCAAAGGCCGGGCTCGGCCCTTTCGCCGGCGACTCGCCGGCGAGCGCCCGCTCCACGAGATCTTCGGCTTCGATCATCCGCTCGGGATCACGGAAGACCGCGTGTCCCACGAGCGACGGATCCACCTGCCGCGCCTGCCTTTCGAGATTGCGCAGGTGCTCCACAGCCGCCGTAAACGTTGCGGTCAGCCCCGCCACGTCGGGGGCGCGCGGCAAATCCAGCGCGCGTTCCAGCACCGCCGTGCGGAATCCTTCGCTCTGCCAGAACGCGATCGCTTCGGCCAATCGGCCGCGCCACGACTCCACGTGCTGCTGCACCACGACCTGCACGTCGCTGAGGAAGCTCTCGAACTCGCCGGCGTCGAGCAGCGGCGCGGGCTTGGCCTGCTTGGCCGCGATCGGCGCGAGCGCGGTGCGCAGTTCCTCGATGTCGCGATACTCGCGCGCGGCGAGGTCCTGAATGACGTCGGGGGTGAGTTCGAGTCCCTCTTCCGATGCCATGCGCTGCAGGATGGCGGCGCGCGTCTCGTAGTCCGGCGGCGAGACGTCCACGAGCAGCCCCTGCGACAGCGTCTGGACGAGCGCCTCATCCACCTGCGCGATGGCGTTCGGCAGGCGGTCGGCCGCGAGCACCACCTGGTGGCCGTGCTCCACCAGCGCGTCAATGACGCTCGCGAGATCCGTCTGCGCCAGCGGATGACCGGAGAGCGCGTGCACGTCGTCGAGCAGCAGCATGCCGGCGCGCTCGTACGACGCGAGAAACGCCTCGGTCTCGCCGGCGGCCTGCGATGCGGCGTGACCGGCCACAAAGTGCGCGCCATCCTCGCGCCGCACTTCGATCTCGGGCCAGAGCGACGCGGTCAGCTCCGCCACCGAGGTGAGCAAGTGCGACTTGCCCAGCCCGTGCGCGCCATAGATGAAGAGGGGGTTGTAGGTCGAGCCGGGCGACTCCGCCACCGCGCGCGCCGCGGCGGCGGCGAGGCGGTTGTTGGCCCCCACGACAAATCGCTCGAACGTCTCGCGCGGCGCGTTCACCTAGGCCGACCCTCCCGACGTGCTGAGCCGGCGCAGCACGAGTTCGGAAATCGCGCGCAGCGTTTCAAAGACGCCCGTGCCGTGCAGTGCATCGGCTTCGAACGACGGTACGCCGCGGAAATTGAGACGGTCCTCGAGGGTCGGCACGGGAAGCAGCAGGTCAGTTGGCAAATCGCGCTTGTTGTACTGCAGCACCAGCGGAATGGCGCGCGCGTCCACGCCGTGTTCCGCCAGGTTCGCGTGCAGGTCCTGCAGGCTTTCGATATTCTCGTCGAGCTGCCGCGACTGGCTGTCGGCCACAAACACCACGCCGTCGGCGCCTTGAAGCACGAGCCGCCGCGTCGTCGCGTAGTAGACCTGGCCCGGCACGGTGTAGAGCTGGAAGCGCGTGGTGAAGCCTGAAATCGTCCCGAGGTCGAGCGGCAGAAAATCGAAGAACAGCGTCCGGTCGGTCTGCGTGGCGAGCGATACCATCTGCCCTTTGCGGTCGGAAGGCACCTGCCCGTAAATGTAATGCAAGTTGGTCGTCTTTCCGGACCGGCCTGGCCCGTAGTAGACGATCTTGCAGGTGATTTCGCGCGTCGCGTAGTTGACGAGGCTCACGGGAGTTGGGCAGCGGCTTGAGTCACGGTGATTACGCTCGCCCGAACAGCTGGGCCAGGTTGCGGTTGAGGTCGCGCTCGAAATGCTCGGCCATCGCCGGGGCTTGATCGGCGACGGGAGGCGGCGCGGCCGCCGCCACCCGGGCTTTGAACTCCTCCAGGAACAACTGCACCAGTCCCAGCGAACTCTCGGCGTCGAACACGGCCAGCAGCACCAGCGTCTGTCCGTGCGCCGGAATCGCCCCTAGGAAGATTTGTCGGTCCCGCCCCGTATAGTGCAAGGCGGCGAAGGGCTTGCCTTCCAGCTGCCGGCCGAGTTCGGCCGACGACACGTGAATGGCCGACGCCAGCGCGCAGGCGGTCATCACGTCCACCGAGCGCGCAAATCCGTATTGCCCGAGCACCTGGCCGCTCGGATGCATCAGCACCGCAATCTCCACGCGGGCATCATCCACGAACTGCTTGAGGGGCGTCTCCACCCAGCCGGCAACGACGGAGAACTTCATGGCAGCTGCTCCGCCGCGCGCAGCAGCTCGACGCGCAGCAAGCCGACGTTCACCCGCGACTCGCACACCACTACGAGCACGAGCTCGCGCCCGCCGGCCGTGCACACGCGCCCCTGCTCCGCGGCGAGTTCCAGGAACGTCGTCGCGCCAAACCCCGCCGCCTTGGCCGAGCGCCGCGCCTTGCGATAGAGCGACGCGGTGAGCGCCGCAAACGCGTTGCCATTGACGCCAATCTGCAGCGTGGAGTCCACGATGAGGCCGTCGTCGAGACCGACGACCATCGCCCCCAGCACGCCGCGGTGCCGGATGAGCGACTCGGTGACGTGCGCAAACGGCGAGGTCATCGCGAGCCCTCGAGCCACGCGATCGCGCGGTGCACGGCGCGCTCGAGCACGCGCCGCACGAAGCCGAGAGGAATTGGCCGCGCGGCGGCCACCAGGACCACGCCCTCCTGCAGCGGCGCCATCGCCACCGACGCCGCTTCGGTCTCAAAGACAATCTGCCGCCACGCCCCAAGGCCCAGATGGCGCATCGCGCGACTGGCTTCGTCACTCACCCCCGAGAGCTGCGCGCCGATGTCGGCCGCGAGATCGCGGCCGTCGACCGCGACATAGCGCCCCGCCAGCACCAGTCCATCGGCATCCAGCAGCATCGCCGCGCTCCGCTGCCCCTCGAGCAAATCGTCGAAGAGCGCGCCGGCATCGGCCTCGGGATCCTGCAGATCACTCGGCAGCGCAATCGTCGGGCGCGTGGCGAGCGCTTCGGTGTATTGCGCGCCGCGCGGCGGATGCGCCGATTCCGACTCGCCGGTCGCCGCCACGCGACGCACCGCCACGGTGGCGCGATCCGCGTCGGCCTGTCGGTCAAGGGCGTGGCGCACCGTCTGCAGCGCCGCCGCGAGCGAGCCGTCGTCGGGATCAATCGCGAGCGCCGCGCCAAGATGCGCGGCCGCGTCCTCCAGCCGCCCAAGCTGGAAGCAGACGAAGCCAAGTCCCTTGCGGGCGCCACCGTGTGAAGGCGCGAGCTGCAGCACCGTCTCCCATTCGGAAATCGCGCGGTCGAGTTCGCCGCGGTCGGCCGAGACGCGCGCCACCAAATCGTGCGCGTCTGGTCGCATGGGATGCCGCTCGGCGCCGCGCATCGCCACGCGCATCGCCACTTCGAGATCGCCGCGGCGCCGCAGCGCCTCGCCCAGCGGAATGAAGGCCAGGCTGGTCGGATCGGCGGCGAGTTCTTCGCTCAGCGCGCGGATATCGTCATTCGCCACGCAGCACCTCCAGCGACTTTGCCAATCGCTCCGCCGCCGCGAGCCCATCACGCACCGCGGGCGCGTCCCTGTCCGCCGCATGCAGCAGGAGGTACTGCTTCCAGAGGCGCACCGCGTCGTCCAGCCGCCCGCCCTGCGCCGACGCGAGGCCCTGTAACACGAGCGCACGGGCCGCCGCCCGACGCTCGGCGTCCTCGTCGGAGCTGATCTCCACCGGCTTGGAGCGCCGGTCGGGCTGGCGCAGCGAGACCACGCCGGTGCTCACCAGACCGTAGACGACCTTGGCCACGTCAAAGTCGCTGCGCGCCAGTTCGAGTGCGATGCGCCGCAGGTCGCGCTGGCCGTCGATCATCGTCAGCACTTCCCACTCGCTCGGCAGCAGGTCCAGCTGGCCGCCGTGATGCCCATCGGAGACGTCGGCAAAATCGGGAATCGCCGCCAGGCTGGGCACGCGGTCGGCAATGCGCGACCACTCGTCGATGCGCCGCGCCGCTTCCATCAGCACCGACTCGGTGGAGACGGCGACCGACGGATTCTCGGGAAGCTCCTCCGGATTCGACTCCTCGAACCGGAAGTTCCCTTCGCGCCAGCTCATGAGCTCGAACACCACCGCCTCGGCTTGGCGGCGCACGTACTGCTCGACGTCGCGCGCCGACACCGCGCCCATCTCGATGAGGATCTCGCCGATGCGGCGCCGGTCGCCGTGCTCGGTCTGCCGGGCGCGCGCCGACGTGAGATCGCTCTCGGCAATCTTGTTCGCCTTCAGCAGCATCTCGCCGATCGGGTGCGGATTGCTCCGAATGGAGGCGTACGCGATGCGCCCCGCGTGGAACGCCACCACGCCTTCGTTGTCCCGCAGCTCGGACGTGACGCGCAGCACGCCCGTCTTCCGGCTCAGGTCGAGGAGCTGGAAGACGTCGTGAATGCCGAGTTCGCGCAGCGGGCCTTCGATTGCCATTAGACCGCCACCGTCGCGCGCCGGCCGAACACCTGCAGCAGGTCCTGCGCGGTGCGCATCTCGCGGCGCGCGCGGCGCGCGAACTCGCCCGCCGGTTCGAGGTCGATGACGCGCTGCCAGCGAGCGATCGCGTCGCGGTACTGCTTCTCGCCCGCCGCCAGCACGCCGTCATAGAAAATGGCGCCGACGTGCGTCGGATCAAATCGCAGCACGCGCGTGAACGCGGTGCGCGCGTCGCCGCCGCGCCCCATCGTCAGCAGCGTTTCGCCCAGCGCAATCAGCGCCTCGAAGTTGTACGGATCGCGCTGCAGCAGGTCGACCAGCAGGTTGACCGCATCACGCGGCCGTCCCGTCACCCGCTTGAGACTCGCGAGTTCGAGCGTCGCTTCGGCGTACGTGGGCACGGTGTCGAGTGCGGTGAGCAGCTCGCGCTCCGCTTCTTCCCACGCCGACTTGCGGACGAGCAGCCGCGCCAGCTCAAAGCGCACCGCGGCAAAGTCCTTGTCGAGCGAGAGCGCGTGGCGGTACGCCGCGATGGCGCCTTCGAGGTCGCCCACCGAGCGCGCGATGTTGCCGATCCAGCGCAGCACCTCGGCGCGCTGCGGGGCCAGGCGACGCGCGAGGTCGAGCGCCTCGAGCGCCGCCGCGGGATCGCCCGCTTCAAAGCGCGACGACGCGGCAAGCATCAGCGCGTCCACGTCCTCGGGCGACGCCGTGAGAATCTGCTCCGCCACCAGGCGCGCCTCGGCGCCGCGACCGAGCATCATCAGCGCCTGCGCTTCACCGCGCATCGCCCGCACCAGCGACGGGCGCGCCTGGCGCGCCGCGCGGAACCGCTCCAGCGCGTCGCCGTACGCGCCCTGTCGATACAGCACATCGCCCAGCAGCGCGTAGCCCTCCGCCTGATCCGCACCGCGCGCGATGGCGCGGCTCGTCTCGGCGGTGGCGCGATCGTACAGCCCCTTCGAGAGATAGTCGGCCGCCATCGCAAAGGGATCGGCCTCCATCACCACCGTCGGTTCCGGCGCGGGCGGGGGCGCGAGTTGCTGGAACAACGTCTCGAGCAGCGACGGATCAAAGGCGAACTGTCCCACTTCGCTGGTCATCCGCTGCTCGCCGCCGAGCTCGGGGACCACCGAAAGATCCGGGTCCTCGTACTCGAGGTCGATGGCGAGCGCGAACTTCTGCGGCACGTAGTACGGATCCAGCTCGAGGGCGCGCTTCGTTTCGCGCAGCGCGCCGTCGAAGTCGCCGAGGTTGGACAGCGCAAAGCTCATGTTGTAGTGCGCTTCGGCCGAATCGGGATTCGACTGGATGGCACGGGCAAACGCGTTGCGGGCGTCCTCGAACTTGCGCAGGTCGGCGAGCACCAGACCGATGCCGTTCCACGCCACGGGATGCTCGCTCTCGGTGACGAGCACTTGGCGGTACGCCTCGAGCGCGAGCTGCGCGCGCTTCGCCTTGGCGAGCAGCAACGCGAGGTTCAGCCGCGCCTTGGCAAAGCCCGGATTCGTCGACAACGCGGCACGAAAGGCCTCGAT
>JAHFCT010000069.1 GCA_023249375.1 Gemmatimonadota bacterium | reverse complement strand
GCGCACCACGCGCTGCGTGCGGCATCGCCGGGGCGCACCATCCATAAACCGTCGTAGGCGCCGAGTGCGGCCCAGTCGCGCGGGGCGATGGTACGGGCCGCGTCGATGTAGGCCACCCACCATCCCGCGTGCAGCGAACTCGCGACGAGTTGTCGCGCGAAGGTGGTGAGCCCGCTGCCGGGGGCACCGGCGATTTCGGTGAGCCGGCCACGCGGGAGTCCGTGTTCGGGGAGCGCCGCGTCGAGTGCAGGAATGCCCGTGGCCAGCCCCGGCAGAGCGGGGCGCGCGCCCTGGACGATCTCGGCGAGTTGCTGACGGAGTGCGGCGATGGACACGGGGATTTCGGTTGTTGGTGGTTCAGGGGCGGGGGTAATTGTATACCGAACAAATACCGAAAGATCAAGGGAGGCAAAATACGAGGGGGTAAGTGACTTGGCGTGAACCAGTAGTTCAGTGAAATAAGCGGTAGATCCGCTAGGCTCGTCTGCGTAACTGCACGTTACGAAACTGCGTGGTGCTCAAGACGCCGCCCACGTGCGTGGTGATACGAACGCCGAGGTTCTGTTGCGAGAAGCCGAGCGCTCGTGCTGTCGTAGAGCACCGCGTCGGGTGGGCCGGCAGGTGCGCCCGTGTTGCCCACTTCATATGAATCAGCGGGCGGGAATCGATGGGGCGACCGCGGGCACGGCGTGACGGCCCGTGCCCGGACGAGTGCGCACAGACTGCTGCGTGGAACTCCCACGTCAAACCGATCTGCAGCTCAGGTTGTAGCGAAGCACCCGACGATGCAGCCGACCAACGAAACGAGCATCCCCGTGCCACCGGCGACGGCCGCGCTGGCACCCGCGGCACCAATGGCCGTGTCCACCGCGGCGGCCACAAAGCCCGAGAGACCTACTATTGCGGTGCCGCCGGATGCCGCCAGCGCGCCGCCGAGAAGGACGAGCAAAATTCCCAGGATTGCGACGGCGCCCCAGAGGCCGAACGTCATCTTGAGGCATTCCCAGAGGCAGCTCTTCATGAGGGTCGCCCTCCGAGCATTTTCGCGTGGCAGCGGCAGGAGGTCATCAACCCTCCGATACCGCCGATGACGACCCACGTGCGATAGCCAGGGAGTGCGTTGTACATCCACCCGATGAGGAGTAACGGCACCAGCACGGACAGTCCTGCCAGAAACGCGCGCTTCACGCGACCTCCTGGATTGCGTTGGACTGACGGGTGGCAGGGGTGTGATCGAGCGGCCTGCCGGGGGGAGGGAACGTGCCAATATGGGGGGCGCCGGGTACCGGTACGCAAGAAGGGACGGGACGCGGGCGTCGTCGAGCGGAGCTGGCGTATCCCCTCAGCGACCAAGCGACAGCCGACCCTTTCCCCCTGCCCGAACCGATACACCCCACGGCAGCACGTTCGTCGCCGTCGGTGACGAGGCGACGAAGAGTTGCATCGGTTGATCCTGCGGCATCACGCTCAGCTGAAAGGTGCGGTTCTTCGGACTCACCACTTCCATCGACTGATTTATGAAGGCGAACTTCCTATTGGCCGAACAAAAGCCGAAATTAGATTAGGTGTGTGTGACGTGGCGCACGCGAAGTTGGTGACCACAAACGGCTGAATTGGAGGGGCCGATCCCTCAGGACGACCCTTCCTATATGGTTGCCAGCCAGCGCCTGCTGTGTTACATACCTCAGGTTATGCACGTCTTCCTCTGTAGGATGGCGCGCTCGGTTTACCCTTAGCCCGTCTTCGCGCGTATGAGCGTGCCGCTCCCGGTAAGATTTGCGGAGACAGATCCTCCAGGACGAGGAGAGGATGTGCTCGCTGCGGGCAAGGCGATCCCCATGAGTGATGCCGTGAAGCGTTCAGGCGTCCCTGCACCGCGGCCCGCGGTCATCCTCGTGGTGGATGACGATGCGTCGGTGCTGATTGCCTCGCGCCGCATCCTCGCCAAATACGGCTACACCGTGCTCGAAGCGCCGGGCGGCGAAGAAGCGCTGCAGCTCGCGCGCGAGAACGCGCAGCGCATCGACGTCGTGCTCACCGACGTGCGCATGCCCGGCCTCGACGGCCCGTCGCTCGTGCGCAAGCTCGCCGTCGTGCTCCCCGCGCTGCGCGTGGTCTACATGTCGGGCTACACCGACGGCCGCCTCGATCAGGAACTGCCGGCCCCGGGGCGCGCGTTCCTCGCCAAGCCGTTTACCGTCGAGCAGCTGACGCGCACGCTCGCCGACATTCTCGCCTGACCGCCGTGGCGCGCCGCGCCGCCGTTGCCCTGCTCTGTGCGCTCGCGATGATCGCGGGCGCATTTCGTTTTACGGCTGCCCCCGGGCCGGGCCTCGATCCCGACGCGATGTCGTACCTCGGCGCCGCGCGCGGCCTCGCTGACCACGGCACGCTGCGCATTCCGATGGCGCCGTGGTGGAGCGACAGCACCACCCAGCCGCTCTCGCATTTTCCCCCGGGATATTCCGCCGTGCTTGCGGTGCCAGTCGCGCTTGGCGCGAGCACGCCGATGGCCGCGCGCCTGGTGCAGGCCGCCGCGGCCGGCGTGACGGGGGCGGCATTCGTGCTCGCACTCTGGCCGCTGGCCGGCGCGTGGGGTGCCGTGCTTGGCGCGCTCGCCCTCGCCCTGACGCCGGCGTTTGTTTTCGTGCATCTCTCGGTGCTCAGCGAACCGCTCTTCCTCGCGCTCGTGATGCTCGCGCTGTGGAGCTTCATCGCGCGCCCCCGCGCCGCGGTGTGGCACGGCGTTATCGCCGCCGCCGCGACGATGGTGCGCTACGCGGGACTCTCCGTGGCGGGCGCCGCCGCACTCTGGGCGCTGCGCGACACCACCGCCACGTGGCGCGAACGGCTGCGCCGGGCCGCGATGGCCTGCGCGCCGTCACTGCTCGCGATGGCGGCCTGGTCGCTCACCCGCGCGCGCGCGCCGGGACGCGCGGCGCCCATTCGCAAGTTCGCGTTCTACGGCGACTGGGGCCCCACGCTGAGTGAAGGCGCGCGCACCATCGCGCACCAACTGGCGCCGACGCTCGAGTGGGAGCCGGTGCCGTGGCTGGCCGCGGGCGCCACGCTGGTCGCACTCGGCGCGCTGATTTGGAGCACGGTGCGCGCCTCGGGTGAGGAACTGCCCGCCGCGGAGCACGATGACCCGCGATGGCCCGAACAGCGACTGATGATTCAGGCCGCCGTGTGCCTGGCGTTTGCCTATGCCGCGCTCGTTGTCGCATCGCGCGCCATGGCCGACCCTGCCATTCCCTTCGACTTCCGGCTCACCGTGCCGCTGGTGCCGCTCGCAGTCGCGGTCGTGACCGTCGTTGGCGCGCGCGCCTGGCGCGTCATCTCGCGGCCAGCGCGTGTTTTCGGCGCACTGGCGTTGCTTGGCTGGATGGCGGCATCGGTGCGCGCCAACTACCAGCAGATCACTGACGCGCTTGCCGATGGCGGCGACATTGCGAGCAGTGCCTGGCGCGACTCGCCCACGCTGGGCTGGGCGCGCGCGCAGGATCCGGCGCGCGCGCTCTACACCAACTGGCCATGCGCCATCTGGTTTCACCTCGACCGACGCGTGCGCGACCTGCCGACCACCACCGATCCGGCCACGCTGCGCGCCTTCGTCGCTCGGCTTCGCGCCACGCACGGTGTCGTGATCGCGTGGTACCTGCAAAGCGTGGAGACGGCGCATACCGATTCCATAGCCTCTCGCGCCGGGCTCGTGAAGGTCGCGACGTTTGACGACGGTAGCGTGTACGAAGCGCCGCCGGCCGAGGTGCTACCGCCGACCGCGCCGAGTGTGCCGAGTGCCGCGGCGCCGTCCGCGGCGGTGGCGCCGCCTCCCCGCCGGCGATAACGTGCGAGCATGAGCCTCGCCGCCATCCTCAATGAGTGCGCGCGCCTTGCCGCCGGCGGCGGTGTTGGCGCCCTCGCCAGTGTGGTGCGCCGGCGCGGCTCGCTCCCAATGAGTGCCACCGCCAAGATGCTGGTCACCGCGGACGGCGCGCGCTTTGGCACGGTGGGCGGCGGCTGCCTCGAAGCGGACATCACCGAGCAGGCGCTCGATGTCTGCGAACGCCGTGTACCCATCTGCGTGTCGCACTCACTGAACGCGGAACTGGCCGGCGACTACGGACTCACCTGCGGCGGCACCGCGGACGTATTCATCGAGCCGGTAATTCCCGACGCGGCGCTGGCCACGCTATACGCCGAGGCGGCGGCGGCGGTAGCGCGCGGCGAGCGCGCGGTGATGGCCACGGCGCGCCACTGGCCCGACGCCGCGCCGCGGAAGTTTTTGCATACAATGCGCGGCAACTATGCGGCCGGTGATGGCGCCGCGCTGCAGTCCGAGGCGGAACTGTTCGACGCGCTGCGCGAAGAACCGCTGCTCGATGCGGACGTGGTGGTGGACGCGCTGATTGGCGCGCCGCGCCTTGTGGTCTTTGGCGCGGGGCACGTGGGGGCCCGCATCTGTCAGTCGGCGGCGTTTGCGGGATGGCGCGTGACCGTCGTCGATGACCGCGCCGATTTTGCCGACGCCGCGCGATTGCCGTGGGCGGAGCAGGTGCTGGCGTGCGATTTCGGCGACGTGCGCGCGGCGGCGGTGGCGCCGTCGGATTTTGTCGTCATCTGCACGCGTGGCCATCAGCACGACGCACTCATCGCGTCGCAGGTGGCTCCCGTGCGGCCGCGTTTCCTCGGCATGCTTGGCTCGCGCCGCAAGGGGGCGCTCACCGCGCAGGCGTTGCGTGGATGGGGCGTGGCCGATGCGGACATCGCGCGCATGGTCTGCCCCGTGGGCCTCGACGTGGGCGCCGACACCCCGGAGGAGATCGCGATCAGCGTGGTGGGGCAGCTCATCAGCATCCGGCGCGCAGTCGCCGACGATGCGACGGGGGCGACGGCTGATGGACGGTCGCATTCCGGCGCGGAGCCGAACAGGCGTGTTGGCGGTGGGGATCTTCCGCTGTAGCATTCCAAGGACCGGCGTGTGCCGGTCGCCGGTCACCTGTCTTCCGCCCCCTGCCACTCGTGCGCCTTCCTCTTCTCTCCGACATCGAGATTCAGCGCGAGCTGAATGCGAGTGCGGGATGGTCGCGTCGCGGCGACGCGATTGTGAAGACGTATGAGTTCACGACGTTCACGGATGCCATCGCGTGGGTGAACCGCGTGGCGGGTGCCGCCGAGGCGGCCAACCATCATCCCGATCTCGACATTCGTTTCCGAATGGTCGCCGCATCGCTCTCGACACACGACAGCGGCGGCGTGACGGTGCGCGACTTTGCGATGGCGCGCGCGATGGATGACCTGGTCGGGCCGCCGGCGCCAGACGCGCCGGAGCGGCTCGCCTGAGGGCTGGCGGCTAGTTTCGGTTTCTTCCGCCGCCCAGCAACTGCAAAATCGCCAGGAACATGTTGAGCAGGTCGAGATAGATCTGCACCGCTGCGGGGACGTAGTCATCCGGGCCGTACACGTTGCGCAGGCGCCAGGTGTCGAAGACCAGCAGGCCGCTGAAGAGCAACACGGCGACGCCGGCCATCCACAGCCCGGCGGTCTGGTTCTGGAAGAACATGTTGAGCAGCGACGTGCCGATGAGCACCCAGAGCCCAATGACCAGAAACGAACCCCACGCACTGAAGTCGCGGCGGCTGACCCATGCGTAGAGCGTCAGGACGCCGAACGTGCTGAGCGTGAGCATACCCGCCTGGGCGACGATGCCCGGCTCGTTGCGGCTGTACACGTAGATGATTGGCGCAATGGCGACGCCCATCACGACGTTGAAGAGGAAGACGAAGCCGAGTGCGCGCGGCGCGCTGTCGCGCGTGCGCATCGCCATCCACAGCGGGATCATGGCGAGGATCATCGCGATGAACGGATGCCGCGCGGCGCTGATGAGCAGCGCTTCCTGCGTCATGGCCATGCCCGTGCCGATCATCGTGACGATGACGGACGCGAACACGAGAAGGTAGGTGCGGCGCACGAGGGTGGCGCGCTGTTCGCCCGTGAGCACGAGCGCCGGTGCCGGCACAAACCGAGAGTAGCCCATCGATGTCAGCTCCTGAAAGAACCGTATAGGACTCCCAATAATAACGCCGCACCGAGCGAAAAGTTCACGGTGCGGCGTATCTGGCGTGGTGTGTTGGGCTTGCTGATACCATCTGTCGCGCTGCCGCCCTACGTGGCAGCTGTTACCGCGCCGCGCCGGACATGATCTTCCCCTGCGCGTCGAGCGCACCGAGCATCGCCGAACCGTTCGTCGTGCGCACGGTCACGTTGCGTGCACCGTTGCCGAGCACGCCGTCGATGTGGTTCTTGGCGCCAGCCAACGCGGCGAGGCCGAAGGCGTTGCCGACTTCACCGTTCGTGGTGCGCAGCGACACCGTCCCCTCGAAGTTCTGCGGCACATACGCCGAGGCATCGCCGTTCGTGGTTTCTGCGCGCACCTCGCCGGGGCCGCCGAGCGTCGTCATGCGCACGTCGACGGATCCATTCACCGAAGATGCGGCCACGGGGCCGACGGCCGTCCACACGTGCACGCTGCCGTTGAGCGTATGGGCGGCGACTGGCGCCTGCGCGGTCACGGATAGGGTGCCGTTCAGCGTGGACACGTCGACGCGCGTGCCGGTGGGCACTTCAATGGTGAAGTCGACCTTGGCGTCCGTGCCGTGCCGCAGGAAGAATCCCGAGAGTCCGCCGGCGCGACGGCTGGTGTACTCGGTGGCGGTGCAGGTGCCCGTGCCCCAATGCACGCAGATGATCGCGTCGCTGCCCGCCGACTGCGCGACGAACTTCAAATCGCGGCGCGGATCGCCGCGCCGCCAGTGCGCGGCAGCCTGCACGCGCGCGGTCTTGCCGTCGGTGGACGGCACCACGGTCACGGTGCCGTTGGTGTTGCGCACGCGCAGCGTGCCGCCGGGCGCGAGCTCCCGCGACCAGGAGAAGACGTTGTTGTCATCGTGCGAGCGGCTGCAGGCCGCCGAGGCGATGGAGAGTATGAGGACAACGGGAAGGGTGCGCCGCATGAGATCCTCCGGGGTCTGCTCTAAGCTACGACACGCGATCGCGCCGGGTTTCGTGCGGAGGCGAGGGCGGTCGCTTCGGCGGTCGCGCGCGGTGAGACGTTGGCGCGAGCGATGACTCGAGCGCGCCTCAATGCCCTCGGGGGGAACCGCAGCGCTCCGCGGTTCCCCCCGAATCGTTTGTTGGCACCCGTTCGCGCCCTGCGCTCGTCGGGGTGCCTGTCCAGCTTAGCTCTTCCGCAGCCGAATCGAGCCGTTCACCGTCTTCACCTTCATGTCCACCCCGCCCTTGCCGATCTTGCCGGAGATCTTTCGGCGGTCAAACTTGCCCTGGACCGTGATGGGAAAATCCTCGGACGTAACGCTGCCATTCACCGTGCTGAGTTGAATGTCGGCGTTGAGGTCGGCCGGCAGCTCGAGCGTGATGGAGCCGTTGACCGTCTCATAGTCGAGCGGGCCAGTGCCGAGCGATCCAGCGTGCACGCGAATGCCGCCGTTCACCGTCTTGGCGCTCACCGGGCCGCCGGTGGAGAACGCCTCGATGCCGCCGTTGACCGTGCGCGCTTTCACTTCGGCGCTCGCCCCTTCGATCGTCACGCCGCCGTTGACGGTCGAGCCGTCCAGCTTCACGCCCTTGGGCAGTCGGATGGTGATGTCGACCGAGACGTCATTGTCTTCATCGCGCCACCCATCGTGACCGCGAATGTTGTAGCCGTCCTCGTCGCAGCGGGTGTCGCGCTTTACGTACATGACGCAAACGAGCACGTCGCCGCGCGCCGTCTTGGTAGCCGTGACGTTCACGCTCTTGGGGTCGCCTTTGCGCCAGTGCTTTTCGGCGCGCACCTCGACCTCCGCGCCGCTGGCCGCCTCAACGCGCACGGCGCCGTTGAGATTGCGGGCATAAGCGGTGCGGCCACTTTCGATGCCGCTGGTCCACTTGAACGAGTCGTCCGTCTGCCGATCCTGCGCGCCGGCCGCCGGCGCGATGATCGCGAGGGCCGCCATGGCGGCGAAGAGCCGTGTTGCCTGCATGATCTAGTTCTCCTTGTTGGCGCGGGGTGCGCTCTTGTCCAGGGTAAGGTCGCCGCTGAAAGTCCCAAGGCGGATGCGCGTGCCGCCGCCATTCACATCAAAACGCATGCGTCGATTGCGCCGGTTCAGCGCCTGGTCGCCGGGCTGCAGCGTGAGCGGGAATCCGGAGCGGAGTTCGCCGCTGAACGTCTGCAGTTCGAACGTGGCGCTGATGTTCTGTGGCAGGGTCACGTGCACGTCGCCCGAGTGGGTGTTGACGTTGAACGTCCCGCTGCCCGTGAGGTCGCCCGCGAAGTCGAAGTCGCCGCTGACGGCCTCGAACTCGGCGCCACTCAGGGCGCCGCGCACCTTGGCCTGGCCGCTGACCGTGTTGAGCTTCACTTCGCCACTAATGTCGTCGAGCGTGAAGTCGCCGCTCACCGCCTCGCCGCGAATGCGGCCGCGGAGCTTGGACGCATGCACGTCACCGCTCACGGTGTGCAGCTCGACGCGGTCGCCCGCGTCGCGCACTTCGATGTCGCCGCTCACCGTGTTCGCGCTCACTTCACCACCGACGCCGCGTACCGCGATGTTTCCCGAGACAGCTGTTGCCCGCACCTCGGTGCCGATGGGGACCGACAGTTCATAGTGCGACTTGCCCATCCGGTTGTGGCGCGAATGCGCGCTGATCTGGACGCGCGAGGAGGACATCGAGGCTTTGAGGTACCCGGTCTCGATGACCGCGTAGATCTTGATCTCGCCCTTGGTCCACCCGGTGACGATGATGTCGCCCGAGACATGGCCGAGGTCCACGGAGCCGCCTTTGGCAAAGGCGAACGACGTGTCGATCTTCTGGCGCTCCTCGCCGCCCTGTGCCCGGGCGGCGGGCGCAGCGGCAAGGAGGGCGATGGCAGCGAACACGAATTTGCGCATGATGAGTTCCTCTTCTTATGAACGCGACGGCAGTAGTGCTGCCGAACGCAGGAGATCGAGCTTGGTGCCGTAGGCACGGTTCAGCTGGCCGGCGAGAAATGCGCTTGCCGGGTCGGCAATGAGCGCGGCGCGGCTTTCGACGATGGCCTGGTCAATCAGCTTGAGGTTCTTCTCGAGCACCGCGATGGTCGTCGAGTCGAGATCGCCGCGGCGCGTCTCGAGAATGTTGTGGAGCTTGGCAATCTCGCCTTCGTACGCGTCAATGCCCTTCTGGTCGGCCACCGTCAGTAGTTCGGTGCGCGGCGTGCCGGCCGCCAAGTCGGCGGCGGGCGCGACGACGGCCGCGGAACGGGTGGCGGCCATCCACGTGCCGCCGGCGGTCACCGCAATCAGCACGACGGCGGCCACCGCCACCTGCCGCGAGGTCCAGCGCGCGGCGACGCCGCGCCGATGTTCATCCAGCGATACGACGGGCGTGTCGAGGCGGGCCTCGATGCCAGACCACAGGTCGCGCGACGGCGTCAGCGACGGAAGCGCGGCGGCTTCATCGCGCAGCTTCGTGAGGTCGCTCGCTAGCTCCGTGCACACCGCGCACGCGGCGAGGTGCGTGTCGTACACCGCACGCTGCGTGTCGCTCAGCGTGCCGTCGATCGCATCGCTCATCAGCCGTTGGGCGTCGTCGCAGGTGATCATGGGATGAGTCATCGGTTTAAGGCCTCCCGCATCAACATTCGGGCGCGGTGCAGCTGCGCCTTGCATCCTCCCGAGGTGACGCCGAGCATGCCGGCGATTTCCTCGTGCGTGTAGCCCTCCACGTCGTGCAGCACGAACACCCTCTTGGCTCCTGGCGGCAGCATGGCGATGGCCGCTTCGAGATCGATGCTCAACCCCGGCACCGGGAGCGGGACGGCGCTGCTGCGCGGCAGCGCGTCCATGTCGTCGATGCCATCGTCGTGCCGCTCGCGCCGGCGCTTCTCGCTCTGCCGATCGTTGAGCACGACGTTCACTGCCATGCGGTGCAGCCAGGTGCTGAACGCCGAGTCCCCGCGGAACTGATCCAACTTCTGCCACGCCCGGACAAACACATCCTGCGTGAGTTCCTCGGCCCTCATTCTCTCGCCGACCATCCGGGTACAGAGCGTGAAGACCTTGTCCACGTGGGCCCGGTACAGGCGCTCGAACGCGCGCCGGTCGCCGCGGGCGGCGAGGGCGACGTCGTCGGTGAGCGACGGCGTGGGCATCACGGGGAGTGGGGTGGCGTGCATCCGGAGTGCTGATCCTCGGTGGTTCGCAGGATCAGACAGGCGGATGGGGCGGAGGGTTTGAATGGCATCAGGGTCAATTATGGGACACTATCCTACGCCACCATACGTATGGATGGTGTACTTTTGTGCCTCCCCCATTGGATGGTGGACTATGCCGGGCATGCAGACGACGCGGGCCGAGTTGCGCCAGCAGATACACGACCAGGTGCAGAGTGCCGTGCAGGCCGCGCAGGACGCAGCGCGCGCCGCCCCGCAGGCCGCCGCTCAGGGGGGGAAGGCCGGACGGCCCGCGTCATCCACCGCGCCGGAAGCGCCGCTTCCTATTGCGCCGATTCCCGTGGGCGGCGGCCGCCTGATCATCGATAAACGGGGCGATCAGACCATTCTCACGAGCGCGGCGTTGCCGCCGGAAGTCTTGCCGCTGGCGAAGATGGCGCAGGAGACCGCGCTCGGCCTGATGGGGCTGCTAGCGGCGATCTTCATTCTGGGACCGTTCGCGCGGGTGCTGGCCCGCCGGATGGACAAGCGCACCGAGCTGCGGGCCGCGGGCGAAGACTCGCGCGTGCTGCAGCAGCAGCTGCTGCAGTTGCAACAGAGCGTCGATACAATGTCCATCGAAGTCGAGCGGATCAGCGAGTCGCAGCGGTTTCAGAGCAAGCTGCTGAACGACCGGACGTAGCCGCGCTCACGACTCGGCATTCACGCCGCAATCAGCAGCAGCAAGGCCACAAGTCGGGAGGAACGCTGCAGCGCCGAATGACGTGACGTCCGCACACCACACTCGGCGGCGGCGGCGATGGGATCGAGGGCGTCGGTTGTCTCCACGCCCTCCATCGTGCTGATGGCGTCGATGGCCTCGAGCATTGCGCTGTCGGTCTCGCACCGCGCCGCCGCAGCCAGCAGCCGTTCAGCTCCGGCACCGCGAAGTCCCCGCACTTTCGCGCGTGCCGCGGCGACTCGCGCGCCACGCTGGGAGCGCTGATGCAGCGGCAATTGCCGCACGGCCTCATCGAAACGGCGCGCCACCGCGGCGCGCGCGGCAGATTCACCGTCCTGCGCTCGCGCGAGATGCGTCGACGCGTCGACGCGAAGCCACTGAGAAATGGCGTGCCGCGCGGCGCGCAGGCGCATCGGACATGGGGTGGCTGCGAGCCCGTGCGCGGCTTCGCCGAGCAATCGTGCGAGGTGACGATCATCGCCGACCATTGCGCCGCCTTCCATCGCGATCACGCGATCGCGCCCGGCCGCGTCACACACCGCGGCCACCCAGCCGGTGACCGCACAGCCAACGGCTGCGACGTGCGCGCCTCCCCCGCGAGCATCAAGCCACGGGCGTACGAGTGAGAGCAGGCTTTCGCGCGCGCTGCCAGCAGCGAGGCCGGCGTCCATTGCTGATCGCTTGACCTCGAGGCGATTGGCAAGCCCTAACAGACGCGCCGCGCCGTACGGCGGACGCACGGCATACACGGCGACGGATGCGTGCGGCGATCCGAATCGTGTCGCGCGGCCTTCGCGCTGATCCAACTGCGCCGGCGTCCACGGCTGATCGAGATGCACCACCACGGACACCGCGGGCAGGTCGAGCCCTTCGCCCATCAGTTCGGTGCTGAGCACAAGCCGCAGCGGGGCAATGCCGTCGCGCCGCGGCGGCGCCGCGAGCATCTCCAGCACGTCGCGTCGGGTCAGTCCGCCGCCCGCCGAGCGCACGCCGCGCGACGTCAGCGCGACAACGCCGCATTCGTTGCGCAACGCGCGCCAGAGTGTGTCGATGGTATCAGCGTAGCGCGCGAACGCTACCACCGTCGCGGTGCGATGCCGCTGCAGCACACGGTGGAGGAGCGCCGCGCGTGACTCGGTGTCCGGGTCGCGCGCTCGCGCCGTGAGCAGTCGCAGCGCGTGCAACGCGGCCACATGATGCGTGAGCACCGCGCGCGCATTCGCGAGGTCAGCGCCGGTCGGTTCCGCCATCAGCGCGGCGAATGCGAGCTGCGACGAGTCCGCGCTGATCACCCACGCGCGCAGCTCGCTCCGCGTCGGCCATCGGCCGGCGGCAAGCGCGTCATCGATGGCGCCGGCGTGATGAATGGCGCGCCGCAGCGTCGCATCGAGCGCCGCGACACTCGACGACCAGGCGTGCGCGAGCGAGAGACGCACCAGCGCGGCCGCCGCACGGCCGTCGGCCGCGGGCAACGCCGGCGGCAGCGCGCGCAGCAGCGCGCCGATGCGAGGCGCCGCCGCCGGTCGAAGCCAGCGAACGGCGGTTCTTCTTGGCAGCAGCGCCGGATCCGCCTCTCGGCGCACGACCATTGACGCGAGGGTCCGCTCTGGCAGCGCACCAGCGGCCGCGCCGAGGAAGAGTGCGAAGAGCGCCTCGCGATCGGTCGCGCGGTTATGAATTGGCGTCGCGGACAGCAGCAGCACCCGTTTACCCACGGCCAGTGCGGCCGCGTTCGCGTAGCGATGCGTGCGCGCGTTACGCAGGTGGTGCGCCTCGTCCACGACGAGCAGCGACGTCGATGACTCGACGGATCGCCGGCTGAGGGTTTCGAGCGAGCACCACTCGATACGAACGGCGGCGAGTGCGGCCGAGCGCAGCCACTGCGCACGTAATGCCGCCGGGGCGACGACCAGCGCGCTCCCGTAGGCCCGCGCGACGGCGAGTGCGACGTACGTCTTGCCGAGCCCCGGAGCGTCGGCCAAGAGGGCGCCACCGTGCGCGTGCAGCGCCCGGAGCAGCCGACTGGTGGCGTCGACTTGATGCGGCCGCAGCGTGACCTCGCCGAGCGTTGGTTCAACGTGCGCCGCGCGTCCGGTGATCGCCTGCGCGATCCGCCGCCGGACCGCTACCAGTGCATCCACGTGAGCAGCGGCTCCATGGCGGCGGCCCCCACGCGGAAGGCGTGGAGCGATCGTTCGTGCAGATCTGTCGATGCGACCGCGCCACCCGCCCGCGCCGCGCGCCCCACCTCGGCGAGAAGGTCGCGTGCCTGCGTCCAATCCTCCGGCAGCGGGAGCCGTGCCATGGTCCAGCCGAGGAAGCGATGGTAACCGCCGCGTGCGGGCTCGGCGATGGCGCCGAGCCACGCCAGCGCGAGCGGCGCGTTGAGCCAGGCGGCAAGGGCGTCGGCGTCATCTTCGGACGGGGCTCGGACGACATAGCAGCTGTTGAGTGGCACGGTGTCGTCATTCGGCGCGAGCACGACGGCGCGCGGCGCGCGTCCCACGTCCCCCCACACCACACGCCAACCCGGTGCGGCGGCGTCGAGCCGGAAGAGTGACCACCAGCGATCACGCGATCGCGCATCCGCGCGGCATTCGAGCGTCGGCCGCCAGTGCGAGAGCCAGCGTCCCGCGCGCGGTGGAAGCGCGCGCACCGGTTGCAGGGCGGCATCGTGCGTCCAGATGATTGCTTCGTGTGACGGATTCGGCACGAACGGCGCAAGACCCTCGCCGCGCAGCGCGGGA
>JAHFCT010000068.1 GCA_023249375.1 Gemmatimonadota bacterium | reverse complement strand
GCCTGGGAGGTGCCGGCGTTCGAGGTCGTGCCGTGCGGTGAGCGGCGTCACGACTACGCACTCGTGGTCTTCGTGCTCAACGAAGGCGAACGGATCAAGGCGCAGCTTGGCGCCATGCAGACCATGTCGCTGCCCGTGGACATCGTGATTGCCGACGGCGGCAGCACGGATGGAGCGCTCGACGCGGGGTTTCTCGCCGCGCACGGAGTTCGCGCGCTCCTCATCAAGCGCGGCCCCGGCGCGCTGTCGGCGCAGATGCGGATGGCGTTCGCCTGGTGCCTGCGCGAAGGCTACGACGGCATCGTGTCCATCGACGGCAACGGCAAGGACGATGCGCAGGCAGTGCCCGCATTCGTTGAGGCGCTGCGCAACGGTGCCGACCACGTGCAAGGCTCGCGCTATGTTCCCGGCGGCCGCGGCATCAACACACCGTGGGCCCGGCACATGGGGGTGACGCTGTTGCACGCGCCGCTCATCTCGCTCGCCGCCGGCCGCCGCTACACAGACACCACCAACGGCTTCCGCGCCTACAGCCGGCGCTTTCTGGTGGACGAGCGCGTGCAACCGTTTCGCGACGTCTTCGTCGGATACGAGCTGCACTATTATCTCGCGATTCGTGCCGGCCAGCTTGGCTTCACGGTGGCCGAGCTGCCGGTGACTCGCGCGTATCCCGCCAACGGCGCGGTGCCGTCCAAGATTCGCGGCTGGCGCGGCAACATGAACATCCTGCGCACGCTCTGGCGGTCGGTGCGCGGAACCTACGATCCGCGGTGACGCCATGGACGCGTTGATCGGCTGGTCGGGCCTCACCGGCAGCACCATTCGGCGGGCGCGCGCCTTCGACGCGATGTACCGCTCCACGGACATTGGCGAGATGCGCGGTCGCGAATTCGATCTCGTGGTCTGCGCCGGCGTGCGGGCGGAGAAGTGGAAGGCGAACCGCGACCCCGAAGGCGACCGCGCCGGTATCGCCGTGCTCACTGACGTGCTCAAGACGGTGCGCGCGGCGCGGTTCGTGCTGATCTCCACCGTCGACGTGTATCCCGCACCGATCGATGTGGACGAATCGACGCCGATTCACCCCGCCGAGGGGCAGGCGTACGGACGCCATCGGCTGGCGCTCGAAGCGTTCTGCAGCGCGCATTTTGTCAGCACCATCGTGCGCCTGCCGGCGCTCTTCGGCGAAGGCCTCAAGAAGAACGCCATCTTCGACTTGCTGCACGACAACAATGTCGAGCAGATCAATCCTGATGCCGCCTTCCAGTTCTATGCGCTCGATCGACTGTGGACCGACATCGAGCGCATTCGGGCGGCGGGGCTTCCGCTGGTCAACATCACCGCCGAGCCACTGCACATGCGCGACGTCGCGGCGCGAGCGTTTGATCGGCACCTCCCCGCCATGCCCGCGGTGCTCCCCGCTCGGTACGATGTGCGCAGCGTCTACGCGAGCATGTTTGGCGGACGCGACGGCTATTGGTACGACGCGGCGTCCACGACGGACGAGCTCGTCCGATTCGTGGCCGCCGAGCGGCAGCGGCTGGGCGAGGGAGACGCATGAAGCTCGCGTTCTCGAATCTTGCGTGGTCGTCCGCGGACGATGCAGCCGTCGCGGCGCTGCTCGCCAGCGAAGCTGTTCACGGCGTCGAGCTCGCGCCCTCCAAAGTCTGGCCCGGCGCGCCACAGGTCGATGCGGGGGTCGCCGAGGGCTACACCACATGGTGGCGCGACGCGGGCTGCGAGATCGTGGCCTTTCAGGCGATTCTCTTCGGCCGTCAGGAGCTGACGCTGTTCGGCGACGCGTCCGCGGTGACGAGCCTGGAACGGCATCTCGCCGCCATGGGTGCGTTGGCCTCGCGTTGCGGCGCGCGCGTGCTCGTGCTCGGCGCGCCGGGCAACCGAATCCGCGGACCGCGTTCCATGCCTGCCGCGATTGCAGAGGCCGCGCGCGTGCTGCGGCCCGTCGCGGAAGCGCTGGCGCCGCACGGCGTGTCGCTCTGCATCGAGCCAAACCCGCCACGCTACGGCTGCGATTTCGTGACCACGGCAGCCGAAGCGGCGGCGCTGTGCGATGCCGTCGCGCATCCCAACTTCGGCGTGCATCTCGACACGGCGGCGCTGGCACTCAGCGGCGAGATCACCGAGGCGGCGCTCGCGCCCGTGACGCCGCATGTGCGGCACGTGCATCTCAGCGAAGTCGATCTCGCGCCGGTGGGGAGCACCGCCACGGTGCCGCATGCGCACATCGGCGCCGCGCTCCGCGCTGTGGGCTATGCCGGATGGCTCTCAGTGGAAATGCGGCTGAGCGAGCACGACGAGTGGCGCGCGGCGCTGCACCGTGCCGCCGAAACGGCCCGCACCCACTATCTGGACTGACGGCACGCGCGCGGCGATCCGCCGCCGTCGAAGTCCTACTGATACTGAATGTAGAGCGGCCGCGGATTCAGCTTCAGAATTTCGGCAATCGTCGTGCGCGGACTGTCGTTGCGCGGCTTGTAGAACTGCTTCCACCCCACGAACTGCACCGGCTCCGCCTTGATCCACGAACGAAACGTCGACCGCTTGAGACGCGGCGGGCCGAAGCCATCCATGTCCATCACGATCTGCACGCGCGCGTCGAGCTTGATGTTCTTCGTGTTCGTGACGCCCTTGCGCGTGAACCGGTGCACCACGAGCACCTTGGGCGTCAGCTTGTAGCGCGTCACGAGGTCCTGCAGATAGCGCGAGGCGTAGTTGACGTCGTCGGCGTCGTACGTGCCGATCTTCTTGCCCGGCAGGCCGCCGTCCTTCATCGAGAACTCGGGGTCGATGCCCAGATGGAAGTTCGGACGCGACAGAAACTTCTCGAGGCGCGGCAGTTCCTCGGCGAGCGTGCTCTTGCCGACCTGCAGATCCAGGAAAACCAGCGCGTTGCGCTTCGCCGCCCACGACGCCACGCGTTCAATCAGTTCGTCGGGCATGCGGGCGCGGTACTTGCCGTCGGTGCCGGCGCCGCCCTGCGCCACGACGGCGATCAGATGCAGCGCGGGCTGCACGGGCGTCGACGGGTCGGCCAATGTCCACGCCTTTACCTCGGCGTCGAGCATCGAGAGCATCTGCTCCGGATCGTACTCGCCAAGGACGCCCATCCGCTTGGACAACGGATTGCCGTAGTACGCCACGATGCGCTTGCCTGGCAGGATGCTTCCCGGAAGCGGATCGGGGCCTTTGACTGGCCAGCGCAAGTTGTAGATGGAGTCAAGCTTCGCCTCGCTGTCCACCGGCACTGCCGCTGACTTGGCGCCCTTGGCCGCGTGCTTCTTGCGTGCCACCGACTTCCCAGCGCTCGTCGGCTTGTCGGACCTCGCACCCTGCGCTGGCTGCGAATCAGCCTTCGGCTTTTCGGAAACCTGCGCCGCTGCGGGCGCCGCGGCGGAGGTGGGCGTCGGAGTCGGCGCAGCCGGGGGCGTGATGCTCTGCGCCTGAACAGATGACACAGCGCCGCCAATTGCGGCGGCGAAGAAGAGCGAGCGATACGAGATCATGATCTGGCGGAGGGGAGCGCGAAAGTCGCGGAAGCATCAGCACCTAAAGATAGCCGCGCAACCACGCGCCGCGGCATCCGTATCCCGCCGACGCGCGGCGATGATCCGTCGGCGGTCGGCGTGAGAAGACGATCACGGCCCCCCGTGCGCCACTACTTCTCGATGATTTCGATGCGGTGATCGGCACGCAGCGGAAACTGCCCTTCCACCTCGATCTCGAGCTGCACGATGTAGGCGCCCTTCTTGAGCGTTGAGATGTCGAGCTGCACCGCGCGCGGCGAGACCGTCGCGCCCCGCGCCGTCATATCGTTCACCGAGACGCTCACCGGCGTCGCCTGACGCAGCAGTCGAAGCTGCTGATTCTTGCGCTTCAGAAAGCCGCCTTCCTCGACTTCGCGCACCACGGTCACCGTCAGCTTGATCTGCTCGCCGGCCGGATTGGTGCCATACGTCTCCCAGTACACGCCGAGCGGCGCGGCTGACAGCACGCGCTCGGTGGGGAGCGCAAGCGCCAGCGCCTCTTCCACCGAGTTGGGCGGCGTCCCCGATGGCTTGTAGAACAGCAGATCCGACACGGTCACCCGCGTGTCGACCGCATACGGCGGATGCACGCCGTAGCGCGCGCGCGCCACGACCGCCGAGTCGGCGGCCCACACTTCGCCGCTGAAGAGCAGCGGTCCCCACGCCCCCGTCACCGACATCGTACCGATAGCCGCCGCATTGTCGCGCGCGAGCATCCGCGGCGCGGGCTGCTCGCCGTGCGCCACCACCATCGCCGCCCGTCGATGCGCCGCGTCGCCCAGTCCCTTTACCTGCCGCACGTCGTACGCCATGACGAGCAGCGCCGAGTCCCCGCGGCGGAACATCGCCTGCTGATGCTCCAGCGCTACCAGCCGCTTGGCGTACGGCGGCGCGTACCGGCCGATCACCGGCGGCTGATGCAGCCGCCACTGCGACGAATCGGAGAGCGCCGGATTGCCGAGCACATTGCCGGCCGGCAGGTAGCGGTAGGCCGGCGACGCTTCATCGCTCACGATGCTGTACCCGCCACGCGGATCGCCCGGCCCGCGGGCCCAGAACCGCGGCCAGCCAAAGCGCAGCAGCAGCTCACGCTCATCATCGTCAAAACCAAATTGGTGCGCGCCGGGCGCGTCCTGATAGAACCGCACCATGAGCTGGCGGGCGTTCCATTCACTGCGCGCGTCATTGCCGCGCAGTCCGTACAGCGTCCGCGAGAACCACCAGACACGGTCCTCAAACGCCTCGCGCTCGGCGCCGCACGGCAGGCGCCGGTACTCCTGTCGCGTGTCGTCGTCGATGAGCATGGAGATGTCGCGCCAGTTGCATCGTTCGCGCACCGGCATCTCGCCCTGCACGACCCGGAAGCCGCTGTCGGCCGCCTGGTAGTTGCCGCGCATATGCTGGCTGAAGGCGACGAGCGCGCCGCACCACCACCCGTCGGACTGGCACTGCCTGGCTGCGGAAAGCGCGTCATCATAGCGATCGGATTCGGCGAGATAGCGCACACGCTGTCCGCTGATCCACCGATTGGCCGGCACCACTTTGCCTAGCGAGTCGAGCACACGCGTCAGCGTGTCACGCGCGCGCGCGATGTTGGGCGGCTCGATGTTCTTCGGCGTCTTCTCGTCGTACCAGTAGCAGAAACGGCCCACCTGCTCGTCGCACGAGGCCCCCGAGCGCGTGCTATGCGCACTGAGCAGATGATCGCGCCGGAATCGCTCGAATCGGAGCTGCGCGGCGCGAGCCATCCCCTCGGGCGTCGTCGTGTCGCCCGTCATTTCCGGCAGCGGGGTCGCGGCCATGCCACCCTGTCGGGGCGGTTCTCCGCCGGCCATGCCGCCCCCGGGATTCACCGGGCGTCGTTGGGCGGCCGCGTCGCCGGCAGAGAGGCCGGCAACCAGAATGAGAACGAGGGCAGGGGGTAGTCGCATGGAAGTGATACAGTAATGGACTGGCGGACGTTCCGTGAGACGGCAGACGAGCGCCCACGCTAGATTACCGCACCGTCGGCAGGCCTGCCTCCCATCTTCCCGCCCCAGTCTGTGGTCCCGATCATCTTCGAGCCGCTGCACCCCGACGTCGCGCCCCCCGTTCGCGCGACGGCCCACAGCGCTGGCTACGACCTCTCGGCCTACCTGACTGGGCGCAGCGTGCGGATCTTCCGCGACGGCGCGCTCTCCGAACGCCCCACCGAGACGCGCGCCGGCGCCGCCGTGCTCGTCCTGCATGCCGGCGAGCGCGCGCTGGTGCCGCTTGGCTTCCGAGCCCGCCTGCCGGAGGGCATCGAGGCGCAGGTGCGGCCGCGCTCCGGCACCAGTCTTAAGACCGACATCGTCATCGCCAATGCCCCCGGCACGATCGACGCCGACTACCCCGACGAGTGGTGCGTCCCCGTTCGGCACGGCGGCACGCGCGAACTCGTGATCACGCACGGCGAGCGTATCGCGCAGATGGTGCTTGCTCGCCACGAAGTGCTCGACTTCGCGCCCGGCGAGGTAAAGCCGACCACCGACCGCAACGGCGGGTTCGGGTCCACGGGACGGTGACGCGGCGGCTTGCGCCCGTGTTGGCCTTCGGGCTCGCGCTCGGGCCCGCCGCCTGCGCCGGTCGCTTGCATCTGCCGGGGTACGTGCACCCCGTCGAAGAGAGTTCGGCTTCGTTCAACAGTCTCGGGCGCACGGTGCGCGTCGATGCCTATGTCCCCGAAGGCAAAGGCCAGCGGCATCCGGCCGCCATCGTCCTGCACGGCTCGGGCGGCTTGCACCTGCTGGTCGGCGACGACGTGCAGCGCTACGCCGAGGCGCTCGCGTCGCGCGGTGTCGCGGCCTACGTGGTGCACTACTTCGACGCGACAGGCACCTTCGCGGCGGGCCTGGCCACCGAAGCGCGCGAGTACTGGCATTGGGTGCAGGTGGTGCGTGACGCCGTGGCGTGGGTTCGTGAACGCCCCGAAGTGCGGGCCTCGCACGTTGGGCTCTTTGGCCTCTCGCTGGGTTCCTATGTCGCCGTCGGCGCCGCCGCCACCGAACCGCACGTCTCGCGCATGGTCTTGCTCGGCGCCGGCCTTGAGCCCGGGGTGGCCGACAGCGCGCGCCATTTGCCCCCGACGCTGCTGTTGCACGGTACCAAGGATGACGTTGTCACGCTGGCCGAAGAGGACACGCTGTCGCAGCTCCTGCGGAAACGCCGCGCCATTGTCGTTTTGCATCACTACGCCGGCGAGGGGCACGACTTCGGCACCGACGCTGCCGTGGACGCGGTGGAACGCTCGGCGCGCTTCCTGTCAGAGGGGAGCGTAGGGACCCTGCTCGAGGTGCTGCGGCGCTCCGACACCCGCGCCACGCCCCGTGACACCCCGCCGCCCAGCATTCCGTAGAAGAGGCGTCAGGCGCTAGCATTCAGGGTGCCGGCTGAGCGCTCGTTTCAGCTGGTCCAGGGGAATCACACTCTCACCGCAGGAGCACGCGATGCGTTGTTCTTCCGCCGTCTTGGCGGCTGCCTTCGCACTGGCTGCCGCCGGCGCAGGCGCGCAGGATCCCGCCCGCATCAAGATCGATTCGTACGCGCTGCCCAATGGGCTTCGTGTGCAGCTCGTCGAGGATCACTCAAGCCAGGTCGTTGCCGTCGACCTCTGGTACGACGTGGGCGCGCGCAACGAAGTCGCCGGACACACGGGATTTGCGCACCTCTTTGAGCACATGATGTTTCAGGGCTCCAAGAACCTGAAGAAGGTGGAGCACTCCTCGCTCATCGAGCGCGCCGGCGGCCCGACAACGCGTCCACCCAGTACGACGTCACCAACTACTTCGAGTTCCTGCCGTCCAACCGGCTCAACCTGGCGCTCTGGCTCGAAGCCGAGCGCATGCGCGGGCTCAACGTCACGCCCGAAGGGCTCAAGAATCAGGTCGAAGCGGTCAAGGAAGAGCGTCGCCTGCGGGTGGACAATCAGCCGTACTCCAAGGCCATCTGGGAAGGCACACTGCTCGCCTTCGACAGCAAGAACTGCTTCGGCTACGGGCACTCGCTCATCGGCTCGATGGCCGAACTCGATGCGGCGAAGGTCGAGGACGTGCAGGCGTTCTTCAAGATGTACTACGCGCCCAACAACGTGACGCTCACCGTCGTCGGCGATTTCAATCCCGCCGAGGCGCGGAAGTTTATCGAGGAGTACTTCGGCGGCATTCCGCGGCAGCCGGCGCCTCCGCCCGTCGTCTGTGATCAGAAGCTCCACACCGGTGCGATGCGCCAGCAGATGACCGATGACAAGGCCACGCTGCCGGCCGTGATCGCGCTGTATCACGTGCCGTCCACGTCCAGCGCCGACTTGCCCGCGCTCGAGCTGCTCTCGACGATCCTCGGCTCGGGCGAGAGTTCGCGTCTCAACAAGGTGCTGGCGCGCGACACCAAGGCCGCGCTCGCCGCGCAGACGCTGCTGAATCCCTTTGGTCCGCGGCGTGGTCCCGGGATGTTGATTGGCCTCGCGATCGCCAACCAGGGTGTGGGCGTCGATTCCGTCGAGAAGCTGCTGACGCGCGAGATCACGCAGGTCGCGCAGACGGGCGTCACCACCGAAGAGCTCACGAAGGCGAAGAACCAGTACCGCGCCGGCAAGATGGAGGAGCGGCAGCGCGCCTTCGCGCTCGCCGAGGCGGTGCAGTTTGCCAACACGTACCTCGGCTCGCCCGATGCGGTCAACACCGATCTCGAGCGGTACGCCAAGGTGACCGTCGATGACATCAAGCGCGTGGCCGCGTCCTATCTCACGGCCGACAACTCGCTCACCATCACCATCGTGCCGGAGAAGAAGTAATGCGCCCGACACTTGTGACGCTCGCGTTCGCCGCCACGGCGATCGCCACTACCGCCGGCTCGCTGTCGGCGCAGACGTTTCCGACCACACCGCCGGCCCCGATGCCCGTCAAGGCGGCGCAGTTCCCGCCGTTCCAGGAAGCGACGCTGCCCAACGGCATGCATCTCCTCGTAGTGGAAAACAGGAAGTTGCCCGTGCTCTCGGTGGAACTCGCATTCCCCGCCGGGAGCGTCTACGACGCGGCGAACAAGGCGGGCACCGCCGACGCTGTGGCGGCGCTGCTGACGAAGGGAGCAGGAAAGCGCACGGCGGAGGAGTTTGCCGCGGCCATCGAAGGCGTTGGCGGTTCCATCAACGCGGGTGCCGGGCCCGATTTTCTGACGGTGAGCGCGAACTTCCTCTCGGCTGACGCACCGTTCGCCATGGGACTCGTTGCCGACGCCGTGATGCGGCCCGTATTTGCGGACAAAGAAGTGGAACTCGTGCGCACGCAGACGTTGTCGGCGCTGCAGCTGGAGCAATCGCAGCCGGCGAGCATCGCCTCGCGCTTCTTCGCCAAGGGCTTGTACGGGCAGCATCCGTATGGACGACGTGCCACGCCGGCGACGGTGAAGGCCATCACGCGCGCCGATCTCGTGGCGTTCCAGACGTCGCGGCTGCGGCCGGGTGGCGCGTTGCTGGTCCTCGCCGGCAACATCTCCCTCGCCAAGGCCAAGGAACTCGCCTCGTCGGCGTTCGCGGGGTGGAAGGGCGCCGCACCGGCGCCGCTTGTCTTCACGATGACACCGGCGCGCACGACGACGGAGATCCTGCTTGTCCATCGTGCCGGCTCGGTGCAGAGCAACATTCTGGCGGGCAACCTCACGTGGGGGCCGGGCGACGCGCGCGCGTACGGCGCCGCCGTGGCCAATCAGGTGCTCGGTTCCGGCTCCAACTCGCGGCTCTTCCTGATTCTGCGCGAGCAGAAGGGTTGGACGTACGGCGCGTACTCGAGCTTCTCGCGCGTCAAGGGCATCGGGTACTTCCAGTCGAGCGCCGAGGTGCGCACCGAGGTGACCGATTCATCGCTGGCCGAGATGCTGGCGCAGTCGAAGCGCATCGGCACGGAAGCGATTCCGGCCAAGGAATACGATGATGCCAAGTCGGCGGTCGTCGGTCATTTCCCGCTCGAGGTCGAGACGGCCGCACAGGTGGCGTCGCAGGTGGCGCGTGCGCGGCAGCTCGGCCTGCCAAACGATTACGTGCAGACGTACCGCCAGAAGCTCGCCGCGGTGACGTCGGCGCAGGCGACGGCGGCCGCGGCGGCCGGCATCAAGCGCGACGCCTCGTACATCGTGGTGGTCGGCGATGGCGCGAAGATCTACGACAAGCTCAAGGCGATTGCGCCGGTGAAGATCGTGAACGTCGACGGCGAGCCCATGAAGCCGGAAGATCTCATCGTGAAGGCGTCGTCGCTCGACATCGACCTCGCGTCGCTCGCCGCGCAGTCCGACAGCTTCACCGTGCTCTTCCAGGGCCGGGAGATTGGCGCGCAGGTCTCGAAGCTCGAGAAGGTCGCTGGCGGATGGAAGTGGACCGAGAACACCGCGATCCCGATGGCCGGCGTGCAGCAGAACACCACGCTGACCTTCACCGACGCACTCGAGATGCAGGAAGTGCATCAGGCCGGCTCGCAGGGCGGTCAGCAGGCCAAGGTAGACATCAGCTATGCCGGTGGCCGAGCGAAGGGCAAGGCGACGACGCCGTCGCAGGCGGGCCCCAAGACCATCGATGTTGACACCGAGATGCCGAAAGGCTCCATCGACGACAACGCGATGCAGCCGCTGATGTCGGCCATGCGCTGGCGCGCGGGCGCCAAACTCCCCGTGTCGATCCTGCAGTCGGGAAAGGGATCGATTGCGGTGATGACCCTCACGGTGACGGGCGAGGAAAAAGTGAAGGTCCCCGCCGGCGAGTTTGACACGTGGAAGGTGGAAGGCACCGGCGGCGAAACGCCGATCACGTTCTGGGTGACCAAGGGGATGCCGGCGAAGGTGCTGAAGATCGTGCCGGGTGGGGCGCCGATCTCAGTGGAACGCGTTCGCTAGCGCGAACGCGTTCCACTGAGATTACGGACAGGGATCACGGATCACGATTCAGGATCACGAATCCGGAATTTGACTGCGATTGAACGGAGAGGGGAGCCTGCGTTGGGCTCCCCTCATCGCGATCGTGATCCTGAATCGGAATCCTGAATCGTGATCCGTGATCCCTGTCCTCAATCGACCGGCTTCTTCAGAAGCCGGTCAACTTCATCGCGCGCCGCCAATAACCGCTCGACTTCCGCCGACACGTCCGCCGCCAAGCCGATGTGCGTGGTCAGCCCCGCCACCGTCATGGAGCCGGCGTGCATGCGCAGCAGGTTCAGTCGAACCGTCTCGAGCGCGGCGACTGTCTCGCCCAGCTTGACCTGCAATGCGTCGCGGTCTCGGCGCACGGGGTCGTACGGCGCGGTGGACGCCATCTCGCCGGCGTCGTTGAGCACTTCCTGCAATCCGTCGAGGTGATGCCGCAACGCCTGCGCATCGTCCTGCAAACGGTGCAGCACCGACGGCAGATCGCCCAGTTCGTCGCGCGTGGCGCGCGGCAGGCTCTCATACAAGCTCTCGGCGGCCATGCCCAGTGAGAGTTCGGTCGCGCGGTGGGTGATTGCGGTCTCGATCGATTTGCCGCGCAACAGCCGCTTGCCGATGGCCCACGCCGCGCGCCCGATGCGTCCGTTCCACACGCGAGCCCAGAAGCCGGTGTCGACGTCGCTGCGGCGCTGCAGCAGGCTGAGGTACCAGACGGCGGACAGCGTAAACGCCGGCGCAAAGACGCCGATCATCGCGGGCCCGAAGAACCCCGGATCGCCCTTGGGAAACGTGGTATACGTCCAGTAGATCACCCGCGCGATTGCCGCACTGGCGCCAACAAGGCTCACCAGCGTCACCGCCTTGAGCACCCGCTCCAACCGCGACGGCCCCCGCGCATGCTCCACCGCGTGCTCCTCTCGCGCCGACTCGACCTCGGCCGCAAACGCGGGCGCCAAATCGATGTGCGCGAAGCCAAGCTTGGCGAGGCGCCTTGCCGCGAGCACAAGGCCGGCGAACGGGAGCAGCGTCAGCCCGCCAATAAACGCCGAGAAACCGACGGGCCCGCCGTAGAACGCCGCGATCGGCACGGAGAGGATGAGCACGCCAGCCGAGAGCAGCAGCGTGCCGCCGCCGTCGAGCCGCCCGTTGCGCTTCACGAACGCGCGCAGCGCCACCGGCATCTCGCGTCGCTGTTCGATGGCCACGCCTAACTGTTCGGCCAACGCGCTCGCACTCGCCGGACGATGCGCCGGCTCCTTGGCGAGGCACCGGTCCACCAGCGACGCGATCTTGCGGGGCACGGGATGTCCCATCGAGGCCAGCGGCGGTGCGGGTTCTGTAACCTGCTTGGCGAGCACTTCGGTCGGCGTGTCGCCCTCGAACGGCAGGCGACCAGTCAGCGCGAAGAACGCCGTCGCGCCCAACGAATAGAGGTCGCTGCGCCCGTCCACGTCGTGGCCAAGCGCCTGTTCCGGACTCATGAACTCGGGCGTGCCGCTGATGCCATCGCCCGACACGTCGCCCAGGCCCGCGGCAATGCCAAAGTCGGCCACGAGCACGCGGTGCGACGAGGCCTCGATGAGTATGTTGTCCGGCTTCACGTCGCGGTGCACCACGCCCTGGTCGTGCGCGCTCGCCAGCGCCCACGCCGTCTCGCGCAGCACGCGCACGCCCTCTGACGCGGGCAGCGGCCCGCGCGTTCGCACGCGCTGCGCCAGCGACTCACCGTCGACGTACGCCATCACGTAGTAGACGAAACCGTCCGTCTCATCGACCGCGTGAATCGGGATGATGTTCGGATGGCTCAGCTTGGCGGCCAGCCGCGCCTCGCGCAGAAAGCGTTCGCGCAGCGTGGGATCCATCGCGCGTTCGGGCGGCAGGAGCTTGATGGCCACCGGGCGGTCGAGATGCACCTCGCGCGCCAAATACACCACACCCATTCCGCCGCGCCCCAGCTCGCGGTCGATGGAATACCGGCCGGCGAGCGCCGTTTGAAAGGCGACAAACAGGTCGTCGAGGGGGGCAGACACTAGTGGTGAACTTACGTCGTTGGCGACGGTGTGGCGGGCGGAGTGCTGGGTGGCGTGCTCGGCGGACTCACGGGCGCTGCGCCAGCCGGCGCCAAGGCTTCCTCCGGCATCCCAAGTGCACGCCGCAGCGCGGCAACGAGCGCCTCCACATCCACCGGCTTCGTCAGGAACTCGCACGCCCCCAGCGCGATCACCTCATCCTTCAGATTGGGGTCGGTGAGTCCGCTGAGTACGATCACCGGAATCTGCATTGTCTTGGACGATCCCTTCAGCCGCTCGAGCACCGCGCGGCCCGTCCCGCCCGGCATCTGAATATCCAGCACCACGGCATCGGGCGGGCTCTTCATTGCCACCATGAAGGTGTACGTCGCGTCGTACGCGGCTGCCACCGAGAAGCCCTTGGCCCGCAACTGGGTCGAGAGCATCATCGTCTGCACCTTGTCGTCGTCGGCCAGCAGCACGGTGTGGCGGCGGCTCATGTGATCATCTCCCGCAGGGTCGGCAGCAGCCGCTCCAGCTCGGCTTCCAGCGCCCGCAGTAACTCGGCCGAAGCGGCGACATCGCCGACGCGGCCGGCAAGTTCAAGTCGTTCAGCGACGGCGGCCGCCGTCGGTGCAGCAAAGTTCGACACCGAACCCTTCAGCGCGTGTGCGGCCTGGTCAATGGCCACCGCGTCCCGAGCCGCCACGGCGGCGTGAAGCGCAGCCAGCAGTCGTGGGCACTCGCTCACAAACAGCGCGGCCATCGCCCCGGCGAGTACACGATCCCCACCCACGCGAGCGAGGAAGACCGCTGGGTCGAATGGCGCTGACAGGTCGGATTGGGAAGTTCGGAGCACCAATGTGGAATCCGGATGTCGAGAACGGATTAAGATAGCGCGCCGACGAGACTATCGCTCATCGCAATCCGCGGTCGCGGTCCGAAATCGACATCCGTGATCCCTGTCCTCAATCGCACTGGCCGCAGATCACGGAGTGATCCGCGGCCAGTGCGCCTCCAGCCGCATCATGATCGCCGCGTACGCCTCGATGCCGTCCCACAGATTCTGCAGCCGCAAATTCTCGTCCTTCGCGTGCTGGTTGTCGTCGTGGTTGGCGATCGGAAAGATCACCAGCGGGACACCGAGTGTGCTTTCAATGGTCGCCGTCGGCAGCGATCCGCCGAGCGTCGGCACGCGCAGCACCGGCTTGCCAAGCATCTCGTCGAGCGTCGCCGTCAGCGCCTGCGAGATGGGCTGGTCGAGGCTCACGCGCGTGGCCTCGTCGCCGGCGCCCCACGTCATTCGCACCACCTTGGTATGCGCCAGCCGCTCCGCATCGGTGGCGGCGGCGTGCGTGACGAACCAGCCATTCGCCTTCAGGTGCGCCTCGACCAGCGAGCGAATGTGATCGGGCGTCTGCTTGGGAACCAGCCGAAAGTCGAATGACGCCTTGGCCTCGGTTGAGATTGCGTTGGCGGCG
>JAHFCT010000100.1 GCA_023249375.1 Gemmatimonadota bacterium | reverse complement strand
GTATCTGACCGACGCGAACAAGAACGCGAAGGTGCTGGCCGGCGGCAAGGCGCACGGCGACAAGGGATGGTTCATCGAGCCGACGCTTGTGCAGACCGACAACCCGTCGTACCGCCTCCTCTGCGAGGAGATCTTTGGGCCGGTGCTGACGTGCTTCGTGTACGACAACGCCAAGTGGGCCGAGACGCTTCAGATCGTCGACCAGACATCGCCGTACGCGCTCACCGGCGCCGTTTTCGCGCGCGAGCGCCGCGCAGTGCTTGAGGCACACACGGCGCTTCGGCATGCGGCTGGAAATTTCTACATCAACGACAAGCCCACGGGCGCCGTGGTTGGCCAGCAGCCGTTCGGCGGCGCGCGCGGCAGCGGCACGAACGACAAGGCCGGGTCGAAGATGAACTTGATGCGCTGGGTCAGCGCGCGCACGATCAAGGAGACATTCGTCCCGCCGACTGACTACAAGTATCCGTTCATGGCCGAGGAGTAGACGGCATTGCCGACCATTCGATTCATCACGACCGACGTCTTCACGGGCGTCCGGTTCGGCGGCAATCAGCTCGCCGTCATTCCGGATGCCCAGGGAATTCCGGAGGAACTACTCCTCCCCATCGCCCGCGAGTTCAACTACTCGGAGACGACGTTCGTGTATCCTCCCGAACAGCCCGGGCACACCCGACGCGTGCGTATCTTCACGCCGGGTGGCGAGGTACCGTTCGCCGGACATCCGACGATCGGCACGGCGATCGTGCTCGCGGTTACGGGAGAGATTTCGGCGTGGGACGGCGAGGCGCGTATCATGCTCGAGGAGACCGTCGGCCCTGTTCCGGTGGTGATCCGCGGGGTGCACGCCGGTGGGGGCTGGGCCCAGCTATCCGCCGCGAAGATGCCGGAACTCGGACCGCCGGTACCGTCGCGCAGCATGCTGGCAAAGATGCTCGGGCTTGTCACGGACGACATCATGGCCACCTCCGAACGTCCGCAGGCTGTGTCGTGTGGCCTGCCGTTCCTGATCGTTCCGCTCACCAGCATCAAGGCGGTGAGCCACGCGCGCGTCAATCTCGAGCGGTGGGAAGAGACGCTTGCGAATGCGTGGGCCTCGATGATCTGGGTGTACGCCGCAGATCCCGAGACCGCCGAGCGGCACTATCGTGCGCGGATGTTCGCGCCGGGTATCAGCGTTCCCGAAGATCCGGCCACGGGATCGGCTGGAGTGACCTTCGCGGGCTATCTCGCGGCGCGCGCCCGCACGCGCACCGGCACGCTGGCGTGGACCATTGATCAGGGCGTCGAGATGGGACGCCCGAGTCGCCTCGAGATCGAGGCCGACAAGGCCGACGGCGCCATCACCGCGCTGCGGGTGGGCGGACAGGCGGTGCTGGTGAGCGAAGGGACGATGGGCTTCTGACGAAGCAGAGAACAACAGAAGACACCAGAGCACAACAGAGTGAAACAGAGGGGCGCCCGAGACTGGAGCGCCCCTCGTCTGTTGTGTTCTGTTGTGCTCTGTTTCCCTCTGCCGTTCTCTGCCCCTAGGGTAGCCTCTCGATCTCGCGGGAGAGCCTGCCGACGGTGATGTCCAACTCGCGGGACGCGCGGGTGGCCGCGTCAAAGGCGCGCATGCCGGTCTTCCACAGCACGGCCTGATCGCGGCCGCTGCGCTTGGCCACGTAGAGCGCTTCGTCCGCACGCGCCGTCAGGATGCGGACCACGTCGTCGGTCGACGCTTCGTCGGAGGCCACGCCGATGCTGATCGTGATCGACAGTTTGCCGCGCACGCTCACGAACGACCGCGCGCGGAATGCGTGGAGGATGCGGTCCGCCAGGTGCCTGGCGCCCTCTTCGTCCGTGTCGGGAGCCAGGATACTGAACTCCTCGCCGCCAAGCCGCGCCACCACGTCGCCCGCGCGTGCGGTCTCACGGATCAGCGCGCCAATCTCCTTGATCGCTTCGTCGCCGGTCAGGTGCCCAAAGTCGTCATTGATGCGTTTGAAGTGGTCCACATCGAGCGCGAGCACGGCCACGCGCCACTTGGCGCGAATGCCGCGCGAGATCTCTCGGTCGCCAAGCTGCTTGAACCCTCGGCGATTGAAACAGCCGCTCAGTGGGTCCGTGAGGATGATCGTCTCGAGGTGGCCGCGCAGTTCGTTGTATGCCCGTCCGATCTGCGTGATGTAGTCAGGGAACTTGTCGCGACTCTCATCGTATGGCTGGTCGAATTCGCCTTCGCGCGCCTTGTCGAACAAGTGCGTGAGGCGCTTCATGCGCACGCCTTGATGGCCGAGCATCCACGCGTAGGCCAATGCCCCCAGGCAGAAGAGCGCAAAGGTCCAGAGCTGTTCGGTAGGTGCGCCGAGCATCCGCGCACGTTCGGCCAGCGCAACAATGGTCGCATAACAAACCGCCACGCTGCCGAGCATGAACAACGTGGTGCGCCAGCCGAAGTACAGTTGCGTGAACTGCACCAGGAACATCGAGACGATGAGGGTGCGGTCATACTGCGCCGGTGGGGTGAGCAGGAACGCGCATACGTTGACCACCAGCGCATCTGCGGTCACCTGCGTGCGCACGAGGGCGCGAGGGACCGCTCTCGCAATGCGCGCGTGCCACAGGATGGCCGCGGTTATGACGAGATAGACCGCCGTGGCGGCTACGAACAGGAGCGACGCGTTATCCGTTCCGTACCACCGGGCACCCACCGAGACGGACGACACCAAGTCCAGCTCGCGCAGCAACAGCGAGCCGCCTGCGATGGCGACCGCGATGCCGATCCGGTAACCACCCTGCCAGAGCAGGATCTCGGCGCGGGATGCCGCGTCGCCGGTTTCGTGCGAGGGATCGATCACTGAGGCGGGGAGTAGGGAGGCGACTGAAGTGCCTTCATTTGACGCCAAGGGACTCCTCGGCGCAACCCCAGGTCGGGGTTATCCCCTCAGAATCGCGCCTCGACGCTGAGATCCACCCGCGTCGATTTCTGCGGAAAGATCCCGCGCGCCAGGTCCAGCCGGAGAAGCCCGTCCAGCACGGAGGCGCCGATGCCCGCACCGCTCATGGGGCGTCCAGGCGAGCTGAAGTTCCGCCGGTCACCCGCCCACCCGACGTCAGCGAAGACCACCGGCTTGACCGCCCCGCTGCTCAGGGCGAGCTCACCGCGTCCCATCCAGAACGCATTCCCGCTCATCGTGCCTGGACGGATCCCGCGCACGGTCTGCAAACCGCCGAGTAGGAAACTACGTTGCGTTGGCGCCGTCCCCGCGGTTCCGCCTGCCGATGCCGTGATGGCCATCTCAGTGCCGCCCGGAAGCCCATGCGAGACCGTGAGGTCGAGCAGGCCGCGTCCGTAGTTGTAGTCGCCGGTCGCACCCTCGGCGCGCACTTGGGTGTTCACTCTCAAACGTCGCGGATCGAGCCCCCAGCCGTTCTGCATGCGCAGCGCAACGCCGTACTCGACCGCCCGATCCGCCTGCACGTTGGGCAGCACGCGGTCGTCGTGCGCCCCGCGAAAGAGTGTGTAATGTGTCGTCACGGGTGCGTTCCACTGCTGCTCGGCGAACAGCCGCCACTCGGTGCGGCCAAGGTGTGGCGTCGTGCCCGTCAGTTCCGCGCCCCACGCACGGTAGTAGAACCCCTCGTCCCCCGCGTACAGCAACGCCGCGAGTCCAGAGCCAAATGAGAGCGGCGAACCGAAATCGCTGGCCATGGCGAGCCGCCTGAAGACCGTTCCACGTACCGTAGAGCGTCCGTTGGTGCGCTCGAGCGAGAGGTCGCCGTTGATCTGTCGGTCCGACCACGAGCCCCGCGCGCCGGCGAGTGCGGTGTACCCGCGGCCGAGGGTCAGCGACGACTGGACCCCTGTGCTGAACCCTTCCACGCGGTTGTAGCGCGTGAGCGGCAGGCCCCACGTGATCACGGGTTTCTGCGGCATCCACGCCGCCTGCAGGTTGAAGTTCAACGCCTTCTTGAGGTCTTCGATGTCGTTGGTGCCGAAGACCGACTCGCCGGCATCCATGAGCGATCCGACAAACTCAGGCGAAGACGCGAGCTTGGTGCTGTCGCACGGCAGCTGCAGCGCCATCGTCAGCGCGCCGTTGTACTGCGTCCGCATGCGCGTGTAGGTAGGGCCCGTGGCGCACTCGCGCCCACGCTCTGCCTTGGCGGCTGAGTCGCGCTGGCGGCGGAAGTCGCGCAGCAGCGAGTCGCGCTTCAGGGAATCCACGCCCGCCTTGCGCAGGGAGTCGCGCACCGCGGCGTAGCGCACCGGTGCGCGCGGGAAGGCTGGCATCGAGTCGAGCCCGTTGACCGAGTTGTAGCGAAATCGCTGCTCCACCTGCACCGGCACGCGCATCAGGCTCACCTGCGCCCCGGCTTCCAGCACCTGCAGCTTGGGCATCCAGAACCGCCCGTTGTACAGCCCGTACTCAATGCTGATCGCGTCCACGCCGACCTTGAGCGGCGAGATCATCGGCTTCACCCAGAACGGGACGTCCTT
>JAHFCT010000023.1 GCA_023249375.1 Gemmatimonadota bacterium | reverse complement strand
CGTCGGCCATCTGCTGCGTGTTCTCCACGGACACCACGCGCGGCCCGCTGGGGAACTCCACGCTGAGCGGACCGGCAATGAGCGTCACGTCGGCTCCGCGGCGCCACGCAGCCGCGGCGAGCGCCACCCCCATCTTGCCGCTGGAGTGATTACTAATGAAGCGCACCGGATCGAGCGCCTCGCGCGTGGGGCCGGCGGTGACAACGACGCGTTTGCCGCTGAGCGGCGACGCGGGCTCGAGCAACCGCGCGATCTGTGCACGGATCACCGCGGGCTCGGGCATGCGGCCAGGACCGCTGCCCTCCTCGCGGCTCGCGAGCAGGCCCGTGTCGGGCTCCATTACGTGATATCCGATCTCGCGCAGGCGCGCGACGTTCTGCCTGACCTGCGGGTGCGCCCACATGCGATCGTTCATCGCGGGGACAATCAACACGGGTACGTCGCCCGCGGCGAGCAGCGATGCGGCGAGGAGGTCGTCGGCACGGCCCGCGGCGGCGCGCGCGATGAAATCGGCGGTGGCCGGCGCGACGACGATGACGTTGGCGCCGCGCGGCAAGCGAATGTGATCGAGGGCGTGGCCCGCCGCGACGAGCTGCTCGTGCACGGGGCGTCCGGTCAGCGCCTCGAACGTGACCGCCCCGACGAACTCGCGCGCGGAACGCGTGAGCACGACGTCGACTTCGGCGCCGGCGAGGGTCAGATCCCGCGCCAGCGCCGCCGACTTATAGGCCGCGATGCCCCCGGTAACGCCAAGGAGGACGCGCCGCCCGTCAAAGGGGCGCACCTAAAGGCTCCGGTGGCGCCGCTACTCGGTGGGACGGCGGCGCGGCACCACGCGGTATTCGATGCGCCCTTCGGTGAGCTCTTCGAGCGCGCGCGTCGTCAGCTTCTTCTCGCCGGCCTTGGTGCCCATGCGCGGAAACTCGTTGAGCACGCGCGAGTACTTGGCGGCCACGAGCACCGAGAGGTACTTGTTGGTCGCGTGCACGGTGACTTCGGTCGGGGTGAACACTCGCATGGTCGCGTTCCGGGTTAGGCGTAATTCGTGATTTCGGTCTCGAGACGGGCAATGAGCCCGGCCACCTGTTCGTCCAGCATCGGCGCCCGCTCGCGCCGCGTCATCTCGGCGTCGATGATGGCCGACACGCGCGACACGGCGCGGTCGAGATCATCGTTCTCCACCACATAGTGGTAGCGGCCGATTTCGTGCAACTCCATCTGGGCATTGCGGAGCCTGGTGAGCAGCCCGTCCCGGCTCTCGCTGGCCCGCCGCGTGAGCCGCTCCACCAGCACATCGATTGAGGGAGGGATGATGAAGATGAGCACCGACTGCGGGAAGGCCCGCGCAAACTGCGCCGCTCCCTGCACGTCGATGTCCATGATCACATGCCGCCCGCCAGACAGCACCCGCTGCACCTCGCTGCGCAGCGTGCCGTACGCGCGGTCATGCACCTGCGCGCACTCGGCGAACTCGCCCGCGACGCGGCGACGCTCAAACTCGTCGGGCGAGAGAAAGTGGTAGTCCGTGCCGTTCACTTCCCCATCGCGCGGGGCGCGCGTGGTGCACGACACCGAATAGCCGATGTCGCTGCGCTCCGCCATCAACCGCTTGTAGATGGTGGTCTTGCCCGCCCCCGAGGGCGCCGAGAGCACGATGGGGAACGTGATCATTCGATGTTCTCCACCTGCTCGCGAATCCGCTCGAGTTCTTCCTTGATGGCGATGACGTCGCGCTGAATCACGGCGTCATTGGCCTTGCTGCCCGTGGTGTTGGCCTCACGCAGCATTTCCTGCAGCAGGAAACCGAGCCGCTTGCCCACGGCCTCGCCCTTTCCGTCGCGCAGCGCCTCGGTGAAGGCGCCGATGTGCGTGCGAAAACGGTCGATCTCCTCGCCGACGTCGAGCCGGTCGGCGAGGATGGCGACTTCCTGCGCCACCCGCTGGTCGTCGAGCACGACACCGTTGGCGAGCTTCGCGACGTTTTCGAGCAGTCGATCGCGCTGGGCGATGACGCGCTCGGGTGCGCGGGCCGCGATACGCTCGACGGCCGCGTTGATAAGGGCCAGGCGGTCGAGCACGACGGCGGCCAGGCGAGCGCCTTCACGCTCGCGCATCACCATCAAAGCGCCCGCTGCCTCGTCGACAATCGCAATGAGCGCCTCGGCGCCATCATCCGGCACATCGTCCTCGGCGCCGGCGCGCACGACATCGGGCAGGCGAAGGACGGTGGCGACGTCCACCTCCCCGCCCAGCGCGTTCTTGCCGCGCAGCGCCTTGAGCTGCGTCGCGTACTCGGCGAAGCGCGCCTCGTCGATGACCGCGCCCAGCACGGCCGTGCGTTCCATGCGCGCCGACACGGTGATGTGCCCGCGGGCGATCCGCTTCCGCAATGCCTCGCGCACCTCATTCTCCCAGCGGCTGAGCGCCGAGGGGAGCTTGAGGCTGGGGCTAAAGAAGCGATGATTGACGGTGCGGAGTTCGACGCTGATGCGGGCAGTGCCCACCACCCCGTCGGCCGAACCGAACCCGGTCATGGAGCGAATCATATAGAACCGAGTAAGTTATTGTGCTACAGGGGGTTTGGCAACCGACTGCCCCAATCGGACGGGTGAGACTTGGAGCCTTCGTGCCGAGCCGAGCTGCTCAGTTCCAGAACTCCCAGCGCAATCCATAGATCTGCAGGCGCCGCGGCATCAGGTAGCCGGGGGCAGAATCATAGGCCTTCCCCACCATGTTCTCGGCCTGGAAGAAGACCGTGCCGCTCTCGATCCTGATCTCGAGGCGGGCACCCAAGGCGTCGATGGGCCCCGTCATCTTCCCCACGCCTCCTGAGTCGTTGGGGAAGAACATGGGCGTGCGGTGATCCCACGTGAGCGAGGCGAGCATGTGGAAGTTGTTGCGCGGGAAACGGCCCGGGAAACCGCTGTCGAGGATGAGCGAGCTATGCACGTCCATCTGCGGGCGATACGCTCCCGAACTTTCCCAGCGGACACCGCTGATGTCGACGCCGAGGTCGCGGTAGACGCGTCCGCGCACACCGGCGACGAGTCCCATCACGGGGCCCGTGCCGGTACGCACCAGCGTGCTGTCGAGCGCCACCGGCGCGGCGAGCGTGGTGAGGTCGCGCGAGAGCACGCCTCCAGTGAGCGTGACGCCGAAGAGCGTGGTCGAGACGTCGGCGCGCGATGCCGTGAACGCCGGACCGCCGGTAACCGGAGACTTAGGTGTGTAACTGCCGTACGCCCCGGTGAGGACCAGCCAGTTCCACGGTGCGATGCGCCCTGTCACCTCGGCGCGACTCGTCGAGTCCTGACCACGTGATTCGGCGAACGCAGCGAGCGAAACAAACCGCCAGTCGTACCCGAGCCGCAGCGCGGGCGACAAGTCCTTGCGTCCCTCGCCGACGCGCAAGCGGGCCGTGGCGCTGGCGCGCAGGCCCCAGTGCGACGCGCCCGCGGCCAGCACGTACTGCACCCGAGAGACCGCGAAGGTCCGCGCGACGTAGCTCGTCACGGTATCGACCTTTCCGGAGGGTTCCTTCTGGATGGTCGTCAGGGTGTCGACGCGCGTGGTGTCTGTCCCGTCTTTCGTGCTCTGCGTGGACGCGATGAGCTGCATCCACGGTGCCGCGGGCGCATCGGGGTCGCCCCATGCCACGCGACCGTACGCGTTGCCGAGGCCGCCCTTGAATGCCGGCACACCGAGCTCGAACTTAGGATCGCGCAGGATGTCGAATCGCCGAGTTGCCGCGCGGTCCATGCTGGCGCGCTGCCAGACGCCATCGACGCTGAGTTGCTTCCACGCCCACCCGAGCCGGGTGAAGAACTGCAGCGACGAACCGTCGCCGCCGCTGCGCGGCGAGATGGTGTTGTACTGCTGCGCCGCGACCTGGATGGCGCCGCCGTTGTGCATGCGCTTGCCGAAGTAGCCGCGATACAGGTTGGTGTTCTCGCTGCCGGTGGTGATGTCTGTTTGCGTGACGGGAATGGTCTTGTCCACGCGCCACGAGCGGAGGTGCACGCGCAGCTCGCCTGGCCCCCGCTCAACGCTCACTTCCTCGAACGGCCAGAGCGCCACGGTAGCGAGATCGAGCACGCCGCCGTTTCGCGGATCGATGGCGTCCATCTCGACGCCGTCGCGGAAGACGCGCACGCGGCCGGCGTCGCCGTTCCATGCGATGAACTGCGGCGCCGGAATCCAGTTGGCGCGGAAAGACGTGGCGCCCGGAATTCGCTGCAGGAGGTCAGCGAGCGTGAGTGCACCCGCGGCTTTGAGCGCCTCGCCGCTCCAGTGCCAGCGGCCGCCAACCTCGACCGGAAGTTCGCTGCGCGCGAGCGGCGCCTTGACGGTGTCAGCGGCGAGGCGACGACGACGCGCGGTGGCGGAATCGACCTTGGTGGTATCGCGCACGATGCGCGTCGCGGCGGCCTTCGAGGTGTCGGTTGCCGGGCGCGGTGCCGCCGGTGGTCTCGCGGTCGTGTCCCTGGGGGCCACGGGCTGCTGCGCCGCGAGCAGAGTGCTCCCCAACAGCATGAGGGCCGCCACGAGGCGGCCCTTCAGGCGTCGGCCGACGAGGCGCGGGCCGCGAGTCAGCGGGCGCGCCCTCGCGCGAACTCGACAAAGGTGCGCACGGGCACGCCCGTGGGTCCCTTGGGAATCACGACAAGATCTGTCTCCGAGTAGGCGGTGCCGGCAATGTCGAGATGCACCCACGGCGTGCCGGCCGGAACGAACTCGCGCAAGAAGAGCGCGGCGGTGATGGTCCCCGCCCCGCGCCCGCCGATGTTCTTGATGTCGGCGATGTCGCCCTTGATCATCTCGCGATAGTCGTCCCACATCGGGAGCGGCCAGCCGGGTTCGCCGCCGCGCTTGGCGGCCGCGAGCACTTCGTCCACCAGCTTGTCGTCGTTGCCCATCACCCCCGTCGCGCTGTTGCCAAGGGCGATGACGCACGCGCCGGTGAGCGTGGCCGCGTCGATGATGGCGGCCGGCTTGAACTTGGCGCTGTACGCCAGCACATCGGCGAGCACCAGGCGCCCTTCGGCGTCGGTGTTGAGAATCTCGATGGTCTTGCCGTTCGACGCGGTGACAACGTCGCCCGGATTCATCGAGGTGCCCGAGGGCATGTTGGTGGTGCTGCCGATGAGCCCGACGACGTTGACCTTGAGTTTCATGCGCGCGATGGCTTCGACCGCGCCGAGCACGCCGGCGGCGCCGGACATGTCGTACTTCATCATCTCCATGCCCTGCGCCGGCTTGATGGAGATGCCGCCCGAATCGAAGCAGAGGCCCTTGCCGACGAGTGCAATGGGCGCGTCGCCGCGCCGCCCTCCGCGATACTCGACGACGATGAGCTTGGGATCCTGCGGCGTTCCGGCAGCGACGGCGAGGAACGATTCCATCTTCAGACGCTTGATCTCGCGGCGGCCGAAGACGGTGACGCGCAGCTTGTGCCGTTTGCCGATGTCGCGCGCCGTGCGGGCGATGTACTCCGGCGTGCAGACGTTGCCGGGCAGCTGCTGCAGCCGACGCGCGACGCGTTGTCCTTCGCCGAGGGCGACGCCCGCAGCGAACGATGTCTTTGACGCGCGGACGTCGTGTGCGACAATGGTCGCGCTGACGAGCGGCTTGGGGCGGTCCTTTGCCGCCGGCATCGTTTTGTAATCCGTGAAGTCCCACGCGCCGCGCGACACACCAAACGCCGCCGCTTCCACGAGGTCACCGGCTAGATTGGGTGCCCAGAAGGCCATGGCTTTCACGCCAAGGGCGTTGCCCTTACGGCCAGCAAGCGTGGCGGCGCGCATAATGGCGCCGTAGCGATCGGCGTAGTCGCCGAGTCCGACGAGGAGCACGCGCGCCGGGCCGCGCCCCGGACCGACGCACAGCAGCGCTTCGTCGCGTCCACCCTTGAAGTCGCCCTGCTTGTGCGCGCGCGAGAGCGCGCCACCGTACGCCTTGTCGAGCGCGGAGAGCGATTCAGGGAACTGCGTGCCAGACGGCAGAGCCACGGCAAGCAACGGCGTGGCAACGCGGGCGGGATTGCCGCCGCGCAACGTGAGCGCGATGGACATGATTACGCCCCCTTCATGCCGGCGATGATGGCGTCACCGAAGCCCGACGAGGATACCTCGGTGGCTCCCGGCATCTGCCGCGCGAGATCGTACGTCACCGTCTTCTTGTTGATGGCCGTTTCCATGCCGCGCACGATGAGATCCGACGCCTCCTGCCAGCCCATGGTCTCGAGCATCATGACGCCGGAGAGGATGACCGAACCCGGGTTGATCTTGTTGAGCCCCGCGTACTTGGGCGCGGTGCCGTGTGTGGCTTCGAATACCGCGGCCTCGTCACCGATGTTCCCGCCCGGCGCGATGCCGAGCCCGCCGACTTCTGCCGCGAGCGCGTCGGAGATGTAATCGCCGTTGAGGTTGGGCGTGGCGACCACCGAGTATTCGTCGGGGCGCAGCAGGATCTGCTGGAACATGCTGTCGGCAATGCGATCCTTGAGGATCACGGCGTCGGCGCGCGCTTCGTTGCCCGCCTTGCCGAGATCGGCCTCGGCGACGACCTGCGTCGGGAACTTCTCGGCGGCCAGCTCGTAGCCCCAGTCGCGGAAGCCGCCCTCGGTGAACTTCATGATGTTGCCCTTGTGCATCATGGTCACGGACGGGCGGTTGTGCTTGAGCGCATAGCGAATGGCGCGTTCGATGAGGCGCTTGCTGCCGAACGGCGACATGGGCTTGATGCCGATGGCCGAGCCTTCGCGCACCTTCTTGCCGAACTCATTGAGCAGGAAGAGGCGCAGTTTCTCGGCTTCCGGCGTGCCGGCGCGGAACTCGATGCCCGAATAGAGGTCTTCGATATTCTCGCGGAAGATGACGATGTTGACCTTCTCGGGCGCCTTGACCGGAGCGCCGACGCCCTGGAAGTAGCGCACGGGGCGCACGCAGCAGTAGAGATCAAGCTCCTGGCGCAACGCGACGTTGAGCGAGCGGAAGCCGCCGCCAACGGGCGTCGTGAGCGGGCCCTTGATGGCAATGCGGAACTCCTTTACTGCCTCGAGCGTCTCCGCCGGCAGCCACTCGCCGGTGGCGTTGAAGGCCTTTTCACCGGCGAGGACTTCCATCCAATGGATGCGACGCTTGCCGGCGTAGGCGATGTCGACCGCGGCATCGAAGACGCGGACGGAGGCCTTCCAAATGTCCGGGCCGGTGCCGTCGCCTTCGATGAACGGAATGATGGGCTGGTCGGGCACGAGGAACTCGCCGCCCTTCGCCTGCACGCGCTCGCCGCCGGCGGGCACGGTGGAGTACTTATACGTCGCCATTTTTCGGAGTGGTAAGAGGATTCAATGGAAACTAGGAACCGCCTGCGAGACGAGCAAGCCAACGCGCGGGGTTCCGTACATGGCGCCCGGTGTTTCCACTCCACGCCAGTACGCGCACGAGGGATGCTAGCTGCTGAGCCAGCCGCGCTCGCGGAACCAGGCGAGGCAGCGCTCGTATTCGACGCGTACCTCGGCAAGACCGGCGGCCGCGGCGGACAAGTCGCCGTGCTTGGCCGCGCGCTCGGCGTTGGCACACAACTGCTCGAGGTGGCGGGCACCCAACTGGCCGCAGCCGGACCGCATCGTGTGAAAGGCGGTGGCCACGACGGCCTGCTCTCCGGCGGCGATGCCGTCATTCGCGACACGGAGGCGCTCGGGCGCCGAAGTCACGAACAGGCGGATCACGTCACGCATGGTGTGCTGATCCAGCAGTTCGAGCAGCGCGTCGAAGTCAGCGAGTTCGACGGGCGGTGAGTCGGTCATGACGAGTCCGGAGAGAGCGCACGCGCAGGCGATCGTCGGTTGCGTGCACCACGCAGGTGATCCGTAACCTTATCTTCCAGCGCATGCTACCCGCCAGTCGGTTTTCTCCTGTTGAGCGCGTTGGATGTGCGTTTCGGCTGCGGTGTCCCGCGTGCGGCGCGCACGGCGTGGTGCGCGGTTGGGTTGCCCTCGCCGATCGCTGCCCGCACTGCGCGTTACGGCTCGACCGCGGCGAGAGCGACCATTTTCTTGGCGGCTACGTGTTGAACCTCGGCATCGCGGAGGCGGTGGCGGCGATGCTGTGGGCCGTGCTGCTGGTGGCGACGTGGCCTGATCCATCGTGGCGGCTGATGGAATGGAGCGGCGCCGCGCTGGTGATCGTCATGCCGGTGGTGATGTATCCGTTCACGAGGCTGCTGTTTCTGGCGGTCGACCTGATCGCGCAGCCAACGCGTCCCGGCGACTTTGGCGACGGGGATCCGACGGTTCGGTAAGGACGCGCGGCGGGGCGGCCGGCCGCTACTCGGCGATGGGCCAGATGCGGAGCATCACGACGCCGTGCGACGGGACCGGTGCGGTGAATGCATTTTCCACTGACGCCGAGTCGGTGTGCGTCCAGAGATCGCGGACGCGCGCCCGCTTGGTCTTGAGGCCGATGCGCCCGAAGTTGGCGGTGATCGTGGACGGCACCGAGGCCCGGTTGAAGAGGAGCACGGCGCGCGAGCCGTCCTTGAGCGGCTTGACCCAGACCTGCAACTCGCTGGGCGACGCCTGTACGATCTTGCCTTGGATGCCCAGTGAGTCCTGGTCGACGGCGATGACGTCCTTGTTGAGGAGGATGTCGCGAATGTCCGCGGCGGCGCGCGAGCTGTCCATCATGACGCGCACGTCGTTGCCGGCAATGAGGGGAGCGGCCATCATCGCCCAGAGGCTGAAGTGCGCGCGGTATTCGGTGCGCGTCATGCCGCCGTTGCCGACTTCGAGCATGTCGGGATCGTTCCAGGCGCCGGGACGCGCGACGTGCCAGTACTGCGATGATAGATCAACCAGCGTCATCACGCTGCTCCAGCGATCGGCGATGTCGCCGGTGGTGCGCCAGAGGTTGCCGACGTCGCTGGCCCACTCCCACGGCTGGTTGCTGCCCCACTCGCAGATGCTGAAGACGATCTTGCGGCCCGAGCTGGCGAGCGCGTCGCGGAAGATGGTGTACTGGGTTTTCGCGTCGAGCCCCTCGGCGTTGCACCAGTCGATCTTCACGTAGTCGACGCCCCACGCGGCGTAGGTCTTGGCGTCGATGGCTTCGTAGCCGTAGCTGCCGGGGCGGCCTTCACACGTCTTGCGCCCGGCATCGGTGTAGATGCCGAACTTGAGCCCCTTGCCGTGCACGTAATCCGCGAGCGCCTTGATGCCGTGGGGGAAGCGCGTCGAGTCTGGGACAATGGTGCCCTGCGGCGCCCGTGCCACCTGCCAGCAGTCGTCGATGGTGATGTACTGGTAGCCGGCGTCGCGCATGCCGCTCGCCGCGATCGCGTCGGCCGTCTCGCGAATGAGCTGCTCGCTGACATTGCAGCCGAACTTGTTCCAGCTGTTCCAGCCCATCGGCGGCGTGCGGGCGAGGCCGTTGTCGACACGCGGCGTCAGGGCGAAGCCGCTGCCGAGCCGCGGCTCCATGCGGCGCGCAGAGATGGTCAGGGCCGAGATGGTCGCGAGGGCGCAGAGCGAGACGAGGCGCCGCAGTGAGGTATGCACGAGTGGGAATCTCAACGAGTGCGTGAGTGGGCCGATGCGCAGGGACTGCGCGTGAACATGGAGCGCCCGCCGCACGCGGGCAACCGATGCCACGCAGCAACTCAGTGCCGCGGCGCGTCACCGCGGCTGCAGCCGAACTTCGGCGACGGGGGCAACGCCGGCCACAGTGAACAACGCGAGCGTGACGCGTCCGGCGTGAAAGGCGTCGAGATCGGCGCCGAGCAGTCGCAGCGATCCCGTGGCGCTGGTCATGCCGGGGCCGAGCACTCGCTTGAGCACGCGAATGCCGGCGGCGTCCGATCGGCGAATCACGACGGCATCCAGTGCGGCGGCGGCAGGCTTCGCAAAGCTCACGCGATAGCTGAGCAGACTCGTGAGCGGATCGAACGAACCGATCAGCTCCATGGACCCTGCCCTTGCCGTTATCGCCGTCGGCGCCGGTGCCTTGCCGTCGACGAGCGCGGGCGCACTCGGCGGCGGACGCCGGCGAGGTCCCGACTGCTCGAAGGCGTAAGCGTACGCCACCAGACGCGCGTCGCTGAACGGACGCCCGAGCAGTTCGAGGCCCGTCGGAAGACCATCCGCGGTGAAACCCGCGGGCATGGTGATGGCGGGAAGACCCGTTTGCGCCGATAGCGCGCACGTGCCGCCGAGTTGCGGGTCGCCGACAAGGACCGGTTTGCGCGTACTCGTCGGGTACGCGAGGGCATCGAGCTTGAGGCTGTCAAGAAACGCGATGATGCGTGAACGCACGAGCGCCTGTCTCGCGATGACTTTGCGGTGCGACTCGCTGTCGCGCGCACTGGCCGTGTCCGCTGACTTGTGGCGCAGTTCGAGCGCCTTGTCGTAGAGACCGCGGTCGATGATCTCGCGGAGCGACTTGACCGGCGCGCCGCCTGGCCGCGCCAGGTAGTCGATGAGATCGAACTTCGTCTCGAGGATGATGGCGCTGCTGCCGGCGATGAGGTCGTCGAAGTCCGGCATGTTCACTTCAACGACCTCGGCGCCAAGCGCGGCGAACGAACGCGCCGCGGCGCGGATGGTGTCAGCCACGTCGGCGTCAGCGCTGCGAAAGTAGGGCGCGAAGATGCCGATGCGTGCACCCCGCAGCGCGTTCCTGCTCAGTGAATCGACAAAGTGCGGGCGTGCGCGACCGCCGAGTTTGGTCGCGGCATCGTTGCGGTCTTCGCCGATTGTGGCATCGAGGCCGATGGCGAGGTCCATGACGGTACGCGCGAGCGGGCCGGGCACGTCCTGCGTGAGCGCGAGCGGGATGATGCCGTCGCGACTGAACAGTCCCATCGTGGGACGCAGGCCAAAGAGCGAACCGAACGCCGAGGGAATGCGAATGGAGCCGCACGTGTCGCTGCCCCACCCGAGCGCACCGAAGCTGGCGGCGATGGCGGCGCCCGTGCCGCCGCTCGATCCACCGGGGCAGCGCGACAGGTCATATGGATTCCTCGTCTGGCCGCCGAACGAACTGATGGACGTCACGCCGGCGGCGAGTTCGTGCATGTTCGACTTGCCGAGGATGACCGCGCCGGCGTCGCGCAGCCGCGCCACGACGAACGCATCCTGCAGGGGGTGGTGATTGGCGAGCGCGAGCGAGCCCGCGCTCGTGGCGAGATCCCTGGTATCGTAGTTGTCCTTGAGGATCACCGGAATGCCGTGCAGCGGGCCGCGCACGTGACCCGCCTTTCGCTCGGCGTCGAGCGCGGCCGCGTCGGCGCGCGCGCGCGGATTCAGCCGGATCATCGCGTTGATCTCGGGCCCCGCGTGGTCGTACGCGGCGATGCGCGCGAGGTACGCATCGACGAGGTCCACCGCGGTCGCCTGGCCGCTGCTCATCGCGCGCTGAAGATCGGTGACCGACGCTTCGACGACGTCGATTCGCGCCGCGGCCGCGTGACGCCGTGCGGGCGGGGGTGTTTGCGCTCCGGCGGCGAGGCATGGGGCCGAGAGCAGAATGAGTGCGACACGGAGCGCACGATGCATAGAATCCTCCCGGGCAGGAGTATCCGACGCGGTTGCTCGCGGCGCAATCACGGCGCGACCGCTAGCTGTTCGACACGCCTGGCCCCTCCGGAATGTCCACGATGCGACACTGATGCCCCGTCGCGGCGAGAAAAGCCTCGACGCCTTCGTGCGAGACGCCGAGCGTCGCCGTATTCACCAGCGGATGGCAGTGAACCGCCGACGCATTCCACAGATCGCGGTCGATGAACACCTCAACCGCACGCGCGGTGTCGTTGACGAGCGCGAGCAGCGATACGGATCCCGGCTCAACGCCGAGGCACCGCTTCAGCCGATCGGCCGAGCCAAAACTGGGTCGCTCGAAGCCGGTGCGTTCGGCGAGCGCACGGAGATCCACCGGCTTGCTGGCGGCCACGACGACGAGCGCCTGGCGCGTGCCCTTCTTGTCGCGAAGAAAGAGGTTCTTGCTCGCCGCGCCGGTGAGCGGCGGCACGAGACGCTCGACCTCCTCGATCGTGAATACGGCCTGATGATCCACGCGCGTGTACGCGACGGCGTGGAGCGCCAGGAATTCGTACAGATCAGGCATGAGGCTCCACGAGTCGATGCGTGTTCACGGCGCGACGTGACGCACGAAGATGTCGCCGTACCGCTTGCCGGGCAGCGACTGCGCCAAGTCTCCGGGGAACCACGTAAGAAAGCGGTCGATCGGCATCCATTCCGTGAAATGGAAGTGCGCGCTCTCCGCAGGCGTCAGGTTGACGAACGCGGGACCGAGTGCGGCGAGCCGGGCGAGGCAGGCGGAGGTCTTGGCGATGCCGCGCTCGTCGAGATGAAACTCGAAGGAGAGCAGCGGCATGGACTGCGTCAGCCCCTTCAGCACTTCGAGTTCCCACCCCTCGACGTCGATCTTGCAGAACGCCGGCATGCCGTAGCGGGCAATGGCCGCGTTCAGCGTGATCACGGGAACGTCGTACGTGGCGGCGACCGCGCCGTCCCACTCGGCGCTCAGGCTCGACTGCGAGTGAAAGACGCGCGCGTGCAACGTGGCGATCGCGGGCCCGCTCCCCAGCGCGGCCGCGACCGAGGTCCAGCCGGCACGGTGCGCACAGCGCGCGTGCAGTTCCGGCAGCACGCGCGGATTCGGCTCGAACGCGACCACGCGGCATCCCGCGTCGAGCATCGCCTCCGACTTCTCGCCGATGTTGGCGCCCACGTCAAAGCACAGCGACCCGCTTGGCAGGAGCGCGCGGAGGAAGACGACGTCCTCCAGATGCGCACGCTGCGTCGAGGGCCGCAGCCGCCGCGCCAGCCAGCGCGCGGGCCGGTAAACGCCCGTCGCGATCGTCAACCGCTTCACTTGGGCGAGCAGAGTCTTGATCATCGGGACTAGAAGTCGTGAACGCAGGCAATCGTCGCGCCGCAGCGCGCATCGAGCGCCGCGACTCAGGGAATCCTAACGCTGATGACTGGGGGCGCCAGCGCGTGGCGAACGCGGCGGCGACGCGTGCGCCCCACGCGCGACCAGCGCTCGACCAGCGCGTGGCCGTCACGCCGATGCTACCTTCAGCCGGGGTCTGGTGTCATAGTACTCGACGAGTCTCTACCGGCGCCGCCTGGGCGCCACCCAGACGAGAGCCACTGACATGACGGACGAACCGACTTCATCTCATCCCGGCGGGAACGGCGGCGCGGTCAGCGACGAGGACCGGGCCATCGCGGCGCGTCTGGGGCAGCTGCAGGCTGCCGTGGGCGAGCAGTGCGCGGACGCGCAGCATCCGGTGCCTGCGCGCGCCGAGGTCGAGCGGATCGTCGAAGATCTGCGCGCGGTGCTCTTCCCTGGCTATTTCGGCGAGTCGTTTGCGGACGCGGCGGCACAGCAACGCAGCACAGAAACCACGCTTGCGCGGGTGCGGCGCACGCTGCGTGCCCAGGCGCAGCGTGCCCTGTGCTTTGGCTGCAGCGATGCGTCGTCCGATCGGTGCCGAGAGTGCGAAGCACGAACAGAGTTCGTCACGCGCGCGTTCCTCGGCCGGCTGCCCGCCATTCGCCAGCTGCTCGCCGCGGATGTCGAGGCGGCCTACACCGGTGATCCGGCCGCGAGTTCGCCCTCCGAGACGATTCTCTCGTACCCGGGCATCCGCGCGATGACGAGCTACCGCATTGCCCATGAGCTGCACGCGCTCGGCGTGCCGCTCGTGCCGCGCATGATCACGGAGTACGCGCACAGCGCCACGGGCATCGACATTCATCCCGGCACGCGCATTGGCAGCCACTTCTTCATTGACCACGGCACCGGTGTGGTGATTGGCGAGACGGCCGTGATTGGCAGCCGCGTTCGCATCTATCAGGGCGTCACGCTCGGCGCGCGCAGTTTTCCGCTCGACGATCATGGCCATCCGATCAAGGGAATCCCGCGCCATCCGATCATCGAGGATGACGTGATCATCTACTCGGGCGCGACGATCCTCGGCCGCGTCACCATTGGCGCGGGTTCGGTGATCGGCGGCAACGTCTGGCTGACGCACGACGTTCCGCCCGGCAGCCGCATCAGCCAGGTGGAAGCGAGCTAGGCAACCACCGCCGCGGCCGTGCGTGTCGAACGTGCGGCCGCCACCGTGCCGCAGCGTCACACGCATAGAGGAACCTCCGGAATGCGCCTCGCGCCCCTGATCACGTACGCCGCGGCCGCCATCATGGCGGCGCCAGTCCTCATGGCGCAGGCGCGGCCGGCACCATCATTCGTCGCGCCGGCACGGCCGGCGCCAACACGCGTGGACGTGGCCCCCGGCGTCTATCTGTTCCAAACCGCGCCGTACGGTGACGCCGGGCTCGATGGCAACTCGGTCGCGATTGTCGGCGACGACGGCGTGCTCGTGTTCGACGCCAACGGCACGCCCGCGGCAGCGTCCGCCGTGCTCGCGCAGATTCGCCAGATCACCGACAAGCCCGTGAAGTACCTCGTGCTTTCGCACTGGCACTGGGATCATTGGTACGGCGCCGAGGTGTACCGCGCGGCGTTCCCGAAGCTCGAGATCATCGCGCACGAGCGGACCCGCGCGCTGATGGCGGGTCCGGCGGTGGTGTTCAACCAGCCCGGACTCGACGAACAACTGCCCGGACACATCGCCCAGGTGGAAGCGGCACTCGCCCGTTCGACGGCGGCGGCCGACAGCAACACCGCGCGCCTGCAGGACCACGTGGCGAACGATCGCTGGTTCCTCGAGCAGAAACGCACGGTGCTGCACACGCTGCCCACGCGCACGCTCCGCGATTCGCTCACGCTCCGGCTCGGCACGCGCGTAGTGAAGGTGATGCATCACGATCGCGCGATTACGCCGGGCGATGTGTTTCTGTGGCTGCCGGATGAGCGCATCGCGGTGACCGGCGACCTCTTGATCAACCCGATCACGTTTGCGCTTTTCTGCTATCCGAGCGGGTGGATTGCGACGCTGCACCACCTCGACTCGCTCGGCGCGCGCGTGATGATTCCGGGACACGGCGCACCGCTGACTGATCCGGCGCTGCTTCGTGCGACGTCATCGCTGCTGGAGCGGGAAGTCGTGCTTGCTCGCGAGCAGAAGGCGGCCGGTCGCACGGCAGCCGACGCTACAAAGGCGATACTCGCCGATTCCGCAGTGCTTGCCTTGCGAGACCGCATCACCAGCGGCGTTGTCGCGCGCAACGACGCGTTCGCGCTCTATCTGGTGGAGTGGTTCGTGAAGCGCGTGTATCAGGAGATCGACGGCACGCTCGACGATTCGATTCCGAGCGCTCCGTAGCGCGCGCTCACTCCCATTCGATGGTGCCCGGCGGCTTCGTCGTGATGTCCACGGCGACGCCACTGACTCCAGGCAGCGCGGCCATCTGCGATCGCAGTTCCTCACGCAGCGCCGCGGGAAGCTGTGCCGGCGTGGCGGTCATCGCGCGCTCGGAGTGAATCGGGCGAATGATGACGAACTCCCTTCCCGCTCCATCGACTTCAAGCGGCACCAGCGCCGTTGGACACTGCCAGATGTCGCCGTAGATGCCGTGGCGACGCAGGCCTTCCATCACGAGATGATCGGCGTCGCGCAGCAGATCGAGGCGCGCTCTAGTGACCGTGGCGGCGAGGGGCCGCACGCGCCGCGGCGCCGTGGGCGCGAGGTTCCAGATGGCGCGATTGATTCCGGGCACACCCTTGAAGATGGTCCCCGCGGTTTCGAGCAAATCCTCCCACGACGCGGTTCCCGTGAGCAGCACGGGATGCTCGTACGAGCGCAGGTCCGCCTTGACGCCCACCGACTTGATGGGCAGCGCCGATGCCGAGAGTTTGCGCTGCGCGGCGATCGTTGCGATCGCGGGTTCAATCGTTTCAAAGCCGACTCGACTCTCGACGCCCGTTGAGCAGAGCAGCCGCACGCCGAGTCCGGGGCCAGGGAACGGATGCCGCCAGATGAGATCGTGCGCAATGCCGAGTTTCTCGCCGAGCTCGCGCACTTCGACCTTGTAGAGGTCGGCCAGCGGCTCGACTACGCGGCCCTGCTCAATCATCCGTTCGATGACGGGGACGCGATTGTGGTGCGTCTTGATGGTGTCGGCGCGCTTGGTGCCACCCGTCTCGATGGTGTCGGGGTAGATGGTCCCCTGCCCGAGCAGATGGCTCTCGATGCCGAGTTCCTTTGCCTTGCGTTCAAAGACCTCGATGAAGGTGTTGCCGATGATCTTCCGCTTCTGCTCGGGCTCGACAACGCCGGCGAGCGCGGTGAGGAACGTCTCGCTCGCGTCGACGAAGTGCAGATTCTTGTCGAGATGGAATGCACGGAACGCCTCGAGCACATCGCGGCTTTCGTCCTTGCGCATCAGACCGTTGTCGACGTGCAGTAAATGGAGGCGGTCCGGTCCGAGCGCCTGGCCGAGGAGCACGGCGGCGACGGTGGAATCCACGCCACCCGACGCGAGCAGGAAGACGGACTGGTCGCCGACCTGCCGCCGCACCTGCTCGACGCGCTCCTCGACGTAGCGTTCCATGGTCCACGACGGGCGGCAGCCGCAAATGCCGAGCACGAAGTTGGCGATCATCTCGTCACCGTGCACCGTGTCGTCGACTTCCGGGTGGAACTGGAATCCGTAGCGGCGCAGCGCATCGGAGGCGATGGCGGCGTAGCGGTGCGGATGGCCGGAGGCGCCGAGTGTGGTGAAGCCGATCTCCTCGAATCCAGGGCCGACGCTCGTCACCGAATCGAAGTGGCTCATGAAGACGCGTTCAACCTTGGACAATCCGGCGAAGAGTGGTGAGTCGCCGACGATCTGAAGATCGGCGGCGCCCCACTCCTGCGCGCCGTGCACCACGGTGCCGCCGTAGTGCTTGGCGATCTCCTGGTGGCCAAAGCAGAAGCCAAGGATCGGGACCTCGAGGTCGTAGATCGCCTTGGTGTAGTCGGAGTCCTCGCCATGCGCCGAGAGCGACGGACTGCCGGAGAGGATGATTCCCTTGTATCGACGGAACGCGTCGATGGGATCTTCTGGCTGTCGGATTTCGGCGAGCACCCGGTGGCGGCGCACCTTGGTGGCGATGAGGTGCGCGTACTGTCCGCCGAAATCGATGACTGCAATGGCGTCGTGGGTCATGGTGGTGCGAGAGTCTAGCCGGTGCGCGGAGGCGTGGGAAGCGCGAGCGTCTGCCGTCGACGCTGGCGGACGACCTGCGGGAAAGACTGTGGCTGCACTCGGAAGACGCCCTGCACAGCACTCGGCAAACTCCCGATATCACCTTCTACGCGGCCGCCGTAGCGTGGCAGGACAGTTCGTTTTCACCTGACCCGCTTCTGGAGATCATCTCATGATCGACAAGACCGCTGACCTGGCCGGGCCAGGCATCAGCACGTATCCCGATGTCGACAGGATCCTGCCGGACAACTATGCGTCCATTCTTGACGCCAAGGAAACGCAGATCGCCCTCTCGGCGCTCAAGCGGTACATCGACGACAACCTCTGCAAGGAACTGAACCTCATCCACGTGGAGGTGCCGCTGATCGTCACCAAGGAGAGCGGCGTCAACGACTATCTCGATCGCGACGGGTCGCGCACGCCGATCGACTTCCCGTGCGGGCTGGGCCTGCAGAAGCGGATGGAGTCGCAGGTGGTGCAGGCCGCCACCAAATGGAAGCGGATGGCGCTCAAGCAATTCGAGTGCAAGCCGGGCGAGGGGATCAACACCGACATGCGCGCGGTGCGCAAGGATTACTTCCTTGACCACGATCACTCGGCCTACGTGGACCAGTGGGACTGGGAGAAAGCCATCACACCGGCCGACCGGAATCTCGAATATCTGAAGCGCACGGTTCGGAGCATTTGGAAGGTGATCACCGGCGCAGAGAAGATGGTGCAGGAGATGTATCCCAAGCTGAAGGACCCGCGCTTCCCCAACCTGCCGGACGAGCTGAAGTTCCTGCACGCGGAGGAGATTCTCGAGATGTACCCGGATCTTCCGCGCAAGCAGCGCGAGACGAAGGTGATCTCGGAGCACTATCCGGCGATCTTCATCATCGGCATCGGCTGGGTGCTCAAGGACGGCTACCCGCACGAGATGCGCGCCGCCGACTACGATGACTGGGCGACGCCGACCGTGAGCGCCGACGGCAAGCCGATGCACGGGCTGAACGGCGACATCCTCGTGTGGAACCCGGTGACCAAGCGCCGCCACGAGCTGACGTCCATGGGCATTCGGGTGACCAAGGAGACGCTGCGGCAGCAGCTCGAACTGAGCGGCCAACTCGACTTCCTGAAGCTGCCGTATCATCAGGCCATCCTCAACGACCAGATCCCGCTGAGCATTGGCGGCGGCATCGGCCAGTCGCGCACGACGATGCTGCTGCTGCGGAAGGCGCACCTGGGCGAAGTCAGCGTGACGGTGTGGCCGAAGGAACTGAAGGAGATCTGCGAGCGGAAGAACATTCATGTCCTGAACTAGGACTCTCGACGCCGTAGAACGCCCCTGATGCCGGTTCGCGGCGTCAGGGGCGACCCGCAGTAGGGACGCGTGGTGAGAACGGTGCGAGAGTCCCCACGCGCGTGGCGTGTCGCCGATACCGAGCTGCCCCCTGCGATGCGCCCACGTTTGCCTGAATCGCCTGCGAGAGATCACCTGATGGCCGAGCGCACCAAGCGATCCTAACGTGACTGGGACATGAATCGGAGGCTCAAATGCCACGTGTTGCTCGCGTCGTCGCGCTCCTCCTGCTTCCCCGCCTGCTCCTCGCTAGCGGCGCTGCCTCGCTACAGCAACAAGCAAAGACCGCGACGCTGAACGCGGCGATTCGCGCCGACAGTGACTCGGTGCGCGTGCGTGCGCTCAATCGCGTGGTTGTCACGGCCTCGCGCGTCCCGGTGGCGCTCGCGCAGAATCCGGCCGCCATCACGCTGGTCGGACTGGCCGCGCTCTCGCAGGCACCGCGCGGCATCGCCGTGGACGAAGCCGTCGCGCTCGTGCCCGGCGTCAAGGTCGACAACCAGGCCAATGGCAAGCGCGTGCACATGTCCATTCGCGGACAAGGCATCCTGAGCGAGCACGGCCTCCGCGGCATTGGCGTGCTGTGCGACGGACTGCCGCTCAACGATCCCACCGGGTTCGCCGCGGATTTGTACGACGTGGACTGGTCCGCGGTAAGCCACATGGAAGTGCAGCGCGGCCCGGCCGCGTCGCTCTATGGCGGCAGCGCGTCGGCGGGTGTGCTGAACATCACCACCGCGAACGGCGGCCCGTCGCCGCTGGCCGGCGAAGTGTCCGCCACCTACGGCTCGAACAACTTCTGGCGCGCCACCGCACTGGGCGGCGGTTCGCTGGGCGACTTGAACTATCACGCGTCGTACTCGCGCACGGCCGGCGACGGCTACCGCGTGCACACGGCGTTTCACGGCGACAACCTGCTGGCGAAGGCGCATTGGACGCCGACGGCGACGCTGCGCCTCACGCCGATGGTCTGGTACACGAGCTTCTTCAACGAAAATGCGGAAGGGTTGAATCTCACGTGGCTGGGGCAGGACCGGCGACAGGCCAACCCCGACGCGCTCACCTTCAACGAGTTCATCGACACGCGGCGCGTGACGGGCGGCGTGGTGGGCGAACTCGCCGTGACGCCCGACCAGACGCTGTCGTTCACGGGCTACGTGCGCGGCACGATGTATCGTGAGTCGGTGCCGTCTTCCGTGCGGCATCGCCAGATGACGGCACCCGGCGGCACCGTGCAGTACACCATCGGCGGCTTGTCCGTTCATCGCGTCAGCATCGGCGCTGACCTGCAGGGACAGACCATCGACGACTACGCGCTGCCGAACCTCGGCAACGCACGTGAAGGGCTCGGGCGCCTCAGCGATCAGACGATGAGGCAGACCGGCATTGGCCTGTTCGCGCTCGACCGCATCGACATCGCGCCGCAATGGAGCCTGATGCTGAACGCGCGCTTTGACCGCGTGGGCAACGAGTTGACCGATCATCTGAAGCCCGGCGGCGTTGATCTGTCCGGCAACGCGACGTTCAGGCAATTCACGGGTCGCGTGGGCATGACCTGGTCGCCATCGTCGACGCTCAACCTGTTCGGCAACATCGGACAGGGCTTCCTGCCGCCGGCCACCGAGGAGCTGAGCGCCAACCCGAATCAGATTGGCGGATTCAATCGCGGGCTCGAGCCGGCCGTGTCGCTGGGTCAAGAGCTTGGCGCGCGCGGGACGGTGGGCCGTACGCTGGCGTACGACGTCACGCTGTTCCATCTCACGACCGACCGCGACTTTGACCGCTATCGCGTGCCGTCGCGGCCGCTGGAGACGTTTTATCGCAATGCGGCCTCGAGCCGCCGGTACGGCATGGAGTCGTTCGTCAACTGGACGCCCACCGGCGCCCTGCAGCTGCAGGCGGCGTACACGTGGTCCGACTTCGCGTACACAAACTCGAACAGCGCGTACGGCGACGTCCGCGGCAACGGACTGCCGAACTCGCCGCGGCACCAGTTCTCGGCCGATGCGCAATACCGCTTCAGCACGCGCGTGACGGCGGGCGTCAGCACCGAAATGCTGAGCCGCTGGTATGTGGATCCGAGCAACGTCGCGACGGTCAACGGCTACGCCCTGCTGAACGCGCGCCTGGCGTATCAGTTCAGCATGGGCGGCGCGATGCCGGAGATCACCTTCGCGGTTCGGAACATCCTCGGCGCGAAGTACATCGCGTTCAGCGAGCCGGATCCAGACGGCAACTCGTACCAGCCGGCGGCGGAACGCGAAGTGTTCGTCGGCCTGCGCGTGCGGCCGTGATGCAGGCGCGCCGCAGCATTCCTGCGGCGCGCGGTGTGATCGATCCCTTGTTTCACCGATCGTCAGTACGGACGCGGCGTCAAGTTGGGGACAAGCCCCTACAGCAAGTAAAGCAAAAGTGTATCCGCGAACGACGGGCGACTTCTTACCTTGACTCCCACGCGACCAACGGAGGCCAGCATGCAAATCCAATTGAGTGAACAAGAATCTCGCGACCTGCACGACCTTCTTCATGACTATCTGCCCGCGCTGCGGCGCGAGGTTGCACGCACGGACTCAAGGGACTTTCGCCACCTGCTCGTCCAGCGGCTTGATCTCGCCGAGCGCCTGCTTTCGGAACTCGCGCTGGTGCATGCGCCGCAGCCGGTCTAGTCGGCGCCGCGATTTCACTCGCTGGGAGAACGAAGGCCGCCATGACTGGCGGCCTTTGTTTTGGTTGTCCTTACCCCACCGCACATCGCCGGTCACCTGCGCACCGCGCGCGCTGTTTCATCGCCGATGGGCGCGGTAGCTTCGTACGGCATGAGGCGCCGCACCGTTCTCAGCGTCTTCGCTCTGGTCGTGCTTGCCGTCCCCGCGGCTGTGGTCGGCGTCGATGCCATCGTCCGCTGGACACCGGTGCCCGACACGGGCATTGCCGCACGCATTGCGGCCGTGCCCGATCTCGACGCGTACCTGGCGCGGCGGGAGGCAGCCGTTGCGGGTGTGAAGCGCGACCTGCGGAAGACCATCATCTGGCACGACGCATCGCAGAAGGCGCCGACCCGCATTGCGATTGTGTATCTGCACGGCTTCACCGCCAGCCGCCGCGAGATGTCGCCGGTGGTGGAGCGGCTCGCCGACTCGCTCGGCGCCAATGTGTTCTTCACCCGCCTCGCGGCGCACGGCATGACCGACGGCGAAGCGTTTGGCACGGTGCGGCCGCAAGCGTGGATGGACGATGCGCGCGAAGCCCTGGCGATCGGACGCCGCATTGGCGCGCGCGTGCTCGTCGTCGGCATGAGCACTGGAGCCGTGCTCGCGGAGCAGCTCGCGATGGAGTCTGCCGATTCAGCGGCGCCGGCGGCGCTGATCCTGGTGTCGCCGAATCACGCTCCCGCCAACAACCTCGCGTGGCTCGCCGCTGGGCCGCTTGGACGCGTGGTCGCCAAGCTGGTGGTCGGTTCGCACAAGCAGCTCGTACCGGACAACGCCGCGCATGCGTACATGACCACACAGCGCTACCGCAGCGAAGGCATCGTCGCGATGATGGACCTCGTGCGGTTCGGACAAACGATCGACGTGTCGCGTATCACGCGGCCGCTGCTCACGCTCTACACCCGGCACGACGATGTGGTGCGCGTGGACCTCATTCGCGAGCGGCACGCGCGTTTCGGCTCGCCCATCAAGGAGATTGTTGATGTGCCCGAGACGACCCGTCACGTGCTGGCCGGCGACGTGCTCTCGCCGCAGGCGGTCGATCCGGTCGTCACGCTGATGCTGCGATTCGCGCAACGAGCGCTTGGCGTCCCGCCTACCTGACGCCGAGGACATTGGCCATACGCTGGCCGATTTCGGCGTAGGCACCGTTGAAATGGTGGTCGCCGGGCAGCTTCACCACCACGGCCGGCGGAGCGAGTTCCGGGCAGAGCGTATCTCGTTCCTTGTCACCGTAGAAACAGACGAGCGGCAGTGCGCCGAGCTTGCGCAGTTCGGGCATCACGGGCACCTCATCGGGAGCGTTGCCGTGGCGGAAGATGTCGCGCAGCCCGAAATGAAAGCCGGCGGTGTGCTCCGCTCCGATGAGCACGAGCGCCGCGACGTGTGCACGCTGCGCCGGCGGCAGGCGGTTCACGGCGTAGGGCGCGGTACCCGCCCCGCGTGAATAGCCGATAACGAGCACGCTGTCACGTCGCCACTTGTCAGCATAGGCCGCGATGATGCGGCCCAGGTCGGCGCCTTCCCGGTCGGGAGTCTTGGCGCGCCAGAGATAGCGAAGCTGGCTGTACCCGACCACGGGGATTCCGCGTCTGTTGAGTTCGGCGCTCACGCGCCGGTCGAGCGCGACAAAGCCACCGTCCCCGCTGAGGAAAATGGCGAAGAGATGGCCGGCACCTTTGACCGCAAGCTCTCTGAGTGGCAGATCCGCCACCGAGACCGTCCCTCCTGACGCGCGCGGCGCACTCGTGCTGGCGTGCTGTGCCAGCGCGCCGTCGGCGGTGACCAGGGTCGTCACGGTGGCAACCGTGGCGACGGCAACAGCCGTCGCCGCGCGCCTGCGGAGGTGCGCCATGCGGTGAGGATTCGTCACGTTAGGCAGTGGAGCGGATTCGTGTGCGTCACGGCGTGAGCTCGCTGCATCCACGTACACGATTTCCTGCCGGCGGTTCCGCCAGGCCTCACTGCTGGCGCAGGCTCCGCCACCGCGGTCCGCTGAGCACGCGACGAGTTATTCGAGTGGGCGCACGACCACGCGCGTTCCGCAGAACGCGGCGTTCCCGCTCATCGCATCGAGCCGCTGATCATCCGTGATGTCGTTGAGGCTGGCGCCGCCGTGCGCGCGCGCCACGCGCAGCCGCACCCCCTCGCGGTCATGCCCCCAGCCGTGCGGCAGGCAGACGACGCCGGGCATCACGTCGTCGGTGACCGCCACCTCGACGTTGATGCGCCCGGTCCGCGATTCGACGCACGCCGCCGCGCCGTCGACGATGCCGCGCGAGGCCGCATCGGCGGGGTGCATCAGCAGGGCGCTGCGCCGCTTGCCTCGCGCGAGGCGCTCGCTGTTGGCCATCCAGGAGTTGTTGGACCGGAGATCGCGCCGGCCGATCAACTGGAGCGCATCCGGTTCGGCCGGCGTGAGATCCAGCAACGCGGCCAACCGCGGAAGATCCGCGAGCAATCGCTCCGATGCGAGCGCAATGCGCTTGTTCTCGGTGCGCAGGCGACCGGGCAACATGGGCTCAAGCGGCCCGAGATCAACGCCGTGGGGCGACTGTTCCAACGCCTTCATGGCGACGCGCGGGCCGTAGACACTCCCCGCGAGCGCCCGCTTCATCATCCCGCGCATTCCGAGCCATTGCGCGAACTTCGCCGCCCCCCACGCCGCCGCGCGTTTGACCAGCCCGCCGCGCGCGAGGCGCCAGGTGAGTTCGCTCAGAATCTCCCAGTCGTGCCGCGCGCCCGTCCCGCGTGGCACCACCGCCCGCGACCATTTGGCGGTGTTGCGGATGGCGAGCGTGTGGAAGACGAGGTCGTAGTGGTCGCGCTCGAGGCCAGCGGTGGGCGGAAGGATCACGTGCGCGTGCCGCGTGGACTCGTTGATGTAGAAGTCGATGGCGGCGTAGAATTCGAGTCCGGCCAACGCACGGTCGAGGCGAGCGCCGTTCGGCGTGGAGAGCACGGGATTGCCGGCGTGCGTCACGAGCGCGCGCACCTGCCCCTGCCCGGGCGTGTCCATTTCTTCGGCGAGCGCGGCCACCGGCAGTTCACCCGCGAACTCCGGCAGCTGACGAACGCGGCTTGACCAGCGGCCAAACCGCCCCGCCCCGCCATACGTGCCGCCGCCGAGCATCAGGTCCACGGCGGGGCGCGTAAACATCGCGCCGCCGGCGGCGTCGAGATGCCCCGTGACGATGTTCAACGCATTGATGAGCCAGCAGCACAGCGCGCCGAACTCCTGCGTGCTCACGCCAATACGGCCGTAGATGACCGCGCGCTCGGTGCGTGCCAACCGGCGCGCGAGGGAGCGAATGGCGTCAGCGGACATACCCGTGGCGACACTCACGCGTTCCGGCGTGTACGCCGCGCAGGCACTGGAGAGCGCGTCGAGTCCATCCGTGAACGCCGCCAGACGTCCGAGCTTCACGCGCCCTTCGGCGATGATGACCTGCAGCATCGCCATGAGCACCAGGGCATCCGTGCCCGGCCGAATGAAGAGATGCTCGCTCGCGAGGTCCGCCGTCTCCGTTCGGCGCGGATCCACGACGATCACCTCGCCGCCGCGGGCGCGAATCGCCTTGATGCGCGCCACGACATCGGGCGCCGTCATCAGTGAACCGTTGGACACCGCCGGATTCGCGCCGAAGATCATGCAGCAATCGGTGCGATCGATATCAGGAACGGGAATCAGCAGCGGATGCCCAAACGCGAAGAGCGCCGCCAGATGATGCGGGAGCTGATCGACGGAGGTGGCCGAGTAGCGGTTGCGCGTGCCGATCGCCTTGCTGAACGCCGGGGCGAAGAGCATGGCGCCCAGCGAGTGCACCGTCGGGTTGCCCAGGTAGACCGCGACCGCGTCCTGACCGTGCCGTCGCTGCGTCTCGCGAATGCCGCGCACGGTGAGATCGATTGCCTCAGCCCACGAGATCGCGACCCACTCGCTGCCGACGCGCTTGACGGGAAGCCGCAGGCGATCGGGATCTTCGTGCAGGTCCTTGAGCGCGACGGCCTTTGGACAGAGGTGCCCGCGGCTGGCCGGGTCGTCGTGGTCACCGCGGATGTCGGTGATGACGCCCTCGCGCGTGGTGACGGCAATGCCGCAGGCCGCTTCGCAGAGCGGGCAGGTGGCGAAGTGTGTGCCGTTGCCGGGGACCATGTCTCTCAAGATGCGACGGCGCCCGTGCAAGGGCGAGACCGGAGGTGTTTGTGGCAATCGATTAGAATTCCCGAGGGCTGCCCGCCATGGACGGCTTCAATTCCGACGTGAGGCATGATGAAGAACATTCGCGTCCTCTGGGTGCTGGCCGTCATCATCACGCTCAGCTCTGCCGTGTACCAGCGCATGACCGGGCCCACGTACCCGGCCCGCGGGAACGTCACGCTGGGCGGCCAGTCGCTCACGCTCCGCCTGACGCGCACCTACGCGGGCGCCGGTGACCAGCCGGTCATCATCCTCGCGTCAGACACTGGGATCGCGGGCGAGGTAGCCTGGCGGCGTTATCCGACCAAGGACGAGTGGCAGCGGCTGCCCCTCGTGCGCACGGGTGACACGCTGCGCACGGCACTCCCGCACCAGCCGGTCGCCGGGAAGCTCGAGTACCAGGCGCATCTGCAGCGCGGCAGCGAGGCGGTGCTCTTCCCCGAACGACCGGCCGTGACGCGATTCCGCGACGACATCCCCGCATACGTGCTCATTCCGCACGTGAGCGCGATGTTCTTCTTCATGCTCTTCTCGACGGTCGCGGGGCTCGCCGCCTTCGCACGGCTGCCGCAGGCGCGCCGCTATGCGATAGTCGGTGCAGTGCTTCTCGCGGTCGGCGGCTTTGTCCTTGGCCCGATCATGCAGAAGTTCGCGTTCGGCGACTGGTGGACCGGCATTCCCTTTGGTTGGGACGTCACCGACAACAAGACGCTCTTCGCCGCCATCGCCTGGGCCATCGCGCTCTGGCGAATGCGCGGCGGACAAAACGCTCGTACGGCAATGATGCTCGCTGCCGTGGCCACGCTCGTGGTCTTCGCCATCCCGCACAGCGCCTGGGGATCCGAGGTGAAGTGGGAGCAGATGCCGAAGTGAGCGGGGCTTGCAGGTCGAGCTAGCTGGCAACTTCAGTTCGCGTGGCCGGCTCGCTGCACGACTCTATTGCGCCCCACGCCAAGCGGCGCAATGATGAAGTATCGGGGCGGCGCGTCCACTCGCGGAGGCTACGGACATGGCTCGCAACGGTACGACTATCGCCACAGGGCCGGCACGCGTTCGCCATGCTGCCGTTGCCGGTGCCTTCTATCCCGGCCATCGCCAGGAACTCGAAACCGCCATCGACGAACTGCTCGCCGGCGCGACGCGCCGCGGCGCCCGTCCCAAGGCGCTCGTCGTTCCCCACGCGGGCTACATCTACTCGGGCCCGGTGGCGGCGTCGGCCTACGTGCAGTTGCGCGAACCGTTCCCGACACGCGTCGTCCTGCTCGGGCCGTCGCACTTCGAACCGGTGCGGGGGCTCGCGCTGCCCGTGGCCGACGTCTTCTACACACCACTCGGCGACGTGCCGGTTGACCATCACGCGGCAGCGGCGGTGGCTCAACTCGGGTGCGTGAAGACGTCGGCGGCGGCGCACCTGCGGGAGCATTCACTTGAGGTGCAGCTTCCGTTTCTGCAGCGCGTGTTGCCGGCGTTCACCGTGGTGCCGTTTGCGGTCGGGCAGGCCCGCGTCGAGGACGTCGCCGCCGTGCTCGATGCGATGTGGGGCGACCGCGACACGCTGGTGGTCATCTCCACCGACCTTTCGCACTACCTCCCATACGCCTCGGCCCAGGCGCTCGATGCCGCCACCGCGCGCGACGTGCTCGCGCTCAACGCCGACGGCATCTCGTCCGATCAGGCCTGCGGCGTGGAAGGCCTGCGCGGCCTGCTCAGCGTCGCGCGCCAGCGCGGCCTGAAGGTCGAGCAGCTCGACCTGCGCAACTCGGGTGACACAGCGGGCGACCACTCGCGCGTGGTCGGTTATGGTGCGTTCGCGTTTTACGAAGGAGAACCCGCATGACACCCGAGCAAGGACGTACGCTCATTGAGTTCGTTCGCGCTTCGATCGCGGAGCAATTTGGCGGACCCAAGGTGCAGCAACCCTCGGGCGAGGAATGGCTCAACGTGCCAACCGCCCTCTTCGTCACGCTGCATCGCGACGGCGACCTCCGCGGCTGCATCGGCACCATGGAACCACGGCGATCGCTCTTCGATGAGGTGGTCGACAAGGCGAAGGCCGCGGCGTTCGACGACCCGCGCATGATGCCGGTGGAGGCGCACGAACTGCCAGAGCTGGACATCGAGATCACGCTGTTGCATCCGCTCGAACCAATCGACGCCCGCACCGAGGAGGAACTCCTGCCGCAGCTCCGTCCGCATGTCGATGGACTTGTCCTGCGCAGCCGCCAAGGGAGCGCGCTCTTTTTGCCGAGCGTTTGGAAAGAACTCCCCGAACCGAAGGCCTTCGTACGCGCGCTCATGTACAAAGCGCATCTGTTCCGCTGGCCCGCCGACCTGCGCGCGTTGCGCTTTGCGGCCGACGTGGTGTCGGCCGCACCGGTCAAGGCTTGAGGATGGACGTCGCGGCGCAATGGTGGCATGCGCTGCCCGACGGGCGCCTGCAGTGTGACCTCTGCCCGCGGGAATGCCGCCTGCACGAGGGGCAGAAGGGCTTCTGCTTCGTGCGTGAACGGCGCGGCGACCGCATGCTTCTCGCCGCGTGGGGCCGCTCGACGGGATTTGCCGTTGATCCCATCGAGAAGAAACCGCTCGCGCATTTTCTCCCCGGCTCCAGCGTGCTGTCGTTTGGCACCGCGGGGTGCAACCTCGGCTGCCGCTTCTGCCAGAACTGGGACATCTCCAAGGCGCGCGAGTGGCACGCCGGTTCGGCCGAGGCGACGCCGGCGGAAATCGCCGAAGGCGCGGTGCGCGCGCACTGTGCGAGCGTGGCGTTCACGTACAATGACCCCACCATCTGGGCCGAGTGGGCGATGGACGTGGCCGATGCCTGCCACGAGCGCGGCCTACGAACCGTCGCCGTCACCGCGGGCTACATTCGCGACGAACCGCGCCGCGCGCTCTACGCGAAGATCGACGCCGCCAACGTCGACCTGAAAGCGTTCACCGATGGGTTCTATGAGCGCCTCTGCTTCGCGCAGCTTCAGCCCGTGCTCGAGACGCTGGAGTACCTGGTGAAGGAGACTGCCGTCTGGACGGAAGTCACCACGCTGCTCATCCCCGGCCACAATGACAGCGAACGCGAGGTGACGCTGCTGGCCGAATGGATGATGGATCGCCTTGGCCCGGAGGTGCCGCTGCACTTCAGTGCCTTCCATCCGGATTTCAAGATGTTGGATGTGCCGCCAACGCCACTGAGCACCCTGCGCCGCGCACGCGCACAGGCCAAGGCCGCCGGACTGCGCCACGTCTATACGGGCAACGTGCACGACGCCGAGGGGGACACGACAAGCTGTGCGGCGTGCGGCGGCGCGCTCATTCGGCGTGACTGGTATCGCCTGCTGGAGTATCGAGTCGATGACCGCGGCTGCTGCCCCGACTGTCACACGCCGCTCGCCGGCCGCTTCGCGCCCACGGAGCAATCGCGTTCATCACCACTAATCGCGCCCACGACGCCATCGCGATCATAATCCGCCATCGCAATCACGAATCGCCATCCGTGATCCCTGTCCTCAATCGGCCCTATCTTCCGACCAGCGGAAACGCCGCCGTCGCCAGCCCGGCCACCAGCATCACGATCGCCGTCGCAAACGCCCACTTGATCGTATACCGCTGATGTTCGTCGAACGGCACGTCTACGAGTCCGACGAGCAAGTAGGTGGAGGGCACGAGCGGGCTGAGCAAGTGCACCGGCTGTCCGACGAGTGACGCGCGTCCCATTTCGGCCGCGGCGATCCCGTACGCGGCGCCCGCCTTGGCAAGAATGGGCAGCACGCCAAAATAGAAGGCGTCGTTCGAGATGAAGAACGTGAACGGAATGCTCAGCAGGCCGGTGACGACGGTCATATACGGGCCGAGCGCCGCGGGAATGAGCGTGATGACGCTGTCCGCCATGGCGTCGATCATCTTGGTCCCCGACAGGATGCCGGTAAAGATGCCGGCGGCGAAGATCATGCCGGCCACCGCGATGACGTTGGCGGCGTGCGTCGTCAGCATCGCCTTCTGCTCTTCTACGGTCGGGATGTTCAACAGCACCGCGAGCGCGAAGCCCAGCATGAAAAGCACGGGCAGCGGCATTGCCCCCAGCACGAGCGCGATCATCAGCGCGACGGTGAGCAGCGCGTTGGGGATCATGCGACCGCGGCGGCGGTGCGCCGTGTGATCGGCGGTGACGGCCTCGATAAGCCCGGCGTCGGTCATCGCGCCCGCGTGTGCCAGCCGCGCGCGCTCGCGCAGGCCGAGGCGCCACGACACGAAGATCACCCACGCCGCGCCGGCGATCATCGCCGGAATGAGCGGCACGAAGATCACGCTCGAGTCGACGCCGAGCGCGCTGGCCACGCGCGCCGTCGGTCCGCCCCACGGCAGAATGTTCATCACGCCGCCCGAGATCATGATGACGCAGGCGAGGATCAGCGGGCGCAGGCCAAGACGCCGGTACAGCGGGAGCATCGCCGCCGTCGTGATCATGTAGGTCGTCGAGCCGTCGCCGTCGAGCGAGACGAAGAGCGCCAGCACTGCCGTGCCAACAACGATCTTCATCGGGTCGCCATGCACGATCCTGACGATGGCGCGCACGAGCGGATCGAACAGCCCCGCGTCGATCATGACCGCGAAGTAGAGAATCGCGAACGTCAGCATCACGCCGGTCGGTGCCAGCCTCGTGACGCCGGCGAGCATCATCGGGCCCAGCTCCCGGGTGAATCCGCCCAGCATGCCAAACGCCACGGGCACGAGAATGAGCGCGGTGAGCGCCGACAGCCGTTTGGTCATGATGAGCAGCATGAAGACGACGACCATCGAGAACGCGAGCAGCGTCAGCATTGGTGCCGCTCCGTGGACGGATCCGTCCGGCAACGCACGCCGCGCGTCACGGCCGCGCCGGCGCGAGCGGCAGCACGATGTGGGACGGGAACGCCGCGCTGTGCTGCACGATGATGTTGGTGCTCACCATCCGCTGATTGCGGCCCAGCGGCTCGCCCGTATTCGGGTTCACGTCGAAGCGCGGGAAGTTGCTGCTCGACACGTCGACGCGAATGCGGTGCCCTTTCTTGAAAACGTTCGCGGTCGGGAACGGCTCGATCGTGAAGGGATAGGTGAGTCCCGGCGCAAGCAGCACTTCGTGGTCGCGCGTGGCGCGGTAGCGGCCGCGCACGATGGCGTCGGTCAGATTGAGATCGAAGCCGCCGGGCCACTCGTCGCTCGCGGGATACACGTCAACGAGCTTCGCGGTGAAGTCCGCGTCCACGGTGGACGCCGAGGCGTACAGCACCACTTTGATCGGCCCGATCACAGTGACGTCCTCCGCTAGCGGTTCCGTCTGGAAGACGAGCACGTCGGGGCGCGAGCGCAGCGGCAGGTACGGTGGCTTTGACGGAGGGAAGCGCGGTCCTTCGCGCTGATCGTAGGCACCGTCCTTCAGCCGCGCGGAGGCGCCGCCACCGATGGTCGGCACCGGATGGTGCGGATCGAACGTGTAGCGTGATGACGACGCCCAGGCCGTCGGCTTCTTTGGAGACAACGAACCGTCGCCGTGAAAGTAGTACGGCACGAACCGCGTCCCGGTGAGCGGCCACGCATCGGCGTCACGCCAATAGCCGCCGTGGAAGAGCCGCCCGTCGGCGTCCTTGTGCCCGTCGCCGGTGCCCATCACGAATAACCGCACCGGCGCGTCGTGCTCCGCGCCCGTGTTCATTCCCTTGAGGAAGTGATCGAACCAGCGCAGATGAAACGCAGTCGCGAAATCGGGAATGACGGCGCTGTCACCGAACGACACATCGCCCGCGAAGCTGCGGCCGTTGCCGCTGTGTGTCCACGGTCCCACGAGCACGCGCTGCGGCGCGCGCTTGATCTTTCGAAGTTCCGCGAAATTCCGGAACGTCCCCGCGAGGAAGATGTCGTACCAGCCCCCCACGTGAAGCATCGGGATATCCGCCGTCTCGGCGTAGTGCTCGTCCCAGGCCATCATCGGGTCCTTCCAGAACGCGTCGTAGTTGGCGTGTTCAAAGAACTCCGTGTACCACCCTTCGTACTGCGGCGCCGCCGACAGCGGGTTGTGTCCGCGCGGCATGGGCTGCCTCTCGTACCAGTCCTCCACCTTCTCTCTTTCCAGAATCGTCTTCGCGGCCTCCGCGTGCGGGTCGGCCAGAATCTGCATCCAGGCCCAGGTGAGCTGCCGCCCCATCTCGTACGCGCCGCGGAATCGCACGCCATGATCCCACGCGTTCGACATGCCGCCCATGTTGATGAGCACCGTCTTGAGCGAGGGCGGATGCAGCGCGGCGGCGCCGGCCTGCATGTGCGCGTCGAACGACGTGCCCCACATTCCCACGCTGCCGTTCGAGAAGAACTGGTGCGACAGCCACTCCACGGTGTCGTACCCGTCGCTGGCGTCCTTGGGCTGCACCTTGGCGAACACGCCTTCGGACTTGTTTTGCCCGCGGATGTCTTGCAGCGCGACGACGTAGCCGTGCTCCGCGAAATACGGTGCCTGCGGGGCACGCGCCGTCTTGTCGTACGGCGTGCGAAGCAGCAGGACCGGGAACTTCCCCGGAACGGGCACGCCATTGCGCGACGGGCGCCAGATGTCCGTCGCCAGCCGCGTGCCGTCGCGCATCGGGATCATCACGTTTCGCGCGGAGAGCACCGCTTCGTACTGCTCTGCCGCGGCGGTGACCGTCGCTGGCGCGCTCGCCCTGCCCGGCGTCGTGGCCTGCGCCACGAGCACGCTGGGCAGCAGCAGCGCGAGCCGCAGCACGTTACCGCGCGGCAGGCTTCGGCTTCATCCAGACGACGCTCGAGTCGAGCGTCATCTGATGCCGCCAGATCCGCCACTTGCCGTCCGATTCACGCCGCAGCTCGGCGGCGAACTGGCCGTAGTCCGTCGCGTGCGGGTTCTTTCCGTCTTCCGAGCGAATCTCCCAGTATGACCCGAACTGCATCGCGTGGTCACCCTCGATCATCGGCACGCCAAGCAGCACGTCGGTCTCGAGATAGTGCGACTTCTTGAACTTGTCGGCGAGATATTCGCGCACCGCGGGCAGGCGGCGAAGCGTCGGTGTGCCCGGCGCCGAGTATGCGACTTCGTTCGAGTAGATGTCGACGTACGCCTTGAGGTCGGCGGCCGGGCCCGCCGACCGATACGCCTGCCAGACCGCGGCAATGCCGAGTTCGGCCATGGCGTGCTCCACCTTCGCGGCGTTCGCCTCCTGCTTCGCCTTCTGCCCGCAGCCAGCGGCCATCACACTCGCCGCCAGCACCGCTACCCACGCGCTGCGTCCCTTCATCGCTTCGTTCTCCCATGTTATGCCAAGGGGTGCGCCGGACGACGGCGACCCGTGCACATCAGTGCGCTCGTCTAGGCGAGCATCCAGTCCATTGCCTGATTGACCACCGCGGCCGGCATCTGGTGCCCGCCGTCAAACTCCACGTACGTCACATCATATCCGCTGGACGTCAGGCTGGGAACGATTACGCGGCTCGCGCTGTCGATGGGCAGCACGGTGTCCTGCTTTCCGTGCGACACGAAGAATCGCGCCTTCCCCACGGGGCTGGTATCGGACCCCGGCAGAAATCCCGGCGACCAGGCAATCGCGCGCGAGAAGAGATCGCCATTCCCGAGTCCGAGCCCCAGCGCGTAGCTCGCGCCGTCGGAGAATCCGTTCACGGTGACGCGCGCCGCGTCGACATTGCACCGCGCAAAGGCCCACGCCAGCGCGCTGTCAATGAATGTGATGTCGTAGCTGTACTTGTACGTGAACACGTCCCACGTGAGTCCGCGGGCACCGATCGCGAGCAGCAGAAAGCCGCGGCTCTCTGCATACGGGCTCATCGCTGACAGCATGCTGACGGCACCCTGCCCCGCTCCGTGAAATGAGACCAGCAGTGGCATGCTGCGCGACGCACTGTACGACGACGGCACGACGAGCGAGCCGTCATTGGGATTCGACGCCGTGATCTGGTAAGTCCCCGGCGTCAGCGTTTGCGTGGGCGTGCCGGGACGCGACGCGAGCCGCGGAGACCCGCCGCCCGCCGAGTCGCGGACTCCGGCAATCGAGTTCGCGCAGGCCGCGGCCGCCGTGCCGCCGGCCAGCAACGCCAGGAATTCGCGGCGCGACTGTGCAGCGCCCACGCGGCGTCCCTCGCGGCGCGACTGTGCAACGCCCACGCGGCGTCCCTCGCGCGCGCTCAGTGTTTCCGCCGCGACCACAGCACCAGAATGCCGCAGTCGGCCATTGCACTCACCATCTGCGGCGCCTGCATGTGGCCGCGATAGAACTCGATCGCTTCGAGCCCCGTGATGCCAAGGTCCGTGCGCAAATTCGGGGGTCGGCCAAAGCTGCCGGACCGATAGATGGTGACGTTGTCGTAGACGACCGAGCTCCAGCACGGCTCGCCATTCATACCCTGATGAATGGAACTCGCCGCCCGCAATTCGGGCGTCAGATTCTGCTCGTTCTTCTCGTGGAACGAGACGATGCGCACTCCGCCCACGCCACGCAGGCGCTCGGCGAGGCCGGATCCGTCGAACTGCCGCACATCCGTCGAGTCGAAGAACGTGCCGAGCCCGAGTTTCTTGCGGTCGTAGAACCCTTCCCGGTTGGTCGACGTCAGATTGCGCTTGGCAATGATTGCCACGCTCGGCAGCGACGCGGTGTCCTTCTTCACCGAATCGGTCTGGGCGCGACCCGCCATCGCGGTGAAGGCGAGGGCGATGGCGGCGCTGAGAGCCTGCATCGTGGTGCGGGGCATGGCCTCACTGTAATGAATGGACGGCGAGCCCCGCAACCGGCACCGCGGTCCGGCGTCTCTGGCACGTCCGTGAGCCGGTGCTACTGCCCCGCACCGCTTGGCCTTACCGATTCGGACCTGCGCGCTACGTTCGTTCGCGGCGGATACCCATCCGCCGCGCGCCCCCTCGCACTTCAGGAGCCCCCCATGATGAGGCATTACGCTGCCCGCTTGTCTCTCGCCGTCGCCGTGCTCGCGCCAATCGCGGTCACGGCACAGGAGAAGCCGGCCGCCCCGGCGTTCACGGTGCTTACTGTCTTTCGGGAGACGGTGAAGGTCGGAAAAGGCTTTGCCCACGACGCGCACGAGGTGAACTGGTCGGCCGCCAACGCCGCCGCCAAGTTCCCCACGTCGATGCTCGCGATGTCGGCGATGACCGGACCGTCCGAGAACTGGTACATGAGCCTCTATCCCACGTGGGGCGACTACGAGAAGACCAACAAGGCCGTCGACGCAAACCCGGCCCTTGATGCCGTCAACAAGAAGTTCGTGCCGCCCGAGTCAGAGTACCTCAGTGACGCCCGACTGATGGTGCTATCGGCCCGCGAGGACCTCGGCTACGGCGGACCGGCGGATCTGGCCGCAAGCCGTTACTTCGTGGTGACGCGTATCTCGGTGCGGCCCGGACATGCCGCCGAGTTCGAGGAGAATCGAAAGCTCATCAAGGCCGCGCACGAGAGTGCGAAGCTCTCGGATAAGTATTCGATTTGGCAGGTGGCCGGAGGCGGCCCCGGACCCACGTATTTCATGTTCGTCGCCCACAAGTCCCTCGCTGAACTGGACAACGCCACCCTGCACACGGGTGCGGCGTACATCGCGGCGCTGGGCGGCCCCGAAGGCCAAAAGAAGATTGCCGCGAATACCGCCAACGCGGTCGCCAGCCAGCAGACCGACCTCTTCTCGTTTGCACCACAGCAGAGTCTCCCGCCCGCAGAATGGGTCACCGCGGACCCAGGCTACTGGAAGCGGAAGCCGATCGCGAAGAAGCCCTAGCTCCCGGAGGGCAACGACCACCAGAACGGCCGCCTCTCGGCGGCCGTTCTGGTGTCATCGCGATCTCGATCCGAAATCGTGATCCGCGATCGCAATCCGTGATCCCTGTCCTCAATCGCCGTCATGCTCGTTTCAGATGCGTGATGCCCGCCGCAAGCTCCTCCAGCGTCTCCTGTTGCCAATGCTCCGGAGCCGCTTTCTTGGGCACGAGCCCCATCGCCACGGCGAGCGCATAGAGAATCGCCTCGGGGCGCGGCGGGCACCCGGGAATGAAGTAATCGACGTGAATGGTCTCGTTCGCACCACCGGTCGTCGCGTAGGTGTCGAACCAGCTTCCGCCGCCCGCGGCGCACGATCCCACCGCGACGACCAGCTTGGGATCAGGAACGGCATCCAGCAGCCGTTTCAGCGCTGGCGCCGCCTGTCGCGTGACCGGCCCGCTGAGCAGAATCACGTCGGCGTGCCGCGGCGACCCCACCAGCCGAATGCCAAACCGCTCCGCGTCATAGTAGGGCGTGAGCACGTCGATGACTTCGATGTCGCACCCGTTGCACGCGCCGGCATTCGCGTGGTAGACCCACAGCGACCGAGTAAACGCCTTGCGGCAGAGCTCCTTGAACATGCGCCCCCCTACCCGCCGAGCACGGCGAGTACCGTCGCCGCGCGGTGGAGCAGTGCGTACGCCGCGGACGGCACCACGCCGAGGAGCAGGCACAGCGCGGCGAGCACGACCATCGGCACCCACAGCGCGGCTGGCACCTCCTGCACGCCGTCCAGACGGTGCGCGTCGCCCGTCGGTGCCGCCCAGAACACTCGAATCACCGGCCGGACCAGCGCCACCATCGTGAGCAGACTGGTGAAGACCGCCACCCCCACCGCCCACCACAACCCCGAGCGTGCGAGCGCTACGTAGATCGTGAACTTGCTCCAGAAACCGTTGAACGGCGGGAACCCCGCAATCGAAAGTGCGCCGACAAGGAAGCACGCCGCGGTCACGGGCATCCGCCGCGCTAGTCCGCCGAGTTCGCTCACGCGGCGCGCCCCGGTGGCGAACACGAGCGCGCCAGCCGCCATGAACAGCAGCGCCTTGAACAGCGCGTGATTCAGCAGATGGAACAGCCCGCCGTACGCGCCCAGATACGTGCCCAGGGCAATGCCCGCGAGCACGTATCCCATCTGGCTGACTGACGAATACGCAAGCAGCCGTTTGAGGTCGTCCTGAGCCAGCGCGAGCACAACGCCGACGAGCATCGTCAGACATCCCAGAGCGACAGCGAAGATCGTGAGCTGCGGAACGGCCGGAAAGAACATGCTGATGGTCCGCGCCATCGCGTACAGCGCGACCTTGATCATGATCCCCGAGAGCAGTACGCTGACGGGCGCTGGCGCCTCGGCGTGCGCGTCCGGCAGCCAGACGTGGAACGGCACCAGGCCGGCCTTCGTGCCGAATCCGACGACGAGCAGCGCCACCGCCATCAGCGCCGTCGGGCGCGGGATCAGGTGCGCCACGTCGCGGATGTGGCTGAGCAGCAGCGTGTCGACGCCGGTGATCGCGCCCGTCGCCGCGCCGGCGGCATAGACGACGACGCATCCGAGCAACGCGAACGTGATGCCCACCGTGAGCAGGATCAGATACTTGTAGCCCGCCTCGAGCGCGCGCTTGTCCCAGAAGAAGGCGACGAGCAATCCGGAGCTCAGCGTCGTTGCTTCCACCGCGACGTAGAGCATCACGACGTTGTTCGTCACCACGGCCCACGTCATCGTGCCCAGGAAGAGCAGCACCAAAGCGTAGAAGACCGCCGGCCGGCGCTCGGGGCCGCCCATGCCGGGCGCGTCCATCATGCGCCCGTGTTCGCTGTAGCGCACGGCGTACACGATCGCGAGGAAGCCCAGCACGCCGACGACGAGCATCATCAGGGCGGAGAGCGCATCGACGCGCAGTTCCTCGCCCCACGCCACGAGGATGCTCCCCGCCGCCACTTGAATCGCGACCCACACCCCCGCCACGGCGAGAAACGCGGACGCGGCGAGCGCCACCCATTCACAGAACCGTCGCCGGCCGCCTCCCGATACGAGCAGGAGGACGCCGGCGAGCAGCGGCACGAGGAACGCGGCGACGGGAAGCGAAGACGTCGTTACCATCGCAGCGTCCTCAGCTGGAACGTGTCGGTGGTGCCGAACTCCTTGAACAGTCCCTCAATCACGTAGAGGAGCAGGAAGACGGTGACCACCACTTCGGAGGCGACGCCGAACAGCGCGGTCTCTGGAAGTCCCGGGGCGAAGCTGACGAGACCGAGGTGCACGCCATTCTCGAGCAGGCACAATCCGATCACCGCCTTCACCGCGTCGCGCCGCGTGAGCAGCGCCCACAACCCCAGCACGAAAACGGTGGATGCCACCGCGAGGTTCGTCCGCAGGACTTCCTCTTTCGCGAGCGCGCTCGGCACCAGCAACCCCGCCTGTCCGTGCGTGAGCCGGAAAAACGCAACCATCAGGATCGCGGCCACCAGCACGGACGGCGCGAAACCGACGAGCGGCTTCACCTCCACGCCGCCCGTGCGCCGGATGTAGCGCAGCAGGAACCACGGGATAAGCACGGCCTTGGTGACCAGCGCGGTGGCCGCCCACCAGTACAGCGCGTGATTCATCGAGGCAAACGCGGCGAGCAGCGCCACGATGAGCAGCGCCTGCAGCAGGTACGCGGCGGCCGCCACGCGCAGCCGCCGCGACTCGACGACCAGCACCGACGTGATGACCAGCGTGAGGCTCAGTGTGCGAATGAGCGGAACGGGAAGCAGGTCGGAGATCACGGGGTGAGTGTCCTCACGCCACCGGGCGGTGCGGAGTGCGCCGCGGCCCACGTCGCCGCCGCATCGGGGGCAGGCATGTCGGCCCCGACGCGGCAGCACTCGCTGTCCATCCTGAAGCCCCGAATCGGCAGTTGATCCATCGCCGTGGGCGGCGGAAAGCAGCGGCCGCAGCGCTGGCACGGTCCCATGAACACGTCGATCGTCATCACCAGGTCGTCGATGGTGTTGGTCGCCGTCTCGAACTGCAGCGTGTGCGACAGCGCGCCTTCGGGACACACATCGGAGCAGCGCCCGCAGTACGTGCAACGTGCCAGGGCGAAGTGCAGCGTGCGCACCATCGGCTTGTCATCACGGATGAGAATCACGCCCGACGGGCACACCGCCGCGCATCCGCCGCATCCGATGCAGCGATCGGCATCGAGGGCGAGCTTTCCGCGGAATCCGGGCGGCGGATCGTGCGGCGCATAGGGATACGGCAGCGTCACGCGTCCCGCTTGGACGCAGATCAAGGCCTCGCGCAGTTTACTGAGGAGCACGGTGCACCTCCTACATGCCGACGACGGCGAAGGCCAGCGCCGCCAGCGATGAGAACGCGACGCGCAGGTAGTAGCCCATCGCCTGCTCCACCTTCAGGCGCGGGTTGACCACATCCACCACCGCGACAAGCACCAGCACGAGCATCGCCTTGGCCAATGCCGACACCAGGTCGAGCAGGAAGACCCCGCTCCGCGGCCACGGGAAGAACAGTTCCACAAGCAAGAGTGTGAAAACGAGTTGCCGCACCCACATCGCCCAGCGGAAGAGCGCGAGCCGTGGCCCGCTCTGCTCCACCAGCGGGCCTCCCATGATCTCCTGATCCGCTTCCGGAATGTCGAACGGCAGCTTGCCGGCCTGTGCCTGCACGGCGAGAAAGAGCGCCAGCCCAGCCAAGGTCATGCTGATGGTCGGACCGTGCGACGCATTCCACGCCGAGATGCCGCCCGCCGACAGCGTGCCGGCCTTCATCGCGCCGACGACGAGCGTCACCGCGACGACCGGCTCCACCGAGAGCAGCGCCATCATCTCGCGCGATCCGCCGACCGCCGCGTATGGACTGCCGCTCGCAAACGCGGTCAGGATCAGCAGCACCGCGCCAACGCCCGCCACGTAGATGATCCCGACGACATCACCGGCAAATCCGAGTGGTGGGACGCCGCCGATCGGCACCATCGTTCCGAGCACGAGCACCGACGCCAGCGCCAGCGCCGGAGTCACGGCGTACGCTCGGCTGTGCACCGTGAGAAGGTCGTCCTTGCCGAGCAGCTTGAGGGTGTCCACGAACGGCTGCACGACCGGCGGGCCGATGCGCGAGTGAAGCGCCGCTTTCAGCTTGCGCAGCACGCCCTCGAATAGCGGCGAGAGCACGAGCAGCAGCGCCACATCGAGCACCGCGATGGCGGCGGTGCGCAGGTATGCGGCGTTCATGGTGCTCCTCCGTCGCCGTTGCCACGGCGCGCGCGCGCTGACTGCGCCAAGGCCTGCAGTTCCTGCAGCGTGTAGATGCGCCGACTGCCATCCGCGACGCTGACCGTCTCCATGCGCTCCGTGCACGAGAAGCACGGGTCAAGGCTGCCGATGCTGATCGGCACGTCGGCGATGCTCTGCCCTCGGATCATCGCCGGCACGGCCTGAAGATTCGGGAACGTCGGCGCGCGCACGCGCCACCGATATGGCCGGTTCTCGCCGCCCGTCATCACGAAGTGGATGGCCTCCCCGCGCGGCGCTTCGACCGCCGACACGCCTACGCGACCACCGGGAATTTCGTCGAACTCGGCGCGCACGGCGCCCGCCGGGAGATTCGCCAGCGCCTCGCGCACCAGCCGGATGCTGTCCTCGAGTTCGTCAAGGCGCACGATGACGCGCGCCCACACGTCGCAGCCGTCCGACGAACACAACCTCGGCTTCAAGTCATCGTAGGCCGCGTACGGATGATCAATCCGTGCGTCAATCAGCACGTTCGAGGCGCGGGCCGGCGGGCCCACCGCGCAGATTTCCTTTGCCCACCAGGTGCTCAGCGGCCCCACGCCCACCGTGCGCGCGTGGAGCGTGCTGTCGTCCGCAATCGCCTTGCGCACCGCGAGCGCCTCCTTCTCCACCGTCTTCAGCACGTCGAGAATGCGCGGCAGCTGCGCGTCGGTGATGTCGCGGCGCACGCCGCCCACCAGATTCATGCCGTAGGTTTTCCGGTTGCCGCTGATCTCCTCCGTGAGCCACATCACCGGTTCGCGGATGCGCCACGTCTGCATCAGCACCGTATCGAAGCCCAGGATGTGGCCGGCAATGCCTAGCCACAGCAAGTGCGAGTGAATGCGCTCGAGTTCCAGCATCACCGTGCGGATGTACGCCGCACGGCGCGGCACCTCGATGTCCGCCGCCTTCTCCACCGCCTGGCAGTAGCACGTCGAGTGAATGAATCCGCAGATGCCGCAGATGCGCTCCGCGAGAAATGGGATGCGATCCCACGTCAGCACGCTGTCGCCGAGCTTCTCGATGCCGCGGTGGTTGTAGAAGCCGCGATAGTCGCACCCCACGACCGTCTCCCCTTCGACGAAGAGCCGGAACCGCGCCGGCTCTTCCAAGACCGGGAAGAACGGCCCGACGGGCAGCACGCTGCTTCCCCGCGGCGGCTTCACGAGCTCAGGCGCAAATCCCTCCACGGAGGGCGGACGATAGTTGTACGCCACGTCGCGGCGCAGCGGGTGCACGCCCTCGGGCCAGTCGTCCGGCAACACCAGGCGCTTCGGATCGGGATGTCCTTCGGGCTCCACGCCGATCATGTCGCGGAACTCCCGCTCGGCCCACGACGCGCCGGGAATCAGCGGCGTGATGGAATCAATGCGCGGATCGCCCGCCGACACCGGACAGTCCACCGCGATGAACAGATGCTCCGCGTCCAGCGAGAACAGGTGCACGATGCCGTAGCCGCCGCCCAGCGGCCGCTCGTCAATGCCGACCGTGACGAGATAGCGGCTCCCGATCTCCTTCATCACCGTCGTCGCTTCGCGCACGCAAGAGCGGTCCACCGACGCCCACAGGAGATCGGGATCCATCTCGCGCGCACCGAGCACGCCGGCGCCGAGCCGGCTACGCAGCAGGGTGGCCGTTTCGGCGGCCGCTGTGGCGATCATGGAGCGCCTCCGGACACCAGCAGAATCGTCATGATCACCGCGACGGCGCCGACGATGATCCAGAGCAGATAGACCTGTGGAATGCCGACATGCGTGCGGCTCACGCCGCGCGCCGCGTCGGCGGTGCCTCGTGCAATCGGCCGAAAGAGCCAGCGGTCGAGATCCAGCGTGCGTCGCACGAAGACCGGAACGGAAAGCTGCAGCGGCGGCACGTGGGGATACATGCCGTGGAACGCATCCTTGAACGGCCGATACAAGCTGTCGGCGCGATATCTCATCAGCGCCGGCTCTTCTTCCTCGCCGCCCGCCCACACCGGCACCGTGCGCGTGGCAGCACCGCCCGCACGCTGCAGTCCGAAGAACGCGGCCGCACCGAGCACCAACAGCACGAGGGCCACGGGCATGGGTGCCCACGTCGCGAGTACGACGCCGTCCTTCACGAGGGCGAGGTTCGGGCCCGGCCCGACGAGTGCACTCAACGCCGGCAGCCCCGCCGCGGAGGGAAGGCCGACCACGGCCTGATGGACGAGTCGCAGCGGAACAATCGGCAGCAGCCCCGCCGCGATGCACAGTGTCGCGAGCACCACCTGCGGGGCGAGCATCGTCATGGGCACTTCGCGAATGCCCTTGACCTCGGTGGCCGCGCCGAGGAACGCCCCGCCGAGATACTTCAGGAACGACGCCAGCGTCACGAGCGAGATGAACATCGCCACCAGTGCGGCCACCGGAAGCAGGAACGACACCTCGCCGCCGAGAATCCCGGTGACATACATCAGCCACTTGCTGGCGAATCCGTTCAGCGGCGGCACGCCCGCAATCGCGAGTGACGCAATCAGCGAGCACGCCATCGTCGCCGACATCACGCCGCCCAGTCCGCCCGACATCGCCGCGAGGCTGCGCCCGCCCGTCCGGAACTCCACTGCCCCTGCCCCCAGAAAGAGGCACGATTTGTAGAAGCAGTTGTTCACCATGTGAAACAGGCCCGCGACGAGTCCCATCGTGCCGAGCAGCGGATTGGTGCGCAGCAGCGCGAGTCCCGCGCCGATGCCGAGGAACATGTACCCCACTTGCCCGATGGCGTGATACGACATCAGCCGCTTCGTGTCGTCCTGCTGCAGTGCAGCTAGCGTGCCGATGAAGAGACTCGCCAGGCCCACGCACGCGATGACCACGCCCCACGACGTGGTGAACGAGCCAAGCGGCAGCAGATGCAGGAACACGCGCAACAGCCCGTAGACGCCGAGCTTCGACATCGTGCCGCCAAACGCCGCCGTCGCGCTGCTCGGCGCGGCCGCGTAGGCGTCGGGCAGCCAGTTCCAGAACGGCAGCAGCCCCGCTTTGGTGGCAAAGCCGGCGAAGAAGAGGAACAGCACCGTGTGCGCGAGGAGCGGATTGCTCACCTGCAGCGCGCCGAGCGCGTCACGAATTGCAGCAAATCCAAACGAGCCGGCGTGACGCCACAGCACCAGCGCCGCCGCCACCATGCCGAGCGCCGCCCCCTGATTCCAGATGAAGTACTTCAGTCCCGCGCGATGCGACTCGCGATTCTCCCGTTCGTAGATCACGAGGAAGAACGACGTGAGCGTCATCACTTCCCAGAAGACGAGGAACCAGAAGAGGTCCGTCGTCACGACGGTTCCCGCAATCGAGAAGAACAGGAGCAGCAGCACCGGGAAGTACTTGGCGACGCTGTCCTTGGTGTACCGCGACATGTACTCCACCGAGTACAGAGTGGTCATCCACGCCACCGGCCCCGACACGCAGAGGAACAGCGCGCTCAGCGCATCGACGCGCACGCTCAGCGCCGACCTCAGGCTCGCGATGGGCAACACCGAGACTTCGGCGTCCGCCGCGCCGGCGAAGGCGCGCACCGCCACGGCGATCATCAACACTGCCGCACCACCCATCGCCGCCACACTCACCCAACCGCAGACCTTTCGCCGGCGCCGCGTGAAGAACGCGGTGGCCGCGCCAAGCACGAGAAACGCCGCCGCCACTTCAAGAAGGCGAAACGTGATCATGGGACAATCCGATGAACGAGGGGGATGCCCACGACCGGCGCCACCAGGCACCCGGCGATCAGAGCCACCAGCGCGATCTGCATCGAGACAGGCAGCGGATGGAGGGGCCGATCCGCGGGCGGCGTCCACGGCCCGAGGAAGACCTTCTGTCCCACCCGGAGCATCCAGCCGAACGCCACCAGGCTCTCGATGAGCACCACCGCCATGATCACGGGACCGAGCGGCGACGCGAGTTGCATGGCGCCGGCGAGGATCATGAACTTGCTCCAGAAGCAGGCAAACGGGGGGATGCCCGTGACCGCCAGCACCCCCACGAAATACGCCGTCGCCGTGAGCGGCATGATGCGCGCGATGCCGCGCAGCCCCGCGATACTGCGCGAACCCGTCTTCCATGCGACCGCGCCGACGCACAGGAACAGCGTCGCCTTGCCGAACGCGTGGCAGATGATGTGCAGTGCACCGCCCTGCAAGGCGATTGGCGAGCCGAGCGCGCCAATGGCGACGCCAAGCAGCACATAGCCCAGATGCGCGATCGTCGAGTACGCGAGAAGCCGTTTGAGGTCGTCCTGCACGAAGTAGAACGAGAGCGCAATCAGGATGGTGACCAGCGCCATGATGGCCATCACGAGGCCGACGCCCTCCGGCATTGCCCAGCCGCTGCTCACCGCGCGCGCCATCAGGTACACGCCGGCCTTCACCATCGCCGCCGCGTGCAGGTACGCGCTGATGGGCGTCGGCGCCTCCATCGCGTCGGGAAGCCACGTGTTCAACGGCACCTGCGCGGCCTTGCCCCACGCCGCAATCATCAGGAACGCGTACACCGCGCCGCGCACGTTGCCATCGAGCCGCGCCGGCGCATCAAAGTCGAAGGATCCCGTCTTCACGAACATCACGAGCAGCGCGGCCATGAAGAACAGGCCGCCGGCGTGCGTCATCAGGATTGCCTTGAATCCGGCGCGCAGGCTCGACGGGCTGCGGTAGAACGAGATCAGCGACCACGAGCAGACCGTCGTCAGCTCCCAGAAGACGAACAGCTGCAGGAAGTTTGGCGCGGTCGCCACGCCGACCATGCTCGCCAGAAACGCGAGCAGCCAGAAATAGAACCGGCCATGATGCTCGGCACCGACGCTGTGCTCCTGATTCTCCTTCTGCAGGTATCCACCCGAATACAGCACGGTGAGAAATCCGATCACCGTCGCCACCAGCAGCAGGATGGTGGCGAGCGGATCGAGCAGCAGCCCAAATAGGCCGGCGCTCGATCCGTGCTCCAGCCACGGCAATCCCGCGAGCATCACGCGATAGCCCGCCGGATACGCCACCCACGACACGCCAATGGCGAGGAGCGCGGTGACAAGTGCCGCGCGCAACGCCACACCGCGGGCTTCACCCACGCGCGCCACGCCCGCCATCACGGCGCCGGCCACCGGAATCACCAGTACCAGCGCGAGCGCCAGCGTCAGCATGCGAGTGCCTCCCGCAGCAAGTCCGTCAGGCTGTCCGCTGAGGTCGCCACCGCATCGCTCAGCGGGAACCCCCACTCGAGCGTGCCCGGCTGCACCGCGAGCAGCAGCACCTCGGCGCCCGTCATGCGCTCCAACAGCGACGCCGTCACCCGCAGTGACGTGCGATGCGTGTACGGCGATTCACCGCTCAGCGCCGCCGACTCGAGAATCACCGACGCGCCCGGCGACGTTCCAAGGTCCACCGCGTCCACCAGCAGCACGACATCCGGCCGCGAGTCGACAACTGGACCGAGATAGTTCTCCGGCACGTCTTCGGCGTTGACCACCGTCAGGCCCGCCTCGCGACGAAGCGCGCCGCTGCAGCAATCGTTCGCCAGCGCTTCCACGATACGGCAGCCCACGCCGTCGTCTCCGCGCAGCGGATTGCCGATGCCGACCACGGTGACGCGGCCGCGAAGACGCGAGGCGAGGTTCACTCCCACATCTCCGTGATCTCGCGCACGTTGAACACCGGCCCGTCGCGGCACAGGTATCGATGCCCCACGCAGCAGTGATTGCACTTGCCCACGCCGCACTGCATCATCCGCTCCAGCGTGGAGATCACGTGCTCCGCCGCGAACCCGCGCTTGAGCAGGTCTTGCACGACGAACTTGATCATGATCGGCGGACCGCAGACATACGCCAGGCTCGTCGCCGCATTCAGTTCGACGTGGTCGAACAGCACCGGCACCATCCCGACCGTTCCGTCCCAGCCCGGCCCGGTGCGGTCCACCGTCACGCGCACCGTGACATCAGCCTGCCGCTCCCAATCGCGGAGTTCGTCCTTGTACACGAGGTCGGACGGCGTGCGCGCACCGTACAGAATGGTCACACGGCCAAACTCGCGGCGGCGGTCGAACACGTTCCATATCAGGCTGCGAAGCGGCGGCAGCCCAATGCCGCCGGCGACGAAAACGAGGTCCTTGCCCCGCGCCGCGTCCACGTCAAATCCGTTGCCGCACGGCCCCCGCAGGCCCACTTCATCACCGGGCCCGAGCGTGTGCAGCGCGTCGGTTAACCGGCCGCACCGCCGCACCGTGACTTCCACATCGGGGCCGCGCGTCGGACTCGACGCCAGGCAGAACGGCGCCTCGCCGAATCCAAAGACCGAGAGTTCCAGAAACTGCCCTGGCGTGAACGCGAAGCCCGCCCGTTCGTCAGGATCGCGGAAGCGAAGAGCGTACGTGCGGACGTCAGGCGTCTCGTCGCGCTGCGTGAGAATCGTCGCCACGCTCGGCAGCAGGAGATTAGGCATGAGCGCGCCCGCCGTCCCACGTGCCGTGGCGAATGGCCGCGATCACCGTCGGCATGTCGGTGGTGCCCATGCACACCTTCACGCAGCGTCCGCATCCCACGCAGCCGACGCGCCCGTCCCGTTGGAAGTACTGCGCGCTCGCCTTGTGATGGAATCGGCGCTTCATGCGCTCGCCGTGTGCCGTGCGCGGATTGTGTCCCGTCGCCTCGAGGGTGAACGCCGAGTACTGGCACGAATCCCACAGGCGGCATCGCGTGGAGCAGCCGTCGGCCGGCGGCGTGTCCGAGACGCTGAAGCAGTAGCAGGTGGGGCACACGTGCGTGCAGCCGCCACAGTCCAGGCACCACGCGCTCATCGACTCCCACAACTCGTCCGCCACCCGTTTCGTCGAGATGCGCCGCATGGCGGAACCAAAGTGGCACGTCTCGCCGCCAAAATGCGCGCGCGCCGCAAGCTCCGACGCATCGCGTCGCGCCTGATCGTCGGAGGCCGCATCCTGGAACAGAGCGTCCGCGAGGCCGACGAGCGCGCGCCCCTTGTCTGTGCCCACCTCCACGAAGAACGCGTCGCCGAGATCGGTGAGCTGCACGTCGAAGTCACGCCGCAAGAACGGCCCCGCGTCGGTGCAGACGCAGAACCCCAGCTCGCAGGGCACGCTGCACGCCAGCGTCACGACCGTCAGCGATGCCGCGCGTCGCTCCACCACGTCATCGGCGAGGTCGCGTGCATAGGTCTCACGCAGAAAGGCGAGCGCCGAGGCATCGCAGCTGCGCACGTTGAAGAGCACGCGCTCCCGCTGCTCGGCCACCGGTTCCACGTGCATGTGGCCGTCGATGCGACGGAAGTGCGCCAGCGGCTCCGTCTGTGGGAGCAGGAACTGCTTCGGTGGCGCCAGCGGATTCTCGAAGTCCCACAGCACGTCATCGGGCGACGTGATGGGAGCAAACATCGTGTCTCCACCCGGTGACCGCGTCGGCGCGATAACGTCACGATGGTGGAGGATATGCGCCAGCCACTCGTTCACGTCGCTTCTGGCGATGACGCGGGTGGCGCTCCTCTCCACGGTTCCGTTCCTCCAGTTGAGGCCTTCAGGCGCGACTGACTTCCACCTCCACCGCACCACCGTCGCCCGACAGCGCGCTCAGGCGATCCCGATATGCGAACGGGACAAACAGCACGCCCCGCTCCTGTCCTGCCCGCAGAGACACCGCCACGTGAGCTTCACCGCTCCTCGAGCGAACGCGAATCGTCCATCCGTCGCGGACACCCAGTCGTTCCGCGTCATCCGTGCTCATCATCACCACACCGGTCGGGCGCAGCTTCCGCTCCGACGCCGGTGTACGCCGGAGGATCGGCGACGACGTCACCAGCGGGTCGTCGCCCCAGTCGAACACGCCCTCGCCGCGCAGCAGCCAGCGCATCGCATCCGCCGTCGCATCCGACGGTGCTTCCGCCGGCGCGGCGCCGACGCGGCGCGAGGCGGTCCGGCGCATCGCATCAGCGACGGGGGTCGCGCGGCGCGGTGCGCCTGAATCCTCAAGCACCGCGCCGCCCGCGGCGTCGAGCGCGGCCGGCGCAATCGCGCCGTAGGACGGCACCGCCGTCCAGATGTCTCGCAGCAGCACGTCGAGTGATTGCGGCGCGTACGTGGCGCCCAGCGCATCGAGCAAGTCGCGGAGTGCCCGCCAACCCGGCCGAATCGAGTGCGGCGCATCGGCGGCGCTCCGCCACCGCTGCACGCGCCCCTCGAGACTCGTGATCGTTCCCGCCGTCTCTCCGAACGCCGCGATCGGCAGCACCACGTGCGCCGCCTTCGTCGTCGGCGTCACGAAGCTGTCGAACACGACAAGCGTGTCGAGCGATTGCAGCGCCGCCACTGCACGATCGGGCCGGCGATGAAACTCCGTGACGTCATCCGCCAGCACCACGAGCCCCGACACGCTGTCGATCATCTCCTCGGCGCTCAGTCCGCCACTCCAGCACGGCTCGGTGCCCCACACGGCGCGCAGTCGGTCGCGGGCGTCATGATCTTCCAGTGAACGCCGCCCGGGGAGCAGGTGCGGCGCCACCCCCATATCGAACGCGCCGCACGTATTGGCGCGGACAGGGAGCGGCAGTACGAGCGGCGGCGTCCCTCCGGCCGCGGCGACATCGTCGGCCAGCGCCGCGATGAGCGAAGCCGCGGTGCGAAGCACCACGGAATCCGCATCGAACGGCGTCAGGACAAACGCCACGCGCCGTGACTCGGCGACGATCGATGCCGCGCGCTCCACCGCGCTCGCGCCGCCGCCGCCGGCACTCACCGCATCACCGCGCGCAGCCAACTCGGTAAACGCCTGCTGCAACGCGGCCAGCGTGCTCACTGGCATCGCCGCACTTAACGGCAGGTGCACGGTCGCCAGCCGGCTCATCTGCGTCCGGCTCCATCCGGCGGTGATCAACCGGCCGCCTCGACGCAGCGCGCGCAGCACGCCCATCGCGACGCGCGGATGCGACGTCGTGAGGTCGCCCTCAATCAGCACGATGACGTCCGAGCGCTCAAGCCGGCGGATCCCATCCTCGCGGTCTGCCGCGGCGGCGGGCTGTTCCAACGCCGCGAGCAGGTCCTCATAACAGCGGCGCAGTCCGGCATCGACATTGCCGGTGTGCAGCGCCACGCGGGCGAGTGCCACCGCCAGGAAGTTCTCCTCGTTGGACGCGCGACCGGAGCCGAGCACACCCACCGGCCGGCCGCGGTCACGCAGGCTGCGCAGTGACTTGGCCGCCACGCCGAGTGCCTCGTCCCAGGACGCCGGGCGGAGCACGCCGTGCTCACGGATGTGCGGCTCGTGAAAGCGGGCGCCCCAGCGCGCGGCGTCATGCGCGGCCCAGCCGCGCTCACACAGGCGCCCCTCTGACACAGGACTGGCCTCGCTGGGTACCACCCCAACGAGGCCATCGCTGTCTCCCTGCAGGTGGAGACCACACCCGCAGGAGCAGAAGGGGCACACGGTCAAGCTATTCTGAAAACCCGAGCGTTCTCGGGAGATCATCGCTAATCCCTTGAAGAACCAGGCGCCGCGGTTTGCACCGCGCGGGAGGTACAAGGGAAGCTTGTGAAAATTGGTGCGAGCTCGGAACGTCCATTAGGGTGGGAGCGCACCCTACCCCAATGGGTGGGATTCGCCGAAAACGCTGACGTGCGCACCGTCCCCGTCGACGGATCCGGTTGGCCACACCGGCCGCGCGCCGGCTACTCGGCGCCCTCCAACGCGACGGCATCGTGCGAGCACGCGTAGGCCACCACCGCTGCCCGGCTGTGCACGTGGAACTTCTCAAGGATGTTCCGCACGTGAAAGCGAACCGTGTTCTCGCTCAGGTCCAGTGCCGCCGCCAGTGCGCGGTTGGACGTTTGCCCGCGCGTCATGTGCGACAGCACTTCGTGCTCACGCGGCGTCAGCGTCATCGCGCGACGCACGTGTTGACCGTCCGCCGACGCGTGCGTGTAGACCTCGAGCAGCTTGGTGGCGAGTTCCGGCGCGACCACAATCTCGCCGGCCGCCGCGCGTTCCAGCAGCGTGCAGAAGATGTGCTCGTCCATGTCGCGCGTGACGAAGCCGCGCGCGCCGCTCGACACGGCCTCGAGGAACAAGTCGTGTTCGCCGGGACCGGCGAGCACGACGACGGCAGTATGCGGGAACGCCGACGAAATCCGCTTGCCCGCCGCCATCATCTCGAACGGCGAGCCTTCGAGGTCGAGCAGCGCGACATCTGGTTCGCTACGGCGCGTCATCTCGACCGCCTCGGGCCCCGACGCAACCTCAGCCACGACGCGGTGGCCATGCTCTTCAACCAGCGTCCGCAGGGCGCTCCGCACGAGCGCATGCTTGTCCGCAATCAGGATCTGCACGACGGTGCCTCACGCACAAGAGTGCATGCCGGGAGGCACTTCCAAGTTAGCACTTTTCCGGTGCGGTGGCGTCGCCATGCACACGGCCACCAGTGCGCTGTCGACCGACTCAATCCCGCCGGAACGGCTTGAGCATCATCGCGTAGCTCGTCAGCGCCATGCCCACGGAGAGTTCCGCCATGTGCAGGTGATTCGTGCGGGACACATTGCCGCCGCTCTGGCTGAAGCGAGCTTTCCAGCCGAGCGAGGCCGTGTAGGCGAAGCCCGCCTCCGAGAGCATCATCAGTGCGCCGTGTGCCGTGCGCCACGCACGCCCCTTGGGGTTATGCCGCGTCTCCCACCAGTTCATCGCGCCCGTCACGCCATTCACCGCGAAGAGCCCGCCAATTGAATAGGCAAGGAAGTAGTGCGTGCGCTTGAGCGACGCCGCCGGCGGCAGTCCGTTCTGATCGCTGTGGTAGAGATGCTCGCCGACGATCGCCTGCGCCGTGAAGAGCGGCAGAATGGCGTAGCTCGCGAAGCGATGAACGTGCAGACGCTTGGCGTACGCGTCCGACACGGCGATGGCCCGTGGTCGCCGGCGCGGCGTCGTGTCATTGACGGGTTCCTGCGTCTCGATCGCGCCCGACATCCAGCCCGGGTCGACGGTCAGCTCGGCGGGGATGGTGTCCAGCGGCGACATCGCGAAGCTGCTCAACAAGGCGAGCGCGGCGAACATGATCTCTCCGTGCAGGGGGGACGCATCGGACTTGGCTCGGCGCCTGAGCGTACTCGGTCAGATCCCGGTGCGCCAGCGGCTGTGTGCCGATGCCAACGCCAACGCCAACGCCGATACACGGTATGCCCGAGTCGCATTGCTGGCGGTGCGGCACGTCACATTACGCGCCCGTGTGGTCGCTCGCGAGTTGCTTCCGCCAGACCTGCATCTCACGCTCGACCGCGGCCAGGTGGAAGCCGAGGCGCAGGGGAACAGCCGCGCTCGGCACGTTCGCGGCGTCGCAGCGAATGTCGACGTGCGTCATGCCGGGGAGCGTGCGCGCCACATCGAAGAGCGCGCGGCACGCCTCGCTCGCGAATCCCCGCCCGGTGGCCGTGACATCAAGCCAGTACCCCAACTCCACGTGATCCGCGTCGGCGAGCGGCACGCGTCCCGAGGCGGCGCGCGGAAAGAGATCGACCTCGCCAAGCACCTGTGTGTCGTCCAGATCGAAGAGCGCGAAGCGGTACGATCGATCCGCGGCAAAGTCCTCCGCGAAGCCCGCGAGCCGCGCGGTCAGCTCCGGCGGTGGTACCGGCGTCCAGACGTGCGCCGGAATCCAGGGCCCCAAGTGCTCCACGTTCGCCGTCAGCACCGGCAGCAGCGCGGCCGCGTCGGTCGCCGCCCACGGCCGCATGAAGAGCCGCTCAGTGCGCAGCGTGCGAGGAATGAGTGTGTGCATATGGTCCGTGGAGGCGAAAGGGCCGCCCACTCCGGCGGCCCTCCTCAATCAATCGCCATCGAAATCCGGATTCGTGATCCTCGATCCCGATCCGTGATCCAATATCCGCAATCGTATTGCATGCCCAGAGTGGGGATCGAACCCACATGAGGTTGCCCTCGCGGGATTTTGAGTCCCGTGCGTCTGCCAGTTCCGCCATCCGGGCGCTGCCGCTACGAGCAACGGCCGCTCGCGAAACCTAGTCGCGGTGACGCACCGCTTCCAGCGGTCCACGCGCTGCGCCTGGGAGTCAGAAGCACCGATAGCGGCACCCGCCGCGCCCTCGGCGGCGCCGAGGGCAGCGCCCCCGCCAGCGCACCCCCGCATCGCGCGCTGGCGCCGGCACGCCGCGGTAAGTATTACTTCGATGTCTAACTAATCCATTCCATGCCCGTTCCCCCCCGTCAGCCCTCGCGCACACGCGTCGCCGGCCACCACGGCAGCCGCGGCCCCCACACCCCCCGCGACGCCCTCGCCATGCTCCGCGCGCTCATCGCCGGACTGAGCGCGTCGGCGCGCACCGTGGAGCGACGCACCGGCATCACCAACGCGCAACTCTTCCTGTTGCAGGCACTCGCCGCCGACGGCCCGCGGTCGCTCGGCGCACTCGCCGAGTTGGCCCGCACCCACGACAGCACCGTCTCGGTCGTCATCGGACGCCTGCAACGTGCCGGCCTGGTCACGCGGGAGAAAGCGCCGGACGACCGGCGGCGCGTCGTCATTCGCGTCACCGGCGCGGGCCGTCGTCTCGTGCGACGCGCCCCTGTGGCACCCATGACCCGGCTGCTTGGCGCGATGACAAGCCTTCCCCCAAAAGAGATCCGTTCGCTCGAAGCCGGGCTTGCGCCGCTGCTCTCTCGGCTCGGCATCACGTGGGCGGGATCGCCGCTCCTTTTCGAACCACCGGTCACGACCGGCGCGCGCCCGCGCGCCCGGTAGCGGCGCACCGCCGGCTCATGGCACTCGCGATCGGCCCCTGCATGTTCGTGGCACCCCTCGTGCCAATCGCGCTGCTCATCGCGATTCCACTCTGGCCCGTCGCGCTCGTGGGCCTCGCCGTGATGTGGCTGGTTACCTGGCCGCTCGAGCGCGCGTGCCGGATACTTGGCGTCCGCCTGTTTCAGGGTGCATCCGCCACGCTCACCCGCTGGTTTCGCACGGTCCTCACGCCATGGACCTTCTTCGATCCGCCACCGGCAGCGATTGCACCGCCAGATACCGGCGACGCCGCTACCGGCGATGCCACTGCCGGCGATGTCGCTACCGGCGATGCCACTGCCGGCGATGCCAGAGGCGGCTCCAGCGAGCGAACCAGGACTGAGCCATAGGCATCCGCAGCTGCCCTGCCCCCTCTCACCGTGGATCATCTCATGCGTTCGATCGCTCTCTCAGTGTCCCTCGCCGCGCTTGCCGCGTGCGGTGCGCCGTCCTCGACTCGCGCGCCGTCGCCGCCAGCTGCGGCCTCTGCCGCTCTCAAGCCGCCCGCCGAGATGTCGCACGGCGAGGCGCCCATCGGCGCCGTCGCCACCAAGTCGGATCGCGCCGCCGACGCGCCGCCGCGCGCCACGTCGCGTCATCATCGCATTCGCATGACCACCGTTGCCGTCCGGCACGAAGTCGCGCCAGGCGTGATCTACGATGCGTGGGCATTTGACTCCATCGTGCCGGGGCCGATTCTCCGCGCCACCGTGGGCGACACCATCGAGTTCACACTCGTCAACGGCGCCGATATGCCGCACTCGATGGATTTTCACGCCGCGGAAATCGCGCCCAATCGCGCGTATCGCAACGTCATGCCCCACGACAGCATTCAGTTCAGCTTCGTGCCGCGT
>JAHFCT010000022.1 GCA_023249375.1 Gemmatimonadota bacterium | reverse complement strand
GAAAACCCCAGCGCAGCTCGAGCCAAGCTCGGGTGCGGGCGAGCGCGACCGTGGTGAGCGCGACCGTGGTGAGTGCGACTGCGGCGGGCGCGACCGTGGCGGGCGCAACCGTGGCGGGCGCCGACGTGCGCGGTGACTTTCCCACCGGCAGCGCGAGCGCGTTGCGGACACCGTCGCGAGACGCACTCGGCGCGCCCATCAGCGAGTACACCGCCGACTGATCCAGATAAGGGTCGTCGACCATCGCATCGCGCCACGCGGCGGCGGCCGCGTCCCACTGCCCCATCGTCGCGTACAGATCGGCGAACTCCGTGGCGAACTCGCGCGACGCGCCGCCCCGCGCCGCCACCGCCAACTGCAGCACCGAATCCGCCTGCGCCGCCCGACGATCGGTGAGCAGCAGTCGCACGTACTCGCGGTAGGGCGCCGCGTCGCGCGGATCGAGTGCGCGCCATTCGTCGAAGGCGCGGCGCGCCGCGGCATCACGGCCGAGGGCGCGCAGCGTGCGCAGCAGCACGCCGCGCAGCGTGGGGTCGCGCGGCGAGGCGCGCAGCAAGCCGTCGAGCGCCGGCAGCACCGAGTCATCCTGCCCCATCGCGCCGAAGGCACGCTCGAGTCCGAGGATGGCGTTGGCGGTGGCGCCCTGCGCGAGTGCTTCGCGATACGCGCCAACGGCTTCGCGATACTTGCCCGCGTTTTCAAGGTCGATGCCGCGGCGCAGCGGCACTTCGCCGGGCTGGGCCTGCGCCCAGGCGGCACGGGGTGCGGCGAGTGCGGCGAGCGCCGTGAGTGGCGCGAGCGCCGCGAGCGCGGCGAGCGCGTAGTGCAGGCAGCGCCGCTTCATCGCGCCGTCGTCACGGCGTCTTCGCCGGCTCCGGCGTCCGCGGTCCGCCGTCTGGCGTGGCGCGGGGCGTGTCCGTCGTCGGCCCGCCGCCCGACGCGTTGAGGCGCCGGAAGTATTCGAGCACCGAGCGGCGCTCTTCGGGCGCAAGACTCTTCAGCTCGTCCCACGTCGGCGCGCGGTACCGGAGCGCGTCGCGTCCGCGCACGCTCGCATCGGGCGGCGCAAACGGCGACACCTTGTCACCGGGCTTCGACTCGCGCGGCCCCTGCTCGTCGCGCTCTTCCTGCTGCAGCAGCCGCCCCGCGTCGAGCATCTTGCGGAAGAGCCGCTGCTGCCGGTCGAGCGTGGACGGATCGGCCGCACCGGCTTCGAGCGCCTGCGCGAGCGTGCGCGCCTCGCGGGCGAGTTCGCGCGTCTTGCCCGTCGCGTCCAGGTCCTGCACGTCGTCGAGCGCCTTGGCGACGGCGCGCTGCTGCCGTGCGAGCACGCGCGCCTTGTCGAGCGCGGCCGCGTCTGGACTCTGCCGGCCCTGACTGGGTGTCGGCAGCAGGCTGGCCATCTGCGCGTTCACCTCGCCCTGCTGCTGCGCGAGCTTCTGCAGCTCGGCGATCATCTCGGGAACGCCGCTGCCCGATTGCGCCCCGTCCACCCGCTCGCGATCGCGGGCCAGCGCGCTGGCCGCCTGCCGCAGCGCCTGCGCCGCATCACGCATCGAACCGGCCTGCTGCTGCTGTCCGCCCTGCCCTTGCTGCGCGCTGTTCGCATCGCGCATCGCCTGATCCACGCGCTGCTGCGCGTCCTTCATCGCCTGCTGCGCACCCGGCGACACCATCGCCGACTTCTTGGCCTGTTCAGAAAGCCGCTCGCTGGCGCGCTGCACGCCCTGCTGCAACGCCGACTGCTGGCCGCGCATGTCGCTCGGCTGTCCCTGCTGGCTCTGCTGGCCCTGCTGTCCCTGCTGTCCCTGCTGTGCCTGATCGGCGAGCTGCTCCTGCTGCCGGGCGAGCTGCATCATTTCCTGCACGGCTTTGTCGAGCGAGCCGGTGATGTCATTTTTCCACGCCGCCACCTGCTGCTCGCGCGCCTGCTGCAGCGACTGCCCGGCCTGCTGCATCGCCTGCGCGGCTTCCTTCGCCGCCTGCTCGCGCCCCTGCTTGGTGCCGTCCTGTGCCGCGCGCTGCATCGCCTCGCGGGACGCCTGCGCCTGGCTCGCCGCCGCATCGGCCTGACGCGCCCCCGCATTGGCGCGCTCGCGCTCGAGCCGCTGCTGCAGCTGCTGAATCTCCTTGGCGAGATCAGCCGTCTGCTGCGCGACGGACTTCGCACGCGACGCATCGGAGGCGCCGGAGTCGGCCACCTGCTGCTGCTTGCGCGCCATCGACGCCGCGTCTTCGCGCAGCGTCTTCATCTGCCCCTCGAGCGCGGCGCGCTTGAGCATCTCCGCGCTCTTCTGCAGCGCCTCGCGCAGCCGCTTCTGCTGCTCGGCCAGATCGGCCATCGACTGACGCGCACGATCCTGCGACAGGTCCTGCGCCGCGCCCTCGAGCTTCTTCATCGCCGCCAGCAGTTCGGGCGTCATCGCCTCGCGGATCAGCTTCTGCGCCTCGCGCAGCTGCGCCTGCAGCGAACTGTCGAGCCCGCCTGCGGCGCGCAGACGTTCCTCAAGTTCCTTCGTGGCCTCTTGCACCTCGCGCGAGCGCTCCGCCATCTGCGCCTGGTCCTTCGCCAACGCCTTCGCCTTCTCGGCGGCTTCGAATGACATCGCCTCGGGCGCCTTGCGATCACCGGCCTTGCCCTGCTCGTTCGGCGTGCGCGCCCTCGCCGCGTCGTTGGTGCGCTGCTCGAGCTGCTGCTGCGCGCGCGCCGCCGCCACCGCGCGGCTCACGAGCGAATCCGCCGCCGCCCGCGCCTCGCGACGCTGATCCTCGATCGCCGGAACGCGCAGCAGCAGCTCGCGGCTCTTGCCCATCTGGCCCCACGGCGCGTCGTCGTGCGCGGACGCTTGCACATGCACCACGTCGCCCGGCTGCAGCGAGAGCGCGGCGAGGTCCACCGTCATCGCACCAATGAACGACGGCGCACCGCCTTCGAACAACTGGCGCGACTGCGGCGGAGTGGCGCGGCCGTCGCCTCGCTTCACCCACACCGCCAGCGTCACGTCGCGCAGCACGCGATCATCGGCCGCGGCCACCGCCACGCGGACCGTGCCACTCGGCGCGACGCTTGAGTCAGAGCCGGGGGCGAGGAAATCCACTTGCGGTGCGGAGTCCGGAACGACATCCAGCTGCAGCGGCGCGGGCAGATCGGCAATCGGTGCCGCCACGCCATCCGCGTGCCACGTCAGCACGCCGCCAACGCGTGGCACGAAGCGGCCGCTGAATCCGCGCCCGCTGATGACGAGGGGGACGCGTTCGGCCGCGCTGCCCAATGTCACCGACGTGAGCGGTTCCGACGCGCGGCCGCTGATGGTGAGCGTCGTCCCCTGCGGAACGCGCAGCGCCATCTCGGACCCCAGCGATTCGTCGGCGCGGCCAAGGTACGAGGGAAAGTGCGCCGACAGGGCCACGTCGCCGACGAACGATCGCTCGGCGAGCTTCAACCGCACCGTGTCGCTTTCCGCGCGGCCATCGGTCGCAATGAGCTGCAGGTCCGCGTCGAGCGGTCCGACGCGCCACGACGCGGCGTCGGCGCGCACGGCGAGGGTCGTGTCGCGCCACGCACCGCCGATGGCGCGCTGACGCACCGTGACGGCACGCCGGCCCGGCGCACGCACGCGCAGCACGGCCGTGTCGCCGCGCAGCAGTCCCGCCGGCGGATCGTCGAACGCGATGGCGGGAAGCAGCGTCCCCGCCCACGCCGACGCCGGATGCAGCAGCGCGCGCCAGCCATCGCGATGCGTCGTGACCGTCATCGCCACCGCGGCACCCACGGCCGCCAGCCACGTCGTGGCGACCGCCAGTTCGCGCCACGCACGACGCCGCAGCCGCGGCGCGAGTGGTCCGTCTCCCAGCCGCACGCCGAGCAGCGCATCGGCGCGCGCGACGAACGGCCCGCCCTGCGGCGCCACTTCCAGCAGCGTGCGCGCGGCGCCATCGCGCAGCGTGCGCTCGGCTTCAATTGCCTTGGCCACCGTCGCCGGCGTGCGCTGCGCCAGCACGCGGCGGCGCTGCAGCCGCCAGCGAACGGCGACCAGCACCGCGACCACCAGCCATCCCAGGAACGGTGCGACGCGCGGCAGCGAAAGCCAGCGCTGTCCGCCAAGAACGATCGCGCCAACGGCGAGCACGCCAAGCGCCGCGCCCGCGACGCGCAGCGCCATGCCGACGCGCGTCAGCCTCGCATGATGGGCGTGCTCGTGGAGCAGTCGCTCGACGGTCGTCATGCGCCCGGGCGGCTTGTCACGGCGTACACGAAAAGGTTGACACCCATCTGGAGCGCCTTTTCGTGCAGGTCCGGCGGATCATCCTTATACGTGCCCACGTCCTCCCATCCATTGCCGAGATCGCTCTCGTAGCTGTAGAAGACGGCGAGTCGGTCGCCAATGAAGATGCCGAGCCCGCGCGCCGGCTTGCCGTCGTGCTCGTGGATCTTGGGCACGCCCTGCGGGAAGTCATACACCGCGTGATACACCGGGTGCCGCAGCGGCACGTCGATGAGGTCGCGATCGGGGAAGACACGCTTCATTTCGCGGCGGAACGAATCGTCGAGCCCGTAGTTGTCATCGGCGTGCAGGAAACCGCCCTTCAGCAGGTACTCGCGCAGGCGCGGCACCTCGGCGTCGGTGAGGCGGATGTTGCCGTGCCCCGTGAGATGCAGGAACGGGTAGTCCCACAGCCGCTCGTCCATGAGCGTGACGCGCGCCTCCTTCGGGTCGACGTCGAGTGTCGTCCGCTGACGGATGGCAGTGATCAGATTGGGAATGCTCGACGGATTTGCGTACCAGTCGCCGCCGCCGTCGTATTGCAACCGCGCGACGGCGAGCCGCGCCGCGGGCGCCGCCGCAGGGCGGACCGCGGCCGCCAGCAGCGGCACGGCGACGAGAAGGATTCGAGGGAGGCGCATCTGCTTAGTCGTGGGCGAGGCGATACGCGAGGTTGCGCGGTGCGCCGTCGTCCTCCATGAGAACGCGCACCACGTCGCGGGCGCTCAACCCTTCGGCGCGCAGTGCCGCCGCGCGGGCGCGCAGGGCGTCCTCGTCGCGTATCGGTGCTTCAGCGCCCTGCACGACGATGACCACTTCGCCGCGCGGCGCCTCGTCAGCAAATCGCGCGGCCAAGTCCTGCACGGTGCCACGGCAGAACTCTTCGAACTGCTTGGTGAGTTCGCGCGCCACCACCGCGGATCGGCCGCCCGCCCCTGCCGACGCCAGGTCCGCGAGCGTGTCGCCGACGCGCGACGGCGCTTCGTACAGCACGGCCGTGTGCCGCAGCGCCGCGACCGCGCCCAGCACCTCGCGCCGTTCCGGTCCCTTGCGCGGCACGAAGCCGAAGAAGGTGAAGCGATCCGCCGGCAGCGCCGATCCCACGAGCGCGGCGAGGAGCGCCGAGGCGCCCGGCACGGGAACGACCGCAACGCCCGCCGCCGTGGCCGCCTGCACCAATCGCGCGCCCGGATCGCTGAGCAACGGCGTGCCGGCGTCGCTCACGAGCGCCAGACGCGCGCCAAGCTGCAGCCGGCCCACGAGCCCCGGCGTCGATGCCGCCTCGTTGTGCTCGTGATACGACTCCAGCGGCGTGTGAATGTCAAAGTGCGTCAGCAGTGCGCGCGTGTGGCGCGTGTCTTCGGCGAGTATCGTATCGGCCGAGCGCAGCGCCTCCTGCGCGCGCGCACTCAGGTCTCCGAGATTCCCGATGGGCGTGCTGACGATGTAGAGCGTGCCCGCCGGCTCTACCACGGAATGCGCCATCCGAGGGCCTCGAAGAGCCCGGCCGCCTGAAACAAGTGGCGGCGCGAGCGCGCGACGTCGGCCATCAGCCGCTCCACCGCGACACCATCCGGCAGATGCAGGTGCCACATCGTCTCGACAAGCCACGCCGCGATGGCCGCCGACAGTTCCGGCGTGTCCACCACCGGATCGCGCTGGTTGGGCAGCGTCAGCGAGAATTTGTCGAGTGCGGGATGCTTGCCCAGCAGATGATGCCGCGCGTGCTCGGCCACCGCGAACGCGCCGCTCGCGCCGTGCTCGGCGAGACTGCGCATCAGCGCCGCGACCAGGTCGCGGTACGCCGCGATCAGCGCCGGCGCCGCCTGATTGGGAAGCGCGGGCGGCACGTCCCATCGCCGCGCCGAGCCGCCGTTGCGGAAGGCGCGATCGAGCAGCGCACGCACGTGCGCCGCTGCATCGCCCTCGGCGCCATTCGCCACGTAGTACCCGCGCAGCGGCATGCCGTGCCGAAACACGACGTAGTTGACGCCGCCGTCGGCCATCACCTCGAGCACGCCGTCGAAGAGCGTCGCCATCATGTTGCCGAGCAGCGCGGCGCTGCTGGCCACCGGGAGTTCGGCCGGCCATCCCAGGTCGGGCGTCGTCTGCGTCGCGTACATCGCGGCCAGCTGCTCATCCTCCGCTTCGTGAAAGCAGATCTCGCCGTACTCCGCCGCACTCGGCACTTTCGCGATCGCTTCGCCAATCGGCAGCGCGCGCCACGTGCGGCCGTCCGCGGTCGCCGTGGCGTTGACCAGCTCGCCCTCCTCCATGTAGAGGACCAGCAGCTCGTCGGGCAGCAGGATCGAGACGTAGCCGAAGACCCGCGCGGCGCGGTCGCGCTTTGCGTCCGTCAGCAGGTTCTGCAGATGGACGTACGCGAGGCGCGTCCGGGGCAGCAGCGCCCTGACCTTGGGATACCGAAGATGTCCGGCGGCGACAGGCATGTGCGGGGGCTAAAGCGAAACCCGGGCGTCCGCGTCGCGGAGCCCGGGTTGAATTGTGTGCGAGCGCACGCCCGCACCGCAATCCGGCAGCTACGCCGTGTGCGTCTTGAACTTGGCCTCGAGCGCCGCCTTCGGCACCGCGCCAATCACCTGATCCACGACCTTGCCGTCCTTGAAGAACAGCAACGTCGGGATCGAGCGCACGTTGAATCGCATCGAGGTCTTCTGATTCATGTCCACGTCGAGCTTGGTCACCTTCACCTTGCCCGCGTATTCCGTCGAGAGCTGCTCGAGGATGGGCGCAATCATGCGGCACGGGCCGCACCACGTGGCCCAGAAATCCACGACGGCGACGCCCTGGTGCTTCTCCACTTCCTGTTCGAAGTCGGCATCCGTCACGTTTACCAAATTGCCCGCCATTCGCCTCGCCTCCGCTGCGACGGTGCCGCCCACCGCTCGCGCTCGATAATGTTAGGCGCCCACCCTGTTGCCGGAGCACCGCGTCATGACCACTCCCGACCGTCGTGGCACCCGCATCGCCCACATCGGCGTTGCCGTGCGCGCCCTCGACGACGTCCTGCCGTTCTACCGCGACGTGCTCGGACTTCCGGAGTCGCCGCTCGATGATGCCGACGGCGCCCGCATTGCTGGCCTCGCGGCCGGTGATTCACTCGTCGAACTGCTCGAACCCGCTGCCGCCGACTCGCCCATTGCGAGGTTCGTCGGCAAGAAAGGCCCGGGCATCCACCACGTCTGCTTCTGCGTCGAGGATCTCGATGGCACGCTTGCCAGGGCGAAGGCCGCGGGCATCGTGCTCATTGATGAGGTGCCGCGCATCGGCGCCGAGGGCAAGCGCATTGCCTTCCTGCATCCGAAGTCGACGGGCGGCGTGCTCATCGAACTCAGTGAATACTAACTGGGGCGGCAAGTCCCCGGTTGCCCAGGCGCTCACCGCCCCATCACAACGCCGATTTCGTTTGTCGCGGCCGCAGCCGCGTACTCTCCGTCGTCCTCAGCAACGCATCAGCGCACGGACTGCGCTGCTCCCGCCGACGGCGGCGCCGCCGTCGCGCCGCAGAATCCCTGATCACGAAGTTGATCGATCTCAAAGTTCTCCACATACCAGCGCTTGCCCGGTCCCTGCACCGCGGTGAACGCCGGCGTCGCCTTGCGGGTCAGCAGCGTCAGCTCCACGGGGAACTTCAGGCGGCCCGCTTCCGAAGGCGAGGACTTGCCAAGGGTGGCCTTCTCGTGCGGCAGGCACTGGATCATTATCAACTCGCGCCGATCGAGTTCCTTCTTGTCCATGGTCTTGCTCGCGGGGCCCTTCTCGGTGCCCCACAAGGCGGCCATGGCCGGGAGGTCCTTCCGCTGAGCGGCCGCGAGGAACTGCTGGATCGCCGCGTTCGGCGAGTCGGCACCGGTGCCGGCGCCGCCGCCTGAAAGGCTGGCGCAGGCAGCAGCGGCGGGCAGCAACAGCAGGGCGAGTCGTTTCACTGGGCACTCCCGCGGATTGGATCCGCGATTACGGATGGGACGGACTTATGGAATCTACCAGCGGCCCGGGGCATCTCCGCCTCTGCATCAACATCGATCACGTGGCGACCATTCGTCAGGCGCGCCACGCCGACGAACCCGACCCCGCCGCGGCTGCCGTCGCCTGTGAAGCGGCTGGCGCCGATGGCATCACCGCCCATCTGCGCGAAGACCGCCGGCACATTCAGGACGCCGACGTCGACGCGATTCTGCGGGTGATTCGCACGCCCTTCAACCTCGAGATGGCCGTCACCGATGAGATGCTGGCCATCGCCGAACGGCTGCGCCCGCACCAAGTGACCTTGGTGCCGGAGCGCCGCGAAGAAGTGACGACTGAGGGCGGGCTCGACGTCACACATGACGCCGCCCGCATGCGCGCCGCACTGGCCCGTCTGGACGCCGCCGGCATCCGCACGTCGCTCTTCATCGACCCCGACCCGCGGATGATCGACCAGGCGGCCGCGCTCGGCGCGGCCGCCATCGAGCTGCACACCGGTCGCTACGCTCACGCGTCCGCCGACCCCGCCACGCTCGCCGCGCTGCGCGACGGCGCCCGTCGCGCCCGCGCCGCCGGCCTCGCCGTGCACGCCGGCCACGGGCTGACCGTGCGCAACGTCGGCCCCGTGGCCGCCATCACGGAGATCGAGGAGCTCAACATCGGGCATACGATTGTGAGTCGCGCCGTGTTCGTCGGCATCGAAGCGGCGGTGCGCGAGATGGAGCGCGCGCTGTCGCGCGCGCGATAGAGGACGGGGATCACGGATCACGATTCCGGATTCAGACAGCGGATTCAGATCGCGATGGATAGGTCCAGCGAAGACCATCGCCATCGATATCCTTGATCAAGATCCTGATTCGTGATCCGTGATCCCTGTCCTCAATCTCAGTTACACCTCGTGAGCGCGCCGCGTCTATAGGTATGGCCTTATTGCCACCCCATTCCCTGCCCCGTAGCTTGCACCTCTGATGAGCAGCGGCCTCCTCGACTTCTTCACGCTCGAAGCCTCCGAGTACGTCGAGCACCTCGACGGACTCATCGCCCGCGCCCACGGCGGCACGCCGGATCTCGAGGGGTGCCTTCGCAGCGCCCGCGCGCTGCGTGGCAGCGCCACGATGGCCAAGATCGGCGGAATTGCCGACGTTGCCGGCGCGATGGAGCGGGTGGGGCATGCGCTGCAGTCGGGCGCGCTCTCGTGGAGTGACGCCCTGCGCGGCGCGTGGGTGGCCGCCATCGACGATCTGAAGATCCTCATTCGTGGCGTGCGCTCGTGGAGTGAGGCCGACACAACGCGCGCCGCCGCCCGTGCGCATGAACTCGCCGAGTTCGCGCCGGCCGCCTCTGGCGCGGGCGCGGCCGCGCCCAATGCTTCGGTGTTCCTCGCGACGGAATGCGCCGAGGTGGCACACGCGCTCGCAGACTTCGCCGACAATCCGGTTGGACCAGCCGCCTTCGCCGGCGCCTTGCAGCGCGTGCGTGGACTGCGCGGCATCGCGCTGCTCCGCGATCTCCCGCCGCTGCCCGAAATCGTCGACGCCCTCGATCAGGCGGCGAAGACGTTTGAACTCGGCGGCGCCGTCACGCCAGCGCTGCGCGCCCTCTTCACCAGCGCGGCGGCCGTGCTCGCCGATGGCAGCATCGCGCTCCAGCGCGGCGACCGGCCGTCCACGGCGTCGAGTGCGATCACGGCGTTCGCGGCCGCCGCGGCGGCGTTTGGAGGCGGTCCGAGCGCGGCCGACGATATCGTCCCCATCAGCTCGCTCTTCCCCGACGATGGCCAGCCCGGCATCGTGAGCGCCGCGCCCACGCCGCCCACCACGGCGTCGCAGCGATTCAGACTCGAGGTCGTGAGCCACGCCGAACACCTGCGCCGGCTCATCGGCGACGCCGCGCGCGCCACCGATGGCGCCACGCGCGAACGGCTCTCACGCGAACTCGGGGCCGCCACGCGCGCGCTGTCGCGCATGGCCGCGAGCTTCGGTGAATCGTCACTCGCCACATTCTTCGACGAACAGCAGGGGCAGGCTGCGCTGCTCGCGGGGCTCGCACTCAATCTGCTCGACGCCGCGTGCCAACTGCTCTCCGCGCCGCACGGGCGAAGCACCGCTGAGATTGTGCGTGCGGTGCGCCCGCAGCAGCCGACGCCGGTGGCCCACGCCGCCGTCGCGCCGGTCGTCGCAGCTGCGCTGGCGGCGCACGCGGCGGTGCCCATCGAGAGCCTTGCGCCCGATGACGTCGTGCCCATCGAGAGCCTTGCGCCCGATGACGTCGTGCCCATCGAGAGCCTCGCGCCCGACGGCGTGGAGTCGTTGGCCAGCGCGGCGCCGGACGGCGTCGTGCCCATCGCCAGCCTCGCACCCGACGGAGAGGCATCGCTGGTGTCGTCGACGGCGCTGCCCGCAGTGACGGCGCCACCGGCAGCGTCCTCGCACGGCCCACGCTCCGGCGACGCGCTCAATACGATGCTCGAGCGCGGCCTTGCCGGACTCAGCGGCCTCGAATCCGCGCCGCTCGCCGAGCCGGCGGCCCTCGATGAAGATGTCACCGTCCCCATCGAGGATCTCGTCTACCGCGGGCGCGACGCGCTGGACCGCGCCATCGAGCTGCGCGATTTGATTCGGCAGTCTCCGGACGCGCCGGATCCCGAGATGTTGGCCGAGCTGTTCGACTTGCTCGAACTCGCCGCCACGGCGGACTGACAAATGAAGATGGGATGGCGTGGTGCGCTCGGCATCGGCGTCAGCGCGCTCCTGCTCTGGTACGCGCTGAAGGGCATCGACTTCGGTGAGGTCGTGCGGGCGCTGCGCGGCAGCGACATCGTGATGTGGGCGCTGTGCACCGTGACGTCACAGCTGATTTTCCCGCTCCGCGCGCGCCGCTGGCGCACCATTCTCGATCCCGTCGCACCCAAGCTTCCGTTTGGACCGCTGTGGCGCGCCACCGCCATTGGGATGATGGTCAACAACGTCGTGCCGGCGCGCGCCGGTGAGCTTGCACGCGTCTTCGTCCTTGTGCGCGAACGCAAGGACGTGCCGTGGTCCGCCGGCCTCGCCTCGCTCGCCGTCGATCGCGTCTTCGACGCGCTCTGCGTGGTGATCCTGCTCGTCGTCGCGCTGCTCGTCCCCGATTTCCCCGCGAACCTCACCATCGGCGGCCGCTCGGTGCAGTCGGCCGCGGCGGCGATGGCCTTCATCGTCGCGCTGTCGATGGGCGGCCTGTTCGCGGTCGCCACATGGCCACACGCCATGGAATCGCTTGCCGTGCGCATCACCGGCGCGGTGCTTCCGCGCTTCAAGTCGCAAATCGGCGCGCTCGTGCATTCCGTCGCCGCGGGACTCGCCGTCATTCGCCGGCCTGCGCATTTCGCCGCGACCTTTGCCTGGGCGATGGTGCACTGGCTCATGAATGGACTCGCCTTCTGGTTTGGCTTCAAGGCGGTGGGCATCGTTGCGCCATTCACCGCCGCGCTCTTCGTGCAGGGCATCATCGTCGTCGGCGTCGCCGTGCCGTCGTCGCCAGGCTTCGTCGGCGTCTTCGAGACGATGGCCAAGCTCGCCCTGCCGGTCTACGGCGTGAGCGAAGCGCAGGCCGTCACGTGGGCCATCGGCTTCCACGTGCTCTCGTTCATTCCCATCACCGTCATCGGCGCGTGGTACTTCCTGCGGATGGGCATGCATCTCGGCGACATCGAAGCCGCCGAGGCGGTGGAGATGAAGCGCGTCACCGGCGAGCACGAGCCGGCGCCGTGACCACCGCGCGCGTGCTGGCGCAGGCGAAGGTCAATCTCGCGCTCAGAGTGCTCGCGCGCGAACAGAGCGGCTTCCACCAGATCGAAACGCTCTTTCAGCGCCTCGCACTCGGCGACATCGTGACCGTGCGCGCCGCCGCCGCGCGTTCGCTCGATGTCCGTTTCGCGGACTCCGCGCGCGCCGCTGACCTGGGCCCCGTCGAGAACAACCTCGCGTGGCGGGCGGCGGAAGCGTACGCCGCCGTGGCCGGTTCGCCGAGCGGATTCGACATCGAAATCGAGAAGTTCATTCCCGTGGGTGGTGGACTGGGGGGCGGCAGTGCCGATGCCGCCGCCGTGCTGCGGGCGCTCGACGCGCTTGCTCACCGTCCGCTCGGCCACGCCGCGCTCGTCGACATCGCGGCGCGTCTCGGCGCCGATGTCGCGTTTCTCACGTCGCCCTCAGAACTGGCGTTGGGCTGGGGACGCGGCGAACGCATGCTCGACCTCCCGCCGCTGCCGCCGGCCCCGGTGCTGCTCGTCGTTCCCACCTTCGGCGTGAACACTGCGCAGGCCTACGGGGCGCTGGCCGAGCACCGCGCGGCGTCGCCTGCTGGTGCGGTCGCCGCCTGGCGGTCGCCGCGCGCGCTCGGCAGTTGGAGTGCCGTCGCCGCCGATGCCGTGAATGATTTCGAATCCGTCATCTTCGAGTGGCATCCGCAGCTGGCGACGGTGCGTGCGCAGCTCGCGGCGCTGCCGCGCACCGTGCTCGCGCTGATGAGCGGCTCGGGGTCCACGCTGTTTGCGGTGCAGGACGCCGCGTCGGTACCGCGGGCGCCGACGGCACCAGCCATCACGGCGACTGAAGCCGCGCCGGGCCCCGCTGGCCTGCTCGCCTTGCCCGCGGGTTGGACGATGGTGACCACGGGCACCGCGCCAGCGCAGCCGGTCGTACTCGCCTAAGGTCCGTTGCGTCTGGGTGTGCTCGGCACACTCGCGCCGCGCGCGTGTGTCGATTCGCTCGAGTCGCCTCGCGCGTCTTCCATTACCTCTCGGGGGGCGGCTAGCTTTCCTCCACTGCCCCCTCGTCCAACGGTTAGGACGCCGGTCTTTGGATCCGGTAATGGTGGTTCGAATCCACCGGGGGCAATTCAAGGGCCAGTCACGCGCGGCATGCGTACACATCCGTGCCGATCCGGCCAGTCCGTGGTGCGCAGTGCCGCGTGCGCGGTGCGACGTTCGCACCACCCGACACCACCGACCTATCGCCTTCAACGCCTTCCATTTAGCCCTCAGTCCCGCCATCTTTCATAGCTATGGACGGACTTGCAGTTCCTGTAAAGGGTTTTCGAATCCTGACCGGCACGGCGAACCGGGCGCTCGCGGAAAACATCGTGAAGCACCTGGACACCGAGCTCACCAAAGCGACGACTTCACGGTTCGCTGATGGTGAGGTCTTCGCGCGCATCGACGAAAACGTGCGCGGCGCCGACGTCTACATCGTCCAGCCGACCAATCCGCCGGCCGAGAACATCATGGAGCTGCTGCTCCTGATTGACGCCGCGCGGCGCGCCTCGGCCGCCCGCATCACCTGCGTGGTCCCGTACTTCGGATACGCGCGGCAGGACCGCAAGGACCAGCCGCGCGTTGCCATTGGCGCCAAGCTCATGGCCAACATGCTCGCCGGCGCCGGCGCCGACCGCATGCTTGGCATCGATTTTCATCAGCACGCACTGCAAGGGTTCTTCGACATTCCCGTCGATCATCTCTATGCCGCTCCCGTGCTGACGGCGCACTACCGCAAGAAGAATCTCAAGGACCTCGTCGTCGTCGCCCCCGATGTCGGCTCGGCCAAGATGGCGCGCGGCTTTGCCAAGCGCCTCGACGCCTCGCTGGCCATCATCGACAAGCGACGCCCGGCCGCGAACGTCGCGGAAGTCGTCAACGTCGTCGGTGACGTCGAAGGGCGCGATTGTCTGCTCGCCGACGACATGATCGACACCGCGGGTACCGTCTCGGAGTCGGCCATCGCGCTCAAGAAGCTCGGCGCGCGCGACATCTACATCTGCGCCTCGCACGCGCTGCTCAGCGGCCCCGCCGTCGAGCGGTTGAGCAACGCGCCGGTGAAGGAAGTGACCGTCACCGACACGATTTCGATTCCCGAATCACGGCACTTCCCGCAGCTCACCGTGCTCTCGGTCGGCGAGCTGCTTGCCAAGGCCATTCGCAGCACGCACGCGTATCAGTCGGTCAGTTCACTCTTCGAATAGCACCACCCCCGTGCGACGCCGGGCCGGACCTACCGGGTACCCACGTAGCGCACCCGCACTTCAGCAGGATTGACTCATGGCCACTGCACAACTTTCCGTTTCCGCACGCTCCGACACTGGCAAGGGCGTCGCCCGCAAGCTCCGCGCTGCCGGCCGGATCCCCGCCATCATCTACGGCCACGCCCGCGAGCCGCTTTCGCTGTCGCTCGACACGCACACCCTTGAGCTGCTGCTCGAGAAGGTGTTCTATCGCACGACGGTCTTCGAGCTCGACATGGACGGCACCAAGTCGAACGCGCTGATCCGCGAAATCCAGCGGCATCCGTACAAGAAGGAAATCCTCCACATCGACTTCCAGGAACTGGTCGCCGGCGAGAAGGTCACCGTGAGCGTGCCGCTGTCGTTCATCGGCGCGTCGATCGGCGTCAAGGAAGGCGGCATCATCGACCAGATCATGCACGACCTGTCCATCCGCGTCGATCCGATGCAGATCCCCAACAAGATCGAAATCGACGTCACGACGCTCGCCATCGGCCGCTCCATCCACGTCGGCGACGTCAAGGTCCCCGACGGCGTCGAAGTGCTGGACGACGTCGAAGCGACCATTTGTACGTGCGCTGCGCCCAAGGAAGAGAAGGCGCCGGAGCCCGTTGAGGGCGCCCCGGTGGCCGCTGAACCCGAAGTGCTCAGCAAGGGCAAGAAGGAGGACGAGGAGGGCGCCGCGGCTGCAGCACCGGCGGGCGCGAAGGCCGCAGCCCCGAAGGCCTAGGCGACGACTCGTCGTGAAACTCGTCGTCGGCCTCGGCAATCCGGGGCATGAATACGAGAACACGCGTCACAACGTCGGCTGGTGGGTCGTTGACCACCTGGCCGACGTTTGGCGTTTTCCCCCGTGGCGCGCCGTCTCCGACGCGCGCGCCGCGGATGGCGAGGTCGAGGGGCGCCGCGTGCGGCTGCTCGAGCCGTTCACGTTCATGAACCTCAGCGGCGACGCGCTGGGGCCGTACGCCAACCGACCGTTCTGGGCGGCCGCCAACGATTTGCTCGTCATCGTCGATGACGTCGCGATTCCGCTCGGTTCATTTCGCTTTCGCGCCAAGGGCTCCGCCGGAGGTCACAACGGACTCCGCAGCGTCGAGCACGCGCTCGGCACGCAGGAGTACGCACGCCTGCGCATTGGCGTCGGCCCCGCGGAACCGGTGCCGGGCGACGTGCTGCGCGACTTCGTCCTCGGCGCGTTTAGCGCCGACGAAACCACGACGGTGCGCGAGTTGTTCCCCGCCCTGCACGCGGGAATCAGGACGTGGATCGTGGACGGGATTCTCGCGGCGATGAACCGGCACCCCGGACGGCTCGCTCCGGACGACGCCCCTCCATCTTCTGGCGAACCGTCCGCATAAGTCCGCCCAGCATCGCGCGCAGTTGATGCACGCGTGCTTCGAGCTTCGCGTACGGCACAGCCGGCAGCACGCCTGCATCGCGCGCAAAGAGCAGCAGGTACGCGACTTCGTCCACAGCCATCGCTGCGCCGCGCATTCCGCGGACGAACTCGGCGTCCGTTTCGCCGTCACAGCCGAGCACGATGATCACGGGAATGCTCGCGGCCGATCGGCGCAGGTCGGAAACGATGTCCGCGCACTCGGGATCCGCGCGGCCTGTGGTCAGCCGATGCACATCCAGCGCGAGTTCGTGCGACTTCTTCCACACGTCCAGCTTCAGATAGTTCTGCATGACGCCTCCTGGTCGCCCCAGGATGGCGCCGCGCGCACAGCCATCCATCACCGAACGAACGCGGCTGCAAGCGAACGGATGCGACAGGGCGGCCCGGCGCTCCCGCGTGCAAATCTCAGCCGTTTGAACGGGGCCTCGACTCAGCGGCCGGCATAGCTCCGCGTCAGCACGTCGACATCGAGCACCACCACGACCTTGTCCTCGCGCCGCGTACGCACCGTGCCGATGATCGCCGGATCCTCGCTCCCGAAGCCGTCGGGCATCGCCTGAAAGGTCTCGGACTTGAGCTGATCGATGCCTTCCACCTCGTCCACGACGAGTCCCACCGAGCGCCCCTGCACGTTCACGATCACCGCGATCTCCCGCGACGAGCCAGTCACGAGGTGCCGCGCTCCCTCGAAGAGGTCGATGAGGCGGCCGAGCACACTCTTGCGTGCGAGGTCGATGACCACCATTGCCTCGTCGTGACGTCCGTGCTTCATATGCTCGGCCACGATGGCCCCTTGCGCGTGTATCCTGCCGTGCGGCTCGGCGAACTGGCGGAGGTGCCATGCCAGTTCGAGTGTCGGCGCCTGATACGCGTCATACCACTGGCCGAAGGCGCAAGCGTGCGGATCGAGCGTGCGCGTGAACGGACGTCGCTCGCGCACTGAATCCTCGAGGTCCTCAAGCCAGAGCCGATGGTCCTTTTCGCGCGCATGCAGCAACGCGGTGAGCGCGGCCTGCTCCTCCTGCAGCGACTCGAGGCCGAATCGCCGCCGCATGTCCACCACCAGCCCCACCTGTCCACGCAGCGGCGCGACGCCGCGCACCGCGTCCGGCGCGAACGGCACCGCGTGCGTGGCAGGGGCGCGGACCATCTCGAGGACCAGCGCCGAGGGCAGCACCAGATGCTCGCCGCTGACGCGCACCATCACCCAGAGCGCGTGCTCCTGCAGGGACTTATGCGGGACAGTCCCGACTACCGTCGCGGATTCCATGCCTCAAGCATCGTCACGGGTCTCGGCGGCCTGAAACGCTGGCGACGGCGCACGACGGCCGCACCGCGGTTATTTTTCGCGAGTCCCAAACGCGGCCGCGTGTCTCGCGCGGCCCTGCCCTCCCCGTGCGGACGACGGTGACTCCCAACCCGTTGTCCGCCTCTGTTTCCCGCGCCCTGCCTTAGATGCTCTCTCTCGGAATCGTCGGACTGCCGAACGTCGGCAAGTCCTCGCTCTTCAATGCCATCACCTCGGCCAAGGCCGAGGCGGCCAACTATCCGTTCTGCACCATCGACCCGAACATCGGCGTGGTGAACGTCCCGGACCCGCGGCTCGACCGGCTCGCCGACGTCGTCAAGCCGCAGCGCACGCTGCCGGCCGCCGTGCAGTTCGTCGACATCGCGGGGCTGGTGCGCGGTGCGTCCAAGGGCGAGGGACGCGGCAACGCGTTTCTCTCGAACATCCGCGAAACGGACGCCATCGTGCACGTCGTGCGCTGCTTCGACGATCACGACGTGACGCACGTCGATGGCGCCGTCGATCCGGTGCGCGACCGCGAGACGATCGAGTTCGAGCTGGCACTCGCCGACCTCACGTCCGTGGAGAAACGCCTTGATCGCGCGCGCCGCTCGGCCAAGACCGGCGACAAGGCCGCGGCGACCGAGGTGGCGGCGCTCGAGAAGGCGTACGGGCCGCTCTCGGAAGGACGCGCGCTCTGGCACGTGGCGCTCACACCCGAGGAGCGCGCCTTCATGCAGCCACTGCAGCTGCTGACGCTCAAGCCCATTCTCTACGCGGCCAATGTCACGGACGCCGAACTGGGCGGCGCTGAAGGGCCGCACATCACGGCGCTGCGTGCAGCGATCGCCAATGATCACGAACCCGCCGAGGTCGTGACGTTCTCCGCGAAGATCGAAATGGAACTCGCCGAACTTCCGCCGGAGGAACGCGCCGAGTTCCTGCACCACCTCGGCATCGAGTCGGCTGGGCTCGACCGGCTGATTCGCGGCGGCTACCACCTGCTCGGTCTGCAGACCTATTTCACGGCCGGCGAGAAAGAAGTGCGCGCCTGGACGATCCACCGGGGAGACACCGCCCCCCAGGCCGCCGGCGTCATTCACAGCGACTTCGAGCGCGGGTTCATTCGCGCCGAGACGGTGAGCTACGACGATTTCATTTCGTACGGTGGACTCAAGGGAGCCAAGGACGCGGGCGTCGTGCGCAGTGAAGGCAAGGAATACGTCGTCAACGACGGCGACGTCCTGCTCTTCCGATTCAACGTGTAAGTCCGACCCAGCGCGCGTCGCAGAACGGCAGCAGCGCGCGGTGTCAGGCGGCTACAGCCTCAGCAACTGATCGGCGATCGCCGTTGGCGCCTCGCGGTGCGTGCAGAACACCACCGTGCAGCGCCCTTTGAGCGCGTGGAGCGTGTCGAGAATGCGCGTCTCGGTCTCGGCGTCGAGCGCGCTCGTCGCCTCGTCGAGCACGAGCAGGTCGGGTTGTCGCAGCAGGGCGCGCGCGAGGGCCAGCCGCTGACGCTCACCGCCACTGAGCATCACGCCGCGCTCGCCGATCGGGGCGTCGAGTCCGTGCGGCAGACGATGGACAAAGTCGCATGCGGCATCGCGCAGCGCCGCGCGCAGCTCGTCGTGGCTGGCGTCGGGGTGCGCGAACAGCAGGTTCTCGCGGATGGTGCCGTGAAAGAGCATCGGCTCCTGCGCCAGATAGCCCACCCGCGCGCACCACTGCGCGCGCGGCAGGGCCGCCAGCGGCGCGCCATCGACAAGGACGTCGCCCACTTCGGGTGCGAGCAGGCCAAGCAGCACGTCGCCCAGCGTGGTCTTGCCGGCGCCTGACGGGCCCGTCACGACGGTGATGGTGCCCGCGTCGAAGCGCGCGGAGAAATCCACGAGCGCCCGCCCCTCCGTCGCCGGGTAGCGAACGGTGATCCCTCGCACCGCAAGGTCAGGCGCGCGCGCGGGCAGCCGAGGGAGCGCCGCCAAGCGCCCATCCGCATTGTCTCGCTCCCCCGCGCATCGCGTTAGCAGGGCCGCCACTGAGCGATACGAGGCGAGTGTCTGCCCCAGCGAACTTGCAGTTGCTTGTAGCTCGGAGACGCGCGGCACCAGTCGCGCGTACAGCAGCAGAAGCAGCAGCAGCGTAGCGGGCGACAAGTGCGCCAGCGACACGCCCAGCCAGACCAGCACGCCAAGCACGAAGGCGGACGCCACGGCGAGCGCCAAGCTCACGAGCCCGCGTCGCAGGGCGGTACGTTCAGTCAGCGAGGTCCACATCGCCGTGTCCGCGGCCACGGCGGCCACCGCTCGCTCCTCGGCGCCGTGCGCGTGCACCATCTTGAGACCGCCGAGCAGTTCGCTGATGCGAGCGAAGAGTCCTATGGACGCCGCGAGCAACGCGTCGCCCTCCGCGCGGCCGGGAGCCCGCAACTGGCGAGCCAGCCAGAAGAGCAAAGCCCCGCTCACTCCGACGATGACTGTCAGCGCGGGCGACACCACGAGGGCGACGGCAGCGGCCGCCGCCACCGCCGCCGTCAGCGAAGCGCCTTGCAGCAACAGCAGCAGCGCGCTGTGCACATCATCAACTTGCGGACCAATGGCGTGCTGCAGCGCTGCCGGCCGCTCGCCGGTGAATCGCGCCCACGGCATGGCAACCACTGCGGCAAACAGACGCTGGCGCAGTCGGCCAATCACACCCGCCTCAAGACGTGCCTCCCAGACCGCGAGTATCCACTGCAGCGTCGCACGCAAGGTCACGAGCGCAACGACAAGCACCAACACGCTCAACAGCGTGGGCTCGAGACCCGCGGCGCGCAGCACCGACTCGAGCGCGCGTGACACGTGGTCGGCGGCATCGCCGGACGTCGAGACACCCACCTGTTGCAGCATGGGGACCAGCATCAAAAGGCCGACGCCCTCGGTGAGCGACAGCGCCGCCGAGGCAACTGCCACCACGAGCATCGCGCGACGGTGGTCACGCCAAAGGAAGCGCGCGAAGGCGCGCAGGTCGCTCATTCGTGCCTCGTCGCCGCGTGCGCCATCGCGCGTGCGGCGACCCGCACGGCGCGCAGCGGATACGCCAGCGGAAGCAGCACATCGGGCAGACGCGCCGCCATGCGGTCCGCCGGGGTAGGCAGCACCGTCGCCAGCGCGAGATACCGCAGCCGCGGCAGCGTTCCGTCCAGCCACTGCAGGTCGTAACGCGGGGTTGACTCCGCGCCGACATCCGGGATCACGCTCGCACCCGACAGTCGCGCGCAGGCCGCGTCCACCAGCGGCGTAATCCGCGCGTCACCGCGCGCTGCAGCCAGAAGGCGCTCGGGCACGGGCAAGCAGACGAGGGTCGACGCAACCCGCACGGCGTAATGCCATGCGCGCTGCACTCCCCACGCCGACGCGCGCTCGGTCGCCACGGTCCAGTGGAACGCGGGACGCGTCACGGCGGCCGCGAAGTCGGCGAGCCACATCATGCTGGTCCACGCGTGCTTTGCGCCGTGCAGCGCGAGCAACACGCCCAGATCTTCCGCGACGGGCACCAACACCGTGCCGCCCCCCAGCGCGCGAGGCACGGCGCGCGCCACGATGGCCGCCGGATCCTGTGGTCCGCCATAGCGCGGCGCCTGGCAGCGCCAGTGAAGCTCCACCGGCCAATCGGCGCCACGCTCGAAGTGGGCCACTCCCTCCCATCGGGAGTACACGCGGGCCTCGCGCCGCGTGAAGCCCGACGGCGGCACGTAGCCGGCGGCTCGCATCGCCTCGTCCGCTCGCGCGCGGTCATGCTCCGCAATGAGCATATCCAAGTCCGTGAACACGCGCGCCGCCAGATCAGCGTGCACGTCAACGGCGAGCGCGGGCCCCTTGTACGCCACCGCGCGCACGCCCGCGCGCTGCAGCAGGCCGTGCAATTCCGTGAGCTGCCGCGCCGCCGCAAGTCCGCTGATCGCCGCGTGATTCACCGCCGCGGTGAGCGGCTCGCGAGCGGCGTCGAGAGAGGCGTCGCCTGGCAGGGCACGCAGCACGTGCCACGAGACGTCGTGCGCGACCGCCAGCGCCGCCACCGCCGCCCAGTCCGTGACGGCGTTGGCCGCCGCGCGCCTCGCGTCTGCCGCGTGCGCGTCTCGGCGCAGCGCGGCCAGCACAAAGGCATTCTCGGGGCGCACCGTTTCACCCATGCGCGAAAGATGGCGCGCGGCCCGCTCCGTCGTCACGCCTCAGCGACCGTCGGACTCGTCCACGGCGTCGCGCACGCATCGCACGAGTGCCTCAAGTCGGCTCGGATCGGCGTGCGGCACGAGGCGCCGCACGCGGCGCCCGCGCAGCAGGGCGTCGAGCGCGCCCATCTCCTCAGCGCGCATCGCGTCATCCAGCAGATAGTTCGCGTAGGTGTTCGCGACGAGTTCCATGAACGCGACGCGCGGCCGCATCACCTCGACGTATGGTGCGTGCGCATCGTCGGCGCGCGGCGCGATGATGAACAAGTCGCCAAGCGGTGCCGGCGCCGCGTGGAACGGATGCGCATCGCCGAGGGGCAGCGCACGCTTGTCCCACGTTGGCGTCATCAAGGGCAGTTGACCCACCGTGCCAAATAACATCTGCTCCGATGCGTCCCACAGGCGCAGCAGCCGATACGATGGATACGCCGATGCCAAGCCGCCGATCGTCCGCACCGCAACCACGTCGTCGCTCAGCACCGGCACGCCCTCGGCGGCGAACGCCGCGGCGGTGGTGGACTTGCCGGAGCCGCTGCGGCCAAGAAACGCGACGGCGCGGCCCCCGAGAATGATGGCGCTCGCGTGTAACGCCAACACCCCGCGGCGGCGAAGGGCAAATCCAAGTACCGGCCCCAGCAGGTACGTGGCCGTGTCCTCAAGCGAGGAGTGCTCCGCCCACCAGGCACGAATGCTCGTGCCCGCAGGGTCGAGCACAAAGCAGGTGTCGTCGGAGTACCTGAACCAGAAATTCCCGGCGGTATCGCGGCGCACGTCCGCTTCACTCTCGGCGTGCGCGCCGCCGGAGTGGTACGGCACGAGATCTTCGGAGTGCGCGTTGGGCGGCGCGCCTTCGCCCAGCGTGATCTGCACGTCAACGGCGGCTCCGTCCGGCGCCGCGTCGAGCCCGCCGAGCGGTCGGTCCGAGCGCACGACGAGTCCGTAGAGTGTGTAGTCAGCCATTGCCCTGCGCCTGGCGGGCGAGCCAGTGATCGAGCACGAGCACACGCCATGCGTCGAGCACCGCGTACGGATGACCGCGCTGAAACACCTCCTCTACCCGCGCGCGATCCACCCACGGCGCCACGCGCGCCGACAATCGGGCAGCGGCGCCGCCGCTCGCGCGCCACTGCGCCACGCGTGCTTCGATGTATCCGCCGAACGCCGTCTTGGGGCGCGCCAGCACCTCGGCGGGCAGCCGGTGGCGCATCGCCGCACGCATGATCTGCTTGTTCTGTCCCCACGGCACGGGTGGAATCGCAAACACAAACTCGATCACGCGAGGGTCGACCAGCGGCAGCGTCACCAGCAGCTCGGCGCCGGACACCGACGGCGACTGGTGCTCGTACACGGCGTCCCACAGTCCAGACGTCAGCAACGCCACCGACCGCGGACGCACGGGATGCGCCGCGCGCGGCGGCTCGGCGCCCGCGAGGCGTCGGGCGCTGTCGCGCAGCCACGGCGTGCGATCGGGCACGCCGCGGCCGAGCGCGCCCCGCGCGCGTCTGCGCCACTCCAACCCCACCCATGGCCAGCGCCCGGCCTGGCGCCGATACCGCCACCACGCGCCGAGGACTTCGCCGAACGGCTGCGACCTCAGCTGCGCCAGCAACGTCGGCGCTTGCAGCAGCGTGTCGCCGTCCTCCCCGAGGATCGCAATCGGCGCGCGCCGTGCCGCGGCGACCGCGCTCGCCCGCGCGGCCCCGAGGTCGGGCTCATCCATCGGCTCCGCCGGATACGGCGTCACGTCATCGAGCCAGGCAAGCGAGCGGAGCTCGTCGAACGCGAGTTGGTCGTGGGCAATCCCCAAGTGCTGCGCCACGGCACGCGACAGATGATCGTCGTCGCTCGCCGCGAGCGCCGGTGTCCCGGTGGTGAGCGCCCACAGCGTCACGTCCGGCGCCGTCTCGCGGGCGGTGCACGCCAGCGTGGTACTGTCCATCCCGCCGCTGAGAAACACCACCGCCGACGGTGCGCGCAGTCGATCGCGCACCGCAGCCCCAAGCACCTCGGCGAAGTGCGCCACATAATCGGCATCATCGCGGTAGCGTAGCGGCGCTGGCACCGGAAACTCCCAGTGCGTTCGAAAGTTCGGTGCCGCGCCGCGCGAAACCGAAAGCGTCGTGGCGCGCGGCACCCGATGCACGCCGCGCCAAACAGTCGCCGACGGATCCCGAACCCAGCCAGTTTCGAGGAAGCTCGCGATCGAGTCCTCGCGCAGTTCTCCCGCCCGCGCGACCTGTGAACGCACGCCCTCAAGCGCCGTGCTGACGACGAATCGCTCGCCGTCGCGGCCCCAATACAGCGGGCGGTTGCCGTGATGGTCGCGCACGCAGACCACTCGGCCTGCCGCGGAATCCCACACGCAGAACGCGAAGTCACCCATGAGGTGCTCGGCGAATCGCTCACCCCAGCGGAGATACGCCATGGCCGCCAGCCAGGCATCCGATGCGCTCGCAAGTTCGCCCGCTGCACCGTCCTTCAGTTCCCGGCGCAGACGCTCGCGATCATCGAGGCGCAGCGCTCCCATCAACACGAGGCCTTGTGTCGCGATGAGGGGCAGATCGCGGTCGTTGTCCAGCGGCGCCGCGTGTGTCACGTGAACGCAGGCGACGGTCGACGTTTCAAACGAATGAGCGCGCCCCGGCGTCGCGGCGAGCGACTGACGGAGGCGCGCTGAGGCCTCGGGTGCTATGGGCGCGCCGTCGAGTGCGATTAGGGCGCCAAAGCTGAGCATCGCTCTCCGGTCGCTAGGTTCGCGACATCAAGAAGGAGCCGCCGTCGGTTCGCCCTTGCCAATCGACTTTGGCGGTCAGCGCGGCAACGGATCCGAAGGTCCTGAGCAAGGGCACTTCGTACGGCGCGCGGACGGGTACACTGCACTGATCGACACGGCACGGACGGGGATACTGCGCTTCTGAATGGTGGACCCGCTCTTTCGTTTCCAACGTCACTCCTCTCAGGACCAGCTGGACTGTAAGTATTTTAATCGCCGTCTAACAATTAGGCAATATCTCGTGGCTCCACCTCGGTTTGGGGTTCGTGACCCACCTCGAGGTTTCGCAACACCCGAACCAGCCACGCGAATGCCTGATCCTTGTCGCGAAAGCCGCACGCCGCCGTCGCGGCGAGCGCCGCAGCAATCTCTCGGGACTCACGAATGCCGTCGATAAGCGCGGTGGCGCGCTGCAGGCGACAGCCCCCTTCTCCTAGTGTCGGCACGTGCTCTTGCGACTGTGAGGCGAGCCGCCGCGAAGCGAGCAGCGTTGCGCCGATGGAGGACTGTCGCGGACCCGGCGTCCACGCGGCGTCGGCTCCACGCCGACAGCCGCATTCCCAGATCCACGTGTAGTCCGAGCCGCCTTGAATCCCGACGAATCGAAACCGTAGACCGTCCCCCGGCAGCACCTCAATCGGTTCTCGTAGAGGAAAATAGGAGCTTCCGTGCACGGCTTGCGCCGGTCCCGGCGCGGTCGAGAATCGCTCGCCGCCAGCGAGTTCAGCATCGAACCACACGGTGAAGCCGTCGATGCGTGCGGCGGCCGGCACCGTCCAGGCAGCGATGCCCTCGAAGTTGGGGGACTGCACCGTCGCCAGTTCAATGGATCCTATCGATTCGGCACCGAAGAGCACTTGATCCGGCGCGATCCTCCCTCGGCGCCACGCATCGGCGGTCCGGCGCGCAATGGCCTCGAGACTGACCCCGAAGGCGCCGTCTTGCAGCACCCTTCGGTCGCTGGACCAATCGGGCCGCGCCCGCACCGGCGCCGCAAACAGATGATCGCGCTCGGCGACGACCCGCGCATTCGGAGTGAGCAAGCGATGACGCGCGTCGCACAGTAGTCGCACCCGGTCGGCGTGATACGGCAGCACGCCGCGTACGTCCTCCACGAGCACGTTGGCGCGCTCCGGCAGGGAAATGTCGCGCGAGTCCGCGTGAAAAAATGTCACGCGGTCGCTCACGCCATTGTCTCGCGCCAGTTCAGGGCCGAGGGAGATGGCATCGTTGGGATCGACGGCGTAGACGTGCTTGGCGCCAAGCCGTGCCGCGAGCACCGCGAAGAACCCGAAGCCTGTGCCGAGATCGAGCACGACAGAATCAGGACGCACCAAGCACTGCAGGGCGCGCACGTACGCGCCCGTGCGGCGCTCGTCCGAAACCATCGCGACGTAGTCGTTCAGTACGTAGGTCACGGCGCGGACGCAGCGACGCTCGGCTCGCCAAAGACCAGCAACCGCTTGTACTCCCCGAGATCGGCGGCGTCTCCGGTCACCAGCACCCCTGCACTCTCCACCCACGCGTGCGCCGCAAGGAGTCGGCCGTCGCGTGCCACTCCGATGGAGGTACGGACCTCGCGTCCGCCGCGCCGCAGCAACACCTCCGCCGCCAACGCTTGAGCCAAGCAGGCGCTGCCGGGAATCGAACGGGCAGCCCGATCCACCGCGCGGCGCACGGCGCGGGCGAAGGGCTCGTCCACCGAGCCGCAGGCGCCGCCGGCGCGTTCAATGCGCGCGCGAAGCCGGCGAAACGACAGCAGGCGCAGCCCTACCCGAACGAGCGCGAGCGTCCAGAGCGCCCGCAGCGCCAGGCCGCGCTCCTGGCGCGGCAGGTCAGCAAAGCTACGCAGCCGCTTCGGTGTCGACACGCGCGACGAGTCCCTTGGCTACGAGCGAGTCGACAAAGGCCAAGACGTCTGCCGCACACGGCGTCGGTTCGACGTCAAACTCGGCGACGAGCGTCTCCACAATGGTGGACACCCGTACTGGCGACTGAATGAGCGCCCAAATGCGAGCACCCACGCTTTCGACGCCGTAGTAGATGCCGTCTCGCATACCGAGGATCACCACCTCGCCCGAGAGGTCGGCGGAAACCTGATCGGGGGTGGCAGCCACGGTGTCGTCGATTGCAAGGGCGACGGTCATGCTGTGCTCAGGTGCGCTTCATGGTGCCGGAGCCGCCGTCATTCTTGCCGATGGTGTCCACCTTCTGCGTGAGGGCAGAAAGGTCGCCGAGCGTGCGAAGAACTGGTGCAGTCCACGCCATCCGTCCTGGTCGCTTGGGGGCTCCCATTGCCTCTGCCTTCAGCTCTTCGGCTGGCATGCTCTACCCCCGGGGCAAATGATCACGATCGACCGCTGATGCCTGCGCGCGGCCGACCTGAGTGAACATATATACATTCCTGCGCGGGAAAAGGCGCGGGCGTCCGGATTAGCGCGGTGCGCGCGCCGAACAGAATCGGACGCCGCAGTGAGCAGCCCGAAGACATGACGCGGGAGCGCCAGCTGCGGGGCCGAACCGCCGGTTGACCCCTCGGAAGGCCCCGACTATTATTCAAGGCTCAACACAACGCGGCCAATTCAGGCCGCCTTGCCTCCCCCCGCGTCGGCAACCCGCGGGGGGCGCGAACGACCAAAGGAGGATTGCCATCCGTGACTCGTGAATACGAGGCGGTGTACGTCTTCGACTCGACGCTCGAAGACGCCGCCATCAACGACAAGATCGCCAAGCACCACGCGCTCCTCAGCGCCGACGGCGAAATTGCGCTCAACCACTGGGGCCGTCGCCAGCTCGCCTACAAGATCGGCAAGCGTGAGACAGGCTACTATCTCGTCGCGCGCTTCAAGGCGGACGGCAAGGTGCTGCCCGAGTTCGAGCGCTCGCTCAAGCTCGACGACGGCGTCGTACGCTACCTCATCTCGATCCATGAGCATGAGCTCGGCGCGCCGCCAATGACCGAGGAACAGCTCGCCGCCAAGCGGGCCCGTGACGACGACGACGAGGACGACGAATAATGCGCCGCCAGAAGAAGACCTGCCCGATGGACGAAGCCCGCATCCGCTTTGTTGACTTCAAGGACGAGCGCTTTTTGTCGCGCTTCGTCACGGACAACGGCAAGATCCTGCCGAGCCGGCTCAGTGGCACGTGCGCGCGTCACCAGCGTCAGCTGGCGAGCGCCATCAAGAAGGCGCGCTATCTGGCGCTGCTGCCGTACACGCGCGGCCAGACTCCGTAGGTGACTGCTCCCGTCGTCGAGCCCGCACCGCGGGAACGCGGCTGGCGGGGTGTCGTCGGCGGACTGGCGCTGCTCCTGCTGCTTCCGGCGATGCCACCATTCTCGGTGGTCCTGCCCGTAGCGGAAACCGCGCTGGTGCTGGTCCCCGCGCTCGCGGCGTGCGCGCTCGCGGGGTGGAAGGCCGGTGGACGGCTCTTTCTCGCGGTGCTGTGGGTGGCGTTCGCCGCCTGGGTCATCGTGGCAGGACCGGCGAGAAGCGATTACGCGCTGCTCGCGCGCGGCTGGGGGGTGCTGGTGGCGGTGGCATTTGCGGCGTGGGCCCTCATCTGGCCCGATCGTCCGTTTCTTCCCCGCGCACTGGCCACGCTCGGCATGGCTTTTCTCGTGGGCGGCATGACGTCGTTTGCGGTGCCGGGAGGTCCGGCCCGCGTGAAGCAAGTGTTCGCCAGCGAAGCGCTGCGCCGCGCCGATGCATTCGACGCGGATTGGCAGGCGAGGCTGGTGACGAAGGACTGGCAGGACTTCCGGGCCACCAACGCCGAATCGGCGGCCTGGTTTGAGAAGACGCTGGAGGAGCAGCGAGGGATGGTGCGGCGCACCGCCGAACAATCACCCGCGGTCTTCCCCGCCCTGCTCGCGCTGGAAACGTTGGCCGCGCTCGGGCTCGCCTGGGCGCTGTATCACCGCGTGGGACGCGCCCGTATCGGCGCGCCGCTCGCACGCCTTCGGGAGTTCCGGTTCAACGACCAGTTCATTTGGGGACTGGTGAGCGGATTGGTGCTGCTGGTGGTGCCGGGCCTTGCTCCCCTGCGGGGCGCTGGGTTCAACCTGCTGCTCTTCTTCGGGGCGCTGTATGGCCTTCGCGGGGCAGGCGTCACGCTGTTCTTCCTGGCGCCGGGGCGGGTAATGATGGTCGTTCTGGTCAGCCTGTCGGTGCTGTTTGCCGGCACGGCTGGCGTGATCTTCGTGGGGCTGGGCTTGGGCGACACGTGGCTGGATTGGCGTCGCCGAGCACGCCCATCAACCTGAACGTTGGGGTTTCCGATGGAAGTCATTCTGCGAGAAGCGGTGGAAAAGCTCGGGCATCCGGGCGACATCGTGAAGGTGTCGGCGGGCTACGCGCGCAACTTCCTGCTCCCGCGCGGCATCGCGTACGAGGCCACGCCGGGCAACAAGAAGCGCATCGCCCAGGAGAAGGCCAGCCTGGAGGCAGCGGAGAACGCGCGCCGCTCGGCGGCTGAGGAGTTTGCGGCCAAGATCGAGCCGATCTCGCTCACCTTTGCCGCGCGCGTGGGCGAAGAGGGCAAGCTGTTTGGGTCGGTGACGACGGCCGACATCGCCGCGCAGCTCGAGGCGCAGGGCATCAAGATCGAGAAGCGGCAGATCGATCTCGGCGAGCCAATCAAGGCGCTTGGCGTCTACAAGGTCGGCATTCGCCTGCACGCCGACGTGAAGCCCGAGATCAAGGTGTGGGTCATCAAGGGCTAGTGGTTCGGTGGTGCTGGAACGGAACGGGGGCCTGCCGCGGTTGCGGCGGGCCCCTGTCGCAGATGGGCGTCTAGGGTGCGCCGCGACTCGCGTGTCGGATCTGGTGACGGCGGTCACGTTCGCCTTGTAGTTTGTCTATTACCCTCGAGTCCAGCCGCTGCTGGCGATTCTCGCTTGTTCCGGAACATTCTCCTCCGTCAGGTGTTGCGTTAATCAGATGCCCCCCGCCGCTTCCCCCGTACAGGTGGCCGAGCACGCGCGTCGTGCGGCCACGCTGTGCGCTGACAACAAGGCGCAGGACGTCCTGTTGCTCGACCTGCACGGCGTCACCGACATGGCGGACTTCTTCATCGTCGCCACCGGGACATCGGACACGCACGTGCGAAGCGTCGCGCAGCATGTGGTTGAGGGGATGGCGAAGGCGGGACTGAAAGCGTATCACATCGAAGGCGCCGAGACCGGCCGCTGGGTCCTGGTGGACTTCGTCGATTTTGTGGTGCACGTGTTCCACCCGTCCATGCGGTCGTACTACCAGATTGAGCGCTTGTGGGGGGACGCCCCCGCAGTCGCCGTCACTTCCTGAGCCGGGAGCCGCGATGTCGAAGGTCCGTCTGACCACCCTGTTGATGGCGCTGTGCACCGCCCTCCCGCTTGGGGCGCAGGGGTATTTCGGCCAGAACCAGGTCCAGTTCCAGAAATTCAGCTGGCGGGTGCTGAAGACCGAGCACTTCGACATCCACTACTACCCGGAAGAGGCGCAGATGGCGCGCGTCGCCGGGAGCCTGGCCGAGCGCTCGTACGCGCGGCTGTCGCGCCTGATGAACTACCAGTTCAAGGAGCGCAAGCCGATCATCGTCTACGCGTCGCGCGGGGCGTTCGGGCAGAACAACGTCTTCGGCGACCTGGGCGAGGGGACGGGCGGCGTCACCGACGCGCTGCGACAGCGCAACATGTTCTTCTTCACCGGCGACCTTGGTGAAAGCGAGCATGTGCTCACGCACGAAATGGTGCACCAGTTCCAGTACGACATCTTCTCGCGCGGACGCGCCGGTCAGGGGCTGGAGACGCTGCAGCAGCGCCAGCCGCCGCTCTGGTTCGCCGAGGGCATGGCCGAGTATCTGTCGATGGGGCCCAACCATCCGGCGACGGACGGCATCATTCGCGACGCGGCGCTGAGCGGCAAGTTCCCGACCATCGAGGATCTGGAGCGCAAGTCGAACGAGTACTTCCCCTATCGCTACGGCGAGGCGCTGTGGCGCTACGTGGGCTCGCGCTGGGGCGACGAGATCATCGGCGAGATCATGCAGTCGACGCCGACGCTTGGGCACGACCGCGCGTTCAAGCGGCATCTGGGCCTGTCGTTCGAGGAGTTGGGGAACGACTGGAAGGACGCGATGGAGGCGCAGTACCTGCCGCAAGTGGGGCGGCTCGACCGACCGCGCAAGATCGCCACGTCGCTGCTGACCGAGCGCAAGACGGGCGGCGTGATTCCCGTGTACGTGGCGCCCGCGCTCTCGAGCGACGGCAAGTACATCGCGTACATCTCCACCGGCAGTCTGGTGCGCGCCGAGGTGTTCCTCGACCTGTATCTCGCGGATGCGCAGACTGGCAAGCGCCTGAAGCGGCTGACCAACAGCACGCTCAACCCCGAGTTCGAGGAGCTGCGGTTCCTGTATTCGCAGAGCGCGTTCTCGGCCGACGGCAAGCAGCTGGCGTTCACCGCGCAGCGCAACGGGCGCGACGTCATCTACGTGCTCGACATGGAGTCGCGACGCATCGTGCGGCGTCTCGACACCAAGCTGGATGCGATGGTGGGGGCGGCGTGGTCGCCGGACGGCAGCCGGCTCGTCTTCAGCGGGCACAACGGCGGCATTTCAGATCTCTACATCATCAACGCCGACGGAACGAATCTGCACCAGCTGACGAACGACCTGTACGGCGACCTGATGCCGGCGTGGTCGCCCGACGGCAAGAAGATCGCGTTCGCCAGCGAGCGCGGGCCGCAGACGCAGCTCGAGGTGATGAAGTTCGGCAAGTGGCAGATCAGCGTGCTCGACATCGAGTCGGGAAAGATCGAGGTGCTCCCCGGGCAGGCGGGCAAGAACCTCAATCCGCAGTGGGCGCCGGACGGCAAGTCGCTGGCGTTCATCTCGGATCGCGAGGGCATCCCGCAGGTCTTCCTCTACGACTTCGGGGACAAGCAGCACTACCAGCTGACGCATTTGGTGGGCGGCGTGCAGGCGATCACCGAGAACAGCCCGGCGCTCACGTGGGCGAGCAAGGCCGACCGCATGGCCTTCGTGTACTTCGAGAGCAACGGCTACACGGTGTGGCAGGTGGCCAATCCGCGGTCACTCAAGCACGACGCGTATCGCGAGCCGCAGGTCGTTGCGGCGGCGGCGCCGGCGCGCGCTGAAGCCGACACGGCCACGATCCGCCGTGTGCGCGAGCGGGCGACGGCCGAGGCGAACGTGAACGCCATTGTGTCGAGGGCAGCGGCGGGACGCGATACCGTGATGCCGGGCATGCCGCAGCTGCCGAGTACACGCGATCCGCGCCGCCAGTCGGTGTACCGCAGCGAATCCGGCTTGCGCTCTTCCGACAAGCTTCCCGACAACGCCGGCACGCCCGGCTTTGGCGTGGCCGTGGCGTCCCTGCTCGACAGCGCCGCCTTTGCCCTCCCCGACACCGCCAAGTTCGTCTCGAGCCGGTATCCCGGCACGCTGCGCCCCGAGTACATCGCGCGCCCGCAGGTGGGCTACGCGCAGGATAACTACGGCCGCGGCGTGTACGGAGGCACGGCCATCGTGCTCTCCGACTTGGTGGGCAACAAGCGGTTGGCGCTGGCTGGCGGCATCAACGGCCGCATTGAAGAGGCGCAGGTGTTTGCGGCATACACGTCGCTGGGCAACCGCTTCCAGTACACCGCGGGCGTGCAGCAGCAGCCGACGTTCTTCCTGCTCGCAGCGGGGCAGACGCCGGTGAGCAGCACGCAGGCCATTCAGGAGCAGGCGATTGCGCGCTACATCCAGCGCTCCGCCTTCCTCGCCGGCCTGTACCCGCTGAACCGTTTCAAGCGGTTCGAGTACGGGATGAGCATGAACAACATCGACCGGTCGCTGATGTTCATCAGCTACGGCGTGGACTACGCGTACGGCTACTCCACGCAGCCGATGATCGACAGCATCATCAACCTGTCGTCGCTCAACTTCGTGGCGCCATATGCCGCGTTCGTGAGCGACAACACGATCATGGGCTACACCGGGCCGATTTTCGGTACGCGCTACCGCTTTGAGGTGGAACACGCGGTGGGCAACCTGAGCTGGACCAACTACAACGTCGACTGGCGCAACTACAAGGCGCTGCTGTTCAGCTATCTCACACTGGCAACGCGCGTGCAGACCGCCATCTCGGCGGGTCCTGGCGAGGCGCAGTTCCCCAAATACATCGGGCGGGCGGACCTTGTGCGAGGGTACGACCGAGAGAACTACTACAGCAACTCGTGCGAGACCGCGGCGAGCGGCACCGGCGAATGCTCGGCGACGCAGCTGCTGGGCAGCCGCGTGGCGTTTGGCAACGTGGAGCTTCGCTTCCCCGTCTTCCGGCCGTTCCGCTACAAAAAGACCACCATTTCGTTCATTCCGATTGACGGACTGATCTTTGCCGACGCCGGCATGGCGTGGAGCAAGGGGCAGACGATCTCGGCGACGCGGCCGGCCAACTACGACTGGAACACGCAGCGCTATCCGCTGCGCAGCTACGGCTACGGGATCCGCGTCAATCTCTTCAACTTCGCGGTGCTGCGGCTTGATAAGTCGTATCCGCTCGATGCCGCGTCGAAGAAGGGATATTGGTTCTGGACGTTGGGACCGAGTTTCTGAGATAGCCGACAGGGATCACGGAATCCCGAATCGCAATCCGTGATCCCGGTCCTCAATCGCTCCACCACCCTACCGCCTGCACCCGTCGCGCGCGCAAATTGGTTTGATGCGCCGCGCCGCCTTGCTGCTCTCCGTCGTCCTCGCCGCCGCCTGCTCGCGGTCGCCTGACGCGGGAGTAGCTTCCGGCGGCGCGGTGGCAGGCGCGGCGGGACCGGATGCGATCCTCCTTCGCTTCCCGCGCCTCGGCGGCACGGCGCGCGCGTATCGCTGGTGGCGTGACAGCTCCATCTGGGCGTCGACGCAGCGCGCGCCGGCGGTCACCGACGCGATCGCCTTCGATGCGCAGCAGGGAATCGTCGTGATGCTCGATGCGGCGCGCGTGCCGTTGCGCGTGGACCTGCGCGTGGGCCGCATCACCCCTGCCACATCGGAGCGCCTGCGCGCCATTGCGTCGGCTGACGGCTATGCGGTCTTTGGCATAGCGCCCACGGGCGAGATCGTGCGGCTGACGAGCAGCGCCACGTGGCGCTACCGGCCGCCGGATCCGGTGCGCACGCTGCTCCCCCTCCCCGACGGCGCGCTGCTGATCCTGAGCGACACCAAAGACGGACGGGTGGTCATTCGCAAGGTGCATCCGCCGGAAACCAAGGTGAGCGACAGCGCCACCGTGAGCGGCGCTGACCTTGTCGTCCCCACGGTGGTCGGCGACCGCATCTACTTCGCCACCGGAGACCGTCTCGATGGACTGCGCACGCGCGACCTGAAGTCGTCGCTCTCGGTCTCGTTCAGCGATGCCATTCGCGCGGTAGAAGTGTCGCCGAGCGGCGACCGGTTGTTTGTCGCGGTGAAGAACAGTCCCACGTTGTATGTCGTCGATCGCTACGAGGCCGCGGTGCGCGACCGGATTGCGCTGTCGAGCGCGCCGATAGCGCTGCGCATGGATCCCGACGGCCAGTATCTGCTTGCCCGCACGGCGGGCGGCGATTCGGCGCAGGTGATTGCGATTGGCACGCAACGCGCCATCAGCACGGTGGCGACCGCGTGGCGTCCGGACCTGCCGCTCGTCGCGCCCGATGGCGGACTGGCGCTCGTCGTGGACAATGCGATGGTGATCGTGGACGCCGAGACGAAGCGCGAACGCGCCCGCGTGCCAAACGGCGCGGCCGATGTCTGGGCGATGGTGCGCTGGAACGGCTTCCGCCCGCGCTCGGCGACGCTCGACGAGCCCGTGACCTTTGCCGACGCCGATTCACTGGCCGCCGACACGTTGGCGGCGGTGAGCGAGTCACCGGAACCGCCGGCCGAAGTGATCAACCCGGTGCCGCCCGCCGCGGCGCGCGCCGAGTTGAAGAGCCACGGTTGGATGCTGAGCTTTGCGGCCGTGCTGTCGGAGAGCCGCGCGCGGTCGATGGCGGCCGCGGTGCACGTGGACGGCGCGAGCGCGCGCGTGCAGTCGAGCGACCGCAATGGCACCACCGTGTATCGCGTGGTCGCCGGCCCGTTCGCGACGCGCGACGCGGCCGACGATGCGGGACGGCGCAGCGGACTTCCGTACTGGGTCTTTGAGGCGTCACCGTGATCGGCCGGCGGCGGCCCGCGCCGCCGGTCCCCAATCCCTGGGAGGAGGAGGGCCGCCGCCTCGCCCCGCTGTTCAGCAGTGTGTCGTCGGCGGTGGTCATCGCGTCGGACGCCGACGCGGCGGCGCGCGTGGCTCTGGGCATTGCGCGCGTGGCGTCGCTCGAGCGGCGCGTGGCGCTGGCCGATCTCACGGGCGGCGCGCCGGCGCTCGTGGCGCTCGCGGGAGACGGTGACGCGCACGGCATCACCGACAGCTTCCTCTACGGCATCTCGCTGAACGCCATTGCGCGCCCGGCGGCCGACGGCACGCCGTCGCTGTTCATCCTTCCGTCGGGCAGCGAGCCGACCGTGCCGGAAGACGTGCTGCGCAGCGATCGCTGGCAGCGCCTCGCGGCGGGCTTCGCCGAAGCTGGTGCCCTTCTCCTGCTTGTGGCGCGTGCGGAGACGCCGGCGCTCGCCGCGCTCGTCGTGCAGACCGACGGCGCGGTCTCGGTGGGCGATGCCAATATTCCGCTCGAGTGGCGTGTGCTCGCACAGGTCGGCGACCGAACCCCGCCTCCCGCGGCGTCGGCCGGCGAGCATCAGTCGCGACGGCCATGGAGCGTGTTTAGCGTCGCGTCGGCGTCCCTGCTGGCGGTCACCATTATCATCGCGATTGCCTCGATATGGATTGGCGGGACCACGCAGACCGCGAGAGACCGCGTGAAGGCGGCGCCCGGCGCGCAGACCGCGGTGCCGTCGCCGGTGACGGCGGCCCCGGCGATTCCCGCGACGGACACCGTGCGTGTGCCCGACCCTGTCAATCCCCCGGACAGCGCGAATGCCGCGGAATTCGCCGTCGAACTTGTGGCGACAAACACCGCCACGGGTGCAAATTTGTGGCTGCGCGAACGAGGCGCGTCGCTGCCTGGCGTGACCGTCTCGCCGCTGCTGCTGGGTGCGGCGCGCACGCGCTGGCACAAGGTGAGGGCCGGTGCGTGGCGGGATCGCGTGGGCGCCGACTCGATGCTGGCGGCCTTGCGTGCGGAAGGCGTGCTGAAGTCCGATGCTGGCATGGTGGTTCGAGTGCCGTTTTCGTTGTTGCTTGAAGCGGGCGTGCCGCGCGGCGCGGCGCCCGCGCGCGTCGCGGCGCTGCTCGCGCGCGGCGTGCCGGCGTATGCGTTGGTGCAGGATGATGGGACCGTGCGCCTGTTCGCGGGCGCTTTTGAAACGGCCGCTGCGGCGGTGCCCCTCGACGCGGATCTCCGCGCGGCCGGGCTCGCGCCGCAGTTGGCGTACCGAACCGGGAGAACGTTCTAAGTGCAATTGACCAGACTCGAGCTGCACGGCTTCAAGTCGTTCGCAGATCCGACGGACCTGACGTTCGACGCCGGCGTGACCGCGATCGTCGGTCCCAACGGGTGCGGCAAGTCCAACGTCTCCGACGCCGTACGCTGGGTGCTCGGCGAGCAGCGCGCGCGGCTGCTGCGCGGCGCCAAGATGGAAGAGGTCATCTTCCAGGGCTCGTCGGCGCGCAAGCCGGTCAACATCGCCGAAGTCTCGCTGCACTTTTCCAACGAAGACGGCGTGCTTCCCATCGCGTATCGCGAGGTGGTGATCACACGCCGCCTCTCGCGCTCGGGGGAGAGCGAGTACCTGCTGAACCGCACGCCGTGCCGCCTGCGCGACATCCACGATCTCCTCCGCGGCACCGGCCTCGCCGCCGATGTGGGCGTGGTGATCGAGAGCAAGATGATCGACGCCCTGCTCAGCGACCGCCCCGACGACCGCCGCGAACTGTTCGAGGAAGCGGCGGGCGTGGGGCTGTACCGCGATCGGCGCCGTTCCACCGAGCGCCGCCTCGAGGAGACCACGGGCGATCTCGCGCGACTCGACGATCTGATCAACGAAGTGGGCAGCCAGGTGCGTTCGCTCGCCCGTCAACGCAAGAAGGCGGAGCGGCACACCGATGTGATGGCGCGCCGCAAGTCGGTGGAGCTGACGCTCGCCGAGCGCGAAATGGCGTCGTGGATGGACGAACTGGCGCGCCTGGACGAGGAGCTGGTGGCGCTCCGCGAGCGTGCGCCAGAGGGCGAAACGCGCGTGCTCGCCGCCGAAGCGGCGCGCGATGCCGCGCACGCCGCCCGTGCCGCCGCCGACACGTCGCGACAGGAACGCACGCGCGTAGCCATGCAGCTGCGCGAATCGCAGCAACTGCTGCAGCGCGAAGTGGCCGTCGCCGAGGAGCGCCACCAAAATGCGGCCCAGCGCCGCGAACGCGCCGAGCAGGAGCGCAGCGAAGGCGCCGCGTTCGGTGACCGCCTGCGCAGTGAATGGGAGAACGCCCGCGCCGAAGAAGCGAAGTGCGAGGCCGATGTGCGCGACGCCGCGGAGTCGCTGCAGCGCGCCGTCACCGCCGAGGAGGAAACGCGCGGCTTCGTGGCCGCCGCGCGCGACGCGCTCGCGCAGGTGGAAACGTCGGTCCGCGAAGTGCGCGATCGCATTCGCCGCATGGAACTGGAACGCGAGGGCGCCGAGCGCGAAGCAGGCGACATCGGCCAGCGCATCGCGGTGCTGGGGGGTGAACGCGAGCGCCTCGCCGAGCAGCGGTCGCTTGCCGAGCGCGAATTCGCCGCGGCCGCCGAGGCGCTCGCGATTGCGCAGAGCGCGGCTGGCCAGGCGACGGGCGCCCTCGAAGAGGCGCGCGCGCACGCCCGCACATTCGGCGAGCGCGAAGCCGCGGCGCGCGCCGACGTGCGTCGCGTCGAGGAAGAGCATACCGGATTGCAGGGCAAGTTGAGCGCGCTCGAGGGCCTCGAACGCGAACGTGTTGGCCTCGCCCCCGCCGCCGCGCGGCTGCTGCGCGAGCGCGAGCAGTTTGGCGAAGGCGCCGTGCTCGGCCCGCTCTCTGACTTCATTGGCGCCGATTCTGCCGCGGCCGCGCTCGTCGAGCGCTTCCTCGGTGCCACCGTGCACGCCGTGGTGGTTCGTGACCGCGCGGTGGCCGACGCGGTGCGCCAGTGGCACGCACGCTCCACGCCGGGAGCGCTGCTGTTGCTTCCGCTCGACGCGCTGGCCATGGGGGACGAGAGCCCGGACGCGGATGAGCTTGCGGGACGCGTGCAGTCAGAAGGGCCGGTGCGCGCGTGGGTTCGCGCCCTGCTCGGCAAGGTGCACAGCGTCGAAGACGGCACGGCCTTTGTTGACGCGCGCGGCGCGGTGTGGCTCCCCGGCACGGGCGGCGGAGCGGGCCCGCTGCGGCGCAAGGCGGAGTTATTCCAGCTGCGCGCCGACCTGCAGACTATTGGTTCGCGTCGAGAGGCGGCGGTCGCCGCATTGCAGCGCGTACACGCGGACGTCGTCGCCGCCGAGGCGGCCGCCGCGGCCGCCGCGCAGGCGGATGGCCTCGCGCAGCAAGCGGCGCAGCGCGCCGCCGCACTCTGCGCCGATCGCGAGCGCGGCGTGCAGCGTTTGCAGCGCGACATCGCGGACGCCGAAGCGCTCGCCGGCCGTCTCGCGGCGAGACAGGCGGAGCTCGCCACTCGCGCCGCCGATGGCGCGGCGCGGATTCAGGAGGAAGGCGACACGCTGGCCGCCGCCGAGCAGCGCTCGCTCGAGGCGCGCGAGGCGCTGGCCATTGCCGAAGCGCGGCAGGATGCCGCGCGTGAAACGCGGTCTGCCGCGCAGGTGACGCACGCGCAGTCCGAAGCGCGCCGCCAAGTGGCGACCGAGCGCGAAGAGCGCCTTGGCTTCGAGCAGGCGGGGGCCGCCGCGCGACTTGAGGCGCTTAACCAGGAACTCGCGGCCATCGATGCGGCCGACGATGAACTCGCGCGACAGATGGCCGCGTGGCGCGAAGACCTCGCGGGACGCACGCAGCATCTGGTTGCGGCGGAGCAGGCGCTCGAGGAAGCCGAGGCTGGCGTCCGCACGGCCGACGCCGCGCTTGGCGCCGCTGAACACGATCTTGATGCCACGCGCCGCGACGTGATGGCGATGGCCGAGGCGCTGCACCACGCCGAACTGCGCCATTCGGAGCTAGGCGGCAAGCGCACCGCGATTCGCGAGCGGCTCGAGGCTGAGTGGCGCAAACCGCTCGAGGAATTGCTCGCCGACTACGTGGCGCTCGAGATCGACGATGAGGCACTCCGCGCGGAGGCGGAGCAGCTGCGCGCACAGCTCGAGGCGCTTGGCCCCGTAAACGAGCTGGCCATCGAAGAGCACGACGAGGCCGGCAAGCGCCTCGACTTCCTCACGACGCAGCGCGCCGACCTTGGTGACGCGCAGAAGGCGCTGCAGCAGGCCATCCGCGAAATCGACACGACGGCGCGCGAGATGTTCCTCAAGACGTTCGCCGAGGTGCGCGAGCACTTCCGCCGCATCTTCATGACGCTGTTCGGCGGCGGCGAGTGCGACTTGCGGCTCGAGAATCCCGAGCTGCCGCTCGACTGCGACATCGAGATCCACGCGTCGCCGCGCGGCAAGCGCACGCAGCGCATTCATCTGCTGTCCAGCGGCGAGCGCGCGCTCGTCGCGCTGTCGCTGCTCTTCGGCATCTTCCTCACCAAACCGAGCCCGTTCTGCCTGCTCGACGAAGTGGATGCGCCGCTCGATGACCAGAATGTGGGGCGCTTCGTGAAGATGCTCAACGAGTTCAAGGTGAACACGCAGTTCATCGTCATCACGCACAACCCGCGGACCACGACGGAAGCGGCCGATGCCGTCTACGGCGTGACGATGCAGGAGCCGGGCGTCTCGTCGCTCGTCAGCGTGCGCATGAAGGGCCAGCCGGTGGATGAGGACGTCGCGGAGGTCGCGCCGGCCTCGTGAAGCGCACGGTGGGACACTGGTCGCCGGCCGGGCGCGAGCGCCCAGCGACGGAACGCGGGGGGCCGCCCGCGGCGCGGCGCGCGAGGCGCGCCGTGGCACTGGCGGCATTCCTGCTGGCGGCGTTCCTGCTGGCGGCGGCACCCGTCGGCGCCCAGCGCGCGGTCTCGGTGAATGGCCCGACCGATAATCCGCTGATCGACGGCATCCCGGCGTTTACGATTGTCGGCAGCGGCTTTACCGCGGCTGACATGCCGCTGCGATTCACGCTGCAGGTGTCCACCAACGTGACGTTCGCCACCGGGCTCCTCTCCGACACGACAATGCTGGGTACGGGCACGAGCCAGACGATTGCGCCGCGGCGCGTCTTCCCGGAGAAGAGCCTCGTCTTCTGGCGCGGCGTGGTGACGACCGCGGCCGGCCTGCAGGTGAACTCGGCCATCACGGGACCGCGCAACACGGCGGCGTGGCTCACGCTGCTTTCGCCCAACAATCCGAACGGTTCGACGGTCACCTCCAAGCGTCCGACATTCACCTGGCACTCGGCGCGCATCGATGCGTCGGCGGGGCGCTGGCAGTACGAGCTTCGCGTGATCGACGCGCACCTGCAGACGGTGCTCGTCGGCCGCCTCGATGACACGGTGTACACGTCGGTGCGCGATCTCGAAGGGAACACGTCGTATCGATGGACACTGATGGCGTGGACGCTGGCGGGTGACACCACCCATGCGCAGAGCGCCGCAACGTTCGTCGTGCTCGACCCGGCGATGCCACCGGCGACGATCCTGTTCCAGAACTTTCCGAACCCGTTCCCCAATGAGCGCGTCAACGCCACCTGCATCTGGTTCGACCTGCGCGACGCGTCCCCAGTGGAACTGCAGGTGCTGGATCTGCGCGGCAACCTGGTGCGGTCGATGATTCCGGGTCCGTCCTTCCCGTCGGCCACGAACTTTCCAGCGGGGCGCTATGGCCGCGCCAGCGAGGGAAGTAACTCTGGCTGCGACCCGCGCCTCTCGTGGGACGGCACGGACGACGCGGGCCGCCGCGTGCCCACTGGCGTGTATCTCATTCGCATGCGCGCCGGCGGCGTCGAGAGTTTCCGGAAGGCGCTGTACAAGGGCAGATAGCGGCGCGATTGCTCGGCAATGCGCGACGGCGAGCGGCGGCGAGCGGCGGCCAGTGACGGCGAGTGGCGAACGGCGAGTGGCGAACGGCAAGCAACGAAGCAGCGGGATCGGCACTGCCCTCCGCTCCCATCACATCCATCGCCATCCAACTCCGCAATCGAAGTCCCGAATCACCATCCGTGATCCGAGCTCCGAAATCTCCCTCTACTGCCATAAGCCCGCCGAGATACCCATATTTCACAGGCTCGGGGCGCCCTTGGCGCTCCGGGCCGTTCTTTCTCAGGGAAACACAATGCTCGTGGTCATGGAAGCAACCGCTTCGCCAGCCGACGTCGATCGGGTGTGCGCGGCAATCACCGCGATGGGCTTCCAGCCCCTGCCGATGCCGGGCGCGCAGCGCACGACGGTGGGACTGGTGGGCAACGACCGGCGCGTCGATGGATCGCACATCGAGGCGCTGCCGGGCGTGGCCGAGATTATCTATGTCTCCAGCCCGTTCAAGCAAGTTTCGCGCGAGTGGCGTGCCGAGAACACGCTGGTCACCATCGCCCCGGGCGTGACCTTTGGCGGCACCGATGTGCCGGTCATCGCCGGCCCGTGCTCGGTGGAGAGCGAAGCGCAGATCATCGCCTCGGCGTATGCGGTGCGCCACGCCGGCGCGGTCGCGCTGCGCGGAGGCGCCTTCAAGCCGCGCTCGTCGCCGTACTCGTTTCAGGGGATGGGCGTGGAAGGGCTGCAGCTGCTGCGGCGCGCCAAGGAAGAGACCGGACTCGCCATTGTCACCGAAGCGATGGACGACGAGGGGGCGCATGCCGTCGCCGAATACGCCGACTGCATCCAGATTGGCGCGCGCAACATGCAGAACTACTCGCTCCTCAAAACGGTCGGCAAGCTGCGCAAGCCAGTCATGCTCAAGCGCGGCATGGCGGCCACCGTGCAGGAGCTGCTGTTGAGCGCCGAGTACATCCTGGCCGAAGGAAACGACCAGGTGATCCTCTGCGAACGCGGCGTGCGCACGTGGGATCCGTCGTCGCGCAACATGTTCGACTTGAACGCCATTCCGACGGTGAAGAAGCTGTCGCATCTGCCGATGATCGGCGACCCGAGCCACGGCACGGGCGTGCGTGATCGCGTGACGCCAATGGCGCGTGCCGCCGTCGCTGCCGGCGCAGATGGTCTGCTCATCGAGGTGCACCCCGACCCGAACCAGGCGTTCAGTGATGGCGCGCAGTCGCTCTTCCCGCAGCAGTTCGAGCAGCTCATGAACGAGTTGCGACCGATTGCCGTGGCGATTGGCCGCCGCATCGCCGCGTTGTAGGGTGGAAATGCGGTTCGCCTGGTCACACATCCCGAGGGCGCGCCGCGAGTGGCGCGCCCTTGTGGCGTGCGGAGGTCTCGCCGCGGTGCTTGGCATTGCCGCGCGTCCGGTGCGCGCTGCCGCGCAGGCGCCGCGAGACACCGCCGCCGCGATGACGCTGTACCGCAGGGCGGCCACGAAGTTCGCCGCGGCCAAGACCATTCGCGCGCGCTTTGAGCAGACGCTGATCAGCCCGATGAGCAAGGCCCCGCGGCTCTCGCGCGGCGAGATGATGCAGCGCCCGCCGCAACGCTTCGCCTTTCGCTTCACCGATCCGGCCGGCGATGCCGTGGTCTCAGACGGTGAGGCGCTCTGGGTGTACCTGCCGAGCACGGCGAAGGGTCAGGTGCTCAAGCTTCCGCGCGAACTCGGCGGCGCCTTTGACGTCGTCGCGCGATTGCTTGCGAATCCGGGCGACCGCAATCAGGTGCAGGTCGCGCCCGATGCCGACATCATCGGCAACGAGAAAGTGTCGGTCTACGATCTCACCCCTCGAGCCGCCGGCGCGCCGTTCCAGAAGGCGAGGGTCTGGATCGGGTCGGACGCCCTCGTGCGGCAGATTGAAGTGGAAGAGCCGGGCGGTCTCCGTCGCCGGCTGCGCTTCACCGACATGCGGCTCGGCGTGACGCTCCCCAAACGCGCGTTCGTCTTCGTCGTGCCCGACAGCGTGCGCATCGTCGATCAAGCCGCGCTGATGGGCGTGCCCGCGCGGCGTCCGTAACAGCGGCCGACGCGCCGCTGCACGAGCGTTCATCCCGCACGCCCCAGCGGGCGCGCGCTGCAGCCCGTACAATTAATTGGCGCCGCACGAGCCGTCTGCGTCCGGCCGCACCACACCCAAGCACCGCACGCCATGCAGTTCCACTGATAGAGGTTCGCATGCGTCCTCGTTCGCTCCTCCCCGTCCTCACCCTTGCCGCCTTTGCCGCCCGCTCCGGCGCGCAGGCCGCGCCCGAGCTGTGGCGCCAGGTGGAGATCATCCGCACAACGTACGGCGTGCCGCACATTCGCGCGGAGAATCTGCGCGCCGCGGGCTACGCCCTCGCGTGGCTACAGCTGGAGGACTACGGCCCGCGCACGGCCATGCAGGTCCTGCGTGCGTCGGCCCGCATGGGACTCGTCTTCGGCCGCGACAGCATGGAGCAGGACTTCATTGCCCAGCGCGCGCGCACGCGCGCCGTTGAGGATTATCCGAAGCTCGAGCCCAATACACGTGACATGTACGATGGCTTTGCCGCCGGGCTGAATCGCTACATCGTGCTCCATCCCGCGGAGTATCCGGCCGCGATGGCGACGGACTTCACCGGCTACGATGTGCTGGCCGGCGACATGGGCGAACCGGCGTATGCGGCGGTGCGCCGTTTCCTCTCCAAGCTTGACCCCAAGCAGTTCCCTCCCGAATCGCGTCGCGGCTTTGGACCGCCGAGCGAAGGCGAGGACGCTCCGAGCGCCGTGGCGCAGGACACCGACGGGCTCAGCCGCGACAATGTCGGCTCGAACGCGTGGGCCTTCGCGCCAAGCCGCACGAAGAGCGGCCGGGCGATTCTGCTGCGCAATCCGCACCTCGCGTGGAACTCGGGTTACTACGAAGCAGCCATGACGGTGCCCGGACACTTCGACTTCTACGGCGACTTCCGCATTGGCGGGCCGTTTGCCGTGGTCGGCGGCTTCAATGCCAACCTCGGCTGGTCGACGACCAACAACGCGCAGCGCCTCGAGGAGTTCTACTCGCTGGAGGTCGACCCGGCCAAGCCCGACAACTACCTCATCGACGGCACGTCCCTGCCGCTCGTTCGCGAACTCGTGAAGGTGCAGTTCCGCAATGGCGGCGGCATTTCGTCCGAGACGCGCGAGTTCTGGTCGACGCCGGCGGGGCCGGTAATCCACCGCGCCGCCGGCAAGATCTACGTCCTCAAGACCGCGAATGACGGCGAATACCGCGGCGGCGAACAGTTTCTGCGCATGATGCACGCCACCTCGCTCGCCGAGTGGAAGTCGGCGATGCGCCTGCACGGACGCGGCACGTCGAACTTCACGTACGCCGACAAGGCCGGAAACATCCTGATGGTGTGGAACGCCGCACTGCCGCTGCTCCCGCATCCCAGCGGCGGCGACACGCTGGCGATTCCCGTGAAGAACACCAACGACATGTGGACGCAGTACGTGCCGTGGGACTCGCTGCCGCAGTTCCTGAACCCGAAGGGCGGCTACGTGCACAACGAGAACAGCTCGCCGCACTTCACCAACATCCGCGAGCCGATCGACACGACGAACAAGTATCCCAACTTCGAGAAGCCCTCGCTCTCCCTGCGCAGCCAGCTCGCGCTGCAGCTCGTCGGCGGCACGAACAAGGTGACGCTCGAAGACGTGGTGAAGCTCAAGCACAGCTACCGGATGCTGCTCGCCGACCGCGTGAAGCCCGACCTCATTGCCGCAGTGAAGGCCACCAACCCCACAGGGGATGTCGCCGCCGCACTCGCGATGATGGAGAAGTGGGACAACACCGCCGCCCCCGACAGCAAGGGCGCCCTGCTCTTCGAGACGTGGTGGCAGCGCTACGGCCAGAACATGCCCGACTCGTTGCGCTATACCAAGGCGTGGACCTCGGCAGATCCAGTGCACACACCGATTGGACTCTCGCAGCCGGTTAAGGCCGCCGAAGCGTTCGCGTGGGCGGTGGCAGAGACCGCGCGGCGCTACGGCGCGTATGATGCCGAGTGGGGCTCGGTGCATCGCGTGCGGCGCGGCACCGTGGACGTGCCGGTCGGCGGATGCGGCGGCGCACTCGGCTGCTTCCGCGTGCTCAACTTCGCGCGAGATGCCGATGGGAAGCTGTCGGCCAACGGCGGCGACGGCTGGATTCTCGCCGTGGAGTTCACCGACACGCCGCACGCCTACTCGGCGCTCGCCTACGGGAACAGCGCGCACCCCGAGTCGCCGTGGTACTCCAGCCAGGCCGAGCTGTTTGCCAAAGGCGCGCTGAAGCCGGTGGCCTACACCGCCGCCGACGTTGAAGCGCAAGCGGTCGTTCGCTATCGTCCGGGAGAGAAACCGTAGACTCACGTCGCTGGTCAAATTCGAATCAACTCGTCCCCCACATACCAGGAGTCAGGTCATGAGCAGGCTTGCACGTCGCGCGATCGCCGCGGTTCTTCTCGTAGCCGCGCCCGCGTTCGCGCAGGAGAAGGTCGATCTCGCCACCGTCACGAAGATCAAGGACGAGGCGCTCAACCGCAGTCAGGTGATGGAGACCATGAGCTGGCTGACCGACGTCTACGGCCCGCGGCTCACGGGCTCACCGAACGAACACGCCGCCGCCGAGTGGACGATGAAGGCGATGACCGGTTGGGGTGTGCAGAACGCGCACCTCGAGGGCTGGTCCTTCTACAAGGGCTGGCGCAATGATCGCTTTGCGCTGCAGGTCACCGGCAACAACCCGTTTCCGGTCGCGGCCGCGCCGCGCGCCTGGTCGCCGGCGCCGCTGAAAGGCGTCGCCAAGGGCGACGCGCTGATGATGAAGCTCGACTCGATCGGCGATACCACCAAGTATGCGGGGAAACTGAAGGGCAAGTTCGTGATGCTCGCGCCCGTGCCCGACATCAAGCCGCATTTCGATGCCGATGCGCATCGACTCACGGATGAAGAGCTGGCAAAGATGGCGGTGGCGCCGATGCCGGCGCCGGGCGGCGGCGGATTCGGCGGCGGTGCGCCCAACCTCGCCAACCTCACACCGGCGCAGCGCGCACAGTTTGCGCGTGCCGCCCTCGGCCGCCTGCCCAGCGACACGAACTTCCTCAAGTTCCTCGTCAAGGAAGGCGCGTCGGGCATCCTGATGGCCGCGCGCGGGGACATGGGCACGGTCTTCACCGACAACGGCGCGCCGCGCGTCAAGAACCCGCCGCCGATGCCGGCCGTGCATGTCTCCGGCGAAGCCTACGGCCGCATCGCGCGCATGCTCGACAAGGGCCTCACGGTGCCGCTCGAACTGACGATGCAGAACACCATCACGCCCGATACGCTGTCGTACAACATCGTCGCCGAGATTCCCGGCACCGATCCGGCGCTCAGGGATGAAATCGTGATGCTCGGCGCGCACTTCGATTCGTGGCACGCCGGCACCGGGGCCACCGACAATGCCGCGGGCTCGGCCGTCATGCTCGAAGCCATGCGCATCATCCAGACGCTTGGCCTGAAGCCGCGCCGCACCATCCGCATTGGCCTGTGGACGGGCGAGGAGGAAGGTCTTCTCGGGTCGCGCGAGTTCGTGAAGGCGCACCTCGGCGAACGCAAGGGCGACACCGTCTTCACCAAGGCCGACTACGACAAGTTCGCAGGGTACTTCAACGTCGATAACGGCACGGGCAAGATCCGCGGTGTCTATCTGCAGGGGAATGCCGGTGTGAAGGGGATCTTCGATGCCTGGCTGCAGCCCTTCTGGGCCAACGGGGCGCAGACCATCACCTTCTCGAACACCGGCGGCACCGACCATCTCGCGTTTGATGGCATCGGGCTTCCGGGGTGGCAGTTTATCCAGGATCCGCTCGACTACGGCACGCGCACGCACCACTCCAATGAGGACGTGTACGAGCGCATCCAGGCGGACGACATGAAGCACAACGCGGCGGTGGTGGCAAGCTTCGTCTGGCTCACCGCGCAGCGTGATGCGAAGCTGCCGAGGAAGACGGGGTATGTGTTGAAGGGGGCGCTGCCGTAGAGGCATTGAGGACAGGGATCACGGATATCGATTCAGGATTCTGATTTCCGATCGGGATTGCGAGAGGGCGCCTCGGCAAGCTGCCAAGGCGCCCTATCGAATTCTCAGTCCGGAATCGGACTCCTGAATCGATCTCCGTGATCTCTGTCCTCAATCACCGCGGAGCGGAATCCGCCACCGGTATCTTCTCCAACAACTGCCGCGGATTCGTCGCCCGCCGCAGCAACTCGGCGGCGCGCTGCACGACCTTGTCGTTGCGCACGATGCGACGGCCGGAATACTCGAGACCGAACGCCTGCCGGGCGATCTCGTTGCCCAGCTGGCGGTCCACCAGCGACGCCGCGTCATCGTACACACTGCGCGGCACATCGATGCCCTGCCGCGCGATGGACGCATAGAACGCGTCACGCAGCGCCGGGCTCACGACAAAGAGCGTGTCGCGCGCCGCGCCGCGCCGCAGTTCGGAGGCGGCGAAGTTCTTCATGACGTCGCGGAAAACAGCGGCCTTCGCGCCGAGCGCAATCAAGAAACTGCGGTCCGCCAGCGACGGCACGGAGTCGCCCGCCGAGAGGTCTGGCGCGATGCCCCCGCCGCCCAGCACCTTGCGGCCGGCGTCGGTCTTGAAGACGGGGCGCTCGGCGCGGTCATTGATCACGCGCGGTGCGGAATCCGCCCTGGCGAGCCGGCTGATACTCCGCCCCGACGGCGTGTACCAACGCGCCGTCGTGAGCTTGAGGCCGCCGCCGCCTTCAAGTTCAAAGACATTTTGCGCGCTTCCCTTCCCGTACGACGTGCGGCCGAGCACGAGCGCGCGATCGTGATCCTGCAGCGCGCCCGCCACGATTTCCGCCGCGCTCGCCGTCCCCGCGTTGACGACGACCGCGAGCGGCAGCTTGGGCCACTTCTGTGCCACGCTGTCCACGTAGACGATTTCGCGCTTTTGCCCGCGGGTGCGCACGTCGACGATTTCCTGCCCCTGGTCGAGAAAGAGATCGGCGATGGCTACGCCCTGATTCAACAGACCGCCGGGGTTGTTGCGCAGGTCGAGGATCAGCGAGCGCGCTCCGTTGGCCACCAGCGAATCCACCGTGCGCGTCAGCTCCTGGCGCGCCGAATCGCTGAACGTCGAGAGCAGCACGTAGCCGACACCGCCGTCGAGCACCATCTGGCGCGACACCGACGAGACGTGAATGGAGCCGCGCTCCATGTCGAACGGAATGCGCGCCGTCCCCCGCTCAACCACGAGGTGCAGTCGCGTGCCGGGCGCGCCGCGCATCGCGTTGCGCGCCTCTTCCATCGTCCAGCCCTTCATCGCCTGGCCGTCCGCTTCCGCCAACCGATCGCCGGCCTGCACGCCCGCGTGCTCGGCGGGCGAGTTCGGGCGCACGGCGAGCACCACGACGTACCCTTCGCGCCGGTCGGCCTGGATGCCGACGCCGCTGTACAGCCCGGACGTCGCCTCGGTGAGCCGCTTGAGCCGGTCGGGCGGCAGGTACGTGCTGTTGGGATCGCCCAGCTCGTCCACCAAGCCGATGGCCGCGCGACGCCACAGTTCATCCACCGACAGCGAATCGACGTAGCTGTCGCGCACGCGCTCCATCACCGCGGCCAGTAGCCGCGCGCCGTGCACATCGCCGCGCCCCATCGAGCGCCGCAGCGCGCGCTGCACGAGCCAGCCGCCGGCAATGGCGCTGACGGCAAGCACGAGCAGCGTGATGATCAGCCGGTTGCGACGCACAGGGCCTCTACGAAGGACGGAGGAAACGGGTTCCAAGCGGCATCACGCCTGCACCTCGGGGCACCGCGCGGCGACGACGCGCCAGACGCGCTCCTCGACCTCGTCGGCCGTTCCCGCTGCCGGCACCGCCACGACGGCGCCGCATTCCGCGTGCGACGCCTGCCACGCCGGCTCGGCGAACACCGCAAACGCCGCCTCCACCCGCTCGTGAAACGCGCGCTCCGCCTGCTCCATCCGGTCCGACGCGCCGCGCTGCGCGGCGCGCTCGAGTCCAACCTGCACCGGCAGCGTGAGCAGCACCGTGACGTCCGGGACGAGCCCGCCCGTGGCGAAGCTGTTGGCGCCTCGCACTTCGTCCTCGGGCAGTCCGCGGCCGCCCACCTGATACGCGTAGGTGCTCAGGAAGAACCGGTCGAGCAGCACGATGTCGCCGCGCGCCAGCGCCGGTCGCACTTGCTCGCCAACAAGCGCGGCGCGCGACGCCATGAACAGCAGCGCCTCGGTGCGCGGCGGAATCTGCGCGCTCGGCCGCAGCAGCAGCGCGCGAATCTCGTCTCCCACGGGCGTGCCGCCCGGTTCGCGAAGCATGCGCACTTGCGCGCCGTGCCGGCCGAGGCGCAGCGCCAGCCGTTCGAGCTGCGTCGTCTTGCCCGCGCCCTCAACACCTTCGAAGACGACCAGCCGGCCGGGCATCGCGGTCACCCGAGCGTGATGATGCCGCTGGTCGCGCCTTTCTTGATCCCCTCGAGGATCCACTGGTTCACCTGCATCATGATCTTGTCGAAGTTCTCCTGCGCGACAATCATGCGCTGATACAGCGGGTTCACCTGGATCTGGCCGAGCAGCTGCTCGAGTTCTGCTTCCATTTCGGGCGTCGGCTGCTCGCCGCCGTCCATCATGTCCGATGCTTTGCGGCGCAGCTCTTCCATGCGCTGCAGCAGTACGACGGCATCCTTGTCGGCGCCCAGCGCATCATTGGCGCGGCGCACGGCCTTGTATTCGTCGCTCTGCCCAATGAGGCGGCCCAGTTCCACCGAGCGGTCGTGCAGCATCAACTCTCCTTGCGTCGGGCCACGACGAACCGCTCGCGACCGGTCAGATCCTTGTGAATGGTCACCTGCGCAAACGCGTTCGTTCCTTCCACCAGCTGTGCGGCGTCCGTGGCGCGCCGCGCGTCGACTTCGAGCGCGAGCACACCGTGCACTGCGATCACCGACACCGCCCCGGTGACGATCGACCGGATCGCCGCCATGCCATCGCGCTCCGAAAAGAGCGCAAACGACGGCTCCCAATTGCGCACGAGATCGGGCAGCTCGCCCGCCTCTGCGGGAGCAATATACGGGGGGTTCGCGACGAGCGCGCCCAGCCGTTCGCCGACCAGCGGCGCGCAGTAGCTGCCGGCGCGGAACTCGAGCACGCCGCGGCGTTCGGCGGGGATGGCGCGCAGGTTGTGGCGCGCCACCGTCAGCGCATCGCTCGAGATGTCCGTCGCGATGACCCGCTCGTAGCGTCCCTCGGCGGCGAGCGACAGCGCGATGGCGCCAGATCCCGTGCCGATATCGGCGATGATGCCCGCGCCGGCGGTCTGGGCCAGAGCGAGTTCGACCAGCAGTTCGGTTTCGGGGCGCGGAATCAGTACGCGTTCGTCGACGTAGAGCGTCAGCGTGCGGAAATCTGCACGGCGCACGGCGTATTGAAACGGCATGCCGCGCTTGAGGCGCATGGCCGCTTCGCTGAGCGCCACCAGCGTCGCGGGCGGCAGCACCTCGTCGCGGTGGGCCGTGGGCCAGAAGCGCGGCTGGCCGAGGACGGCCGCGATCAAGTCGCGCGCTTCCTGTCGCGCCGGCATGGCGCTGACGCCCGCGAGCTCTGCCGCCAGCGCGTCGAGCACTCCGCCGATCGTCTCGCCCGCCGCGGCGGCCGACGAGATGTCAGCAGGCAGCTCCACGTCGCGCAGCTTCTTTACGAAGGGACCCGAGTCCCTGGCGCCAGCGCCCGCCTCAGCCGAATCCGTCATCCGCCTCCTGTTACTCGCCCCCGCCCGACAGCCGCTCCTCGAGATCCGCCGTCCGCAGCGCCTCGACCAGCGCCTGCATCTTGCCGTCGAGCACGCCCTGCAGGTCGTGCGTCGTGAAGTTGATGCGATGGTCGGTGATGCGGCTCTGCGGGAAGTTGTACGTGCGGATCTTCGCCGAGCGGTCGCCGGTGCTCACCGCGCTGCGCCGCAGGCGGGAGCGTTCGGCCTCCTGCTCCGCAATGCGCTGGTCGAGCAGGCGCGAGCGCAGTACTTCCATGGCCTTGGCCTTGTTCTGGATTTGCGAGCGCTGGTCCTGCTGCGTCACGACGAGTCCCGTGGGCAGGTGCGTAATGCGCACGGCGGAATCGGTCGTGTTCACGCCCTGACCGCCCGGCCCCGAGGCGCGATACACGTCGATGCGCAGCTCCTTGTCCTCGATCGAAACGTCCACGTCCTCGGCTTCGGGGAGCACGGCGACCGTCGCGGCGGACGTGTGGATGCGCCCCGAGGCTTCGGTGGCGGGCACGCGCTGCACGCGGTGCACGCCAGCTTCGCGGCGGAGTTCTCCGAAGGCACCCGGGCCCGCGACCTTGAACACCGCTTCCTTGTAGCCGCCCAGGCCGCCGTCGGAAAGCGAGAGCGTCTCGAGCTTCCACCCGCCGTGCCGCTCGATGTAGCGCGTGTACATGCGATAGAGGTCGGCCGCAAAGAGCGCGGCTTCATCGCCACCGGTACCGGCGCGGATTTCGACGATCGCGTTGCGGTCGTCCAGCGGGTCAGGCGGCACGAGGAGCGGCTTGATCTCCTCTTCCAGCCGCGGGATCTCCGCCTCGAGGCGGCCTTTCTCCGCCTCGACCTCGGCTTTCATTTCGGCGTCATCCAACGCAACGAGCTCGCGCACCTGCGCGAGCTCGCTCTCCAGCTTGGACAGCCGATTGGCGCGCGAGACGAGGCCGGCCAACCGCTGATGCTCGCGTCCCAGCTCAGCCAAACGCTTGGCATCCCGCAACACGGCGGGATCGAGCAGGTCGCGTTCGACGTCGGCCGCGCGCTGGAGCGCGTCGGCGAGGCGGTCGCGCAGGCTCAGACGGCGGCCTTCCGGCGGAACTTCTGGTTGAAGCGCTCGACACGACCAGCCGTGTCGATCAGCTTCTGCTTGCCCGTGTAGAACGGGTGGCAGTTGGAGCAGATGTCGAGATGGATCTCGTCGCGAACAGAACGCGTCTGAAACGTGTTGCCGCACGCGCAGCGCACGGTGGTCGTCGCATAGACGGGATGGATGTCGGCCTTCACGGGATACTCCAGGCGTGTGTTCTTGGGTAGCTGGCAAATATACCCAAATGGATGCCTCGGATTCAAGCGGGCAACTATAAAGAGTTTGACGAAGACCCCCGTGGAGGCTAAGTTCGCCTCAGTTAGCGAGTTCGGACCCGAGGCCGGGCCGTTCGTTTTTCCGCCACTCCGTCGTCCGCCAGCCGCCAGCCACCATTCGTCTACCGCCTTCCTCCCTCCACGTGCCCACGATCGCCGCGTTTCTTGCCACGGTGCCTCTCTTCAAGTCGCTCAACCCCGCCGAGCGCGAGCGGTTCGGGGAGTTGGTGCGCGAGAAGAACTACCCGAAGGGCAGCGTGATCGTCTTTGAGGACGACCCCGGCGATGCGCTGTTCGTCGTGCGGTCGGGCCGAGTGAAGGTGGTGCTGCTCGCCGAAGACGGGCGCGAAGTCATCCTCGGACTGCTCGGCGTCGGCGAGCACTTTGGCGAACTGTCGCTCATCGACGACCAGCCGCGCTCGGCGCACGTTATCGCGATGGAGGAGTCGTCGGTGCTCGTCCTGCGGCGCGATGACTTCCGCCGCCGCGTCGAGGCAAGCCCGACGGTCGCGTGGGCGCTGCTGCAGGAGCTGTCCCGCCGGCTCCGCCGCGCTGACGAGAAGATTGGCACGCTCGTGCTGCTCGATGTGCCGGGACGCATCGCGCGCATGCTGCTCGATGCGGCCATCGAGTGCGGCAGCGACCTGATCGAGAAACCGCTCACGCACCAGACCATCGCGCAGGTGATCGGCGCCAGCCGAGAGACCGTGTCGCGGGCGATGCGCGAGTTCCAGGAGTTGGGATGGGTGACGGCAGAACGGCGACGCATTCGCCTGCTGAATAAGACCGCGCTGCACGAGCGGGCACAGCAGCGGGTGTGACCGGCGTCACGGTGGGCACGTGACCATGAACCAAGCCTCGACCGCTTTCCTCAGCCTACTATTCTGACGATGAGTCTGCGCGTGCAGTTTTGGGGGACCCGCGGGTCCATTCCGAGTCCGGGACGAAGGACGGTGCGCTACGGCGGCAACACGCCGTGCATCGAGATCCGGACGGCCGAAGGGTGGCTGGTCATCCTCGACGCCGGCACGGGCATTCGCGAACTTGGGCTGTCGTTGCAGGACCGGTCCGATGGTGCGCCGCTGGCGGGAGACATCTTCCTCACGCACGCCCACTGGGACCACATCCAGGGCATTCCGTTCTTCGCCCCGATTTTCCAGCGCGGGAATCACTTCACGATCTGGGGATCGAAGGCGCTTGAGGGCAGCGTGGATCGGGTGGTGCGGGATCAGATGTCGCCGGTGGTCTTTCCGGTGTCGTTCGAGGAACTCGATGCGCGCATCGATTTTTCGACGATCGCCGCCGGGGAACGGCGCGGCGGACAGGGGTATGAAGTGGAGGCGTTTGAAGTGCAGCACCCGGGCGGCGCGCTGGGTTACCGGTTCCGCTCGCCGGGAAGTGACCGGTCCATCGTGTATGTGTCGGACAACGAAGTCGGGGCGCCGGAGAAGTACAACAGCCCCAAGGACTGGAAGCAGCGGTTCGTGGAGTTCGTGCGCGGGGCCACGGTCTTCGTGCACGACACGATGTACACCACCGAGGAATACGATCATCACCGCGGCTGGGGTCATTCGACCTTTCACGACGCGGTGGATGTGGCGATGGAAGCCGAGGTCGGCACGCTGGTGCTGTTTCACCACGAGCCACGGCGCACGGATGAAGAACTGGACCAGCGTGTCGACGAATGCCGCGCGCTGGTGCGCTCCCGCGGAGGGGCGCTGCAGGTAGTGGGAGCCGCAGAAGGACTGACGCTGACCGTTTAGCCCCTCGCCTACGAGGAGGACCCCATGCAGCTGATGAGATCGTTCGCCACGCTCGCCGCAGTCGCTACGCTCGCTGCCGCCATCCCGTCGCCCGCCGCCGCCCAGGGCGGGAGCAAACCGACCATCGCGGTGCTTCCCTTCAACAACGGCGCCATTGGCAAGGCGAACGAGGAGCTGCAGCCCCTCACGAAGGGCATCGCCGACCTGCTGATCGGCGAACTCGCGGCCAATCCGGGCGTCCGCGTGATCGAACGCGACCAGATTCAGAAGATCCTCGACGAGCAGAACCTGTCGAAGTCGAACATGACCGACGCCGCAACCGCGGTGCAGGTCGGCAAGCTGCTTGGTGTGCACCACATGGTGACGGGCGGCTTCATCACCGACGGCAAGGGGACGATGAAGTTCACGACGCGCGTCTTCAACGTCGAGAAGGGCGAGATCGAGTTCCCGAATCCGACGGCGAAGGACGCGGCGGTGACGGGCAAGGTCGACAACTTCATGGAACTGATCAACCAGCTCGCCGGCAAGCTGAACGCGGGGCTCAAGCTCCCCGACATTCCGGCGCGCGTGGGCGAGGCCAAGAAGGAAGCGGCCAAGAAGGTGCCCTACGAGGCGATCGCCCTGTACAGCAAGGGGCTGGCGGCGAAGGACGCGGGCAACAAGGCCGAAGCCGTGACGCTCTTCCGCAAGTCGCTCGACAAGTTCCCGCAGTTTGATCAGGCGCAGGCCGAGCTGAAGAAGCTGCAGTAGGCTGGCAGGCGCGGTTGCGCCTCCGCACATTAGAACGCCGGCGCCCATTGCACTGGGGCGCCGGCGTTCTCGTACATTTGCCCACGTGACCTCGACGCCACTGATCTTCGCTTCCGCGGGCCGAGCGCTCGCGGCGTTCCCCGCCCTGGGGGCTGACCCGGGGATGACAGTGCGCCGCGTGGACGTGCTGCCGGTGCCGTCGTCGCTGCCGGAGCACCAGCCAGTGGTGGTGCTGCTCGACGCGGCGCTCGCGGCGGATGCGGCCGCCGTGACGGCGCTCGAGGGGCACGCGGCGTTCGTGGGCATCGGCGCGGCGGGCACCGAAGCGCCCGACGCCGCTCTTCCGGCTGACGCGCTCTGTGCGTTCATCGCCGTGGATGCGTCGCCGTCGCGCGCGCGCACGGCGCTGCACGGCG
>JAHFCT010000099.1 GCA_023249375.1 Gemmatimonadota bacterium | reverse complement strand
ACGAAGTCACCGGCGGCACCGTGACCTACGAAGGCCAGGATCTCTTGGAGATGGACGCCGAGGTGCGCGCCCAGAAGGGAATCTTCCTTGCGTTCCAGTACCCGGTGGAGATCCCCGGTGTGTCCAACGCCTACTTCCTGCGCGCCGCGTACAATGAGATCCGCAAGGCGCGTGGCGAGGAAGAAGTGGACCCGATGGAGTTCCTCGATGTCATGACGGAGAAGCTCAAGATCGTCGAGATGACCGAAGACATGCTCCAGCGCTCGGTGAACGCGGGTTTCTCGGGCGGCGAGAAGAAGCGCAACGAGATCCTGCAAATGGCGGTGCTCTCACCCAAGCTTGCGGTGCTCGACGAGACGGACTCGGGACTCGACATTGACGCACTGCGCATCGTCGCCGAGGGCGTGAACAAGCTGAAGCGGCCCGACAACGCCACGGTCGTCGTGACCCACTACCAGCGGCTGCTGAACTACATCGTGCCGGACTACGTGCACGTGCTGGCGCAGGGCCGCATTGTCCGGTCGGGCGGCAAGGAACTAGCGCTCGAGCTCGAGGAGCGCGGCTACGACTGGCTGCTCGAGGCGGCGGGGGCGACGGCGTGACCGCGCATTCGAAGTACCGCGAACTGTTCGAGGCCGCGGTGCACGGCGCGGCCGCCAAGGACTGGCTGCCGAAGCTCAAGATCGCGGCCATCGAGCAGTTCGAGGCTGTGGGCTTCCCGACCACGCGCGACGAGGACTGGCACTTCACGTCGGTCACGCCGATCGCCGAGCGCACCTTCCGCCCGGTGAAGTTGTCGGCGACGACGCTTACCAGCAACGACATCGCGCGCTTCACCTACGGGCAGGACGACTGGCACTTGCTGGTCTTCGTGAACGGGCGCTACGAGCCCGCGCTGTCGAACTTCGCGGAGCTCGACGCCGAGGCGCAGGTCATGACGTTCAGCGAGGCGCTCAAGGAAGCCCCTGAGCTGCTCGCCGAGCGACTTGGCACACTGGCCCCAGCGAAGCAGGCGTTCACGGCGCTCAACACGGCCTTCATGGCCGACGGAGTTGTCATCCGGGTGCCGAAAGACATTGCGCTCGAGACGCCGATTCACATCCTGTACGTCACCGACGCGCACGCGAACAACGCCTCGCTGCACCCGCGCACGCTGGTCATCGCTGAGCACGGCGCGCAGGCGACCCTCATCGAGACATTCGCATCAATCGGCAGCGGTACGTATCTCACGAACCACGTTGCCGAGGTGGTCGTGGGCGACAACGCTCGCGTGGACCACTACAAGGTGCAGCGCGAGGACGGCAACGCGTTCCATGTGGGGACTACGCAGGCGACACAGGGGCGTGACTCGATCTACCACGCCTTCTCGTTCGCCACGGGCGCGCAGCTGTCGCGCACCAATGTCTACTCGAGGCTTCTTGGCTCCAATGCCGAAGTGCGCCTGAATGGACTGTATGCGCTTGAAGAGGCGCAGCACGCCGACCATCAGACGTTCGTGGAGCACATCGCGCCCGCCTGCTCAAGCCGCGAAGTGTACAAGGGGATCCTCGACGGCACATCGCACGGTGTGTTCAACGGCAAGGTCTACGTCGACCCGCAAGCCCAGCAGACTGACGGCAAGCAGACGAACCACACTCTGCTCATCGGCGACGGCGCGCGGGTGGATACCAAGCCGCAGTTGGAGATCTTCGCGGACGACGTGAAGTGCACGCACGGCGCGACCGTTGGCCGGCTTGACGACATGGCGCAGTTCTACATGAAGAGCCGCGGCATCGGCGCCGAGCGCACGCGTGCACTGCTCACCTACGCGTTCGCAGCCGAGGTGCTGGAGTTGATCGAGCTTGAGCCGCTGAAGGTGGCACTCGAGGGGCTGCTGTTCGAGCGCTTCATTCCGCCCGATTCGGTTTGAGGAACGCCGCGTGTCCGCCGAACTCGACGAGCTGTATCAGAGCATCATCCTCGATCACAACCGCCGGCCGCGCAATTTCCGCGTGATGGACGACGCCAGCGCGCACGCGGAGGGGAAGAATCCGTTGTGCGGGGACCAGTTGACGATCTGGCTCAAGCTCGACGGCGAGTTGATCAGCGACGTGTCGTTCCAGGGGAGCGGCTGCGCCATCTCGAAGGCGAGCGCGTCGCTGATGACGGCCGCGATCAAGGGCAAGTCGCGCGGCGAAGCCGAACAACTTTTCACGAAGTTCCACGGTGTGGTCACGGGCACGCATCCAGAGGACGCCGAGGCGCTCGGGTCGCTCAAGGCGCTGGGCGGCGTGTCGCGCTTCCCGCTGCGTGTGAAGTGCGCCTCGCTCGCCTGGCACGCCATGCACGCGGCGCTCGTCCAGAACGACGTGGCCGGTTCGACCGCGCCCGTCACGACCGAGTGATGGCCGCATGAGCGCCGCTCCGCGCGCCGACTTCCCGCTGCTCGCGGCGAACCCCGGGCTTGTCTACCTGGATTCGGCGGCCACGTCGCAGAAGCCACGCGTCGTACTCGACGCCATGCGCAGCTACTACGAGAACGCCAACGCCAACCCGCACCGCGGCGCGTACAAGTTAAGCGGCATCTCGACCGAGGTCTATCACGACGCGCGGCGCGAGGTGGCGCGGTTCCTCGGCGCGGCTGACGCCGATACGCTGATCTTCACGCGCGGCACGACGGAGTCGGTGAACTTGCTTGCCACGGCGTGGGGGCATCAGCACGTGCACCGCGGCGACCGCATCGTCGTCACGCGACTCGAGCACCATGCCAACTTCGTGCCGTGGCAGCAGCTGGCACGCGACGTGGGCGCCGAGTTCCGCATCTGCGAGCTGACGCACGACGGGCACGTGGACCTCGACCAGCTGCGGGCACTGGTGACGGCCAACACCAAGGTGGTTGCGTTTGGCCATGTGTCGAACGCACTGGGCACCATCAATGACGTGCCGGAAATCGTGAAGATCGCGCACGCGATCGGCGCGGTGGCCTTCTGCGACGGCGCGCAGGGCGCACCGCACCTGCGGGTGGCATTTGACGACCTCGAGGTGGACGCGTATGCGTTCAGCGGCCACAAGATGCTCGGCCCGATGGGGATTGGCGGCGTGATCGTGCGCCGCAAGCTGCTCGAAGCGATGCATCCGTACCAGTTCGGCGGCGACATGATCGAGTTCGTCTTCGACGGCGACACCACGTGGAATGTGCTCCCGCACAAGTTCGAAGCCGGCACGCCGAACGTGGCGGACGCGGTGGGCTTGGCCGCGGCTGTGCGCTACCTCGACGCGCTGGGCATGGGTGTCGTGCGCGCGCATGAGGTGGCGCTCTCGCGCTACGCGCTGGAGCGGCTCGCCGCGATTGACGGACTCCACCTCTATGGCCCGGCGTCGGCTGAGGCGCGCAGCGGCGTGGTGAGCTTCACGCTCGGCGACATCCATCCTCACGATGTCAGCACGATGCTTGACGTGGACGGCGTCTGCGTGCGGGCCGGGCATCATTGCGCCCAGCCGCTGATGCGCGCGCTGCACACCAACGCGACCGTGCGCGCGAGCTTCTACGTGTACAACACGGCAGCCGACGTGGACGCGCTCGCAACGTCGTTGGCCAAGGCGAAGGCGCGATTCCATGCCCACGTCGGCTGATCACGGGGCGGGTTCGGCCGGCTTGGCCGCGCTCTATCAGGAGCGTATTCTCGAGCACTACCGTCGCCCGCGACACAAGGGAACGCTTGAGCGCGCCACCGGCGTGCACGCCGAGAAGAATCCGTTATGCGGCGATGACGTGACGGTGGCTGTGCGCACGTCGGGTGGCACCGTGGCTGACGCGCGGTTCACGGGCGTCGGGTGTTCGATCATGCAAGCGGCGGCGTCCATGCTGATGGAGTTGGTGGCGGGGCGAACGCGCGAGGAAATCGAGGTACTCGCGCGCCGGTTTGATGCGATGCTGGCGAGCGGCGAAGCCGACGCGTCGCTGGGCGAACTCGGCGCGCTGGCAGGCGTGGCATCGTTCCCGACGCGCCACAAGTGCGCGCGCTTGCCGTGGATGGCGCTCCGCGGAGCGATGGAGCAGTCCAAGGGCGAGTGACGTCGGTCGCCGTGCGGCGGGAAACGTCGGCCTCGTTGATTGGCCTGCTACGATGAGCCGACCCAACTTTCGGGATTCGCCTCTCCCCGCAGCGCGAACCGTGCGGCAACTTTAGGTATGCGCCGTTTTGCTCTCGTTGCCGCCGTTGCGTTCGCCGCCGCCTGCTCGGGCGACGGGCCGACGAGTACGGTCACACCGCCAGTAACGCCGCCGGTGACGCCGCCGGTCACCCCGCCGGTGACGCCGCCGAGCGCGGATCCGCCGGTGCTCTCGCGCGAGTTCCGCGGGTTGTGGGTGGCGACAGTCGCCAACATTGACTGGCCGACCGTCAAGGGACTGACCCAGGCACAGCAGTTGGCTGAGATGCGCGTGATCTTGGATCGCGCCCAGTCGCTGCGGATGAGTGCGGTTATCGTGCAAGTGCGCTCGGCGGGTGATGCCCTCTACCGTTCGAACATCGAGCCGTGGGCGCGCGTGCTCACGGGCACGCAGGGCGGCGACCCAGGATGGGATCCGCTCGACGCGTGGGTGACCGA
>JAHFCT010000067.1 GCA_023249375.1 Gemmatimonadota bacterium | reverse complement strand
GGCCGTTCACCGGGGCGAAGGTGGCCCCGACGGGCACCATCGACAAGCGCCTGAACGCCGGCTCGAACTTTGACGCGGGCGGCAACCTGATCGCGGGCGCGCCCGATTTCATGTATTACGGCGGCGTGTTCGGCAACGTGGCTCGTGGCGTGTGGAAGCAGAGCCCGTACCTGTACTCGCGCTACTACTACTACGGATGGGACCAGACGCCTGGCGCCGAAGGTCCGATGCCGTACATCCTGGCCGCCGAGAACGACCTGCTCATCGCCGAAGCGCTTGCGCGCACCGGCGGCGATCTGTCGCGCGCGGCGACGCTGATCAACAAGACGCGCGTGACCCGTGGCGGCCTCACCCCGGCGTCGGCGGCTGACGGCGCGACGAAGCTGCTGCAGTACATCGCGTACGAGAACGACATTGAGTTGTACAGCATCACGAACGGCATGTACGAGCGCCGCCGTCTGGACAACCTGCAGGTGGGCACGGTTCGCCATCTGCCGGTGCCGGCGAAGGAGCTCGAGACGCTGGGCCTGCCGATCTACACGTTCGGCGGCGCCACGCAGAACCCGGGCGGCAAGTAAGCGTCTGGGAGCCGCATCGTAGGAGAAGCCGGGTGCGCGCCATATGGCGCGCACCCGGCTTCGTTGTATCCGTGATGGCCGAGCGCTTGGCCGCTACTCGACGCGCTTGAGGTTGGCGCAGGCAATCACGTCGGCGAGCTGCTGTCCCTGGGCGTAGATCTCGACGTGGTACGACGCGCCGGGCGTGAGCGACACCGAAAAGTCGGACTCGACCGAACCGCGCCCCGATGAACCGAGATCAATCGTGCCGAACTTGCTGACGGCGGTGATGGCGATGGCGCCGTTGCCACAGGCGCCAGGGGCGATGGCCCACGGCAACTGCTCGTTGGTGCGCGGCATGCTGATCTCGATCTTCACTCGCGTCGAGCTGTTGCTGACGCCGGTGGAGATGACCGTCACCGAGCCATCAACACGAATCTTGTCCACGGCGCGGACCGCGCCGGTGTTTTCGAGAATGCTGTGAAAGGTGCCTTTGAGCACCATCGACCGGCTGACAGATGGCTGGCCCGGCTCACGTTCGAGCGCGGCGGCGGGGCCCTTTGCACTCGCGCAGGCGGCAACGGAGACCGCCAATACTGCCATCGCGAACCCCTTCATTTGCAGTACCACAAGAACTCCCAAGGCGAGGTGGATTCTACGCTCGAAAACTGGCGCACGCGGCCCGACGTGTCGAGAGCATTGGCTGCGGCTGCCGGCTGGGTCGAGCGCGACGGCGCACGTGGCCGCGGCGGCGGTGGCAGCGCGGTGCGGCGGCTACGGCTTGGGGCGGTCGAAGTGCGTGGGAAGCTGCACCAACTGGCGCACCCGGCGTCCGCCTTTCTGCGCCGGCGAAAATCGCGCGCGGCTCAGTGCTTCGCGCACCGCTTCCCCGAACTCGGCGTGTGATGCGAAGACGATGCTGAAGTACTGCAGCTCGACCCGGCCGTACGTGTCGACGACGAACTCCACGAGCGCCTGGCCGCCAGTGTACGTCTTCCACAGGGAGTCGGGATAGACGGGCGCGAAGCTCGCCGGCTCGATGCGGGCCACGCTGTCGACCTCCGCGGCGGTGAAGACCGCCTGCGACTCCACCATCTTTTGCAGCTCGGCGTGCGAGACCACCCGCTGCTGCTTAGGCGGCGGCCGGAAAGGCCGCGACCAGATGGCAATGACGCCGCAGCGCTCGAGGCCGCGCGCCGCGTTGAACTCGGCGGGAACCGAGAGCATCCCCGTGTAGATCTCCACGCCTTCCACGCTGGACGGATCGACAATGTCCACATCGAACTCGTCGGCGGAGGCGGGGAAGCCGTCGATGAACACGAGGGGCGCGCAATTCTGGCCGCGGAAGCGCACCGCGTTCAGGATGTTCGAGCGCGCCGACGGAACGAGCTTGAGGCCGGGCACGCCGCGGAGCAGGTCGCTAAAGCTGGTGGAGGACGACGCGTCGATGCGTTCTCTGGTAATGAACGTGCCGACGCGTTTCTGACTGCGCTGGCGAAAGCCTGCCAGCCGGGCGTCGTACGGTTCGCGCCGGGCCGTGATGTTCACCTGCTCGAGCTGCAGGGGGGTGGGCTCGAGCACGACCGTGACTTCGACGGTCTGGCCATCGGTCAGGGTGACGTCGTTGGCTCCTGGGCGGAAGCCAATGCGACGCGCGGTGACTTTGACCGTACCGGCGGGGACACCCTGCACCTTGAAGGCGCCGCTGGCTTCGGTGACGGCACCCAGCGGACCTCCCGCGATGCGCACCTCGGCGCTGGCCACGCCAAAGCCCGACGCGTCGCGCACGTGACCAGTGATCGTTCCCTGGCCAGCCACGGGCAAGGCAACCGCAACCACCAGGCAGACGAGGAGGGGGCGCATGGGCTTTTTGTAAGTTGGGCAGCCCGGTCTGGGGACACCAGCCCCTAGGCACCCCAAGTCCTTGAAGTCCGGCCGGTCATGTGACTAATTTCACAAGCTATACCCAAATCGCGCCCGGTCTCCCCGACCGAGACGCCGAGTTCCGGCTGTTCCCTGCACCCGCACCCCGCACCCCGCTTCGCCATGTCTGCTACGACGCTGCGCCCCGGTGAAATCAAGGACATCCTGCTTCGCGAAATCGAAGCCGCCGACCTGAACAAGCTGGACGTCGAAGAAGTCGGCACGGTGCTGGAGGTGAAGGACGGCATCGCCCGCATCTACGGCCTCAAGAAGGCGATGTCGGGCGAGATGCTCGAAATCACCACCGGCGAGACCCAGGAGAAGATCACCGCGCTCGCGCTGAACCTCGAAGAAGACAACATCGGCGCGGTGGTGCTGGGCGATTATCTGGTGATCAAGGAAGGCGACGATGTGCGCCGCACGGGACGCGTGTTCGAAGTCCCGGTGGGGCACGAACTCGTCGGCCGCGTGGTGGACGCGCTGGGCCGGCCGATTGACGGTCTGGGCCCGATCAACGCCAAGCACACGCGCAAAGTGGAGTCGGAGGCGCCCGGCATCATCGTGCGTCAGGGCGTGAAAGAACCGCTGCAGACGGGCATCAAGGCCGTTGATTCGATGATCCCGATTGGCCGTGGGCAGCGCGAGCTGATTATCGGCGACCGTGGCACGGGCAAGACGGCCGTGGCGGTGGACACGATCATCAACCAGAAGGGGCAGGGCGTCATCTGCGTGTACGTGGCCATTGGCCAGAAGGCCTCGACGATTGCGGCGGTGCTGGAGAAGCTGAAGGAAGCGGGGGCGATGGAGTTCAGCATCATCGTTGCCGCGTCGGCGTCGGACCCGGCGCCGATGCAGTACATCGCGCCGTACACGGGCGCGGCGATGGCCGAGTACTTCATGTACAACGAGGGGATGGCGACGCTGGCCGTGTACGACGATCTGTCGAAGCAGGCTGCGGCGTACCGCCAGATCTCGCTCGTGCTGCGCCGCCCGCCGGGCCGCGAAGCGTACCCGGGCGACGTGTTCTACCTGCACAGCCGTCTGCTCGAGCGCGCGGCGAAGATCTCGAACGATCCGAAGGTCGTGGACGGCAAGCACATTCTCGCCCCGGGCGGATCGATGACGGCGCTGCCGATCATCGAGACGCAGGCCGGCGACGTCTCCGCGTACATCCCGACGAACGTCATCTCGATCACCGACGGCCAGATCTTCCTCGAGTCCGACCTGTTCTTCTCGGGCGTGCGCCCGGCGATCAACGTCGGCATCTCGGTGTCGCGCGTGGGCGGATCGGCGCAGATCAAGGCGATGCGTTCGGTGGCCGGCCGCCTGCGTCTGGACCTGGCGCAGTACCGTGAGCTTGAGGCCTTTTCCGCGTTCGCGTCGGATCTCGACGCCGCGACCAAGCGCCAGCTGGACCGCGGCGCCCGCACGGTGGAAGTGCTGAAGCAGGGGCAGTATCGCCCGATGGCCGCCGAGCATCAGGTGATGATCATTTACGCGGTGACGAACGGCTTCATCGACGATGTGCCGGTGGCGCAGGTGCGCGCGTGGGAGAGCGCGTTCCACGCGTACATGACGGCGCAGCACCCGCAGGTGGGCGAGGCGATTCGCAAGGAGAAGGTGCTGTCGAAGGAGACGGAAGCGCAGCTGAAGCACGCGATCGACGCGTACAAGAAGTCGATTGCCTGATCTCATCGTGCAGACCGTCTCCCTTCTACCGTCCACCGTCTGAGTCATGGCCAAAGGCAGAGAACTCGTCGGGCGCATCAAGACCACCGAGAACATGCGCAAGATCACGCGCACGATGGAAATGGTGGCGACCTCGAAGATGAAGCGCGCGTCGGATCGCGTGGCGGCGGCGCGTCCGTACGCGAAGGCGCTGAGCGACGTGATTTCGAGCCTGTTCAACGCGGACCTCGCTGAGCGGTTCCCCCTGCTGCGCCAGCCGGGTGCGGAGCAGCGCGTGGCGGTGCTGCTGATGACGGCGAACCGCGGGCTGTGCGGCGGATTCAACGCCAACCTGATCAAGGAAGCGCGCCTGACGGTCGGCCAGCTCGAGGAGCGCGGCGTGCGGGTTGATCTGCACGTGGTGGGTCGCAAGGGGATTGGCTACTACCGCTATCTCGGGCGCGATCTCGTGACGGCCCGCAACGATATCACCGATCGGCCGTCGGCAGCCGATGCGGCGTCGCTGGTGGACGGCCTGATGGCCGACTTCGCGGCTGGCGTGATCGACGGCGTGTACGTGATTCACTCGAAGTTCAACTCGGTGCTGTCGACGCCGCCGCACACGGAACGTGTGCTGCCGGTGGCGGCGCCGAAGCGCTCGGGGGCCGGGCGCGACTATCTGCTGTATCCCTCGGCGGACGCGATTCTCACCGAGCTGCTGCCCTCGTACGTGCGCAACGCGGTGTATCGCGGGCTCGTCGAGACGGCGGCCGCCGAGCAGGCGGCGCGGCGCACCGCCATGAAGAGCGCCACCGACAACGCGGGGGAGATGCTGAACCTTCTCCGCCGCACTTACAACCGCGCCCGCCAGGCCAACATCACGCAGGAGATCGCCGAGATCGTCGGCGGCGCTGCGGCACTCCAAGGTTGACCCTCATCATGACGACTGCCACTGCCACGAACACCCACATTGGGAAGATTGTCCAGATCATCGGTCCGGTAATCGACGTCGAGTTTGCGTCGGGACATCTCCCGGAGCTGTACAACGCCCTCGAGGTGAAGGGGACGACGGATGCCGGCACGCCGATTCGCGTCGTTGCCGAAGTGCAGCAGCACATCGGGCGCAATCAGGTGCGAGCGGTGGGCATGAGCACGACGGACGGCTGCGTGCGCGGCATGGACGCGGTGGATCTGGGCCGGGCGATCTCGGTGCCGGTAGGGACGGCGGCGCTGGGTCGCATTCTCAACGTGCTGGGCGAGCCGGTGGACAACGGCGCGGCGATTGGACCGGAAGTGGAGCGCTGGCCGATTCACCGCAAGCGTCCGGACTTCGTGGATCTTGAGCCCAAGACGGAGATCTTCGAGACGGGCATCAAGGTGATCGACTTGATCGCGCCGTTCGTGAAGGGCGGCAAGATCGGGTTGTTCGGCGGCGCCGGCGTGGGCAAGACGGTCGTGATCATGGAGCTGATCAACAACGTGGCCAAGGGACACGGCGGCAAGTCGGTGTTCTGCGGCGTGGGTGAGCGGACGCGCGAGGGGAACGACCTGTACGTCGAGATGCAGGAGTCGGGCGTCATCAAGAGCACGGCGCTGATCTATGGCCAGATGAATGAGCCGCCGGGCGCGCGCCTGCGCGTGGGCCTCGCGGGGCTGACCGTGGCGGAGTACTTCCGCGACCGCGAGAATGCGGACGTGCTGGTGTTCATCGACAACATCTTCCGCTTCACGCAGGCGGGGTCGGAAGTGTCGGCACTGCTCGGCCGCATGCCGAGCGCCGTGGGCTACCAGCCGACGCTGGCGACGGAGATGGGCGATTTGCAGGAGCGCATCACGTCGACGCGCAACGGGTCGATCACGTCGGTGCAGGCGATCTACGTGCCGGCCGACGACATCACCGACCCGGCGCCGGCGACGGCGTTTGCGCACCTCGACGCGACGGTCGTGCTGTCGCGCGCCATCACCGAGCTGGGCATTTATCCGGCGGTGGATCCGCTGGCATCGGGCTCGCGCATCCTCGACCCACAGTTCGTCGGCGAGCGGCACTATAAGGCGGCGACGGAAGTGCAGCGCATTCTCCAGCGCTACAAGGAGCTGCAGGACATCATCGCGATTCTCGGCATGGACGAACTGTCGGAAGACGACAAGAAGGTGGTGGGCCGCGCGCGCCGCATTCAGCGCTTCATGTCGCAGCCGTTCTCGGTGGCCGAGACGTTTACGGGCATCGACGGCAAGTACGTGAAAATCGAGGAGACCATCTCGTCGTTCGAGCGGCTGTGCGCGGGCGAGTTCGACCATCTGCCGGAGCAGGCCTTCTTCATGGCCGGCGGCATCGACGACGTGCTGGAAAACGCGAAGAAGCTGCAGGCCTAGGGTATGCTCAAGGTCTCGGTGGTCTCGCCGGAAGCGACGCTGTACGAGGGCGACGCGACGTCGGTCGTGGCGCCGGCGTTTGATGGCGAGGTGGGGATCCTGGAGAACCACGCGCCGATGATCACGGTGCTGGGGCAGGGAACGCTGCGCGTTGAGGGTTCGGCGCCGGCGCGGTTTGCGGTGTCGGGCGGCTTCGTGCAGGTGGTGGACAACCAGGTGCGCGTCGTGACGGAGAAGGCCACGCCGGCGTGACATCTAGCATTGGAGTGAGGGGCCGTCCGGGGATCGGGCGGCCCTGTTTCGTTCGCACTGCAACTGACACGGCAACTGATTACCACGGATGACACGGATTGAACGGATGGGCACGGATCGAACACGTACGGGGGAACACACCTGGCGGGGGGTGTCCGTGCTGATACGCGAACTCCGTGACTTCCGTGAACTCCGGGGTCGTCAGTAGTTTGGTGTCGCCTGGTCTGGATCATGGTGTGCCCCCCAATAACTTTCCGTGATGCGCACAGCAGAAATTCTCATTGTCGCCACCCTCTACGCCGCGGCGGCCGGCGGGCAGACCCCGCGTCCTTCGGTCGCGATTCCGCGGGTCGACGCGAAGATCACGGTGGACGGCGTGCTGGACGAGCCGACGTGGAAGCAGGCTGCGGTACTCGATGGTTTTCATCAGTACATGCCGTCGGACAGCCGGCCGGCGCAGGAGCGGACGGAGGTGCTCGTCTGGTACGCGCCGGATGCGCTGATGGTGGGGATTCGCGCGTTCACCGCCGACGTGTCCTCGCTGCGCGCGACGCGCGCCGACCGCGACAAGATTGGCAACGACGACCGCATCATCCTGTATCTCGACACGTTCAACGACCAGCGGCGCGCGTTCATGTTCGGCGTCAACGCCCTTGGCGTGCAGCTCGACGGCGTGCGCACCGAAGGGGCATCGAGCGCGGCGAGCATGTTTGGCGGGAGCATCGACTACAATCCGGACTTCTTTTACGAATCGCGCGGGCGCGTGACGGCGCAGGGCTACGAGGTGGAGATGCGTATTCCCTTCAAGAGCCTGCGGCTGCCGGGAACGGGCGCGCAATCCTGGGGCTTCAACGTGCACCGCTTCTCGCCAGCCAGCGGCTACGAGGATCTGTGGACAGACGTGCACCGGGCTGGCGCGAGTTTCCTTGCGCAGAGCGGCACGCTCACGGGGCTGCACGATCTCGAGCGCGGTGTGGTGACGGAGGTGCAGCCGTTCGTGACGAGTACGCAGGCAGGCGTGCGCGACGCGGCGGGCGATTTCTCGCGCAGCGGCGCGATCACGTCGGCCGGTGCGAACTTGCGGCTCGGATTCACGCAGCTCTCGCTGGACGCGGCCTTCAATCCCGACTTCAGCCAGGTGGAGAGCGATGCGGGGCTCGTGACGCTCAATGAGCGGTTCGCGCTGTACGTGCCCGAGAAGCGCCCGTTCTTCCTGGAGGGGATCGAGCTGTTCGCGACGCCCAATCAGCTGGTGTACACGCGTCAGCTCGTGGATCCGTCGGTCGGCGGGAAGGTCACGGGGAAGATGGGCGCGTACAGCGTGGCGCTGCTCAGCGCGCTGGACCATCAGGCGGCGGGCAACGCGCAGTTTGAAATTGCGCGACTTCGCCGCGACCTTGGCGGGGCGTCGAATGCGGGCGTGACGGTGACCGACAAGGAACGCGATGGCACGTATAATCGCGTGGCGGCGGCGGATCTGCGGTGGGTCTACGGCAAGCTGTACTATTTCGAAGGTCAGCTGGGTACCGCTGCGACGCGCGATGGCACGGGTGCGGCGCGACAGGGCGAAATCTGGAAGCTCGAGAACGACCGCACCGGACGGTATTGGGGTTACAACTTCCAGTGGGTGGACATCGGCCGTGAGTTCCAGAGCGATGCGGGCTTTGTGCCGCGCACCAACGTCACGAGCTGGCACTGGTTCAACCGGCTGTCGTGGTATGGCGCGCCCGGGGCGCGGCTGGAGAGCATCACGACGTTTTTTGGCCCGACGCGCATCTGGCGGTCGGCTGGCGCGCTGTCGAGTGCACCGCTGGAAGGCAACGATAACGTGACGCTCATGCTGCGGCTGCGCGGCGGGTGGAACTTCACGGGCGTCGCCGGGCGCCAGTTCTTCTTTGTGGATCCGGCTGCATACACCGGGTACACCCTCACCACGGGCCCTGCGTCCGTGCTCTACCGGCCGCCGCAGTGGCAGTCGGGGTTGCCGAACGTATCGCTGACCGTTGCAACGCCCGTGCTGCAGCGCGTGAACGCGTCGCTGACGGTTCAGCAGATGACGTCGCCGATCTTCGCCGAGGGATCGCGCGGCACGGATCTGCGCGTGTCGGCCTCGGTGTCGATGCGCCCGACCGCGGCGGCGCGCATCGAGGGAACGCTGGCGACGTCGCGCATCACGCGGCGGCTGGACGGCTCGCAGTTCGCGAGGACGGCGATTCCCCGCCTCAAGCTGGAGTACCAGCTGACGCGTGCGATGTTCGTGCGTGTCGTTGGCGAGTACCGCTCGGAGCAGCGCGACGTGCTGAGGGCCGAGGCAGATGGCCGGACGTTGTTCATCGGCCAGGTGGCGAGCACGGCGACGTCGTCGAGCCGATTGCGGCTCGACTGGCTGGCGTCGTACCAACCGACGCCGGGCACGGTGGCTTTCTTCGGATACGGATCGGGTTCCGACGCACCGCGTGCCGATGAGTACTCCGCGCTGCGTCGCAGCGATGACGCGGTGTTCGTGAAGCTGGCGTATCAGTTTAGACGGTAGATGATCGATGGTAGAGGTAACGGGGAGATGGCAGCGCGAAGACGGGATTTGTCACGGAGCGAGGGTCGTGAGCTGACGCTGGAATGCTGCGTGTGACTTGGGACCTCGGCGTTCGTCTGGGGTAGAACCCATCTGTCACCGTCGGAGATTTCCCCGTGAAGCGCCTTGCTCTTGCCGTCATGCTTGCGCCTGCCCTATTGGGCGCGCAGTCCTATACTTATCCGTCCTTTCAGCTCCCCGTGCTCGTGGAGCGTGAGTACAATTTCGCCGCCGCTGATGGCGGACGGGCGGGGACGACGCTGTTGTTTCAGTGGCGCGAGGCAACGACCTCGCTGTGGCAGCTGGGACTCGACGCGGGGCTCGCCGATCCGGATGGCGGTGGATCCACGCGGTTCGTGATTGGCGGGCATGCGGCACGCCAGCTCGCCCGCGCGACCGTCGATTTTCCATTTGACGCGGCGCTGACCGGCGGCGTCGGATTCTCCGGCGTGAACGGCCACAATGTGGTGCGCATTCCCGTGGGCGCCTCCGTCGGGCACCGATTTTCGTTCAACGACGGCATGAGCGTGACGCCCTTCGTGCATCCGCGGCTGTCATTCGACAAGTGCAACGACTGCAAGGCAGGCGGGTCTGACTGGAAGCTCGACATCGCGGTCGATGTCGGAGCGAGTGTTCAGCTCACGGAGCAGGTGGCGCTGCGCCTGGCGACGATGGCCGGCGGGAGCGACTTCCTCGGCTCGGGCAACGGCATCGGATTCAGCGTGGCGTGGACGCCGAAGGGATTGCGCAAGTGAGATTGAGGACGGGGATCACGGATTGCGATCTGGGATCGTGATTCAGGGTCTTGATCGCGATAGTCCGGGGGCCGGCGAGGGGTGCTCGCCGGCCTCTCGATATTCCGCGGTTCGTGGGAACTCGTTCGCGGAATGCGCGGCGCTAGAGCAGCGCGGTGACGAGCGCGAGTGACCGTTCGGCGGCGCCGAGACCGCCCTGGACCATCGAGCGGGCACGTGCTCCTGCTTCGGCGCGCGCCGAGGGAGTCGAGAGCCAGGTGACCAGCGCGGCGGCGAGCTGCCGCGCGTTCTCTATGGAGCGTGCGCCCTGGGTGGCGATGAGGAGCGACGCATCGCGGCCATTCTTCTCATACTGCGGGCCGATGAGCACCGGAACGCCGAACGCGGCGGGCTCGAGCACGGAGTGCAAGCCGGCCGCGTGGAAGCCGCCGCCGACGAACGCGACGTCGGCGAGCGCATAGAGATCGCCAAGCACGCCCACACGGTCGACGAGCACCATATCGGCGTCCGGAGCATCGGGTGCGCCGAGCCGAGCGCATCGCAGTGCGCTGCGGCGCGCCCACTCCTCGATGGCCGTGAGGTGCGGTGGTGTGACTTCGTGCGGTGCGATGATCAGCCGAGCGAGCGGCAGCTGCCGACGCACTTCCTGCCAGGCGTCCTTGAGCACGCGCTCGTCGCCCGGCCACGTGGAACCGGCGACGAGGGTTGGCCGCGAGCTGGCGAGCGATGCGATAAGAGGTGCTGACCGATCGGCCAGTGAGGCGCGCGCCCAGACTTGATCGTAGCGCGTGTCGCCGGTCACCTGCACGCGCGTGCGGTCGACACCCAGCGTCACAAGCCGTTCGGCGTCGGCGCGGTCGATGGCGCCGACGGCGTCGAGTGACGCGTATGCGGATTCGAGCAGCGCGCGCGCCATCAGCCCGCGGCGCCCTGACCCTTCGGCCATGGTTGCGGAGATCATCGCAACGCGGATCTGCTGACGCACGGCCTCTTCGACGAGCACGGGCCAGACGTCGAGCTTGCTGAAGACCAGCGCCGTCGGCCGAATGGCGCGCAGTGCCGCGCGCGCACCGCGCGTTGTGTCGAAAGGCAGGAAGTCGGCGTAGTCGGCACCGATGCGCGCGGCGAGCGGCACGGCGCTGCTGGAGAAATGCGTGTACACTACCTGCACGTCGGGGCGGCGCGCGCGGAGGAGTTCGATGACCGGCTGTGCCTGCAGCCCTTCGCCCACTGATGGCGCGTGCAGCCAGACGAGCGGCCGGGCTGGATCACGGTGTGTCGCGCCCCAGCGAACGAAGCGCTCGAGTACGCCGCGTCGTCCGGCGAGCGACGCCAACGTCTTGCTGCCGCCAGCGGGCGCGAGCGCCGCGGCCCACTCGGCGAGAGCGCCGGCGGAAGTGTAGGCGGCCCGGAGCGCGAAGTTCACGCCAGTGGCGGACTACTTGCCCGCGGGTTTGGCCGACGGCGGGGCCGCGAGCGCGGCTTCGATGGCCTCGCGGAACGCGGAGAGCGGCTGTGCGCCGATGAGCGGCTTGCCGCCGACGAAGAACGTCGGCGTCGACTGTGCTCCGGCGTTCTCGGCGCGCGCTACGTCACTTTGAATCAGGGGACGCATCACGCTCGAGTTCACACAGCTGCGCATCGCACCGGCATCGGCGCCTACGTTCTTGGCCAGCCCCTCGAACGCCGGCAGCGGATCGGCGAGGTCTTCCCACTCCTTCTGTGCGCGGAAGAGCTCGTCCTGCAGCTCCCAGAACTTGCCCTGCACGGCGGCGCACATGGCCGCATGCGCCGCGGGCCACGCATTGCGGTGCATGCTGAGCGGAAGATTGACGTACGCCACGCGGATCTTGCCCGTCTCGACGTACTCCTTGCGGATCGCGGCCCAGGCTTCGTCATGCCAACGCTTGCAGAACGGGCACTGGAAGTCGCTGATGACGATGAGCCAGACATTGGCGGCAGGGCTTCCCATAATGCGGGCGGCATCCGCCTTGGCGAAGAGCGCCGCGGTCGAGTCGTGGGCGGCGGCGGGCGCGCCGGCTCCCTGCAACGAGGCGGCCGCAGCGCGGGTGGCAGCGGCACCCTTGCCGCCGGAGCAGCCGATAAGTGCGAGCGCGAGCAGGGAGCGAACGATGAGACGCGGCATCAGCGAAGAGAGAAGTCGGAACGGATGCGATGCACGGCGGGCGCCGCGCGGTCGAACACATAAGTGTAGTCGCCGCGTTCACCGAGCGCGATGGCGAACCCCACTTGGCGCACGAGTCCCAGCACGATGCCGCGCGGTGTGCACATCATGAATGCCTAGCGCAGTTGACTGCGGTCACGGTCAAATCCCGGCTAGCGGGTACGCACGTGTGCGTTCACCGGGGATTCGTTGCTGGTGGTTGTCCGCGATTCTACATTTCATGGGTCCGTCCCCCTCTCTTGAAGGACCGCTGATCCATGCGTACCACACGCTGCATTGCCCTGTCGCTCCTCGTTGCCAGTGCCTGCGCAAAGCCCGCCCCCGCCCCCGATCCGCAGTTCGTGGCGCAGTGGATGCGGTCATCGCTCTCCTTCGTGCGCTCGGAGCGGTTGGGTCCGCCCGTGGCGGCGCGCATCTCGGCCTACGCCGGCGTGACGCTCTACGAAGGCTACGCGGCCGATCCGGCGTCGAAGCTGGCGACGCTGAGCGGACAGCTCAACGGACTCGCGACATTGCCCAAGAGCACGAAGCCCGTGGATGGAGCGATCGTTGCCGCCGAGGCGGAGCGCGTGGTACTCGATTCGCTCTTCCGCGACGGATTTGCCAGCACGCGCCGCACCATCGATTCGCTGGCTCGCGCCCAGGCTGCGGCGCGCGTGGCGGCCGGCGTGGGCAGCGGCATGCGTGACGCGTCGGTCGCACACGGCCAGGTGCTCGCGGCGGCAATCCTTGCGTGGGCCGAGCAGGACGGATTCTACGCGAGTCTGAAGAAGACGTGGACGGCGCCCGTGGGGCGCGACAAGTGGGTGAACACCGCCACGACGGACCAGTACATCCCGCTCATGCTCTCTGGCGAGACGGACCTCGTGCGTCCGTCGAACCCGAACGCGGCGATGGAACTCGAGCGTGCCGGCGAACGCTTTGTCTTCACCAATCGTCCCAAGGCGGCCAAGCCGACGACGCTGCCGGTCTTCAATCCAGTGAAGCCGACGACGCCGTTCTGGGGCGACCTGCGGCCCTTCGTGATTGCCAATGGCGACGAGTGCGCACCGCCGCCGCCGCCGGCGTACTCGGAAACGCCGGGGTCACCCTTCTGGAAGATGGGCCGCGAGTTCCTCGACTCAGTGACGGCCCTCACGCCGGAGAAGAAGCAGATCGCGCTCTTTTGGGCTGATAACCCGGCGGCCACGGGAACGCCGGGCTTTCACTGGGTGAGCGTCACCAATCAAATGGTGTCGCGCCGAGCGCTCCGCGCCGATCAGGCCGTGGAAGCGTACGCGCTCGTGTCGATGTCGATCGCCGACGCATTCATTGGCTGCTGGAAGGAGAAGTACCGCTCGCTGGTCGTGCGTCCCGTCACGTACGTGCAGCGCGTTCTCGACAAGAAGTATGAAACGGTCTTTCCCACGCCGCCCTTCCCGGAGTACACGTCGGGCCACTCAGTGCAGTCGGGCGCTGCGGTGACGGTGCTCGAAAAGCTGCTGGGTGACACGATTCCGTTTATCGACTCGACGCAGGTGGACATCGGACAGCCGCCGCGGCCATTCGCGTCGTTCCGCGCCGCGCTGCTGGAAGTCGCCGTGTCGCGCCTGTACGCCGGCGTGCACTACCTGCCGGCGATCGTCGACGGCATGAAGCAGGGAAGCTGCATTGGCGCGCGCGTGCTGACCTTGAAGACGAGGGCATCGCCGTGAGTGCGCGGCCCAGAGCGCGCCGCGGCCATGGCGCGCTGCTGTTCGTGCTGGTCTCGCTTGGTGTTTCATGCGGCAAGCCGGTGGACACCTCGTGGCATCAGGAGCAGGGGTATCGCTGGCGCGCGCTCGACGTGCCCCGGAGCGGCCGCGATGGGTTTACGCCGCTGGCTTCCGACGCTACGGGCCTTACGCACGCGAACATCGTCGACGATGAGCATGCGCTGGCCAATCGCAACCTGCTGATCGGCGCGGGCGTTGCGATCGCCGACGTCGACAGTGATGGCCTGCCGGACATCTTCTTCGCATCGGTCGAGCGGCCGGGCGCGCTGTACCACAACCTCGGCGGGATGACGTTCGCGGACGTGACGGCGGCGAGCGGCATTGGCACGAAGGGTCTGGCGAGCACGGGCGCGGTCTTCGCCGACGTCGACGGTGACGGCGATGCCGACCTGCTCGTGGGAACGCTCGGCGGTCCGCTCAAGCTGTTCATCAATGACGGACACGGGCACTTCACCGACAGCTCGGCCACGAGCGGCCTGAGCGGCGCCCTTGCCGCCACGACTATGACGCTGGCCGACGTGGACGGCGATGGCGACCTTGATCTGTACGTGGCGACGTACAAGACTCGCAACGCGCTCGATGCCTATTCGCCGCAGGCGCGGAGTTTCGATCAGGTCGTGCGCAAGGCGGGCGACGCGTACGAAGTCCGCAACGAATGGAAGGCCGAGTACCGGGTGGAAGATCGACCGGATCTTGGCGGCATCGCGCGATTCCAGCGCGCGCAGCGCGACTTGTTCTTCATCAATGATGGTCACGGACACTTCGCGGAAGCGCCGACGTTTGGCCCGCGGTGGCGCGACGAGAACGGCAAGCCGCTCGCGGAAGCGCCCGATTATTTCGGTCTCTCGGCGCGCTTCTACGACGTGAACGGCGACGGTGCGCCCGACCTGTACGTCTGCAACGACTTTGAGGATCCGGACCAGTTCTGGCTGAATGACGGCCACGGCGGCTTCCAGCTCGTCCCGACGATGGCGCTGCGTGCGACGAGCAACACGTGCATGTCGCTCGATTTCGGCGACGTCAATCGCGATGGTGCGGTGGACATCTTCACCGCCGACATGCTGAGTCCCACGCTGGCCGCTCGCCAGCGGCAGATTCCGACGAACTCGCCGATGCCCAAGTCGACGGGTATCTCGCCGGAGCGCGGCCAGTGGATGCGCAACATGCTGCAGGTCGCGCGCGGCG
>JAHFCT010000066.1 GCA_023249375.1 Gemmatimonadota bacterium | reverse complement strand
AGAGCCGCTTCTGCTCGTTGAGCGAGATGCCGAGCTTCTCGTACGTCTTGAGCAGCTCGGGATCCACTTCCTCGAGCGACTGCAGCGGCTTCACGCTCTTCGGCGCGGAGTAGTATGTCTGGGCCTGGTAGTCGATGACGCCGTACTTCACGTTGGGCCAGCGCGGCTCGGTCATCGCCTGCCAGCGCTTGAACGCCTTGAGGCGCCACTCGAGCAGCCACTCCGGCTCGCGCTTACGCGCCGAGATCAGGCGAACCGTCTCCTCGGTCAGTCCGCGTGGAATCGCGTCGGACTCGATGTCGGTGACGAAGCCGTACTGGTATTCCTTGTTGACCAGTGATTCAATCTGCGAACTCATGACCTTGTCTCAGGGGCAGAAGCCGGCGCGCGCGTGACGGCGTGCACGGCGATGCGTTCGGTCGCACCGTACTCACAGGCACGACAACCATCTTTCAGGTGCATGCGGCGTTCGACGGGAGCATCGAGCACCGACTCGATGAACTCCGCCTCGGCGGAGCAGACCTCTGGAAAGCGCAGCGCGATCTCACGGACCGCGCAGTTATGGTGCCGGATGGTCGTGGCGTCACCCTCGCCGGCGACCGCTTCGCTCATGTAGCCCTCCGCTGTCAAGAGCTCGGCGAGGAGCTGGGCGCGTTCCTGCAGCGGCAGCGCCGCAAGGCGAGGCTTAGCCTCCTCGGCGATGGCATCCCATCGGCGGCGGAAGAGTTGCACGACTGCTTCGGTTCCCTCACGGGAGCGCAGCGATTCGAGCGCGTCCACGAGGGGATCCACATACGCCCGTGGGAAGAGCGCTTCGCCGGCGTCGCTCAAGGAGTAGGCAAAGACCGGCGCGCCCTGGCCGCGAATCTCGCGGCGGTAGACGACGAGACCCGAATCCACGAGGTCGGTGAGATGCCGGCGCAGCGCGTTATCGGTTAGTCCAAAGTGCGCAGCGAGCACCTTGATCGTGAGCGGCTGCTCCTTGCGCAGCGCGACGAGGATGTCGCTCCGCATGCCCTTGAAGCCGGCAAGAGTGAGGGATGTAGCCGCCATGCCGATAAACGTAGTCGGGAAAGTTGAATTTGCAAACGAAAATGTGTGCGAAACAAGCCATCAGCTCATAGTCAGAAGAAGGAACCGTCTCGCACACACATTACAGTGGAGCTGGGGAAAGGTAAACACATGTCGTCAAGTAACCAGTAACAGGTGATACGACACCTTATTACAAGCATATACTATCGCTCCAGTTCCTCGTGGCAGACTCCCACGCACCAATGAAGTCTGACCGGAAACGAATCAATCAAGCCCACACGCTAGCGAAGCGGTGAAAGTGCCCGTACCGGATTCTCGGCGCTGTCCGTGACGAGCGTTCCGCGACCAACTTGACGCGTGACTTAGACCCTTCGCGTGCGGCTGACTCGGGGCACATTGACTCGCGACAAGACCCACACGTCGCTGCGACGATGGCGTATGGAACAACGGCCGAAGACCTAGGTACCAGACTCAACCTCCAGGGGTGGGGGTGAGAACGCGAACGCCGCAGCGGCTCATTCAGCGCTGCGGCGTCTGCAATTCGTGTGGTTCACCGAAGCAAGGGCGAGACGCCCTGCCTGCACATCATGACCGAGTAGTCTACCAGCGCGTCAGCCACTGTCAGCGACGCAGGCACCGCGTACCAGGCTCGTGGCAGAAAAGGACGCATTTTCAGCCGTGTCGAAAGCGGACACACTCCGTCGCATCAAATCCGAGAGGGTCGTGGCGCTCATTCGCGCTGACAGTTGTGCGAGTCTCCTCGACTGCGCCCGCGCCGCAGCGTTCACGACCGAAGCCGGCCGGCGCTACCTGCGTGAGCTGCAGATTGACGAACTGCCCGGACTCACAACGCCCGAGACCACGGCCATCATGCTCGCACTATGCGAAGCGCTGAAGATGCCGGTCAACTTCGTGGCGCCGGCGTTCGATTTCCAGAAGGACACGCCGTATCCCGACAACACCGTGCTGCGCAACGGTCCGGTCGCGGCCGAAGAGGTTCGCGGCCATCGACGCACTGCTCGACGATCTTGCAGCGTAGAGCCGCGCTCTCGTGAACGGGGGCTCAGGTGTGCGCGCGCAGAACGAGTGATGGAAAGAAGACAGCAGGGCCGGCGTCACGCTGGCCCTTCGCATCGTACATGCCCTTCGGCAGTCCGTACCCCCCAATCAGTATCCGAAATCCGCGATCACTTGCGGTGATAGTTCACGATCGGGAGGAACTTCACACTGGCATTCCGCGCAATGTTGATCACACCGATCTGCATGCCGTCGAGTTCCCGCGCGTAGTTGACGAGCCCAATCGTGAGCCCGGTCTGCTGACCGCGCATTGCGTTCACCGCGGACACGGAAACGCCACGCATGCGACCGCCTTTTTCGAGGCGAGACATCGCTGGTGCCACAATCAGGCCGTTCATGCGAACTGCCCCGACGAACGGAGCCAGTGCGAACTTTCGAATGGTTGGCGCGCCGATACCGAGTCCGGCAATCGCGATGCCGTCAATGCTCGAGCCGGCGCCAACGCCGATGCCGCCAACCGCCAAGCCGCGCATGGTGCCGGCGACGCCGATACCCACGCCGCCCATTGCAACGCCCTCGAAATCTCCGCCGACGCCAGCGCCGATCCCACCAACGATCGCACCCCGTCCACCGCCGCCAGATCCGACGCCAATCCCTCCAACCGCAATTCCGGTGAGCTTGCCCGCGATCCCAGTGCCAACGCCGCCAAATAGAATGCCCTGCGCATTCCCGCCGGCGCCGACACCGACAAGCCCGCCGGCCATACCGCGAATGTTGCCAGCGAACCCGGCGCCAACGCCACCCAGCACGACGCCGTGCACGCTTCCACCTGCGCCAGCGCCAATGCCGCCCAACGCAATGCCTTCGATGTCACCGCCCGTGCCGAGGCCAACCCCCGCAACGGAGAATCCCTTGAGACGTCCCCCGGCGCCCAATCCCACGGGAGCAACAGCGATCCCAGTCAGATTCTTCGATACCGCCACGCCGAAGACACCCGTGGCGACGCCATGGATGGATCCAGCGCCAGTCATCGGAAGCCCGAGCGCGAGCCCGCGCACGTTGCCTCCGCTCTCTCCGTCATATGGCGACCAGATGGTTACGTTTGCGCCACTCACGTCGCCGAGCGTTCGGTCGCGGAAGTTCATGCGCAATCCGGTGACGTTTGGATAGTTGCCGACCGAAATGACATAGCGTACCGGTGCGGTGGACGGATCCTGTGCATAGGCGGACGATGCCGCTGCTGCGAGCACGGTCGCGACGAGGAAATTGAACCGCATTATGCGAGCTCCCTGGGCGTGGAGTTACTTTCTTATGCGCGCACTACGGCGCGCGCCGGACACCGGTTTCTGCAGATCCCCGACGTGCGTTGCGTACCAACGTTTTGACACACCGAATGCAGCACGGGTTTGAACGACGACGGCTGCGGTGCCGGCCTACATCGCTGGGATGTCGTCGGCTGGCATTTCGGCCGTCTGCGGGGCGAAATTGGGAGGACGAATCTCTGGCTCCGATCAGACGGATCCATCCTCAAACCACGCGTCCGCATCGAGTCCCGATGAGCGTGTCCGACTCTGCCGTACTCCGCGCCGCCTCGACTGACGCCTCCTTCCGTACCCCGATCGTTTCTTCGATGCCGACCCTATTGTGCGTCGCTTGGCGCGCTTGTCACGACGTTCCCGGGCGATACCACCGTGGCGATCGTCAGTCAGGTGCGTGCGCTCGCCAGCGACGGTCCAGTGCGAATCCAACGTCGACGTGCAGTCCGTGCGATTCTGATGAAAGTCATCGCTGATCGGGACATTCCCTTTCTCCGCGGTGTGATCGAGCCGTACGCTGAGGTGAAGTACCTCGGCGGCGGGTCCATTTGCGCCGCCGACCTCAGGGATGCGGGCGCGCTCATCATCCGCACGCGAACGCGGTGCGATGAGTCGCTGCTTCACGACAGCACCGTGCGGTTCATCGCGTCCGCCACGATCGGCTTCGATCATATCGACACCGCGTACTGCGATGCGCACGGCATCACGTGGACCACGGCGCCCGGATGCAACTCGTCATCCGTGCGGCAGTATGTCGCAGCGGCGCTGCTCGTCCTTGCAGAACGGCGCGCGATGGATCTGTCGGGGATGACCATCGGCGTCGTTGGTGTTGGCAACGTCGGATCCAAGGTCGCCGCCCTGTGCGGCGCGCTGGGCATGCGGGTGCTGCTGAATGATCCGCCGCGGGAACGCCACGAGGGATCCAGTGCCTTCACGCCTCTGTCCGAACTTGTGAGAACCGCAGACATCGTCACCTTGCACGTGCCGCTGAACACGGATGGCGTCGACAAGACGCTGCACATGGTCAGTCACGACCTGCTGACAGCGTGCAAGCCCGGCCAGATCCTGATCAACACGTCGCGTGGAGAGGTCGTCGAGAGCGGCGCGTTGAAGCAAGCGCTTCGTCGAGGAGACTTGGCGGCGTGTGTGCTCGATGTCTGGGAGAGCGAGCCGGCCATTGACCGCGAGCTGCTGGCGCTTACGGCGATCGCCACGCCTCATATTGCCGGCTACTCCGCCGATGGCAAGGCGAACGGCACGGCGATGAGCGTACAGGCGCTAAGCCGGTTCTTCAGACTGCCGCTCGATAACTGGTTTCCGGCGAACATCCCGGTGCCCGCGGACCCGATGTTGCCGCTGGACGGGTCCGCACCAACGGCCCAACAGGTCATCACCGCGGCGGTGCGGGCAACCTACGACATCGAGGCAGACGACTGTCAGCTGCGAGCCAATCCGGACGCCTTTGAACGGCAGCGGTCGGAGTACCCGATTCGCCGCGAATTCCACAACTACTTTTTTCGGCAGAGCCAAGTCCCAAGCGGCATCGGCGGCCAGCTCGCCGCAGTGGGGTTCAGTCCCGCCGCCTGATCATCCACCTATCGGCCTCAGTGAACATCTGTACGCAAAGGCTGACTTCGAACTCGTGGGCCTTGCGGTGATGGGAGAAAACCTGGCGTTCAACATCAAGCGCCGTGGTTACACAGCGGCGGCAAGACCGCTTCGTCGACATACCTCGTGAGGTAACGCGACGTGCAGCGTGCGTCCGCGGGTGCTACGCAGTGAGGTCGTCGCGAGTGTCGATGTCGCAAAGCACGCCGGCGTCGGCAACGGCCACCTCACGCACGCGCGCGCCATAGGCGTGCACGACCGCGCGGGCACCGCCGTCGGCGACGGTCATCAGTTCGCGCCACGTCTCCCGCGCAAACCAGACCGGATGGCCGCGCTTCTCTTCATGCACTGGCACCACGATAGGCGCACCGGTGCGCCGCGCGGCATCCACCACAGCCATCGCACTCGTGGCCTCCACGAAGGGATGATCCACCGGCCACACCAACACGCCCGCCGCCTGCGTGTTGGCGAGCTGGGCGAGGCCCAACCGCAGGCTCGTGACCTGCTCGTCACGCGCGCGCGGGTTCACGACGGCACACACGCGACTCGGCACATCAACGCCGGGCGGCACGACCACCACGATCGGATCGGCACCGCATGTGAGACACAACTCCGTCACGACATCGAGGAAACGCCGGCCGTCCAGTAGCCGTGCATTCACCTTCGGCTCGCCAAATCGCTCGCCGGCACCAGCCGCGAGTACGATCGCCGCGAACGGGTGCTGCTTCGCGGCACTCATCATGGATGAAGACGGCGCAGCTCGGCGCTCATCGTGGATCGAGGCGGCGCATCGCGCGCCGGAGCAGCGCCTGCGCCTGCCACACCTTGTAGCCGTTGTGATCGAGCGGCCGCGCGTCGTACATCACCCGTTCCGCGAGCGCGTCAATGCTGTCGTCGTCGAGGCCGCCGGTCGCGACGTCTTCCTCGACCGACGAGTTCACGCGGCACGGTCCAAGCGACACGCCGCCGAGGGCAATGCGCACGGCGCCATCGGTACGGCGATGCGCGGCGAGCGAGACGGTGGCAAAGTCCCAGGCGCCGCGTTGCATCAGCTTCTCGTAGAACTGCTCACCGCCACCGGCGGACGCGGGCAGCAGGACGGCGCTGATGTAATCGCCGGGCGCCAATGTCAGTTCGCTGCGCGCATCGTGTGCGGCGCGGCTAAACAACGCGTCAAGCGAAAGGATGCGCGCACCGGCCAAGCCAGTAATCTCGACGGTCGCTTCGAGCACCGTGAGCGCCACGAGCGGATCGCTCGGATGCACCGCATGGCACGTCCCGTCGGTGAAGAGTGCGTGGTAGTGGTTTTCGCCGCGTTCCGCGAGGCAATCGGTGCCGCCGTTCTTGAAGCACGGCAATCCGCTGCGGAAGTACCAGCAGCGCGGGCGCTGCGCGAGGTTGCCGCCGATGGTCCCCATGGTGCGCAGCTGTGGCGTGCCCACCGCCGCGGCGGCCTGCGCGAGCGCCGCGAAGCGATCGGCGATGCCGGCGTGGGCGGCGAGTTCGGAGAGCCGTACCGCGCATCCAATTCGCGCCGAACCGTCGTTGTGGAGCGCAATGTCGCGTGCGCCGGGTAGGCGCCGCAGGTCCACTAACACATCGGGGCGCGCAATCTCCTCCTTCATCGCCACCAACAGGTCAGTGCCGCCCCCCAGCGCTGCCGCGGACGGCGCGTTCAGTGCGCGCACGGCGTCGGTGGCGCTCTCAGCCCGATGGTAGGTGAACGGGTACATCGCCGCAGGGTGTTGGGAGGAGCCGTGCCGGGCGTATCTTCAACGACCGTGACCCGGCGATTCCTCAACAAGCTGACCGATTGCGCGCCCGCTCGCCACCGGGTGTCGCAGGCGACCCTGCTCGCACCGTCGGCGTCCACCGCGGTGCTCTTGGTGGTGTTTGCGCTTGTGCTGGCCGCATGCGATCGCACGGAGAGTTCACGTACCGCGTCAGGTTCAGGTACGCTCCCAGCGCCGGCCGCCGCGCAATCCGCCGCGGACAGCGCCGCGCGGCGCTCCGCCGATTCCGCGGCGACGATGGCCGCCGTGCGCGACACAGCGACGGCGCGCCGACTCTCGCCCGCGGCAGACTCCATCGCGCCGTATCTTGTCTTCGCGCCCACGGAACAGCGGTCATTCGTCGTGGCCGTGCGCAACAAGCAATGGCTGCTCGATGTGGGACGCATGGATCTTGATGTGCGCAAGGACAGTGCGAAAGCGCGTGCCTTCCGCGAGGCAGCCACCGTGCTCACTCCGGTCGCGCCGCGTTCGGTCTTCCGTTTGGCATGGGGAAAGGGGGCGGAGGACGTACACGCCGACTCATTCGCTGTGTACAACGGGCGCATCGTCATGCGCGTCTTCGGCTCAGCGGAGCTCGACAACGCGGCGCGCATCAGCGGCGGTCTAGCCGCGATTGCCATTCGCGCCGACAGCGCGGCAGCGCCTGCGGCCACGGCGTGCGAACTGCGCATAGATCCCGACAGCGCCGCGCGTGCGGCGCTGGCCGCGCTCAAGCCCGCGGAGCGCAAGGCACAGGCCGTGGCACGCAAGGCAGCCGACAGCGCATACGACGCGCGCGCCACGGCGGTGCGCGATTCCCTTGACGCTGAGCTGCGCGTCGAGCATCCGCCGTACGAACGACTGCAGCGGCGCACGAAGAGCACGTGGAGCCAGGTACGCGGGTGTTTTGGAGCCGCGCGCCGCGCCCTCGTCGTCAGCGTGCGGGCGGGCGACGCCGAGTGGGTGCGCGAGCGACTCGTGCTGATCGCCCCCGATGGCGCAGTCACGATGCTGAAGGTGGACGATCTTCGCTTTCGCGCACACGACCTGCTCACCGCGTTCGATGCCGACGGCGACGGTGTGGACGATTTGGCGGTCAAGGGCACGACTCAACGTGCCGGCGGAACGGCGATCCTGCGGGTGGACCTGATGAAGAAGCGCGCGGAGCGGCTGGCGGCGGGCTTTGCTTGGGAAGTGTTCTAGCGCGGCGGGGTCGCTGGCACGGCGGCTGGCGCCGACTTCGGCGGTGTGGGCGGCTTGAGCGTGAATATGATGAAGTCGCCCTGCTTGCGGATCTTCTTGCCGTCGGCCGTGTCGAGATCTTCGGAAGGCACGAAACTGGCTACGGCGATTCGCGCGCCAGGAAGCCGGCGGGTGGCACGCTCGGCGGTCCCCTGCGCGAAATCCGTGTGGAACGCGCCGGTCACATGCACGACGAGCGCATCGGGCCACTTGGTGCGCGCATCCGCGATGGCCTCCGCCATCGTTTCGTCCTTGACGCACTGGGCATCGTAGAAGCGGCTGACCATCGCCGCCGCCTCCTCCGCCGAGATCTTTTGTCCATGGCCGCTCATGTCGCCCATGGACTCCTTGAAGCGTTCGAAATACCTGTCGTGCGGACACTCAAGCTGCGCGGCCACGAACCCGCGGTCAGCGGATGAGAGTGAATCAACACCCACCAAGCCCTTGCGGCTCACGACGGATGCGAGGCGGCGCGGCACGTTACTCGCGATGACCGGCCATCCTTTCGCCTTGGCGAGTTCCACTAAGGGACGATAATCGGTCGTGTACTTCGGCCACGGACGCGAGTTCTTGAGGAAATCAGCCTCGTCGGTCTTGCCGGCAACGTACTCGTCGAGCTTTGCCTGGGCGTCCCGTTCGAACATCTCAAGTGAGAGCACGACCTGCGCACGACGGCGACCGATGCCCTCGAGGGCGGCCCGTTCAAGTCGATGCGTGCCCGGGTCGTCGTGCTGTTCGCCGAGAAATACGACATCGCTCTTGACGACTTCGGCCAGCATGGCTTCGAAATCGGTGAACGACTTCTTCTTGGACTTGTAAACGCGATGCGGCGTGTAGGAGGACACCGCGGCGATATGGCGGGCGACCGCGGTGTCCACAACCGCCGGTTGCTGGGGCGCCTGGGCTTGAAGAGAGAAAGATAAAAATATCGCTGTAAACATTAATAATGTCCGGTAGTCTCTCTGGGTGCTCGGGCTGGTGTTTTCAGAAAAGAAAAGATAAACTACTAAAACAATATAGAAGGAGATGGACTGAATCTGGACGCTGGCGTGCTTCGGGCAACGGAAGACGCCGTTGACGCACTCGCTCGGCTTGATGAGCAGGTCGCGTCAGCCGCGCCCGGGTTCGCGACGCTCCTGATGCTACGCAGCGCTCAAGCTATCGTTGCCGCGAATGATCGGCCATTGGGCAGCGCCCGCACCGACGATTCGCCCGATGGCGATGCTGGATTCGCCGCGCTGCTGGGGTGGTGGTATGCGCCGACGTCCCGCGAGTTCATCACGGACGACCCGCACCTCCGCGGCACCGCGCTCGCGCTCGATGCCGCCGCAGACATGATGTGTGCAGGGCGACCGCTCACGCTCGGCCTGCTTGAGGAAGCACTGCACACTGCCGACGTCGCTCTCGGCGAGTTGCCCGATGCGTTCGACGAAACGCTGCGCATCGCCGAGATGGAGGTGTGGCCGCCGCTGCTCCTCTGCGCGGAGCTCTCGTCGGGAACCGGCGGTCAGCTGCGCAGCATTCCCGCCTCGATCGCGCGCGCCGTCGCCCCATTGGCTAGCGGCCTGACGACAGGAGTATTCGTGACCGCGGGGTGCGCCGACACTCAGGCATCGGCACTGCACATGGTAGCGCGCGAAGCGCGTGTCATGCGTCGACGGGTGATGACGTATCGTGAGGAGTGCGCGCAGGCCGCCGCGCGGTGCAGTGAGTTCGGCCGCGGCGGCGCTTCGGCGCAGGCGCTCGTGGGCCTGCTGGCCAAGCGACCTGCCGTGACTGTGGCAGCAGTCGCGAGCGCACTCGACCTAACGGCGCCGACCGCGGGCGCCGCGGTGGAGCGTCTCGTCGGCGCCCGGTTGCTGAGGGAAATCACCGGTCGCGCGCGCGACCGGGTGTTCGTCTACACGCCGGCGGTGACACTCGCCGGCTGAGCGGTCGCTACGCGCTCGAGGAGTGCCACGATCTCTTCCAAGGTGGTACGGCCCTTGTCCATCGCGTACCAGCGGCGGATTTCCTTGTTGCGCTCGGGCTTCTCGAGTTGCTTCCACTCGGCGGCGACGCGCTCCTTGAGCGGCTGCGGCCGCGAGCCCCACCAGCCGCGTTCCTGGAAATCGGCGTCGAGGACGATGACAACCGGAATGGAACGCGCCGTGCCGTTGGTCAGGTGCGCATCCATCAGTTCCGGCTCAGCATCGCGGCTGACTGTGCGCAGATCGAGGTTCGACGCCGCGTCTGCGAGGGTGGCGGCGACCGGGACTACGCTCTGCGAGTCGATGCACCAGTCCTCGGAAATCACGAGGAGGTGCCACCGCCCGGCCAGTGCCTCAACGCGCTCGAGCAGGTCGGTAGGGACAACCGCGCGGGCGCGCTGCGCGTTGAGGAGTACGCCGTATTCGGGGGCGGCGGCGGCCATTTCTGCAAACGCGGCGCCGGCCAGGAAGTAGTCGTGTGGGGTCTTCATATGGCTATAATACTACATTGGCATATAGTGGAACGCAAGATCCCTCGGAGAGGGCGGCGACCAGCCGGGTCGCCGAGACGTGACGCCGGGCGCGAGTATTCGTAAGTCAATTGTCATGCGGTGGCTCCATCTCCTTCCTGCGCTGGCCGTCGCGACGGCCGCGTGTAGCCCGGCTATTCGGCCGCTCGGGCCGATTACACCCGTGCGCGTTCACGAGTCGGAGCTTCCCGAACCGCCGGCCGAGTCTCCGCCGCCCGCGGCGCCTCTCGCGTTCAGCGACGAGGAGTACCTGCGAGCGCGCTCGCTGATGGTGCCGGTGGACGGCGTGCGGCCGGAGAAGGTGGCCGACACGTACTGGCAAGACCGCGATGGCGGCGCCCGTACGCATCAGGCGCTGGACATTCTCGCTGCGCGCGGCACGCCCGTGCTGTCGGCCGACAGCGGCACGGTGTTACGCCTCACGAAGAACACGCTCGGCGGGATCACGATCTATGCGACGGACCCGGAACGCCGGTTCGTCTTCTATTACGCGCATCTCGACCACTACGCCAAAGGGCTGTACGAGGGAAAGCTCATCGCTCAGGGTGAAGTGATCGGCTATGTCGGCACCACGGGCAACGCGCCGAAGAACACGCCGCATCTGCATTTTCAGGTGATGCGGTTGGTGGACGTGCGGCAGTGGTGGAACGGGCCGCCCGTGGATCCGCGCCCATTCCTGACGCAGTTGGGTGCGCCGGCCGGCACCTCGCGGTCCACCGCCGTGGTGCCGGACCCGCCGAGACGGTAAAGGAGCAATCATGACGATGTCAGCCAAGATGCGCGCCGCGCTGCGCGCCGAGTGCAACCAGCTCCAGGCGACGGTGCACGTCGGCAAAGACGGCATCACGTCGGCACTGGTGCAGTCGCTGGAGGACGCGCTGCGCACGCGGGAGCTCGTGAAGGTGGCACTCAACCGCACGGCGAACGTCACGGCGAAAGCGGCGGCCGCGAAAATTGCCGAGTCGGTGGGGGCCGAAGTGATCCAGACGATCGGCAAGACGGTGACGCTCTACCGGCAGAACCCCGAGATCGAAGGGAAAAAAGGCGATCCGCCGCCATGGCGCCGCTGACGCGGCAGAGTACAACGGAGCACAACCGAGTACAACAGAGTACGACAGAGAAGCAACAGAGGGCGCCTCGGAAATCGCGGCGCCCTCTATGTGCATCTCGGGTCTATCTGTTGTCTATCTGTTGCTTCTCTGTTGTTTCTCTGTTGTCTCTCTGGAGAAGACCAGATCCCACACTCGGCTCGCGCCGAGGTGCAGGGCGATGACGTTTCCCTTCTTGTCACGCGTGAACCAGATGGTGCCGTACGCACCTCCCTCGAATGCATCGGTGTAGGCCGGTGTGAGCGTGAATTGCGTCCCCGGCCGGAGCTGCATGACGAGCGCGCCCTTCTCCACCCTGGCGGTCCAGGTGATGTTGATCTCCGGCTGATGCCACGCGCCGATGAAGGCCTGCAACTGTGCTTCGGAAGGCTGCCAACGCGCCGGCGAGGCAAAGGTCCACGTCAGCGTGTCACCATCCGGGGCTAAGATGCGTGCGCCCGTTGGTGCTCCGTCAGTCGCGATCATAATGTGCAGTCGTGATGCGGCGCCCATCAGGAAGTCGCCATCGCGCAGCGCGCGCAACGGTGCGCCGCCGCGCACGCGCAACTGGCCGCGCTCGATGAAGAGCTCGGAGACATCGTGCGTACGGTCGTCACGGTAGATGCCCGCATAGCGGGCGATGCGGTTCGGGTCGGCCGTGGTCGTGTCGAACGCCGGCGGCGGTGCCAGGTCGGGAATAAGCGCGTCGGCCAGTTGCCGCACATACGACGTGGCCGCGGCGCCAGCGGCGTTGCACATGACGGCGATGGAGAGACCGACGCTCGGATAACGCGCGAGATACGTGCTGTAGCCGGCCGTGCTCCCACTGTGCGCCCATTCGGGTGTACCGCGGTATCTCCCGTTGATGAGCCCCATCGCGTACGGAATCTGCCGCCCGCTGGTGAGGGTCGCCCGGCTAAGCAGCGAGTCGGACACCACTCCGAACACGCGCCTGTTGAGCGCGTCGTTCCACTTGAGCCAGTCGCCCACGGTCGTGAGCAGGCCGCCCGGGCCGTGCACATTCTCAAACGGCATTTCTAGGTGCCACCCATCGGCGCCGCGCGCATACGCCTGCGCGCGACGGGGGGTGATAACGGTGAAGTCGTCTCGCCACCGCGTGTCATTCATCCCCGCCGGCTGGAAGACACGCTCCCTGCTGAAACGCGTGAACGGCATCCCGCTCACACGTTCAACGATTGTCGGGAGCAGCGCGAAGCCGGAGTTCGTATACGAGTAGTAGTCGCCAACGGGATAGTTGAGTGCCTTCTGCCGGGTGATGATGTCCACGAGGTCAGCCTGCGTCGTCACCCGCGTGCCGCGGGGGTATCCCTGGTCGGCGACGAGGTTGCTCCACTCGCGCAAACCACTGGTGTGCGAGAGCAGGTGGCGGATCGTGATGGTGCGCCCGTACTGCGGCAGCTCGGGAATGTACTTTCGCACGTCGTCATCAAGGCGAAGCTTCCCGTCAGCAACGAGGAACAGCACGGTCGTGGCCGTGAACTGCTTGGCCACCGAACCGCTCTCGAGGATTGTCTGCGCCGTGATCGGCGTGCCGGTTTCAAGATCGGCCATGCCATAACCGCGCGCGAAAATGGGCGTGCCGTTGCGCGACACGCCGACCGCGCATCCGGGGGTGTGCGTGCTGTTCCACGACGCGAAGATCTTGTCGGCCGTTGCGGTGAGATCCTGTGCGCCGAGTGCGACAGGGAGGACAAGAAGGAAGAGACGCTTCATGGCAGTGCGGGAAAGAGGAGGCGGCAACACGGTAGGATGGCGCCGCGCCGGCGCGTGCACGTCCAACCTGCGGTACCCGAGCAGTCGGTGAAAGCGGACGACGGGGTATCGCCAAGGGAATCCATCACGTACCGAGGGACCCGCCGTACGCGTCATAACGATTCGTCGGGCACCACACGGTCGAGCAGGGCGCGGACCGTTCGCGCCAACTCATCTCCAACGAACGGTTTGGGCAAGAAGGCTGACCCGGCGCTGAGGCGCGAGAAATCCGTCTGCGTGTCGGGCGTGTACCCCGACACATAGAGCGTTCGAAGCCGCGGGCGTCCCGCGCGCAAACGATCCCCGAGTTCGCCACCCCGCATCCCCGGCATCACGATGTCGGTCACCAGCAGGTCGATCGGCTCGGCAAAGCCTTCGCTCAATCGGAGTGCCTCATCGCCGGCACTAGCTTCAAGCACGCGATATCCACCGGCGCGCAGCGTCCGCACGATCAGGCGGCGCACGTCGCGCGCGTCCTCGACCACCAGCACGGTCTCCGTTCCTCCACTGTACCCCGGCTCCTTCACGGGTGCGGGTTGGTCCTCGATCACATCGGCGACGCGGGGCAGGAGGACCTTGAACGTCGTTCCTCCTCCAGGCTTGCTGGATGGAATGATCCAGCCATCACTCTGGCGGACGATGCCAAAGCACGTCGCCAGTCCCAGCCCAGTGCCCTTGCCCAGTGGCTTTGTGGTGAAGAACGGTTCGAACAGATGCTCCTGGGCCTCGGGCGAGAGGCCGGTCCCGGTGTCGCTCACGGAGAGCATCACATAGCGGCCCGGAGGGACCAGGACATGGCGGCTGACGTACGCGGCTTCGAGGGTATGGTTCTCGGTCGCGATGGTCAGCACTCCACCCGCCGGCATGGCGTCACGCGCGTTGACCGCCATGTTGACCAGCACCTGCTCGATCTGGACCCGATCTGCCTGCACGGTCCCGAGCCGATCCGCGAGCACGGTGACGAGTTCGACGTCTTCGCCAATGGACCGACGAAGCAGCGGGTACGCTCCCTTCACGACAGCGTTCAGGTCCAACGCCCGTGGCGAGACAACGCTGCGCCGTCCAAACGTCAGCAGCTGCCTCGTGAGGTCAGCGGCTCGCTTGGCCGTCGACTCGATCTCGAGAATGTCCGTGCCGATCGGATCGTCGGGCGGCAACGCGGCACGCGCGAATGCCGCGTAGCTCAGGATCACGGTGAGCAGGTTGTTGAAGTCATGCGCGACGCCGCCCGCGAGCTGCCCGACCGCTTCCATCTTCTGCGCATGGCCGAGCTGCCGCTCGAGCTCCCGGCGCTCTGTGAGGTCCTCCTTGATCGCGACGAAGTGGGTGATCGCGCCGCTCGCGTCGGTCACCGGAGTGACCACCATCTCCTCGACGTAGAGGCCGCCTCCCTTGCGCCGATTCGTTATCTCGCCCCGCCATACCTTCCCAGCGAGAATAGTCTCCCAGAACTCGCGGAAGAACGCTGCGTCGTGCGCGCCTGATTTCAGCACATCACCCGGCCGATGGCCGACGGCCTCCGCCTCGGTGTAGCCGGTCAGCCGTGTAAACGCGGTGTTCACGGAGCGAATGATGCCGGCGCGGTCGGTGATGACGACTGCATTGGCCGCCGCGCTGAGCGCCGCACTTTCGAGGCGCGATCGTTCGTCGAGATGCCGGCGCTCGGTGATGTCCTGGATCGTGCCGAAGACCCGCGTGACTCGTCCCTGCACCTGCTCGCATGAGCCGAGCGCGCGGACCCAGAGGCGTCGGCCGCGCGCGGTGACGAGGGGCAGCTCGAGGTCGAATGGCTGGCCGGAGTCCATCGCGGCCTGCACGGCGGCGGAGATGATGGGGCGCGCCTCTGGCGCATAGAATGCGATGGCTTCCTCGACCGTCGGCTGAACCATCGGGTCGAGTTCATGCA
>JAHFCT010000021.1 GCA_023249375.1 Gemmatimonadota bacterium | reverse complement strand
TGCAGACTGCTGCGCCTTGACGGCAAGGCGGGTGATGCCGCTAAAGCGCGTACGCAGCGCGGCCATTACCTGCTCGGCCGACTGCGTGATGGCGTCGCCGTGCGCGTCGGTGTCCACCGCGAGCGTGACGGTACCGTTGCCCGACACCGCATGCGGGGTGGCGTGGTCGAGCATGCCAGCGAGCGTGCCGCGCCCGCCGCGGCGAATGACGTCCACGATCTCGTCCCAATACTCGGCGAGCCGGTTGATTTCGGCAGGCATCGTGGCGGTGGGCGCCGCGACATCGGCGGCGGCCGGTGCGGCGCTCGCGGGCGGCGTAACGCGGGGCGCCTGACGAGGCGGCGGCGCTTCGGCCACCATTGCCGGGCGGACCTCCCCACTGTCGCGCAGACGCGGGGCGGCCGCACGCACGTCGCCTTCGCGCACGGCCGGCGCCGCGGCGCGCGGAGCGTCGCCTTCGCGCACCGCGGGCGCCGCTGCACGCGTCGAGTCGGCGTCGCGCGGCGGTGCGCTGCGTGCCGGTTCGGCGCGCGACGGTTCGGTGCGAGACGGTTCGGTGCGCGATGACGACGCACCAAAGGCCGGCGGTCCCTGCGTGGCGCCGGTGATGCCCTTGAGCACCGTCTCGAGATCGAGCGTGCGATCGAGCAGCGCGAAGCGCACGAGCAGCGATTCGAGCAGCAGTTGCTGCTGCGCCGAGCGGCGGAAATCGGCCTCGAGTTCCACGAGCATCACGAGCATGCGAACGAGATCGGCCGACGTGGCGCGTCCCTTGCGCACCTCGAGTTCGCTGCGCATCCGGTCGCTGATCTCGGGCGGCGTACCGCCAAGGGTCAGCGCGAGATGGGCGCGCAGCACGTCGCTGAAGTCGGCGAGCAGCACGTTGAAGTCGATGCCGTGATCGGCCAGACGGCCGACCGCGCCAAAAACGTCACCGGCGCGGCGGTCGAGCACGAGATCGAACAGCGCCAGCGTTTCATCCTCAGGGACAAGGCCGAGCGCGTCGCGCACGCGCTGCGCCGTCACCGTGCCATCGCCCCAGGCAAGCACCTGGTCGGTGAGTGAGAGCGCGTCGCGCATCGAGCCATCGGCGGCGCGGGCAAGCATGGCCAGCGCGTCCGGCTCGGCCGCCACCTGTTCTTCCGCGAGCACCGCGGCCAGGCGTTCGCGCACGTCCGCGGGGCCGATGCGCTTGAGGTCGAAGCGCTGCAGACGGCTGAGCACCGGCGCGGCCGCCTGCGCGATCTTCTGCGGCTCGGTGGTGGCAAAGACGAAGACGACCCGCGGCGGCGGTTCTTCGAGCACCTTCAGCAGCGCGTTCCACGCCTCGCGCGTGAGCATGTGCGCTTCGTCGACGATGTACACCTTGTAGCGGTCTTCGCCGGACGGGGCATACTGGGCGCGTTCCCGCAGGTCGCGCGCATCGTCAACGCCGCGATTCGACGCGGCATCGATTTCGACCACGTCCAACGACGCGCTGCCGCTCCAGATGCGCGTGCAGCTCGAGCACTCGCCGCAGGGCTCGCCGTCGTCGCGCTTCTTTTCGCAGTTGAGCGCCATGGCGAGCACGCGCGCGAGCGTGGTCTTGCCTGTGCCACGCGGGCCGCACAGCAGGTAGCCGTGCGCGACCCGGCCGCGCGCAATCGCCCCCTTGAGCGTCCCGGCCACGTGCGACTGCACGGCGACCGACGCGAAGTTCTTCGGACGGTATTTGCGGGCGAGGGCGAGGGACATGGGATAATACTGCAGAGGGTCGACGGTGGACGGTAGACGGTTGACACGGCGCGCCTGCCGCATCCGGCGCGTCCCCACTTGACGCGCGGCAGCGGCCTCGTTTAGAGTCCGCATATGATGCTCAGCCGCCGCGCCTACTTTTATTCCTACTTTCGCGTCCTCACACGGGCCGCGGGGGCAGGTAGTCGCGCATAGCTGACACCAACCCTTCGCACCGCAGGCCCGTGGACACGTCCGCGGGCCTTTTTCTTTTGCCCCAACGGAGCAGCCGTGATCATCATTACCGAAGCAGGCATTCCCCAGCCGGTGCTCGACGCCCTGCGCGAGCACCTCGAGGAGCACGGGGTGCGCACGCACGTATCGCACGGCACTGACCGAGTGGTGGTGGGGTGCATTGGCGACACCTCACAACTCGATGCGGGCGCCGTCCGCCGATGGCCGGGCGTGGCGTCGGTCGTTCCCGTGCGCACGCCGTACCGTTTGGCATCGCGGGAGTTCCGCGCGACTCCCACGCTTGTGCCGCTCGGCGATGCGGCTGGCACGACGCTCGGTGGAGACCGCGTAATCGTGGCGGCAGGACCGTGTTCCGTGGAGAACGCCGAAATGCTGCTCGAGACCGCGCGCGGCGTGCGCGAGCACGGCGCGTCGATGCTCCGCGGCGGCGCGTTCAAGCCCCGCACCTCGCCGTGGGCCTTCCAGGGGCTAGGCGCGCAGGGGCTCGCGCTGCTCGCCGATGCGCGGGCGGCCACGGGACTTCCGGTGGTCACTGAGGTGATGGACCCGCGCCACGTCGAACTCGTGGCCGAGCACGCCGACATGCTGCAGATCGGCGCGCGCAACATGCAGAACTACGCATTGCTCGCTGAGGTGGGACGCGTGCGCCGGCCGGTGCTTCTCAAGCGTGGGCTCTCCGCCACCATCACCGAGCTCATCCTCGCCGCCGAACACATCATGGCGCGCGGCAATGAGCTGGTGGTGCTGTGCGAGCGCGGCATCCGCACGTATGAGACCGCCACGCGCAACACGCTCGATGTCGCCGCCATTCCCGTGCTCAAGCGCGAGACGCATCTGCCGGTCATCGTGGATCCCAGCCATGCCGCGGGACGCGCCGACCTCGTGCCGGCGCTGGCGTTCGCCGCCATCGCCGCGGGTGCGGACGGTCTGATTGTCGAGGTGCATCCGCGCCCGGGCGAGGCGATGTCAGACGGCGACCAGTCGCTGACGCTCGACGCATTCGGCGCGATGATGCGCGCGCTCGCTCCGTTCGCCGAAGCGGCGGGACGTACGCTCAGCGCGAGCACGCGCAAGTCGAAGGTGGCGTGATGACGCCCGCCTCGAAATCGACGCCGTCGCCTGCCTCGAAGACCGCGACGTCGGCTGCCCTTGCCGCGTTGCGCGAGCAACTCGGCGCGCTCGACGGTGAACTCGTGGATCTCCTCGCGCGCCGGCTCGAGCTCGCACGCAGGATCGGCGCTGAAAAGAGAAAGGCCGGACTTGCGACACTCGACCCGCGACGCGAAGCGCAGGTCGTCGCCTCGGTGGCGAAGCATGCGCGCCGGGTCGGACTGCCCGAGGAGGCCGTGCGCGACATCTTCTGGCCCGTAGTGGCGATGTGCCGCCGCGTGCAGCAGGACGACACGCCGTGACCTCGGAGGGACCGTTTGCCATCCTCGGCCTTGGCCTGATTGGGGGGTCGCTGGCCCGCGATCTGTCGGCGCGCGGCGCCACCGTGTGGGGCTTTGACGCCGACACGTCCTCGACGCGGCATGCGTTTCGGTCGGGGGTGATTGCGCGCGTCATCGACGGCAGCTTGCGCGCGCTCAGCGAGGCGCACACGGTGGTGCTGGCGGTGCCAGTGGACGCCGCGCCGGAGTTGCTGGAGCAAGCGCGCCCGCACATCGCGCAGGCGGCATTGATCACGGATGTGGGCAGCACCAAGCGCCGCATCGTGCAGCGCGCCAGCGCACTTGGCTTGTCGAGCAGGTTCGTGGGGAGCCATCCGATGGCCGGCGATCACCGCGCCGGCTGGCTGGCCTCGCGGAGGGGACTTTTCGCGGGGGCACGCGTAGATCTGTGCCGCACGACTGACACTCGCGTCGCCACGTGGAAGGCCGCGCGGGCGCTGTGGCGATCAGTTGGGGCGAAGCCCCTTGAGCGCGACGCGACGATGCACGACGCCGAGATGGCGTTCAGCAGTCATCTGCCGGAGCTGCTGTCACTCGCGCTGGCGGGCACGCTGTCATCCCGTGCGGTGGCGCGGAGTCGCCTTGGAGCGGGCGGACGCGATATGACGCGGATGGCCGCGTCATCGCCCGAGATGTGGGCCGCGATCTTCGAGGACAACGCGGTGCCGGTGCTCGACGCGCTCGACACGTGTCTCGCGCAGCTCGGTGCGCTGCGCGGCGCAGTGGAGCGGCGCGATCGGCGGGCGCTGTGCGAGGCCTTTGCGGCGGCGCATGCGTGGACGGACGCGGACTGACCCTCGCTTGCACCGCTGCCGTCGGGCCAACGCATGGAAATGAATCGCGGGGGGCATCCGCCACGTTGGCGAATACCCCCCGCGAAAGTGCTCCAGGCCTGACGATGCGACGTGAGACACCACGTACCGTTGCTGCCTTTCGACCCTGGCGGAGTTGGCGGGCCCGCGCCCACCGGGGCCTGGAGCATCCTAATGATAGTCTGGTGCTGGGCGGCGATCAATTGGGGATGCGATTTAGGACAGGGATCACGGATCACGAATCAGGATTTTGATTCAGGACCACGATGGGCGATTGATCCAATCGAAATCGGAATCCGTGGTCGCAATCCTGATTCGTGATCCGTGATCCCTGTCCTCAATCGCGCGCGTTTACGCGAGCACTCGCTTGAGCACGTCGGTCGCCTTCACCATCTCCTCCATCGTCCCGATGGAGATGCGCAGCTGCGTCAGCAGCGGCGGGAACGGCCGGCCGACGGCGATGCCTTCCTTGCGGCAGGCGTCGCGCACCGGACGCATGTCCTTCTTGAGATCGATCATCAGGAAGTTCGTGTCGCTCGCACCCACTTCGTACCCAGCCTTCTCGAAAAACGCGCGCGTGAACGCCTTGGCGTCGCGGTTGCGCTTCTGCTCGAGCGCGATGTGTTCGTGATCGCCAATCGACGCGATGGCCGCGGCCGCGGCGAGCACGTTGATGCCCGAACCCAACCGCCAGCCCTGCAGCTTGCGCGCCGTCTCACGGTGCACGATCGCATACCCGGCGCGCAGCCCGGCCATGCCGAACACCTTGGAGAAGGTGCGCGACACGATCACGTTGGGATCGGCCAGCGCCATCGGGATCGCCGTCTTGTACGACGGCTCGTCGACGTACTCGTGGTACGCCTCGTCGATGAGGATGTACGTGGCCGGCGAGTCGCGGCGCACACGGGCGACGAACTCACGCACCGCGGCGTCGCCGTGCACCGTCGCCGTCGGATTCTTGGGATGGCAGAAGAAGATCAACCCGGCGCCGCCGGCCTTGTCGCCCATCACCGCGAGGTCGAGCCGCAGCTTGGCGTCCACCGGCACTGTGACCACGGGACGCCCCATCGTCTGCGCAAAGTTGGCCGGCAGCTCAAACGTCGGCCCCGCCGTCACGAGATGCTGCGCCGTGTTCACGAAGCGCTCGACGCACATGCGCAAGATTTCGCTCGAGCCGCAGCCGAGGATGACGTTGTCTTCGGAGACCCCGTGCTCGCGTGCAATCGCCGCGACAAGCGCGCGTTCGGGATCATCCGGATACCGGTTCGCCTCGCCGAACATCGCGCGGATGGCCTCGAACGCCTTGGCGCCCGGGCCATTCGGATTCTCGTTGCTGTCGAGGCGAATCAGCGCGGATGGCGCTGGCGGCGCGTTCAGCCACTCGACGAGTCGGGCTTCGTGGCCGCGGTGGCCAAACAACGGCGGCGACACGAGGCCGGCACCTCCGAGGCCGAGAGCGGAAACGAAGTGGCGGCGCGAGACGGACATGGGGGCCTCCCGAGTGAGTGATCTCAACCTAAGGCGCGGAATACCAATGGGCGAGCACCTACGTGACCGCGTGCCCCGCAGTTCCCTACTACCCGAGTGCGTTCACAATGGCGCGGCCCGCCTCCTCCACCTGCGCTGCCGACGCGTCGAGATGGCACACCACTCGCACGCGCTGGTCGTGCCAGGCAGAAATCAGTACACCAAGTTCCTTGGCGCGTGCCGTCACCGTGGACGCGTTGATGCGCGCGGGCAGATCAATCATCACGATGTTCGTGTCCGGCGGCACCACCTGCACGTCGGCCACGCCGTCGGCGACAATCGCCGCGAGCCGCTTGGCATTGGCGTGATCCTCCGCGAGGCGTCCCAGATGATGCTCAAGCCCATGCAGTGCCGCCGCCGCCACAATCCCGCTCTGCCGCATGCCGCCGCCAAAGCGCTTGCGCGCCACGAATGCTTCGTCGATGTGCGTCGTGCTCCCCGCGATCGCCGCGCCGAGCGGCGCGCCGAGTCCCTTGGAGAACGACACCATCACGGTGTCGGCGCAGGCGGCGAAGTCGGCCAGCGGCGTGCCCGTGGCGATGTGCGCGTTCCACAGCCGCGCGCCGTCCATGTGAATCGGCAGCTTCAGCGTGCCGCGAGCGAACTCGGCCATGGCGCGCAGCTCGCCGATGGGCGTCACCATGCCGCCGGCGCCATTGTGCGTGTTCTCAAAACAGACGAGGCTGGCTTGCGGCGCGTGTTTGCTCGCCGGCCGCACCGCCGCCTTCAGGGTGTCGAGCGTCATCACGGGCGCGCCACGCACCATGCGCGGCTGCATGCCGCGCAGCCCGGCCACGCCGGCGATCTCCCAGTTCACGATATGCGAGTCGTCGTGCGCGTAGGCCTCGGTGCCGTGGCGGCCGTGCACCCACAGTCCGCACGCATTGCCCATCGTCCCGGTGGGAACGAACAGGGCCCGCTCCTTGCCGAGCAGCGTCGCCACGCGCTCTTGCAGTTTGATGACGGTCGGATCGCCGTCAAGCACATCATCGCCCACCTCGGCGTCGGCCATCGCGCGACGCATGTCCTTCGTGGGCTTGGTGACGGTATCGCTGCGCAGGTCGATCACTATCCCTCCATGGCTTCGTGGCGGTTCATCAGCCGTCGGCGCTCCGCATAGACGTGCGCCACTTCCCCGCCGATGACAAACAGCAAAGCCGCGTAGTAGGCCCAGAACACGACGATCACCAGCGCGCCCAGCGTGCCGGTGTAGAGCGACGCCGGGTTGAAGCGGCGCACGATGAGCACAAACAGGTTGCGCGCAATCTCAAACAGGACGCCGGTGGTCATCGACGCCACGAACGCCTGCCGCCACGGCACGCGCCCCGACGGGATGAACTTGTAGATGCTGTAGAAGATGGCGACGACGACGCTGAAGGCGAGCAAACGACCGAGGAAGTACTCGAGATTCCCCATCGTCGTCGCATCCACGCCCATGTCATGCATGATGGCGGTGCCGCGCTCGCCCATGATCGCCAGGTACGCCGAGAGCGTGAGGTAGCCGACGACGAGTCCCGACGAGACCAGCGTGTAGCCCACATCGTAGAGCTTGCCCACGACGATGCCGCGCCCCTGCCCCAGCGCGAACACCCGCTGCAGCACGCTCCGCAGGGTGCCAAACAGCCGCGTCGAGAACCAGACGAAGGCCGCAGCCGAGAACAGGCCGACGCGCCCGCGCGTGCGCACAACGTCGCGCAGAATGGGATCGAGAAAGCTCCGGCCGTTGTCGACGCCCACGGGAAGCAGGCGCCCGAGAAACCCGACCACGTCGCTCGTGGAATCAGCTTCGGGCTTGTGCAGCGCGTACCCGATGCCCGCAATCAGCAGCAGGAAAAACGGCACGCCGGCGAGGAGGATGTTGTAGGCCACCCCGCCGGCGAGAAAGAACAAATCGTCTTCGGCGCCCTTCACCCAAATGCGACGGGCGTAGTCGACGAAGCTGTCACGGAGGCGCGCCGCCCCCCATGGCGGCGGCGCGCTCATCCGCGGAGCACTCCCTGCATCAGTTCTGGACGATGATGAGGAACTTCGACGCCGCCCAGAACTGCTCGGCGTTGGTGATCTTGATGGCGCCCTTGTAGCCGCCCTTCGGCGGCGCCGCTTCGGCCGCGGTCATGTCCTGCCGCGACAGCACGCGGTAGCCCTTGGCGGGGTTCGGCAGCGGAATCGAAGCCACCTTCGTCTTGTCGATCGACGTGAAGTCCGACGGGTTCAGCGTCGTCGCCGGAATGTCCGTCGCCGCGATGCCGAGGATGCCGCCCTTCTTCACGATAATTCCCTTCTTGCGCAGCTCGTCCTTGGTGCCGATCACGTAGTAGACCGTGTTGCGCTCCACCGTCAGCGCCGACTTCTCGCTCGTCAGCGTCTCCTTCTCGCTGGTCAGCTGCGCCTTGTCGGCCTTGAGCACGGTGTTCTCGCCCTGCAGTGCGCCAACCTGCGCGTTGAGCGACGCGATCTCGGCCTTCTGGTTCTCGATGATCGACTTGAACGCCGTGATCGTCGAATCGTACTGGGCCAGCTGCTTGGTGAGCGACGCGTTGTCGCCGGTCATCGTGGCCACGCGCTGACGGCTGGCGGCGAGACGCGACTCGGCCTCGTTGACGCGGTCGGTCAGGACCTTGATGCGCTGCAGCATCTGCGCGCGCTGGTCGGCGGGCGACGGGTTGGGCAGCTCGCCCGCGCCGCCCTTGGTGGGCTTGCCGGCCTTGGCGTCACGCACCTTGCCCAGCTCGGTGTTGACGTCGGCGATGAACTGCGAGGTCGCCATCACGTCCTTAAGCAGCGAGTCCTTCTCCGCCGAAATGAGCTTCACCTGCTCGAGCTGCTTCTGCAGCTCGGCCTTCGAGTTGTCGCAGGCGGTGAGGCCCAGTGCCGCGACGGCAAACATCAGGAAAGTCTTGCGCATGTAATCTCCGAAAGGTTGATGCGAAACCCGGCCGGCGGGTCCCGCCGTACGACTGCTGCTACTCGCCGGCGTCGGCGTCATCCGGTGCCGCTTCCACGGCCGGTCCGCTCAGGTGCGGTGCCAGCCGGCGCTGATCGGGTGCATCGATATACCGCTCGACGTACGGCAAAGTGCCGCTGACGCCGAGCTGGGAGAACAGGAACTCGAACTTGGCATCGTAGGCGCGGGCCAGTTCGGCCTGCGTGCTCGAGGGCAGCGACCAGAGCGCCTTCTTGAACGGTCCCAGCGCCTTCTTGCGCGACTTGTAGAAGAACTGCTCGTCCGTATCGCCTGCCTTGCGCTCGTCCTTCGCGTTCACGCGCAGCCATTCGTAGATCTCCAGGCGCAGCGCGTCGGGGATCATGTCGTACAGCATCGTCTGGAAGCCGGTGGCGAGGTGAATCTCCGACGTCTCGGTGCGCGGGAAGTTGTTGAACATCTTGTCGGGCAGCGTCGACGCGCCATGCTGCACCGCGCCGGAGATGCCGTACTCGGTGCGCGCCACGCGGCCGAGGTCTTCGAGCGTCTGGAAATCGAGCTTGACGTCCTTGATCGAGCCGTCGGCCAGCACGACGCCGCCGTGCGACGTGCCCGACTGCACGGAGATCTTGCTGATGCCGACCATGCCCGGCGCCTGCTTCAGCAGTGTCGAGCTGTAGCCGTTCATGAAGGCGCGCAGCTCGGGCACGGTGGAGTTCTCCGTTCCCACTTCGCCAATCTCGGCGCCCAGCGAAATCGTGACACCCATCGGCTCGAGGCCGCGCACGTGGCGCGTGAGTTCCACGCCAATCTCGTAGTTGAGGCGCTGCTGCTCTTCGAGGTTCGGCTTGGAGAGGTCCACCAACGTGGACGTATCGAGGTCGATGTTGTAGAAGCCGGCGGCGATCGCTTCCGTGGCCAGCGCCTTCACCGCGGCGACTTCGGCGGCTGGGTCCGCCGCGTACTTCTTGGCGTTCACCTGGAAGTGGTCGCCCTGAATGAAGATCGGGTGGCGATACCCTTCGCGCAGCGCGGCGGCCGTCATCACCGCCACGTACTCCGACGGGCGCTGATCGGTGTACGCGATCTCGCTGCGGGCAATCTCCAGCAGGAACGCACCGGCGTTGAGCTTGATGGCGGCGCGGAAGATCGCGCGCGCCGTGTCGTACGTCATGCCGCGGATGTTCATGGCGGGCACGGTGAAGCCGGCGATCTCGCCGCGGCCGCGCGCCATGTACAGCTCGTGGATCGACGCGGGACGCACGCCCACCATCTGGCCGAGCTCGTGAATCGCCCAGCGCGCCCATTCCTTCTCGTCGGCGTCGCCGAAGACGGCGAGGCGGGCCAGCTCATCCATACGCGTCGACGCGAGCGACGCGGGCTCCTTCAATATCATGCGATGGTTCTCGACGGCCGCTACGGGGCCGAGAACGCGATGCAGCGAGTCTAACGGATTCGACATGTCGGGCACTCAATAGAGGTAGGCGCGAGCACCGCGCCAGTCAGTGCGGGGACCGTAGTAAACAGCCAGTGGAATTTGGCCCCTTTTGGAGCACGGGGCAACCGAATTTTCGCGGCCTAACCGACGCGTAATCTTCGCGGCGTCGGAGGCACCTGACCCGCTCTCGGTGCCTCTGCTTCTCCAGCATAGTCGGGATGTCCCAACTCCTTGTTGGCCAACCGCTTGCCGAGCTCCACGCCCGGTTGATCGAGCGGATTGACTCGATACAGCGCACCGGCCAGCGTCGTAGCTTGCATCAGCCACATCATGAGGCCGCCAAGATGCCACGCATCCGACGCGCCCACCGTCATCATCATCGACGGCCGTCCGGCGCGCGCCAAGGCGCTCGCCGTCGCCCGGCATTCGATGTCGAGCAGTTCGCCCAGCGTGTGCCCGCCGAGAAATGCGAGTGCCTTTTCGCCCGCTTCGAGCCGCGGAATCTCCACGTCGTCCGCTGAGGCGTCCACGCGCAGGAAGGTGACCGTCTTGTCCGCGGGCCCTTCCATGAAGAGCTGCACCTGGCTGTGCTGATCGGTGGCGCCGACGCTGGCAATCGGCGTCGGTCCGACGTGCAGCCCATCGGCGTCCACCTTGCCGAGCGATTCGGCCCAGAGCTGCACAAACCATGGCGCGATGTCGCGCAGCGCGTCGCTGTACGGCATCATCACGTGCTGGCCCTGGCCGGCCTGCTCATGCGCGCGCCACTGCAGCGTGGCAAAAAGACCCGCCGCATTGTGCGCGAGGTCACTGCCCATGGTTGCATCGCGCATCACGGCGGCGCCCGTGCACAACGCGTCGATGTCGATGCCGCAGAGCGCGGCGGGCAGCGTGCCCACCGGAGACAGCACGCTGAATCGCCCGCCGACGTTCGGCGGGACGTCGAAGACCGGAATGCCGTCGCGCGCGGCGATGGCGCGCAGTGCTCCCTTCACTGGATCAGTGACGAAAGCCAGGTGCTGCGCCGCATCCAGCCCCTCGCGTGACAACCGGTCGCGCACCACGAGATACTGCGCCAGCGTCTCGATCGTGCCACCAGACTTGGAAATCACCACGAAGATCGTGCGCGGCAGCGCGACGATGGAGAGCACGCCGGTGATGGTGCGCGGGTCCACGTTATCGAGCACGTGCAGCCGCGGCCGGCCGTCGCGCTCGGCGGCGGTGCGCGCATTCCACGCGGTAGGCAGCAGCGCCGAGCGCAGCGCGATGGCGCCGAGCGATGAACCGCCGATGCCGAGCACCACGACGTCGTCGTACTGTCCGTCTGTTTCCGCAACGAAGGCGGCGATCTTCGCTCGCTCGGCGGCCTGCGCCTCGAGTTCGCGGTAGCCGTACACGCCGGTGGCGGCGACGGCCGTCACCGCGGCGTGCGCGGCGCGGAAGCGTTCGGCCAGCGAGGGCCAGTCGTCGTCGCGCACGCCGGCGGGGACCGCCGGCTCCGTCATCGAGGTGACATCGAGCGTGAACGCCATCAGCACTCCACCACAAGGCCGTCGAAGGCCGGTTGGATGTCGTTGGGAAGCTCCGCGGCGAGCGCGGCATGCAGATTGTCGTGCGTGAGATGCGTGAGCCAGGTCTGTCGCGCGCCCACACGGCGCGAAACCTCCACCGCTTCGCCGAGGCTCAGGTGCGTGGGATGCGGTGCACGGAAGAGCGCGTTGATCACCAGCACATCGGCGCCCTGCATCAGCGCGAAGGCGGCGTCGGGAATGGTCTTGGCGTCGGTGACATACGCCAGCGCGCCAACGCGGTATCCGAAGACGCGCCATCGGCCGTGCGGCACTTCGATGGGAATCACCGTGGCATCGCCGATGACCGTCGGCACGCCCGGCTCGAGTGCGAAGAGCGTTCCCTCTGGTTTGTGCGTCCCCGGCAGCGCGCGCGCCGCTTCGTCGAAGATGTACGGAAAGCGCGTGCGCAGGCCGTCGAGCGTCTCGGCGGGACCGTAGATCGGGAGCGCACCTTTGCGACGCACCGAGATGGCGCGGATGTCGTCGAGCCCGTTGGTGTGATCGGCGTGGTCGTGCGTAAACAGCACGGCGTCAACGTCGCCGATGCCGGTGGCGATGAGCTGCAGCCGCAGTTCGGGCGGTGTGTCGAGGAGAAGCCGTGTGTTGCCCACCTCGACCACCGCGCCGACACGCGTGCGCTTGTCGCGCGGGTCCCCGGAGCGGCACACCGCACAGGCGCAGCCGATCACCGGAACGCCAAAGCTCGTGCCGGTACCGAGGAACGTGAGCTTCACACCGTCTCCACCTTGAGCGTGTTGGTGGTGCCCGGACGGTCAAACGGCACGCCGGCGGTCATCACCACGCGATCGCCCGTCTTGGCAATGCCCATGTCCACCACAATGCCACGCGCGCTCCACGCCATCTGCTCGTACGTGTCGGCGTGCGGCACCAGTACCGGCGTCACGCCCCAGACGAGCGCGAGCTGGCGATAGGTGCGCACCTGATCGGTGAACGCGATGATCGGCACGCCGGGGCGCCGCGCGGCGACGATGCGCGCCGCGAAGCCCGACTTGGTGAAGACCACGACCGCCACCGCGCCCACCATGCGAACGGCGGTGACCGTGGCGCCGGCAATCGTCTCCTCGACGCTCGCCTGACCAGGCTCCACGCGATCGGCGCCCATGCCGCGAGCCACCGGGTGTCGCTCGGCTTCCGTGGCGATGCGCTCCATCGCCTCGACGGCGAGTGTGGGATACGCGCCGCTCGCCGTTTCGGCCGAGAGCATCACGGCGTCGGTGCCGTCGAAGATCGCGTTCGCCACGTCGCTCGCTTCGGCGCGGGTGGGCCGCGGGTTCTGGATCATCGACTCGAGCATCTGCGTGGCCGTGATCACGGGGCGGCCGAAGCGGTTGGCGAGCGAGATGATGCGCTTCTGCGCGATGGGTACTTCCTCGAAGGGGAGTTCGACCCCGAGATCGCCGCGCGCCACCATCACCGCATCGGACGCCTTGAGAATTTCTTCGAGGTCGAGCAGGGCCGAGTCTTTTTCGATCTTGGAGACCAGCAACATCCCCTTCGGCACGAGTTCGCGCAGGCGATCCATATCGGAGGGCTGCCGCACGAACGACAGCGCCAGATAGTCGAGGTCGTGCTCCACGGCGAAGGTGATGTCAACGAGATCTTTTTCGGTCAGCGTCGGCGCGGAGACGGTAATGCCGGGCAGGTTCATGCCCTTGTTCGACTTCAGCAGCCCGCCGTAGACGACGCGACAGCGCACGAATGGGCCCTGCACTTCGAGCACGTCGAGCGCGAGCAGGCCGTCGTCGAGCAGCACGCGGGCGCCGACGCGAACGTCCGTGGCGAACGCATCGTAGGTCACCGGCAGATCGCCGGGCCTCGCGACGGCCTCGTGCGCGAGGGTGACCTCGGCGCCTTCCTCGAGCGTGATCGGCGCCTCGAGGGCGCCGACGCGAATGCGCGGTCCCTGCAAATCGCCGAGAATCGCGACCGGGCGGTTGAGCTCGGCGGCGACGCGGCGGATGTCGGCGATGCGCGCGGCATGCTGCTCGTGCGTGCCGTGCGAGAAGTTGATGCGGGCCACGTCGAGGCCGGCGCGCATGAGCGCACGCAGCGCGTCGGGCGACGACGAGGCGGGACCGATGGTGCAGACGACCTTGGTGCGTGTGTGGGTCTTCGGCATGTCGCGTCTCCCCTATCGGCCGACTGAGACGGGGTGCCCCAGTGCGTTCGCCTTCGCTTCGAGGCCGGCCAGCAGCGTGTCGAACGCCTTCTGGAACGACGACAGCCCTTCGTTGAGCAGCTGGTCGGTGACGTGCCGCATGGAGATCCCGGCCGATTCCACGGCGTCGAGCGCCTGCCTGGCGGCGGCGAGATCGGCGTCGATGGAGCGCCGCACCTCACCGTGGTCTCGGAACGCCTCGAGCGTGGCCGGCGGCAGCGTGTTCACCGTCTGCGGCCCGACGAGTTCTTCGACGTAGATGACATCGCGGTACGTCGGGTTCTTGGTGGACGTGCTCGCCCAGAGCGGACGCTGCACGCGGGCGCCGCGCGCGGCCAGCGCGTTCCAGCGCGAGCCGCTGAAGCGTTCGGAGAAGAGGCGATAGGCCAGCTTGGCGTTGGCCACGGCGGCCTTGCCCTTGAGCGACGCGGCGGCCGCGACGGAGAGCGTGCCGGCGGCGACCTGCGCATCGAGCCGTTTGTCGATCTCGGTGTCGACGCGGCTCACGAAGAACGATGCCACGCTCGCCACGCGCGCGAGCGGCGCGCCGGAGGCGGCGCGCGCTTCGAGACCCGACACGTACCCTTCGATCACGCGGCCATGCGCTTCGACGGCGAAGAGCAGCGTGACGTTCACATTGATGCCGTCGGCAATGAGCTGTCGCAGGGCGGCGCAGCCGGCGTCGGTGCCCGGCACCTTGATCATCACGTTGGGACGGTCCACCAGCCTCCACAGATGCCGCGCCTCGCGAATGGTTCCGTCGGCGTCGTTGGCGACGTTCGGCGAGACTTCCAGCGAGACGTAGCCGTCGACGCCATCGGTGCGGTCGTACACGTCGCGAAAGAGATCGCAGGCGGCGCGCACGTCGGTGGAGGCCAGCTCCTCAAACAGCTGCCACGCCGTGCGTTCGCCCGTGAGCGCCGCGACCTGCGCGTCATACGCCGTGCCCTGCGCCAGCGCCTTCTCGAAGATCGCGGGATTGGACGTCATGCCGGTGAGCACATCGTCGCGAATGCGCCGCGCGAGCTCGCCGTTGTGCAGCATGGGGCGGTCGATATAGTCCAGCCAGAGGGACTGTCCGGCGTCGTGCAGTGTCTGGAGACGTGGAGCGGGCATGGCGGCTTGGCTGGGGGATGGCACGCGAAAAGAGGGCGGCCCATGCCGCCCTCGGGAAATCTACTTCACCGACCACCTGCGGGAGAGGCTTTTGGGCCCTGGCTGACGCCTTCGCCAGGGTGTCCTCTGCAGTCGCGGTGACGACACCCAGCACGCAAATTACGGAGCGCGCATCACACCAGCGCCTCCCTCCCCACCGAACCCATGGCCCTGCGCATTCTGGTAACCGATGAAGTCGACCGCGACGGCGTGGAGTTGCTGCGCGCCGTCCCCGAGTTTGCGGTGGACGAAGTCCCCACGCTGCCGGCGGCCGAGTTGCTGGAGCGCATTGACCAGTACGACGCCATCGTCGGGCGCAGCGCCACCAAAGTCACCGAAGCGCTGCTGCGCCGCGCGCGCCGGCTGAAGGTGGTGGGCCGCGCTGGCGTGGGCGTGGACAACGTGGCAATGGAGGTGGCGACGGAACTTGGCATTGCCGTCATCAATGCTCCGGCCGGCAACACGGTGGCGGTGGCCGAACTCTTCTTTGGCAGTGTCCTCTCGCTGCTGCGTCACCTGACGCGCGCCGACGTCTCCATGCACGATGGCCGGTGGGAGCGTGCCGATCTCCTCGGCACGGAGCTGCGCGGCAAGTCGCTGGGCATTGTCGGCCTCGGGCGCATCGGCGGCGAAGTGTCGCACCGCGCGCTTGCGTTTGGCATGGACGTGCACGCCTACGACCCGTACGTGAGCGAGGAGCGCTTTGCCGCGCTGCGCGTGAAACGCGCCCCGACGCTCGACGCGCTGCTCGATGCGGCGCAGTTCCTCACGGTGCACGTGCCGCTGACCGACGAGACCACCGGGATGATCGGCGCCGATGCGCTGCGGCGCCTCCGCGCGGGGGCCGTGGTCGTGAACATGGCGCGTGGCGGCATCGTCGACGACGACGCACTGCGCGCCGCCCTCGACCGCGGCCATATCGGCGGCGCCGTGCTCGACGTGTACCTGAAGGAGCCGCTCACGGGTGAGCATCCGTTCCGCAGTTATTCGAATGTCGTGCTGCTGCCGCATATCGGCGCCTCCTCGGCCGAAGCGCAGCGCAACGTCGCGCTCGACGCCTGCGAAGCCGTCCGCGATGCACTCCTCAACGGCGACCTGTCGCGCTCGCTGAATGGCGCGCTCGCGGGCGAAGATTCCGCGACGCTGGCGCCGGCGCTGCTGCTCGCGCGCCGCGCGGCCGCCGTGGCCCGCGCGCTGCTTGCGGGGCGCGGGGCCACCGCCATCGACTCCGTCACGATCAAGACTGGCGAAGATCTCACGTCAAGTGCGGGGGCACTGCTTGCCGCCGCGGCGGCGGGCACGCTTGAGGGCGTCGTGGAAGCGGAACGGCTGAATCTCATCAATGCGCGCTCGCTGGCGACCGCGCGCGGCCTCGTGCTCGCGCACGGCGAAGGCGGATTCGCTCCGCACTCGCGGGCCATCGAAGTGCGCCTCGTGGCCGGCGCGCACAGCATGCGCGTGGGCGGCGTGGCCGCGCTCGACATGCCGCCGCGGCTCACCCGCATCGGCGACTTCCACGTGGATGTGGCGCCGCGCGGCTCGCTGCTGGTGCTCACCAACCACGACGTCCCCGGTGTCATCGGGCGCGTCGGCACGGCGCTCGCCGACGCCGGCGTGAACATCGCCGAGTACCATCAGGCGCGGCTGGCTGCGGGCGGCGAGGCGCTGGCCGTAGTCACCATCGACGGCGCGCCGCCGGCGCATGTGTGCGAAACGCTCACGGCGCTGCGCGATGTGCGCAGTGCCACGGTGGTGAAGTTCGGCGGCGACGCGTGAGCACCACCCTGCTGCGCGACCCGTCGGCGCTCGAGGCGTACGCCCGCGACGTCTCCGGCCTGCGCGGCGTGCCCGAGGCCGTCGCGCGCCCCGAGTCGCTTGACGAAGTGGTCGAGATCATGCGGCACGCGGCGAGTGACCACGCGTGCGTCACCGCGGCCGGCGCCCAGACGAGCACCACCGGCGCGTCGGTAGCGATGCAGGGATGGCTGCTCTCGACGCGAGCGATGGCGCGCATCATCGACATCGACGCCGCCACGCGCACCGCGCGCGTCGAGCCCGGCGTGCTCATTGGCGACCTGCAGCGCGCCTGCGCGCCGTTTGGACTGTTCTTCGCCCCCGACCCGACCAGTGAAGAGGAGAGCTCGGTGGGCGGCGCGATTGCCTGCAACGCGTCGGGGCCGCGCACCCTGCGCTACGGCGCCACGCGCTCCCACGTGCGCGCGCTCACGGCGGTGCTCGCTGATGGGTCGCGCTATGACGCGCGCCGTCCGCTGGTCGAGAAGAACACCGTGGGCTACCAGCTCGCCCACGATCCCGTCGACTGGTTCGTCGGCAGCGAAGGGACCATCGGCATTGTCGCCGAGGCGGAGCTCGCCCTGCTCCCCGTGCCGGCGCAGGTGCTCGGCCTCGGCGTGCCGTTCGCAGACGAGGCCCGCGCCCTCGCGTTCATCGTCGCCGCCCGCGAGACGCCGGCCGTAGCGCCGCGTTGTCTCGAATACTTCGACGTCGAATCGTTTGGCATCGTGCGCGCCGAGATGGGCGACGCCTCGTGGGCGCCAACCGCGGGCGCGATGGTGTATCTCGAGGAAGCGGGCGACGGCGAGCCGCCGCTCGACGCGTGGCTCGCACTCGCGGAGTCGTTTGGCGCCAACGCGGGCGACGTGCGGGTCTTCGACGGCGAACAGGCGCTGCGCGAGGCGCGCCGCCTGCGCCACGCCTGCCCGGCCGCGATGCACGAACGCACCGCGCCGTACCTGGCGCAGGGCGGACGCCGCATGAGCACCGACTGGGCCGTGCCGCCCAGGCTGGCGGCGCACGCCCTCATCGAGGCGCGCACGATCTGCGCGGCGCACGGCGTGCCGGCGCCGGTGGTGTACGGGCACCTCGGCAATGGCCATCCGCACATGAACTTCGTGGCGCGCAACGCCGACGAGGTGCGCACCATCGAGCGCGCACTCGCCGAGGTGCTGCGGATGATCATCGCGATGGGCGGCACGGTGGCGGCCGAGCATGGCATCGGGAAGATCAAGGCCAAGTGGCTTTCGTTGCAGGCCAACGGCCGGCAGCTCGCCCTGATGCGCGCGCTCAAGCACGAGTTCGATCCCGAGGGCCGGCTGGCGCCAGGGAACATCCTGTGAGGCGCTACGCCTCCGTGGTGCTCGACGCCGACTCGACGATTGCGGGCATCGAGGGAATCGATTGGCTCGCCGCGCGGCGCGGGGCCGCGGTGCAGCGCGCCGTCGAATCACTGACCGCCCGCGCGATGAACGGCGACCTCGCGCTCGAAGCGGTGTACGCCGAACGGCTGCGCGTCATCGGCGCGACGGGCGGCGACATCGAGGCGCTCGCGGCGGCGTACGATGCGGCCGTGGCTCCAGGCGCGGCAGATGCTATCGCTGCGCTGCACGCGGCGGGCGTCACGGTACATGTGATCAGCGGCGGCCTGCGCCCCGCCCTGCTTCCGATGACGCGCGCACTCGGCCTTGATGACGCTCACGTGCACGCCGTCGAACCGCTCGCCGACGCCGAGGGCCGATTCACCGCGGCGGCACCGTCGCCGCTCACCACGCAGACGGGTAAGCTCGAGTTGCTGAGCGCGCTCGCGCTGCCGCGCCCCGTGCTGGCCGTCGGCGACGGGGCCACGGATCTCGCCATGGCCCCCGCCGTCGACGCGTTTGCCGCTTACATTGGATTTGTGCGCCGCGACGCGGTCGTCGCCGGCGCCACCCTCGTGCTGGATTCGTTCGCCGCCCTCGTCTCCCACGCGCTCTCCGCATGACTACGCCCAGCTTCGGCACGTTCTTCCTTCCGGGTCCCACGGAGGTGCGGCCCGAAATCCTCGCCGCGATGACGCGGCCGATGATGTCGCATCGCAGCGCCGAGTTCGAGTCGGTCTACGCGAACTGCGACACCGGACTCCGCCGCGTCTTCCGCACCGCGCGCCCCGTATTCATCAGCAGCTCGTCGGCCACCGGCCTCATGGAAGCCGCCGTGCGCAACGCACCGGCGGGGCCCATCCTCTCGCTGGTCAACGGCGCGTTCTCCGAGCGCTTCGCCGACATCGCGCGCGCCTGCGGCCGCACGGTGACGTCGCTCGAAGTGCCCTACGGCGAAATCGTCCCGCTCGAGACGGTGGAGCACGCGCTGCGCGCGAAGCGATTCGCCGCCGTCACCGCCGCGCACTCCGAAACGTCGACGGGCGCCTCGCAGGACATTCAGGCAATCGCCGAGCTGGCGCATGCCAACGGCGCGTTCTCGATGATCGACTCCGTGTCGGGAATGGGCGGCATACCGGTGGAGACCGACGCGTGGGCGCTCGATTTCGTGCTCACCGGATCGCAGAAGGCGCTCGCGCTGCCGCCGGGGCTCGCGATGTGCTGTGCGAGCGACCGGTATCTTGCGTCGGCCACTGACGCGCCGGCGCGCGGTCGGTACTTCGACATCGCCGAGTTCGCGGAGTACGCCGCCAAACATCAGACGCCGAACACGCCGGCCGTGTCGCTCTTCTACGCGCTCGAGGCGCAGATGGCCGCCATCGGGCCCACGGGCATCGAGTGTCGCTGGGCGCGCCACGCGGCCATGGCATCGGCCACGCACGCGTGGGTGGAGCATCAGCGCGCCGGCGGCCGCGTTGACGGCATTCTGGCGCCGGCCGGCGCGCGCAGCGCGACCGTCACCGTGGTAAAAGTGGGGGCGGGAGTCGACACGCGCGCCCTGCTCGCCGAGGTGCAGACGCGCGGATACACGGTCGGGTCGGGCTATGGCAAGCTTGGGGCGACGACGTTCCGCGTGGGGCACATGGGCGATCACACCGTCGAGACGGTCACACGCGTGCTCGATGTCGTCGGCGAGGTGCTCGCCGGGCGTTAGCCGGCGCGCGCCATCGCGCGCCATCGCAAGCAACCATGGTCTTCGCGCGCCGGATCGCGCGCCACCGCGCTACATCTTGGGCCCGCGGTCGAGTTCGTCAATCGTCTTGGTGCTCGGCTTGCGGGTCTTCTGCAGGCGCGCCGCGACCTTTTCGTTATCGGCGAGCACGCGCAGGATGTTGCCGCTCGCGACTTTGCGCAGTTCGTCGTCGGTCCAGCCGCGCCGTGCCAGCTCGGCGAGCAGATCGGGGTACTTCGAGACGTCTTCAAGCCCCTGAATCTTTTCGCTGCCCATGCCGTCAAAGTCGCCGCCGACGCCAATGTGATCGGCGCCAATCAGTTTCTTGATGTGATCGAAGTGATCCGCCGCGTCGCTGAGCGTGACGACCGGTTCCGGATTAGCGCGGAGCCACTCGTCCATCGCGGTGCGCACGCGGGTCGTGTCGCCGCCGAAGCTCATCGCGAGTTCGCTCCGCCGCGCACTGCGCGCGCCCCGCCAGTCATGGTACTTCTGCGACACGAACTCGCGGACAAACGTGATCATGACGACGCCGTTGTTCTTCTTCAGGCGCAGCAGGATCGAGTCGGGGACGTCGCGCGGATGGTCGGCGAGCGCGCGCGACGACGAGTGCGAGAACATCACGGGCGACTCGGAAATATCGAGGACGTTGCTCATCACGCCGGGCGAGACGTGCGACAGGTCCACGATCATCCCCATCCGGTTCATCTCGTGCACCACTTCACGCCCGAACGGCGTCAGCCCGCCGTGCTTCGCCTTGTCGAGCGCGGCGTCGGCCCAGTCGAGCGTGACATTGTGGGTGAGCGTCATGTAGCGCGCGCCCAGCTCGTAGTAGATGCGCAGCGCGCCCAGCGAGTTCTCGATGGCGTGCCCGCCTTCGAGGCCAAGGAACGACGGAAACTTCCCGGTGGCAATGGCGCGCCGCGCATCGGCCGAGGTCTTGGCGAAGACCATCTTGTCCGGGTACTTGGCGATCATGCGGCGCGCGATGTCGAACTGCTCGAGCTGGATGCGCGCGTATCCCGAGTCCTTCACATCGCCGGGAATGTAGATCGACCAGAACTGTCCGCCGAGCCCGCCCTTCTTCATGCGCGCGAAGTCGGTGTCCTGCGTCTTCAGGTCGGTGCGCAAGTCGTAGTGCTCGACATCGCGCGGCAGGTCCTTGGCCTCGCGAATCTCCCATGGCACGTCATTGTGCCCGTCGATGACCGGCGTGACGGCGAGGATCTTTCGGACCCGCGCCATGTACGGATCGGGCGTCTGGGCGACGGCGGGAACGGCAGCCAGAACGAGGACGAACGCGGCAAGGCGGCGCATGCGAACTTCCGGGTGCAGGGGAAGGGACACGGTGGGGTGCAAGGGCAGAGGCACCGTGGGGTACAATGGGCGGGGATGAATGTATGCCCCCGGCGGTTGAGACACCAACCGCCGAGGGCATCGTGATTCGCAATCCGAAGTCGTAATCCTAACTCGAGATCCGTGATCCCTGTCCTAACTCGCTTTCTTGCACGTGCTGATGCCGAATGGCACATACGCCGGGCACCAGCCGATCGAGCCGGTGATAATCGGCAGCACGCCAATCCAGCCCCACACGAAGCCCTTCGTCAGCGCGAGGGCGACCAGCGCAATGCCGAGCAGCACGCGCACGGTGCGATCCACGGTTCCTTCATTGACCTTGAACATGAGTACCTCGTGAGGGGGGAGATGGTCGATATATCACTGTATTAGCATATAGCATTCTGTACGAACCCGCCAGATGTCGGCCGCGGGCGCGACCGCGGTGCCCGCCCTATGCCGTCACCCGCACCGCGCGGCCCGTCCGCGCCCCGCGTTCGCCGTGCAGGAATGCCATCGAGCCGTTCACGAACGTCGCCGTCACGCCCACCGCATACTGGAACGGATTCTCGAACGACGCCGTGTCCGCGACGGTCGACGGATCGAACACGACCACGTCCCCCATTGCCCCCACACGCAGCAGCCCGCGTCCGGAAAAGTGCAGCCGCTCGGCCGCCAACGCGCTCATCTTGTGAATGGCCGCGCCGAGCGTGAGCACCTTGCGCTCGCGCACATAGCGGCCGAGGACGCGCGCAAACGAGCCGGCGCCGCGCGGATGCGGATGCCCTTGCCGCGCCGGTCCGCTGACCGCCAGCGAGCCGCCGTCGGAGCAGACCATGGCCTGCGGATGCGCGAGGATGCGCTCGAGATTGTCCTCGCTCATCGCGAAGCCCACCATCCCGACGCTTCCGCGGTTGGCCTTCAGCAGCGCCACCGCCGTGTCATACGGCGCGAGACTGCGCGCCTTGGCCACGTCGTCCAGCCGCATCCCCTCCGTCGGCTTGTCCGCGGCGTTGCCCACGCCGGAGATCTGCACGTTGTGCCAGCCGCCAATGAGCGCGGCCTTCTCTTCCGCGTACTCGTGAATGCGCGTGGCCGTCGCCGGTTCGTCGATGCGGCGCAGGAAGTCCTCGGGCTTGCCGTCGCGCGCCCAGACGGGGAAGAGGTTGGAGAGCCCGGTCTGGTACGCGAGGTATGGATACCGATCGAACGCCGCATCGATGCCCGTCGCGCGCGTCTCGGCGATCTTCGCGAAGATCGTGTCGAGCTTGCCCCAATTGCGCGGTCCCTGCGTCTTGAGATGCGCGATCTGCAGCGGGCACCGCGCGCCGCGCGCCACGGCAATCGCCTCCTCCACCGCCTCGACCACCTGGTCGTCTTCGTTGCGCATGTGCGTGCTGTACGGCAGACGTCGCTTCGCCGCGGGCTTGCTCAGTTCAATCAACTCGCTCAGTGGCGCGAACGCGCCGGGCGTGTATTCCAGCCCACTCGACACGCCGCACGCGCCGTCAGCCAGCGCGCGCTCGACGAGGGCGACCATTTTCTGCAGCTCAATGTCCGTCGCCGGGCGATTCTCGTTGCCGATCACGGCGCCGCGCACGGTGCCGAGTCCGACCATCGACGCCACGTTGATGGCCGCCGGCATCTTGTCGATGGAATCGAAGAACGCCTTGAGCGAGTCGCGGTCGCTCTCGTCGTCGCCCGCCGCGCGCGGCCCGCGCGATGAGCCATCCTGGCCCACGACCACCGTCGTGACGCCCTGCCGGATCATCGACTCGGCGTTGGGATCGGCGAAGAGCGTGCCGTCACCGTGCGAATGCACGTCGATGAAGCCCGGCGACACGGCCTGCCCCTTGGCGTCGACTTCGAGCCGTCCCGATTCCGAGAGCCGCCGTCCGATCGCCACCACGCGGCCGCCATTGAGTGCGACGTCGGCCTCGATGCCGGTGGCGGTGAGCGATCCGTCGAAGACCGTGCCGCCCCGAATGACCACATCAACCTTGTCGCTCGTCCGGCGGAGCGCCGGTGCGCAGGCGGCGAGAGTAGCGGCGGAAGCAGACAGCAGGAAATCGCGGCGTGAGGACGGCATGACGCGGGCTCAGAAAGGGTGATCTCTTAGAGTACGACAGAACGGCCCGGTGTGCGACCTCGGACGCGCGGGCCAACAAAGCGCTCCCGCTGGTGGTATCTATTAGTAGGTGTACGCTCTTCGGCCAGGCCGTCCCCCGTCTTATCGCCCCCCGTCTCGCTGATGTCCAACGCGCTTCGCGCGCTCTTCGAATTCCTGTTCAAGTACCGTCCGCTGGTATTCGCCAAGGGTGAGCTTGCCCTCGGTGCACCGTGGCCCGTGCTCGCCATCGTCGTCCTCGGCGCTGCCGCCATCGCGCCTGCCGTGCTCAGCTACCGGCGCAGCCAGGGCAAGACGACGCCGCGCGACCGAATGGTGCTGCGCGCACTGCGCGTGGCGGCGCTCGCGGTGCTGGTGCTGTGCCTCGCGCGCCCGATACTCCTGCTGAGCGAAGCGGTGCCGCGGCGCAATTACGTGGGGCTGCTGCTCGATGACTCGCGTTCGATGCGCATTGGTGACCGCGGCGATCGGCGCCGGGCCGATTTTGTGCGCGACTCGATGCTGGGCGACCGGGGCAGCGTGATCGCGTCGCTCCGCCGCCGCTTTCAGGTGCGCACGTTTGCGTTTGGCGGCGAGACGCACGTGCTCGAGTCGTCCGACACGCTGGCGTTCGCGCAGCGCGAGTCGCGGCTCACCGACGCGATGGAGCAGGCGCGGCAGTCGCTCGACGCCGTGCCGCTGTCGGCGTTGGTGGTGGTGAGCGATGGCGCCGACAACACGCGCGCCCCGCTCGCCGACGAGCTGGTGGCGCTCCGTGGCAAGGAGATTCCGGTCTTCACCGTCGGGGTCGGCGCCGAACGCTTCGGCCGCGACGTCGAGATCAGCCGCGTCGACGCCGCGCGCGAGGTGCTCGCCGGCAGCGCGCTCGCCGTGGATATCAGCGTCCGCCAGACCGGCTTTCGCGGGGCCACGCTCCCGCTGCTGGTGGAGGACGAGCGACGCGTGATTGCGCACGGCGAAGTCTCGTTCACCCGCGACGGCGACGCACAGCAGGTGCGTGTGGGGGTGCCGCTCACGCAGCCGGGGTTGCACGTGCTCACCGTGCGCGTCGCACCGCAGCCCCACGAGCAGGTGGCCGAGAACAACGCGCAGCCGCTGCTGGTCCGCGTACGCGGCGGCCGCGAGAAGATCCTCTACGTCGAAGGCGAACCGCGCTACGAGCTGCGCTTCGTGCGCGCGGCGGTGGACGCCGACAGCAACGTGCAATTGGTGACCCTGCTGCGCACGGCCGACCAGAAGTTCCTGAGGCTCAGCGTCGACGACGGCAACGAACTGGCGGCCGGGTTTCCCGTGTCGCGCGCCGAGCTGTTCAAGTACCGCGCCGTGGTGCTGGGGAGCGTGGAAGCGTCGTTCTTCACGCGCGACCAGCTGCAGATGCTGGCCGACTTTGCGGCGGTGCGCGGCGGCGGCGTGCTTTTTCTCGGCGGGCGGCGCGCATTCGGCGAAGGCGGCTACGCCGGCACGCCCCTCGCCGACGCGATGCCGGTGGTGATCGAGGGCACCGCCCTGCCCGACTCGCTCACGTTTCTCGCCGACTTGCGCGCCACACTGACCCCCGCCGGACTCAGTCACTCGGCCACGCAGCTCGGCGACGCCGCCGCACCTGCCGAACGCTGGCGTGCGCTGCCGGCAGTGACGACGGTCAATCGGATTCGGCGGCTGAAGCCGGGCGCGGTCACGCTCGTCTCCGGCGCCACGCCGCCCGATGGACGCGCGGGGGCGCCGGGCGAAACGGTGCGTGGCTATGTGCAGCCGATCCTCGCGTATCAGCGTTACGGCCGCGGATTCACGGCGGCGCTGCCCATTCAGGATTCGTGGACGTGGAAGATGGACGCGAGCATCGCCGTCGATGACCGGATGTTCGAGACCTTCTGGCGGCAGCTGCTGCGTTGGATTTCCAGTGAATCGCCCGGGCGCGTGCAGGCTGAGCTGGCGCCGGACCAGGTGAACAAGGGGCGCGCGGTTGAAGTGCATGCCGTCGTCACCGACAGCAACTACCAGCGACTCAACGACGCGCCGGTGGTGGCGCATGTCGAAGCGCCGTCCGGCGCGGTGCGCGATGTGCCGATGGAATGGGTGGTCGATCGCGACGGCGAGTATCGCGGCGCGTTTACTCCCGACGAACTGGGTGCGCACACCGTGCGCGTGGAGGCCCATGCCGGGACCGCCCTGCGTGCCGCCGACACCGTGGTGGTGCGCGTGGCTGATCTCGATGATGAGTTCGTGGGTGCCGAAATGCGCGGCGACCTGCTGCGCCGCATCGCCGACGAAACGGGCGGCCGCTTCTACACACCGGCGACGGTTGGTCGTCTCGCGGATGACATCGCGCTGACCAAACGCGGCGTGACGGTGGTGAACCGGCTCGACCTCTGGGATATGCCGGCCGTGTTCCTGCTGTTGATCGGACTCCTCGGCGCGGAGTGGACCTATCGGAAGGCGAGGCGTCTCGCATGAGATTCGTGCGCGTCCTCGCGATCATCGCGGCGTGTGGCACGGCGCCGGCGGCGACCGGCGCGCAGACGCGCGTGCTGGTCGTCTCCGGGCTTGGCGGAGATGCGGCCTACTCGCGCCAGTTCGCCGAGCTTGCCGGGCGCCTGGCCGGCGCCGCGCACGATCGATTCGGCGTGCCTGACTCGTTGATTCAGTGGTTCGGCGAAGATGCCACGCGTTCGGATGCGCACTACCGCGGGCAATCGACGCGCGTGAATGTCGAAGCCGCGCTCGCGCAGATGGCGTCCCGCGCGCTTCCCGGCGATCGCATGGTCCTTGTGCTCATCGGACACGGCGCCGGCAGTGACAGCGACACGCGGCTCTCGATCCCAGGCCCAGACCTCACGGTTGCGGATTTTCGGCGCCTGCTCGAGCCCTTTGGCACACGCCCCGTTGCGGTGCTGGCGCTGATGAGCGCGAGTGGCGATGCCGTGGCGACGCTGTCGGCCCCGAATCGCGTGGTCATCACGGCCACGCGAACGTCGTACGAACGGAATGAAGTGCGCTTCCCCTCGCTCTTTGTGAAGGCGCTGGCTGAAGACGGCGCCGACATCGACAAGGACGGCCGCGTGTCGTTGCTCGAAGCGTACCGCTACGCGGCGCGCGAAACCAAGCGAAGCTACGACGACACGCAGCGGCTTCAGACGGAACATGCGCAGCTCGACGACAATGGCGATGGCCGTGCGAGTGAAACTCCCACCGGACGCGACGAGGGCGCACTGGCGCGGCGATTCTATCTCGACGGCGCCGGCCGCGCGGCCCAGACCACCGGCGATGCGACGCTGGCGAAACTGTACGACGAACAGCGGTCGCTGGAGGATCAAGTCGAAGCGCTCCGGCTGAGCAAGGCGACGGTGTCCGACGCGCAGTACTACGCGGAGTTGGAGCGTGTGCTCGTGGCGCTGGCGCGAACGTCCCGCGAGATCCGACAGCGCGAGGGGATCAAGTGAAAGCGCGTCGAGGGAGCGGAGGATCGCGGGCGAGCGCGGGATCCTCGGGGCGCTTCTCTCTGCGCGCCGTCGCGCTGGCGCTCCTTCTCGCGTGCGCCGCGCCCGCGGCGTTCGCGCAAGCGACTCTTCTCGACTCGGCGCGCAGCGCCGTTCGATCAGGCGAGTACTCCGTCGCGCTCGGCGCGCTGCGCGCCGTGCCCCGCGGCGACTCCGCGTGGTACGCGGCGCAGCGATTGATGGCGCGCACGCTGCTGCTGACCGGCAAGTACGACGACGCCGAGCGTGTTGCTCGCGCCGCCACGGCGCAGCCCGGCGGCGCGGGTGTGCTGACGACGCTCGGAGAGGTCCTGCGCGACCGCGGCCGGCTCGCCGAGGCGGAGAGTGCGTGGGTGCGCGCCTCGCGCGAGGCGCCCGACAGCCTGGTGGCTTTGACGCACATCGGCGAGCTGTACGCCGGCCGCGGCGATCAGGACGGGGCGCGCCGGATCTTTGACCACTTCATCGACGTGTACAACACGCGGCACGACGCACTGACGTCGGAGGAACTCGCCGCCGTCGCGGTGGCGTGCCACTACCTGGGCCGCGACAATCCGCAGCTGTTCAAGGACGCGCTGAAAGCGTACGACGAGGCGATCGCGAAGGACGAAGACAACCTCGACGCGCGCATCGCGCTGGGCGAACTGTTCACCGAAAAGTACAACGGGCCGGACGCGCAGACCACGCTGGAGGCCGTGCTCGAGATCAACCCCAGCCATCCACGGGCGCTTGTTGCCGCCGCCGCGCGCGCCGATGCCGACAACGCGGGCGGCACGGACTCGCTCGTGGCGCACGCTCTCGCGGTAAACCCCGAGTACCTGCCGGCGCGGCTGGCGCTCGCCCGGCAACTGCTCGATCTCGAGCGTTTTGACGACGCGCAGCGCGAGGCCGATCGTGCACTGCGCACCGATCCCGCGTCGCGGAAAGCGCTGGCGGTGCTGGCCTCCATCGCGTTCGTGCGCGGTGACACGCCGGAATATGCGACACTGCGTGCACGCAACGCCGCGCTGAATCCGCGCGACGGCGCGTTCTTGGCCGAGGTGAGCGAGGCGGTGTCGCGTGTGCGCCGCTACGCGGAAGCGGCCGAGCTCGCGCGGCAGGCCATCACCGCCGATCCCAAGTACTGGCTCGCGTACTCGCGGCTCGGGATGAACCTGCTGCGGCGGGGCGACATCGCCGCGGGCAAACGAATGCTCGATAGTGCGTTTGCCGGCGATCCGTTCGACGCGCGCGTCAAGAACACGCTCGACCTGCTCGATACGTTCGCGAACTACGACACGACGGCGACGGCGCACGCCACGGTGATGATCGAAAAGGACGAGTCCGCGCTGCTGTCGGTGTACGTGGGGACGCTGGTGGACAGCGCCTTCGCGACGTTCGCGAAGCGCTACGCGTACGTGCCGCCCGAGCGGCTGCGCATTGAGGTCTATCGCAGCCACGCGGACTTCTCGGTGCGTACAGTCGGCGTGGTGGGCCTCGCCGCGTCGGGCGTGAGCTTCGGCACGACGCTGGCGTTTGACTCGCCGGCGGCGGCCGACATCGGCGCGTTCAATTGGGGTTCCACGGTCTGGCACGAGGTGGCGCACACCTTCACGCTCGGGCTCACGGGCAACCGCGTGCCGCGCTGGTTCTCCGAGGGACTGTCGGTCTACGAGGAGCACAAGGCGCGCGCCGGCTGGGGCGCGAGCCCATCGTTCGGCTGGCTCGACGCGTTTCGCCTCGGCAAGCTCGTGCCGGCCAGCCGTCTGAATGACGGCTTTATGCGCCCGGCATATCCACAACAGGTGCCATACTCGTACCTGCAGGCGGCGATGGTGTGCGAACTGATCGCCGCGGAGTGGGGAGAGCCCGCGCTGGTGCAGATGCTGCGCGAGTACGCGGACGGCAAGAACACCGAACAGGTGTTCGCCAGCGTGCTGAAGAGCAGCCTCAGGCAATTTGACCAGCGCTTTGACGCGCACGTGCGGCAGCACTTTGGCGTCGCGCTGGCGGCGCTCGCCGACTCGCTGCCGGCCGATGTCCAGCGACTCTCGCCCGATGCGCTCGTGGCGCTCAGTCGATCCAAGCCAGGAAATCTGCGAGTTCAACTGGCGGCAGGCGTGCTCCTTGCGCGCGCCGGACGCACCGGCGATGCCGTGAGTGCACTCGAGCGCGCGCGCGCGCTCTTTCCCGAGTTCAGCGACGCGGACGGCCCGCTGCCTCTGCTGGCGCAGCTCTATGAGTCGATGGGGCGCATACCCGATGCGATTGCCGTGCGCCGCGCTCAGGTGCTCGGCGGCGAAGCCGACTTGGACGGGCAGCTCCAGCTCGTGCGACTCGCGCTCCTCGCCCACGACACGGCGACGGTGATCGAGACGCTCGACCGGACCATGTACGTGAATCCGATGGCGCTCGACCGTCATCAGATGCTCGCGGCCTTCGCCGCCGCGCGCGGCGACTGGGCGATTGCCGTCCGCGAACGGCGCGCCCTCGTCGCGATGACGCCGGTGGACCTTGCCGGCGCGTGGTACGACCTCGCGTGGGCGGAGTACAAGAGTGGAGCACGGGCCTCGGCCAAGCGCTCGGTGCTGCGTGCGCTCGAGGAAGCTCCCAATTTCCGTTCGGCGCAGGAACTCCTGCTCACTCTGGTGGAGGCCGCTCCATGAGGCACGGCGTCGGCACGGGTGTTCGCATCGCGCTCGGCCTGTGCCTCGTGGCCGCCGGCGCGCAGGCGCAGCGGGGCCGCGGCCGGCCCGACTTCAGCCAGATGTTGGGCGATCCGAACAGCTACTACACGCCGCCGGACTTTCGCGGCAACGAGCCGTATGATGGGCGTTTCACCTTCGCGCGCATCAAGTACCGCGGATTCGCGCACTTCTCCCGCGAGGGCCCAGGCTGGTCACACGACTACCCGCGCTCCGAATCGCACCTCATGCGCATCATGCGCGATGTCACGAGCATCCGCCCGTTCATCGAGGACGGTCCGCGCATGGGCGGCGTGATCGTCGCGCTCGACTCGCCGGAACTGTTCAAGTATCCGGTCTCGTACCTCAGCGAACCCGGAGGCTGGTTCCCGAACGAGAAGGAAATCGCCGGCTTCCGCGACTACCTGCTGAAGGGCGGCTTCATCATCGTCGATGATTTCGGCGGCATGTCTGACTGGGCCAACTTCACGGCGCAGCTGCAGCGCGCGCTGCCCAAGGCGCAGCTGGTGCAGCTCACCGGCAAGGAGCCGATCTTCGACGCCTTCTTCAAGATCGACCTCAACATCATCCAGCGCACCTATCGCGGCTCACCCGTCTACTTCGGCGTCTACGAGGATAACGATCCGCGCAAGCGGCTCATCCTCGTCGCCAACTACAACAACGATATCGGCGAGTACTGGGAGTTCTCCGACCAGGGCTTCGCCCCCGTGCCGCTGTCGAACGAAGCGTACAAGATCGGGGTGAACTACCTCGTCTACGCGCTCACGCACTGACCCACCCTCCACACCCCGAGACCGCCGTGGCCGTGCCGAATCAGAATCCCAGCCTCGAACATACCGACGACCTGGCGCTCGCCGATCGCATGAAGGCGGGCTGCGACCAGATCACGAGTGAACTCCACAAGCTCATTGTCGGCCAGGAAGAGGTCATCGACCTCGTGCTGCTGTCGATCCTGACCGGCGGCAACTCGCTGATCGTCGGCGTCCCCGGCCTCGCCAAGACGCTGCTCATCAACACCATCGCGCGGGTGCTCGACCTCAAGTTCGCGCGCATTCAGTTCACGCCTGACCTCATGCCGAGCGACATCACGGGCACCGAGATCATTCAGGAGGATGCCGAGTCGGGTCGGCGCCGCCTGGTGTTCATGCCCGGGCCGGTCTTTGCCAACATCATTCTCGCCGACGAAATCAACCGCACGCCGCCCAAGACGCAGGCCGCGCTGCTGGAGGCCATGCAGGAACATCGTGTGACGGTGCAAGGCAAGACGTACACGCTCGATGAGCCGTTCTTCGTCTTCGCCACGCAGAATCCCATCGAGCTCGAAGGGACGTATCCGCTCCCCGAAGCGCAGCTCGACCGCTTCATGTTCCAGATCCACATCGACTACCTCGGCGAGGATGACGAGGTGGCCGTCGTGCTGCAGACGACGAGCGACCAGCGGTCCGAGTTCCGCCACGCCGTCACTGGCGCCGACATCAGCGCGTTTCAGGCGCTCGTTCGCCGCGTGCCAGTGGCCGACGCAGTGGCGCGTTACGCGGTGGCGCTGGCGCGCGCGAGCCGGCCGGGGCCCAACGCGCCGTCATTCATCAAGGAGTGGGTGCAGTACGGCGCTTCCACCCGCGCACCGCAGCACCTGATCCTCGGCGGCAAGGCGCGCGCGCTCATGCAGGGGCGCCCGTACGTGACGTTTGATGACATCCGCGCGATTGCCAAGCCCGTCTTTCGGCACCGGGTGCTGCTGAACTTCCACGCCGAATCAGAACGGATCAAGACCGACCACATTGTCGATCAGCTGCTCGACGCCGTCCCCGTGCCACGTTCAGGACTGCGATAGGCATGACGGCGGCAGCGCCCGTGCCCGTGTCGTTTCTCGATCCCAGCGTCCTCGCGCGGATCGGGAATCTCGAGCTGCTCGCGAAGGTGGTGGTCGAGGGGTTCATCAACGGACTCCACCGCTCGCCGCACCTCGGAGCGAGCACGGACTTCGCGGAGCACCGGCCGTACATGCCGGGGGACGACATCCGTCGCATCGACTGGCGGCTCTTTGGCCGCACGGACCGTCATTACGTCAAGGAATTCGAGGCCGACACCAACACCAACTTCCTCGTGGTGCTCGATGTCTCGCCGTCGATGCGGTATCGCGCGGCGGAGCGCGCCGGCGCTGTCACCAAGCTCACGTACGGTGCGTATCTCGCCGCCGCGCTCGCGTACTTCTCGTCGCTGCAGCGTGATCGCGTGGGACTTGTGACCTTTGACCGGGACATCGTCGAATACGTGCCTCCCTCGGCCAAGCATTTGCAGCTCGTGCTGCATGGACTGCAGCGGGCGGCCGCCGCGTCCGCCGGCGGCGAAGAGCCCGCGGACGCGCGTGGATCCCGTCGTTCGCCGGCGATGTCGCGAGCGTCGGACGCCAAACCGCGGACGGGAACCGACGCGCCCGGCTCTCTCGTGCCCGTCATGCGCACGCTCTCCGAGTCGCTGCGCCGCCGCAGCATCGTGCTCCTCATCAGCGACCTATATGAAGAGCCCGACGACGTCATTGACGCGCTGACGTTCCTGCGCGGACGCGGCAACGACGTCATCGTGGCCCACGTGCTCGACCGCGACGAACTCGAGTTCCCGTTCGCCGACGCGGGGAGCTTCCTCGATCTTGAGTCGGGCTCGGCGCTGCCCGTCATCCCCGACTACGTGCGCACGCAGTACCGCCAGCTCATCCGCGCGCACTCCGCCGCGCTCGCGCGGCGCGTCGGTGAGCAGCGGATGGACTACGCACTCTACGACACAGCCATGCCGCTCGACCAGGCACTCTTTGCCTACCTCGCGGCGCGCCAGCGATACAGCCGGGTGCGGTGATGTCGTTTCTCGCTCCCGCCTTCCTCGCCGGTCTCGCGGCGCTCGCCGTGCCGGTACTCATTCACCTCATCCGGCGCGAGACGCGCCGCGTGACGGATTTTCCGTCGCTGATGTTCCTCCAGCGCATCCCCGTGCGGACGATGCGGCAGCAGCGGCTTCGCCATTTGCTGCTCCTCGCGCTGCGCTGCCTCGCCCTGGCGCTGCTCGCGCTCGCGTTTGCGCGGCCATTCATCGCCCGGCGCGCCGCGCTGGCGGGCGCGCCCGGCGCCACCGTCCGCGTCGTGCTGCTCGATCGCTCGTGGTCGATGGGCGCGGGCGCACGGTGGGCGCGCGCCAAGGCTGCGGCGCATGCGGCGGTGCGCGGCCTTGGGTCGGCCGATCGCGCGGTGCTCGTCGTCTTCGCCGGCAGCGCCGACGCACTGACGGAGCCGACCAACAACCGCGCCCTCCTCGACCGCGCCATCGACTCGCTGCGCGTCAGCGATCAGGGGACGCGCTACGCGCGCGCCATCAAGCTGGCGGGCGACGTGCTGTCGCGCACGAACCTGCCGCACCGCGAGGTGACGCTCATCAGCGACTTCCAGCGCCACGGCTGGTCGGCGGGCGATGAGGTGCGGCTCCCAGCCGGCACGGTGGTGCGCACGGTCGATGTCGGCGGCGACACCGTGGCCGACGTCGCCGTGATGCGTGTGACCGCCACACGCGATGACGCAGCCGACCGCGCCACGGCCGTCGTCGCCGCGCAGGTGCGCAATGCGAGCAGCGCCGCGCGCGCGGTCGCTGCCACGCTGTCGCTCGGCGGCCGCGCGCTTGAGACGAGGACCGTGAACATCCCCGCGCGCGGACTGGCGCAGGTTCGCTTTGCGCCATCGCCGGTGCCAGCGGGCGCATCGCGCGCCACCGTGCGGATCGCACCCGACGCGCTGCCAGCGGACGACGCGTTTCACCTCGTGCTCACGTCCGATGCGGCCGTGCCGGTGCTCGTGGTCGAGCCCGACCGCGCGCGTGCCCGGCAGAGCCTGTATGTGGAGCGGGTGCTCGCAATCGGCGACCGGCCCTCGTTCCATCTCACGCGGCGAAGCGCGACGGCGCTGCGCGCGAGCGACTTCGACGGACAGGCCGTCGTGCTCCTCAATGAGACAGCGGTCACGCGCGGCCCGATCGCGGATCGGCTGGTGCAGTTCGTCGTGCACGGTGGCGGGCTGCTGATCGTGCCCGGCACGGAGGATCTTGCCCGCGCGCCGGCGCTCGCCTCCGCACTGATGCCGGCGCGGCTCTCGGCGGTCACTGACCTCAGCGCGTCGGGCGGCACACGTGTGGCCGAGATCGCGTACGCGCACTCGGTCTTCGAACTATTCTCGGCACCGCACAGCGGTGACTTTGCCGCTGCGCACGTCTTTCGCTATCGCGCAGCTGCGCCCGTGCCGGGCAGCACCGTCATCGCGCGCTTCGGCGATGGTGCGCCGGCGCTCGTCGAACGCGTCGTCGGCAATGGGCGCGTGCTGCTGTGGACCACGTCCATTGATGACTACTGGACCGACCTTCCGATGCAGCCCGTCTTCGTGCCGTTCGTGCATGAACTCAGCGCGTACGCCGCACGCCACCAGCAGCCGAGGAGCTCGTACACCGTGGGCGACGCGCTCGATGTTTCGCGTCTCGCCGCACGCACCGCCGCGGATGGTGGCGTCGTGCTGCAGGCACCGTCGGGCGTGAAGAAACTCCTTGGCGCCGGAAGCACGAGCGTCGCCGAACTCACCGAAGCGGGCTTCTATGAGTTGCGCGCGACCGGCGACGCCCCCGGCACCGGACAGCCCATCGCGGTGAATGTCGAGGCCGCCGAAGCGGACCTGACACCGATGCCGCCCGACGAACTGGTTGCGGCGGTGACGAGCCGCGGCACCGAGCCGATGAGCGCCTCCGGACAGGCCTCACCGCCGGACGCGGAACGCGATCAGTCGCTCTGGTGGTATCTCGTGGTGGCTGCGCTTGCCTTGCTGGTCGTCGAGTCGGTCTGGGCCACCCGTTTGTCAGGAGCCACCTCGTGACGCAGTTTTCGGAGGGAGCCCCCCAATGACTCACGCCGCCGGACTCAACGCCGATCGCGCAGCACTTGCCTCCGTTCTCGGGCGAGTGTCGCGCCGTTGGCGCACGAAGCACGCGCTGCTCGGGCTGGCGTTGGCATTTGCGGCGGCCTTCGCAGCGTTCGCGCTGGTTGCGTGGCTCCTTAAACTCGCGCACTACGCTGGCTTGGCACTCCTCGCCGCGCGTCTCGTCGTTGTCTCGACACTGGGCGTGGCCGTGTGGCGCCTCGTGGCGCGCGTCTGGCGCCGCACGCCTGCCACTGCGTCGATCGCGCTGTATGTCGAAGAGCACGAGCACTCGCTCGGCGGTGTGCTCATGACGGCACTCGATGCCACGAGCGCCGAGCGAGCTTCGCGGTGGTCGCCCGCGCTCGTCCAGCGGCTCGTTGCCCTCGCCCGTGAGCGCCTGCGCCGCGTGGACGACGCGTCGTCCGTCGACGCAAGCGGCATTCTCTACGGCATGGGCGCGGTGGCGCTGGTGCTCGCCACGGCCGCAACGCTGGTGCTCGTCGGTCCAGCGACGCTGCGCACGGGCGCCCGGCTGTTGCTCACGCCATGGCAGGGCACCAGCGCGGCCGCCGCGTTCCGGATTGCCGTCGCTCCGGGCAACGCGACCATCGCCCGCGGCGGCGACCAGCTCATCACCGCCGTCCTCGAGAACTTCGACGCGGCGACGGTGGAAGTGCTCGTGCGCGACGACGCGCGGCCGGCGTGGACGCGCACCGCGATGCTCGCCGATACCAGCGGCCGCTACGCGTTCCGCATGATGGACGTGCGCGCCCGCACCGAATACGCGGTGGAAGCGGCCGGCGTGCGCTCCGGTGTCTATCACCTCGACGTCGCGAACCTGCCGTTCGTCCAGCGCATCGATCTTGAGTACCGCTATCCATCATACACGGAGCTTGCCGCTGAGCATGTCGACAGCGCCGGCGACATCGCGGCGCTCAGGGGCACCTTGGTGATGCTGCACGTGACGCCGACCATCAGCACGACCGGCGGACGAGTGATCGTCGATGGCGGCGACACGCTGCGCCTCGCACGCCTTGCCGATGGTACGCTCGTGGCCGCCGTGCGCGTCTCACGCAACGGCTTCTATCGCGTGCAGCTCAACGGACCCGACGGCGCACCGGTGGCGGCCTCGCTCGACTACGCGATCGACGCGATTCCGGACCGCCCGCCCGCGGTGCGATTCGACAAGCCCGGCCGCGACCTGCAGGTGCTCGCCGTCGACGAGGTCTATGTCGAAGCGCGCGCCGAAGACGACTACGGCGTCAGCGCGCTCGAGATTGTCTACTCCATCAATGGCGCCAAGGAGCAGGCAGTGCCGCTGCAGCACAGCACACGAGCTATGCGTGCCGTGTCGGCTGGCTACACGTTCATGCTCGAGGACGCACACCTGACGCCGGGAGACGTGGTCAGCTACTACGCGCGCGCCCACGACAACGACGCCGTGAGCGGCAGCAAGCTCGCCTCCAGCGACATGTACTTCCTGCAGGTGCGGCCCTACGCGCGCGACTACCGCCAGCAGCAGGGCGGTGCGGGCGGCGAGGGCGGCGGCGGCACTCAGCAGCAGGACAAGCCCGGACAACTCTCGCAGCAGCAGCGCGAGATTGCCGCGGCCACTTTCAACGTGCTGCGCGACAGCGCCACGCTCGATGCCAAGGACCTTCGCGAGAACCTCGCAACCATCCGCGTCTCGCAGCAGAAACTGCGCGGGCAGGTGGGTGAACTCGCCGCGCGAATCGTCGGTCGTGGCATCGCCGGCTCCGACAGCGGCTTCGCCAAGATCGCGAGCATGCTCCCCGTCGCCTCCGCGCAGATGGACAGCGCCGAACAGCAACTCGGCGCGACGTCGCCCAGCCGTGCGCTCTCGCACGAACAGCGCGCACTGGCCGAGCTGCAGCACGCCGAGGCGGTGTTCCGCGAGATTCAGGTGTCGCAGAGCGGGGCGGGCGGCGGCGGTGGCGGTGGCGGCGGCGGTCGCGACGCGCAGGACCTGGCGGACATCTTTGAGCTGCAGCGCGAGAAGATGCGCAATCAGTACGAGTCCGTGCAGCGCGGCGGTGAGAACGGTGCACCACAGAGTGCCAACGCTCCCGTCGATGAAGCCGCGGAGCGGTTGAAGCAGCTCGCCGCGCGGCTGCAGCAGCAGGACGCGCGCGCCCAGCGCAAATACGATTCGCTCACGGCAGGGCGTGGCCAGCCCGGCGCGAGCGGCGGCGACGCCCAGCGGCAAATGGCGCGCGAAACCGAGGAGACGGCGCGTCAGCTTGAGCGACTCTCGCGTGAGCGCAAGTCGCCGCAGCTCGCCGATGCGTCGCGGCGTCTGCAAGATGCCGCGGACCAGATGCGGCGTGCCGCGGCGGGCGGACAGTCCAGCGCCTCGGCGTCGCGCCGCGCCGACGAACAGCTGCAGGATGCGCGCCGCTTGCTCGACGAAGAGCGCCAGGCGAGCGCCGGCCGCGACATCAGTGATGCACAACGAAAGGCCGCCGAGTTGGCCGACCAGGAGAAGCACGTCGCCAGCGATGTGCAGCAGATGACGCAGCCTGGCGCCGATCGCGCGCGGTTGCAGCAAGGCGTCAGCGAAGAGAAGGACCGGATGGCGGGCCAGTTGCGTGAACTCACGAGCCAGCTCGATCGCCTTGCGCTCGAGAACGCGCGGCAGCGGCCGCAGGCGGCGAGCGCACTGCGCGGCGCCGCCGATTCACTGCGCAACCGCCGCACGCTCGATCGCGTGCGCGCGTCGCAGCAGTTCGTGCGCACCGCGGCACCCGAGTACCTCGACCAGTTCGAACGCGCCATCGGCGAAGATCTGGCGCGGCTGCAGAACCAGATGCGTGACGCCGTCGACGCGGCCTCACGCGGCGAGCAGCCCGCCGAGTCCAGGCAGGCGCTCGATCGGATGCGGCAGCTGGTGCGCGGTGTCGAGCGGCTCAGTGATCAGGCGCGCACGGCGGCATCGCAACAACAGCAGGCACAACGGTCACAGGGCCAGCCGCAGCGCGGGCAAGCGCAACAAGGCCAACAAGGCCAACAAGGCCAACAAGGCCAACAAGGCCAACAAGGCCAACAAGGCCAACAAGGCCAACAAGGCCAACAAGGCCAACAAGGCCAACAAGGCCAACAAGGCCAGCAAGGCCAGCAAGGCCAGCAAGGCCAGCAAGGCCAGCAAGGCGCACCGAGTCAACAGGGCGCGCGGCCCCAAGGTGGTGGCAGCGGTGGGCGCACGGGTGGTGGTCAGCAGCCGCAAGGCGCGTTCGGCGGGAGCGCCGGCGATTCGCGGCAAGGCGCGCGCGAACTGCGAGAGCGGCTCGGTGAGGCGCAGTCCCTGCGCCAGAATCTGCAGCGTCAGGGCGTCGACGTCGCGCCGCTTGATCGCGCCATCGACCAGATGCGCGCGATTGGTGGCGGGGCCGGCGATGCCGCCGCCGCGGCCGCGCTGCAGCAGCAAGTGGTCGACCAACTCAAGGCGTTCGAGTTTTCGCTGCAACGCACGCTTGGTGACCACGACCCGCAAATCCTGCAGGGACGCGCCGGCGAGGTGCCGGCGCGCTTCCGGTCATACGTCGAGCAGTACTATCGATCCCTCGCTGCCCCCAAGCCCTAGTACGAGCGCTGCGAGATATATCCAACGCGCCCTGTGGACGGCGCGACGCGCTTCGCCCTGATGCGCGCGACCGCTTCGGTATCGAGTGATGATGGTGATGGGAGACTGGTCGTGACGGCGGCGGGTGAGCGCCCCCTAGAAGGATGCAATCTTGAGCACGCTCGGGGCGTCGACGACCGTCACGGGCGACGGCCTCGTTTCCGCGGCGTACGTCGCGCCCGTCGCGCGACGAACGTGGAGTTCAACTTGAAGGCATGCCCGGGCGCCGTCGCCCACGCGCGAGAGAGAGACCGCGTCGATCGACGCGGTGCATAGTGGCGTATCGCGCTGCGGGTTCCCGGTGTGCGCCACATCACAGTCCGACGGCCGCCGACAGAGCAATGTGCGATTCGTAGGAGCGGGTCCTACAGACTGATCCGGTAAGAGCGCCGACATTGGACGTTGGCCTTCCCGTCACGAGGTTGCCCGTGCCCGATTCGCCCCCCCGAGCACGTCGCTTGCTAGCGCGCATTCGCCGCGACGTCGCGCCGAATCTCGTCGTTGCTGCGAGCTACGCGGTTGCAGGGAGCCTGGCGCTCTCGGCGGCCACCGAGCACCGGGCGGTCTCGTCGCTCTGGCCGCCGGCTGGCATCGCGTTCTTTGCGCTGATGCGGTTTGGCCCGCGCCTGTGCCCGGGCATCGCGCTTGCCGCATATGTCCTGAATGCGTCCAATGGCATCCCGACGGTCGCGGCCCTGGTGATCGCGGCGGGCGACACGCTAGAGGCCGTGGTCGGCGCTGCGCTCGTCACGCGGGTGTGGCAGTCGCGCGCGGGGCCCAACCAGATGCGCAACGGGCTCGGCTTCAGCCTGCTGGCGGTGCTCGCGAGCACGGCGATCGCGGCGACCATCAGCATTGGCACGTTGGCGCTGAGTGGCGCCACTCACCTCTCGGCGATCCCGTCGCTGTGGCTGGTGCGCTGGAGTGGCGACGCGGTCGGCATTCTCGTCACGGCGCCCGCGCTCTTCGCGTGGTCGTATCCGCAGCGTCCGCTGCACAGGTCCTGGCCGCGGCTTGAGGTAGTGATCGTGATGACCATGCTCGCCGTCGTCACGTACGTGGTGTTCACCGCGCTGCCGATGTTGTGTTTTGCCGTCTTCCCGCTAACCGCGTGGATTGCTCTCCGAATGGGGCTGCGCGGCGCCACCAGCGGGCTCGCGATTGTCACCATCGTGAGCGCCGCCTGTACGCTCGCTGGCGACGGCCCCTTCACGTCGGCGTCGCCAACGACCGATCTCTTTGCCCTGCAGGCCTTCCTCGCACTCCTCGGCGTGAAATGCCTGCTCTTCATTGCACTCGGTGAGGATTCGCGCACCGCGCTCGAGCAGCTGCGCGCGAGCGAAGCGCGCTATCGGATGCTCGCGCAACATCTCCCGGACGGATGTGTCGTGCTGGTCGATGATGACATCCGCGTAATGCTCGCCGAAGGGCCCGCGCTGGAGAGCGCCGGCTTCATCAAAGCGAACCTCGTCGGCCGAACACTCCCCGAGGTGCTCGGCGCCGAGAAGGCGGCGTCGGCGATCGCGCCGCTCCGCGCCGCGCTTGCCGGAAGTGAGGTCGAGTTCGAATTCGGCCTCGCCGGCCGCCAATATCTGGTGCGCGCGCTCCCCCTCGACATCCCGCAATTGCCGGGTCGCGGTCCAATGGCGATGGCGCTCGCGCTCGACGTGACGACGCGTGAGGCGGCGCAGCGTGAAGTTGCCGAAAGCCGATCACAGTTGGAACTGCTGTCGCGGCTGCTGCTCACGGCGCAAGAGGATGAGCGACGCCGCGTGGCCCGCGAGGTGCACGACGAGTTGGGGCAAGCGCTCACCGCCGTGAAGATCGGTCTTGCCACATCGCTGCGATCGGCGCAGACGCGCGGGTCACTGGACTCGGAGCGCCATATGCGCACGGCAGCCGCGACGCTCGACCAGGCCATCGCGGCGGTGCAGCGCATTGTCCTCAAGCTGCGGCCCGGCGTGCTCGACTCGCTCGGGCCGGTGGCCGCCATTGAGTATGCCGTGCAGCAATTTCGTGCCCAGGCGCACTTGCCCGTCGAGTTGACGCTGCCGCCGGAATCACTGCCGATCGACGCGGAGCGGGCGACCGCCCTGTATCGCACGGTGCAGGAGGCGCTGACGAACGTGGCGCGCCACGCGCATGCCCGCTCCGTCGCTGTCTCGCTGGTGATGCAGAGTGATCGACTCATGCTGCAAGTGGCCGACGACGGCCGAGGGATCGACGACGAGCAAATGCGCAACCCACGCTCGATGGGCGTGCTCGGCATGCGCGAGCGAGCCGCGGCGTGCGGCGGCTGGCTGACCCTCAAACGCGCGGACACGGGGGGCACGGTGGTATCGCTCACGATGCCGCTTCGCGCGAGCGACCGCATCCGGGGGATCGCATGATTCGTATTCTCATCGCCGACGACCACGCCGTGGTTCGCGCGGGCTTTCGCGAGTTGCTCGGCCAGCGCGCCGGCCTGCAGGTCGTGGGAGAGGCGGAAACGGGCGACGACGCGCTTGCGCTCGTGGCGACGACACCGGCCGAGGTGCTGTTGCTCGATGTGTCCATGCCGGGGCCGCCGTTTCTCGACGTCCTGCGTCATGTCCGCGCGACGGTGCCGCAGCTCAAGGTCCTGGTGCTGACGATGCACCCGGAGGATCAGTTCGCGGTGCGGGCGCTGAAGTCGGGCGCGGCCGGCTACCTCACGAAGTCGCGCACACCGGAGGAGTTGCTGGAGGCGGTAACCCGAGTGGCGCGGGGCGGCCGCTACATTCCGCGGGCCATCGCCGAACGCCTGGCCGACGCGTTGAGCGGCGACGTCGGCACTCTCATGCACGAGCATTTGTCCAACCGTGAGATGGAGGTGCTGCTCCTGCTCGGCGCGGGCAATACCGTGACGGAGGCCGCGAAGGTGCTCCGCCGCAGCGTGAAGACGGTCAGCACATTTCGAGGCCGCTTGCTGCACAAGATGGGGTTCAGCAACAACGCCGACATCGTGCAGTACGTCATGCGCCACCACTTGCTGAAGCCCGAATCGATGTAGGACGCGCACCGACATTCGGTTCGGACAGCCGCTGATAGGAGTGCGCCGGACGCAGCGCGAAGTTGATCTCGCAGACGCCAGTGAGGGCCAGTCCTCGGCCCGGACATCGCTGGATCACTCCTGTCTCCGAGGTCACGATGACGCAGAGTCTCCCCGGTTGGCTCATGCACCATCCGTCGCTTTTCCTGGCGCCGCGGAAGATCGCGCCTCTTTCGATGGCGTGTATTCTGGTCGCCCTCGCGACGACACATGCCGGCGCACAGCCGGCGCAACGCCGCGCCGCGGTGCCGCCGGCGCCCGCGTCACCCGTCTCCTTCACCCTGACGGGTGGTCTCGGGTTGCCGGCGGGCGATCTCGGGCAGCAAGCGAACGTCGGCCTGGCGCTCGGCCTGCGCGGTGAGACGCGTCTCGCCGACGCCCGCTGGGGCATGCGCGGCGATGTGTCGTGGGATCGCTACGATGGCCAGGGCGTCGTGACGTCGTACCAGTACCTCGCGCTCGCCGCCAACCTCGTCCATCACGAGCGTGGCGGTCGACTCTACGAGTTCGGCGGATTCGGCATCTATCACTCGCGCGTCGCGTTCGTCGACGAGTCGAGTGCCGGTGATACCAATCTCGGCACGCAGGCAGGCATTGGCCTGCAGTTGAGCGACCGTCCGCCGCGCTGGTTCACCGAGTTTGGCTTCACCAGTGCGTTCACGTCGGGACGCAGCAGCCTCTGGTTCCCGCTGCGCGTTGGGCTTCGGTTCTGAGCAGCGCCCTCTCCACCGCAACGAGGAGCCGATCATGTCGCGACGCTTTCTGCTGTCTGTTGTTGGCGCGCTGGCGACGTCCGTGTCGCAAGCGCTGCCGGCGCAGTCCGTCGTCTCGCAAATGGCGTTCTTTGCCGGCAATTCCACGGATGCGCGCGGCACCCGCGGCTCGACGCTCACGGCCGCACCGCGGGTGGTCTTCTTTCCACAGTCACCGATGACGGTGTCGCTCGCTGCTCAGGGCACCCGCTTTGGCGGCGACGCGTGGCAGGCGGGCGGGGACGCCGCGGCGTCGGTGCGGTCGCCGGCGGTCGGTGGCGTACGCGTCACGCTCAACGCGATGACGAGCTTGGCGCGCACGTCGTACGACGTGACGCTGGCGCAAAGCCAGGCCACGCCGGCGGTGGAATGGCGCCTTGCGTCGCTCACGCTCTTCGGCGGAGCGCAATTCGCCAGCGGCAATACCCGCGTCAGCGGCCCGGCCGCCGTGCCCACGCCCTCAACACCCGTGGTGCTGACGTCGGTCACGCGGTCCGCACGTGGCCCCGTGTGGGGTGCGGAGTGGGCGGTGTCCTCCGGGGCGCTGCCGCTGCTGTCTTCGTATCGCGATGAACGCGTGCGCATCGATGGAGAGTGGGTGCACGATCGCACCGTCGCGGCGAACACCGCGTGGGGTCGCGTCGCGCTTGGCGTCAGCGCGAGCCGGCGACTCTCGCTCTCGGAAAACGCATCGGCGTGGAGCAGCAGCGCCTCCGTTCGACTCGCGGGGAGCGTGTACGTGCAAGCCGGTGCCGGGCGATATCCGTCGATGCGACTGACGGGCGCGTCCGGTGGCCGATACGCAACGCTGGGTCTGGTCCTGGCGTCGGGAGCGCCATCGAAGCGCACCCTGCCTCGTCCAGCCGGCGTCGGAGCTCCGCCGAGCGGCATGACGCGGCTGTCGTTGCTCGCGCCGGATGCGCGACGCGTGGAGATCGCGGGTGACTGGAATGGGTGGCGCAGGGTGCCAACCCTGCGGACCGCCAACGGCGTGTGGTACATCGACCTGTCGTTGGCGCCCGGAGAGTACCGGTACGCGTTCCGCGTGGATGATGGCGCGTGGCGCGTGCCTGACGATGCCGTGGTTTCGAGTGACGGATTTGGCGGCCAGTCCGCCTACGTCACCGTCGTGTCGGGTTCAACGCGTGTGGTCCACCAACAGGAGGAACGATGAAGACGATGCTGTGGTCCCTGATGCTCGCTCCCACGATGCTCTCCGCGCAGGTGCGCGCGAGCACCAGCGCCCGCATGCAGGCTGACGCCGATGCGAGTGCCAAGCTCACTCCGATTTACGCAGCAGCGCGGGCACGCGGCTATACGACTGCCGCGATCGACGCGCGCGTGGCCGAAGGGGAGGCCAAGGGCGCGTCCTCGGCGCAGATTGTCGCCGCTGCCGTCAAGGTGCAGGCAGACATGGAGACCGCCGAGGAGGCGATGCTGGCGGCGGGACGTCCGCACCCGACGTCGGACGAATGTGAACGCGGTGCGATGGCGATGGCGCGTGGCGTCACGTCCGTGCAGATCGAGACGATGGCACGGCATGCGCCGTCGAACCGATCGTTGGTCGTGGCCTTCGACGTGCTCGCCAAGCTGGCGGCGGATGGCACGCCCGTAACGCAGGCGCTGGCGCGCGTGCAGGCCAAGCTGGACGCGCGCGCGTCGGACGACGTGCTGCTTCGGCTCACGGCGATGGGCAACGCGCCCGCGGGCGCTGACGCGAGCGCGGCGGGTCGCGCGGCCGGCGTGGCCGGAACGAATGCGGCCGCCGCTGGCTCGACGGGAGCGGCCACCAAGGGCACCGCCGCAACGATTGGTGCGACCGTTGGCGCCACGGTTGGCGGCGTGGTGAAGAAGCCGTAACCACGCGCCGTCGGCGCGTCCGTGAGGGGCGCGCCGACGGAGTGTCGCGAGGTTGATCACGTCCCATTCTCACGGAGGCTCGCAATGCGAAGCAAGCATCTGATACCGCTGGCGATCACGGGGCTCGTGCTGGCGGCCGCGTGCGCGGGCGACCGCACCACGGGGCCGAAGCTCGGCCCGGGCCGCGGGCTGCTCGCGGTGCGCCTGACCGATGCACCGCTCGCCTTCGACTCGATCGCGGCGGTGAATGTATTCGTCGTGCGCGTTGACGCGCGCCGCGCCAAAGTCGACAGCGGTCACGTCGACGATGATTTGGACGATGTGCACTTCGATGAGGGATGGCACTCGCCCAAGGACTCGCTGCGCTGGGTCACGATTGCCACGCCCGACTCCGCGTTCAACCTCCTGAACCTCCGCGATGGCCTCAGCGCGCTGCTCGGCGCGTCCGCCGTCGACACCGGACACTTCCGCGCGGTGCGGCTGGTCATAGACCCGTCGAAGTCGAGCATCGTGCTGAAGGACGGCACGGTGCTGTCCGACTCGTCGCAGCCGCCCATCGAGTTCGAGAAGAAGGGCCGCCACGGGTTGTTCGTGGAACTCGCGGATTCCGGCGAAGTCACCGAGGGCGAAACCACCACCCTCACGCTCGACCTGAAGTTGAACCGGAGCCTCTCGCTGCGCGGGCGCACGATCCACGACGGGTTCCTCTTCCGTCCTGTCGTGGCCGGCCACTGCGAGCACCACCACAACTGACGGAGGCATCGTGAGACGTCTCATGCTCGTCGCGGCGTCGCTGGCCATCGTGGCCTGCGGGCGCTCGCGCACCGACACCATGCGGACCCTGGCGGAAGAACACGCCGTGTCCGCGCAGAAAGACTCGCTGTTGCAGGACGTCGCCCAGACGTCGAGTTTCATCGCCGACTTGACGCGACAGATCGGCACGGTACGCGACCTGAAGGCAGGGCGCGAGGTAAGGTCAGCGGGTGACCTCGAGGAGAGTTCGACTCCTCAGGAACGGCGCATGCGGATTCTGGCGCAGGTCAAGGAAATCACGACGCGGCTCAACGAGAGCGAATCGCGGCTCGAGACGACGCGTCGCCGCGTGGCCGAGTTGACCGGCAATGATGCGAGCAAGTCTCGGCGCCTCGCCGCTTTCGATAGCGTGATCACGTCCTTCCGGAGCATCATCGAGACACAGAAGGCGCAGATGGCCGACCTGTCGTCGCAGCTGGACGCCGCGACCGCGGAGAACACCAGCCTTCGGGGCGAGAACACCCGTCTCGTGAGCACCACGGCGCAGGTGACGTCCGAGCGCGATTCGGTGATCGCCCAGGAAAACACGGTCTACTACATCGTTGGCACCAGCGCCGATCTCCGCAAACAGCACATCATCGAGCGGACCGGCGGGTTTCTCGGCATCGGCGTGACGCAGGTCCCGGCCCGCATGCTCGATGCGACGCAGTTCACGCCGGTCGATCTCCGGCAGGCGACCTCCATCGAGTTGCCGAAAGCCGGCGCGGCGTATCGGGTGATCACGCGGCAGGATCTCGCCGCGCTCGAGTCGCCGCCAGACGATCGCGGCCGCTTGACCGGGACCTTGCGCATCAAGGATCCGCAGCGCTTCTGGGCGGGTTCGAAGTTCCTGATTCTTGTGCAGCAATGATGTGAAGTGCTGCGGCGTCGGCTGCGCGACGCAGAGGGACGCAGCATTTCCGCACGGCACCCCGCGCGCGCGCTTTGGCGGCGGGGTGTTCGTGCGCACCCTGTGGCTTCGCGGGAGGAGCGTATGACTTCGACCCAGTCACGTCAGTTTGTGCGCGCACCTCGTGCACGCGTATACGCCGCCCTGACTGAAGCTGGTGCGGTGGCGCTCTGGATGGTGCCCGACGGTGTGACGGGCATCGTGCACGAGTTCGACGCACGCGAGGGCGGGCAATTTCGTGTATCGCTGACACACGCAGCGCCGGCTGCCGACGGACAGCCGGACGCACACCCGAACACCTGTTACGGACGATTCGCGCGGCTCGTGCCCGACGAGTTGGTCGTGCTCAAGCTGGCGTTCGAGTCGGCCGATCCGCGCCAACAAGGCGTGATGACCGCTACCGTTGTGCTCACGGACGACGCGGGAGGTACGACGATCGACGCGCGCCACGACAACCTGCCCCCCGGCATCGATCGGGTAGCGAACGAGCGCGATTGGCGCATCGCGCTCGGCAAGCTCAAGGCGCTGGTCGAAGCGGTGCCGGGTTGATGTCAGCGCGGAGTTCCCTTCGGCGCTAGGGCAGGCGGCCGCGATACCCCCGGAGGAAGAACGGTCGTCTCGTCCATGATCGCGCTCGCGATCTGCTGCGACGTCAGATGCAACGCGGCACTCAGATCCGTCCCCATGAGGCGCGCGTGCTGCATCAGGGCGCCCTCAAAATCGGTGCCCGTCAGCATCGCGCCGGTGAACACGGCCCCCGCGAGATCAGCGCCTTTGAGCGATGCCTTCTCAAGCATCGCTCCCTTGAGCACGGCACCGGCGAGCCCGGCACTGTCAAACCGCGCGCCGCGAAGGTCGGCGCCGTTCAGCAGCGCGCCGTCGAGATCGGCCTTCTTGAGATTTGCGTGCGCCAGCACCGCGCCATCCGTGATCCGCGCGCCGTCGAGATGCGCAGCCACCAGCCGTGCACTGTCGAGGTGAATGCCGCGCAGGTCTCCCCCGCCCTTGCCGGTGATATGCGCGCCGCTCAAATCGGCGCCTTCGAGATGTGCACCGCTCAGGTTCGCGAAATCAAGCTGCGCATCCGTAAGCCTCACGCCGCGCAGGTTCGCTCGGCTGAAGTTCGGACGCAGCATCGCACCGACGCCAGGATCGAACGGACGCCTGGCAATCGCCGAGGCCGCCGCAAGGACATCCGCCGCCGGCGGCAACGAGTCGCGCCCCGCCTCCTCGGCAACACGCTGCCGCAGGAAGACCTGCATCGTCTCGTACGCCGGCGCGCGCATCGACTCGGATTGCGATGCGAGCGCGGCAAGCGCATGCACGCCGGCAACGCGTGACACCATCCGATCACTCGACAGTTGGTCGGTGGCGCGTATCAGCCGGTCCGCCGTCTCGCGCACCTGATACTCGCTGACCGCCTTCCCCAGTGTGCCAAGCCCCATCGCGACAAGCGCGACGCACATCACGCCAAGCAGCGTGCGGCGGAAGCGATCCTCAAGCTCGGCGCCGTCGTGCGCGGTCATCTCCGCGCCTGCCCCCCGGCGCTGACGCTTTGGAATCCACCAGAGCGCGAAACCCAGCAGCGCGATGAGCGCCAGTCCGAACAGGCGCCCCACTGCGGGACCCATCGGTGGCACGTCGCCTTGCCGGCGCAGCACCGTGATCACGATCAGGGCGACCGCGCCAAGCAGCAGCACGGACGCGATCACCAGCACGCGCAACAGCCGCGGCGCCCACTTGCGCACAAACCGAATCACTGCCGAGGTGACGGTGGCGACGCTTGCCATGGCACTCCTCCAGAGTCGTGCGGTGCGGAGGGGCTCGCGGCCGCGTTCAGAGCTACCTACGGAACTTGCCGCGCAATTGTTCTGCGCGACAGCCGAGCCGCATGAATGACGAAGGGGCGGCCACCTGGCCGCCCCCATTGATCCATCGCCATCCAATTCCGAAATCAAGATCACCAATCGTAATCCGTGATCCCTGTCCTCAATCTCAGTACCTGTACATGTCGGACTTGTACGGCCCCTCGATCGCCACGCCGATATACGACGCCTGCTTCTCGCTGAGCTGCGTCAGGTGCACACCCAGCTTGTCGAGATGCAGCCGCGCCACTTTCTCATCCAGCTTCTTGGGCAGCGTGTACACCTTCTTCTCGTTGTACTTCGTCCCCGACACCGTCGGCTTGCCCTGCGCCGCCAGATGCAGGTCGATCTGCGCCACCACTTGATTGGAGAACGAGCAGCTCATCACGAAACTCGGATGCCCCGTTGCGCAGCCCAGGTTGAGCAGACGCCCCTCGGCGAGGATCAGCACCGAGTGTCCGTCGGCGAAAACCCACTCGTCGAACTGCGGCTTGATGTTGTTGCGCACGATGCCGGGGTACGTCTTCAGCCCCGCCATGTCGATCTCGTTGTCGAAGTGGCCGATGTTGCCAACAATCGCCTTGTCCTTCATCCGCGCCATGTGGTCAACCGTGATGATATCGAGGTTGCCCGTCGCCGTCACGAAGACGTCCGCGGTCTTCACCACGTCCTCAAGCGTCGCCACCTGATAGCCTTCCATCGCCGCCTGCAGCGCACAGATGGGATCGATCTCGCAGATCACGACGCGCGCGCCCTGGCCGCGCAGCGACTGCGCGCACCCCTTGCCCACGTCGCCGTAGCCGAGCACCACCGCCACCTTGCCCGCCAGCATCACGTCGCTCGCCCGCAGGATGCCGTCGGTCAGCGAATGCCGGCAGCCATACAGGTTGTCGAACTTCGACTTGGTCACCGAGTCGTTGACGTTGATCGCCGGGAAGAGCAGCGTGCCGGCCTTCATCATCTCGTACAGGCGGTGTACGCCGGTGGTCGTCTCCTCCGAGACACCCTTCAGCGCCTTCGCCACCTTCGTCCAGCGCTGCCCGTCCTTCTTCAACTCGGCGGCGAGCAGCCCGAGTATGACGCCGTACTCCTCGCTGTCGCTCACGGGGTTGTACGCCGGCACCTGTTTGGCGGCCTCGAACTCCACACCCTTGTGAATGAGCAGCGTCGCGTCGCCGCCGTCATCCAGCAGCAGGTTGGGGCCGCTGCCATCGGGCCACCGCAGCGCCTGCTCGGTGCACCACCAGTATTCATCGAGCGTCTCGCCCTTCCACGCAAAGACCGGAATGCCGCTCGGATGCTCGGCGGTGCCATCGCGCCCAGCGGCCACAGCCGCCGCCGCGTGGTCCTGCGTCGAGAAAATGTTGCACGACACCCAGCGCACGTCGGCGCCGAGTTCAGCGAGCGTCTCGATGAGCACGGCCGTCTGCACCGTCATGTGCAGCGAGCCCATGATCTTGGCGCCGGTCAGCGGCTTGCTCGCGCCGTACTCGGCGCGCAGTGACATCAGGCCCGGCATCTCGTACTCGGCCAGGCGGATTTCCTGACGTCCCCACGCGGCAAGCGAAATGTCCTTGACCTTGAACGGGGCGCGGCCAGTGGCGGCGGAGGCTTCGAAGGGATGAACGGTGGTGGCCATGGGAGACGGGAGACGGGAGATGGGAGATGGGAGACAGAAGACGACAAACATGAGGCGGTCGACCGCAGACGGTCGACGCAGTGCGTGGACAGAAGACGGAGGACGAGGGCGTCGGCTATGACTTCAATTTCTTCTTCGTTCGCTGCGATGCCACACTCAACGACGCGGCAAACAGGGTCGGACCCTTGGCCCCTGGCATAGCCGGCAACGGATGCACTCGAGCCGATGCGAAGCCAGCCTCCCGCGCCCACTGCTCCAATTGTGTCGCGTCGATTCCAAGCCAGACATGGCCCATCGTCTGGCGATAGTCCTCGTGCTCGTGCGGCCGCATGTCGATGAGCAGCAGGCGGCCGCCGGCGCGCAGCACGCGCCGCGCCTCGGCGAGCACCGGGACGACAGCGGCCACATAGGGCAGCACCAGCGACATCACCGCGACGTCAACCGAGTGCGCGTTCAACGGCAGCGACTCCAATGTCCCCTGTCGCAGTTCGGCATTCGCGAAGCTCTGAAGGCGCGTTCGCGCCGCACGCAGCATCGCCGGCGATTCGTCGATGGCGACGACGCGCTTCACGAACGGCGCCACCGCCTCGGCGAGCTGGCCCGTGCCGCAGCCGAGGTCGGCGACGGTGCACGCGGGGTCGAGCAGACCAAGCAGCGCAAACAGTTCGGGGCGCGCGCCGAAGAGCTCCGTCCGCAGGCGGTCCCACTGCCCCGCCCCCGAGGCGAAGAACTCCTGTGATTTCGAGTGACGGCCGGCGAGCACTTCGTGCAGCCGCTCGGCGTCGCGCTGGGCGGCGGGGAGGAGGGCGATCTCTTCGCGCACCGAGTGCCACAGCTTGCGCGCCGAGGCGTCGAGTTCGCGCGTCGCCATGCGATAGCGGTTGGCGGCGCCTTCCTCGCGCGAGGTTACCCACTGGGCGCCGGCCAGCGCCTTGAGGTGGCGGCTCACGGTGGACTGCGGGAGCTGCACGATGTCCTGCAGCTCGCCGACCGTCAGCTCGTGCCGTTCGAGGCAGGCAAGCAGGCGGGCGCGCGTGGCGTCGGCGAGGGCGGCGAGGCGGTCGAAGACCGCGGGGTCGGCAGTTCGTATCATCCGGTTATCCGGATAATAGAATATAAGCGTGCCGCCGTCAAGGCCGGCCGGCGCCGGCGGCGTGTTGCCCCCTGTGGCGCCGGCCTGCAACTTCGATGCGTCAGGACCCTCCAACTTCCACCGGAAATCGCCATGACCGATGAGGCGCCCGAAACGCCGGCCCCCGCTCCCGAAAAGGCGGGCTTGTTTGAGGATTTCATCGACATCTTCTACAACCCGAGCGCCGTCTTCACCCGCCGCGCGAACTCGGGGTTCTTTCTCGTCCTCTGCCTCCTGACCGTCGTCGTCGGCCTGCTCTGGTTCGTCAACAAGGGCACGATGTCGGGCATCATGGACGCCGAGATTTCGCGCTCGATGGCCGAGGCCATGAAGTCAAATCCCGCGATGACGCAGGACCAGCTCGCGATGGGCAACAAGGTGGCCGGCTTCATGACGACCGTCGGCGCCTTCATTGGCACGCCCATTGCCATTCTCATCATCGGGCTCGGCGCCTGGCTGACCGGGAAGATGCTGGGCGCGACGTTGAGTTACGCGCAGGCCTCGATGGTTGCCGCCTACGCGTTCATGCCGCGCATCATCGACCAGGTCGCCGTCATGGCGCAGGGCATGCTGCTCGATACGAGCGGCTACACCGGCCGCTTTCAGCTCACGTTGGGGGTCGGACGCTTCCTGTCGCCGGACCAGTCGCACGGGATTCTTGGCGTGCTCGGCCGCGTGGATATCTTCACGCTCTGGGTGACGGTACTGCTCGCCATCGGCATTGTCGTGGTCGGCAAGCTGCCCAAGGACAAGCTCATCCCGGCCGGCGCGATCATGTGGGTCCTCGGCGCCATTCCGGCCATCTGGGCGGGCGTCAAGGTGATGATGAAGGGCTAGCGCGCGGTTGCTGCCAAATCGCTAAACCCCTGATGGCGCGCTAGCGATAGCGCGCCATCAGCGTATCGAGCGCGCCCTTCCCTGGGCAAAGCACTTCGAACGGCAGTTCGGCGAGCGGCGTGGCGACCGTGCGATTCATATCGTGCAGGTCGCGCGCCGCTTCGTCCACGAACAGCAGCCCAGTGGCCACTTCGCCGCGCGACTGGCAGGCGCGCACATGCTGGTACGCCGTGTCGCGGTCGTTCGGATCGTACGACCCGTCGGTGGCGCGCAGGCAGACCGACGATCCGTCGTGGAGCTTCACCACCGATACCGCCGGGTGCTGCGCCGGCAGCCGGATCTCGCGGCGCAGCGGCACGAAGTCGGCTTCTACCAGCTCGACGGACTGCGCCCGCGTGTGCGCGTAGCTCTTGGTGGAGCCTTCGTGATCGTTGAACGACACGCACGGCGAGATGATGTCGATGAGCGCAAAGCCGTGATGCGCCAGCCCCGCCTTGATGATCGGAATGAGCTGCTGCTTGTCGCCGGAGAATGAGCGAGCGACGAACGTGGCACCGAGCGTGAGCGCGAGCAGCAGGGGATCAATGGGATTCTGCTCGTTGGCCTCTCCCTTCTTGGACTTCGACCCGACATCCGCCGACGCCGAGAACTGCCCCTTGGTGAGTCCGTAGACGCCGTTGTTCTCGAGCACGTACAGCATGTTCACGTTCCGGCGAATGGCGTGCGCCATCTGGCCGAGGCCAATGGAGAGCGAGTCGCCGTCACCCGAGACGCCGATGTACGTGAGGTCGCGGTTTGCGGCGTTGGCGCCCGACGTCACCGACGGCATGCGGCCGTGCACGGAGTTGAACCCGTGCGACTGCTTCATGAAGTAACCGGTGGTCTTGGACGAGCAGCCGATGCCGCTCATCTTCGCGGCGCGATGCGGCGGCAGGTCGAGTTCCCAGAACGCCTGAATGAGCGCGGCCGTCACCGAGTCGTGCCCGCAGCCGGCGCACAGGGTGGACATGCCGCCTTCATAGTCCTGCTTGCTGAGGCCGAGCGCGTTCTTCTGAAGGCTCGGGTGCCGGATGGGCGGCTTGGTGATGGAACTCATACGGTTGCTCCGCTCAGATGCGAGGCCACGGCGGCAACGACGCGCGTTGCCGTCAACGGCAGGCCGGAGTAGTCGAGAATGGGCATCATCGAATCGCGCGGGGCGCCGGTCTCGATGGCGAGCATGGCGCGCAGCTGTGCGTCGCGATTCTGCTCGACGACGAACGTCGTGGCGTGCTGATCGAGGAACTCGCGCACGGCGGGAGCAAACGGGAAGGCCTTGATGCGCATGAGGTCCACACGATGCCCCTGCTCGCGCAATCGGTCGATCGCTTCGCGCACGGCACCGTCGCACCCGCCGAGCGTCACGACGCCGATGTCGGCGCCATCCTGCCGATCGAACGCGGGCGACGGAACGGCGAGCGCCGCGGTCGCCGACTTCCGCGCGAGGCGATCGACCACTTCCTGATACGCGTCGGAATCCTCGGTGTACGCGGCGTGCTTGTCGTGTCCCGAGCCGCGTACGAAGTACGCGCCCTTGCCGCCCACACCGGGCAGCGTGCGCGCCGCGATGCCGTCGCCATCGACGTCGAGATAACGCGAGAACTTCTTCACCTTCTCCAGCGCCGCGGCGTCGAGCACTTTGCCGCGGTCCGGGCGGTAGGCGTCATCCCACTCGAGGCGCGGCACCATCCAGTCGTTCATGCCGATGTCGAGGTCCGACGCCACGAACACCGGCGTCTGGAAGCGATCGGCAAGATCGAACGCCGTGACGGACATCTCAAAGCACTCGTTGGGATTCGCCGGGAAGAGCACGATGTGCTTGGTGTCGCCGTGCGACGCGTACGCCATCGACATCAGATCGGCCTGCTGCGTGCGCGTCGGCATGCCGGTGGCGGGCCCGCAGCGCTGCACGTCGAAGAAGACGGCGGGAATCTCGGTGTAGTACGCGAGGCCGATGAACTCCTGCATTAGCGAAATGCCGGGGCCCGAGGTATTCGTGAACGCCCGCGCACCCATCCATCCGGCGCCGATGGCGATGCCAGCGGCCGCCAGTTCATCTTCGGCCTGCAGGATGCAGTACTTGTTGAGCCCGGACTCGGCGTCCACGCGGTACTTCTGGCAGAACGCCTTGAACGCTTCCATCAACGACGTGGATGGCGTGATGGGATACCACGCGCCGACCGTCGCGCCGGCGTACACGGCGCCCAGCGCGCAGGCGGTGTTGCCGTCGATAAGGATCGAGCCGCCCGTCGCGTCCATGCGATCGAGATGAAACGGCAGCGGACACGGCAGCTGCGTCTTGGCGTGGTCGTAGCCAAGCCGGAATGCCGTCTGATTGGCGGCGAGCAGCGCCTTCTTCTTGCCGTAGCGTTCGCTGAGCATCTTCTCGACGAGCGGCAAGTCCGCTTCAAGGAGCGCGGCGAGCGCGCCGAGGTACGCGATGTTGCGCAGCAGTGTGCGGTCGCGCTCAAACGTCTCGATGCACAGACGACCGAAGGGCACGCCGAGAATGGTGATGTCGTCGCGCGCGAGTTCGTCGTCCATCGGCCACGACGAATCGTAGAGCAGGTAGCCGCCGGCGCGAACCGTGGCGACGTCCTTGGCGTACGTCTCGGGGTTGAGCGCCACGACGAGGTCGATCTGCGGCGGACGCGCCGTGTAGCCGTCCTTGCTCACGCGGATCTCGTACCACGTGGGCAGGCCTTGGATGTTCGACGGGAAGATGTTCTTGCCCGTCACGGGAATGCCCATGCGGAAGATGGCTTGCATCAGCAGGCCGTTGGCGCTCGCCGATCCCGTGCCGTTGACCGTGGCGATCTTCAGGGCGAAATCATTGACGGCGCTCACCGGTGCTCCACGCCCGCATAGGGCTTCAGCAAGTCGAACTGGCGCATGTCCCATGCGGCAGTGGGGCAGCGATCGGCACAGAGCCCGCAGTGCAGGCAGACGTCCTCGTCCTTCACCATCACGCGTTTGGTCTGCGGCAGCAGGGTGGAAACGTAGATCTCCTGCGTGGCATTGAGCGCTGGCGCCGACAAGCGCTGGCGCAGCTCGTCCACCGGCGAGTGGTTCTGCGTGATCGTCAAACAGCTCGTGGGGCAGACGTCGACGCACGCGTCGCACTCGATGCACAGGTCGGCCGCGAAGTGCGTCTCGAGATCGCAGTTGAGGCAGCGCTCCACTTCGCGCGCCGACTGCTCGGGGGTGAAGCCGAGTTCGACTTCGACGTTCATGCTCTCGAAGCGGCGCACGAGCGCCTCGTGCTGCATGGTGGCGCGCGGCGACGGGTTGTAGTCGTTGTTGTAGCTCCAGGCATGCAGCCCCAGCTTGGCGCTGACGAGCGTCATGCCCGGTGCGGGGCGCGCGGTCACGTCGCGGCCCCAGCAGTGCAGATGGATGGAGATGGCCGCCTGATGGCCGTGCTCGACGGCCCAGATGATGTTCTGCGGCCCCCACGCCGCGTCGCCGCCAAAGTAGACGCCGGGGCGCGAACTCTGGTGCGTCACCTTATCGACGACCGGCATCTGCGTGTCGCTGAACTCGATGCCGAGGTCGCGCTCGATCCACGGGAACGCGTTGTCCTGCCCGATGGCGAGGATCACCGCGTCACACGGGATCACGACCGTGTCGAGCACCGTGCTCTTCTGGCGTCCGTCGACGGTGGACCACTGCAGCCGCTCAAACTCCATGCCGACAAGCCGGCCGTTCTCGATGACAAACTGCTTGGGGGCGTGGTTCTCGATGATCTGCACGCCTTCATGCTCGGCATCCTCGAGTTCCCACGGCGACGCCTTGAAGAACTCGCGGCTGCGGCGCGCCACCACTTTCACGTCAGTGGCGCCAAGCCGCAGCGAAGTGCGGCAGCAGTCCATGGCCGTGTTGCCGACGCCGATGATGATGACGCGCTTGTCGATCTTCTGGACGTGCCCGAAGTGCACGCTCGACAGCCACTCCATGCCGGTGAGAATGGCTGGGGCATCCCAGCGGCCGGGGATTTCCAGGTCCTTGCCGCGCGGCGCGCCGCTGCCGACGTAGACCGCGTCGTAGCCCTCGGCGATCAGCGCTTTCATGCTGTCGACGGTCGTGCCGTACTTCATCGTGGCGCCCATGTCCACGATGTAACCGCATTCTTCATCGAGCACCTGCTCGGGCAGGCGGAACGCCGGAATGTTGAAGCGCATCAACCCGCCCGGCTTGGTGTGCCGCTCGTAGATGGTGACGTCGTAGCCCAGCGGCAATAGGTCGTTGGCGACGGTCAACGACGACGGTCCCGCGCCGATGAGTGCGACGCGCTTGCCGTTCTTCTGCGCGGGCGCCTTCGGCAGACGGTCGGTGATGTCACCGCGCAGGTCGGCGGCGACACGCTTCAGCCGGCAGATGGCGACCGGCTTTTCGTCCACGCGACCGCGTCGGCAGGCCGGCTCGCACGGACGGTCGCAGGTGCGCCCGAGGATGCCCGGAAAGACGTTGGACTGTCGGTTCAGCAGGTACGAATCGTCGTATCGCCCGAGGCCGATAAGACGCAAGTACTGCGGGACGTTCGTGTGGGCAGGACACGCCCACTGGCAGTCCACGACTTTATGGTAGTAACGCGGATTGGCGACATCCGTAGGGGGCATTCTTCTCACCGGTTCGACTGACATCGCAACGTAGTCAGCCGCGACGCGCGGGGGCAAGGCGCGCCGCGCCCCGCGAAGCTCCGCGCGCGCTGCGCCCGATTGTGCGTCAGTTCCCCGCCGCGTGTCCATCCTTGCGCGGGTCCGATCCCGCGACGTAGCCGCGCGCGAGCTTGATGATGGCCTGGCTTCCGCCGAATTGCGTGGCGCGCGCCGTGGTGACGTCGTGTCCGAGCGCGCGCAGCGCCGCCTGCACGCTGTCGGCAATCACCGGCTCGACGATGACGCGCGTGCCGGTGTTGTGCCGGAAGCGGCCGGCGTCCATTGCCTGCTGCACGTTCATGCCGAAGACGAGGTGATTGATGAGAAACTGCGCGTGCCCCTGCGCCTGCATCGAACCGCCCATCAAGCCGAAGCTCATGTACGGCTCGTCGCCCGATCCATCGGCCGCCGCGCGAGCGCCCGGTTTGGTGACGAATCCGGGGATCAGCGTGTGGAACGGCCGCTTGCCGGGTGCGACGGTGTTCGGCAACCCGGCGGTCACCGTGAATCCGGAGCCGCGATCGTGCAGCACGAACCCCGTGCCCGGCACCACGATGCCGGATCCAAACTCGTCGAAGTTGGAGTTGATGAACGAGACCATGTTCCCGTCCTTGTCGGCGACGGTGAGATAGATGGTCTCGCCGCCGGTGCGCTCGGGCCCGGGCTCCACCACCGACGCCGCGTGCTTCAGATCGATATGACTGCGCCGTTCGTCGATGAACGCATCTGAGAGCATCTGCTTCGGCGTCAACGTGAGATGCTCGGCGTCACCCACGTACCGCGCGAGATCCGCGTAGGCGAGCTTCTTCGCCTCGATGAGCAGGTGAAGATAGGCCGATGAGTTCTGCCGCATGGCAACCAAATCGTAGGGCTCGAGGATGCGCAGCATCTCGAGCGTCGCGATGCCCTGGTTGTTCGGCGGCATCTCCCAGACACGATAGCCCTTGAAGTTCACCGAGATGGGCGTCACCCACGTCGGCGTGTTCTGCTTGAGATCCTCGAGCGTGATGAACCCGCCGAGTTCCTTCACGCGGTCGGCGATGCGCCGGCCGAGGGCACCGCCGTAGAGCGCGGCGGGACCTTCGGCCGCGATTTGGCGCAGCGTGCGCGCGTAGTCGGCGTTGACAAACCAGTCACCGGCGCGCGGCGGCTGGCTGTCGCGGAGAAACGTCGCGCGCGCGCCGACGTCGCGCCGGAGGAGCGCGGCTTGCCCCGCCCAGTCTTCGGCGATCACCGGCGTGACCACGAATCCTCTCTCGGCGTAGCCGATGGCCGGCTCGACGGCCTGCGCGAGCGTCATCGTGCCGTAGGTGGCGAGGAGCGCCTGCCATCCGGCGAGCGCGCCCGGCACGGTCACCGCTTCGATGCCGCGCGGAATGGTGGAGGTGCGGCCGCGCTTGAGCAGCTCCTCGCGCGTCATCAGGGATCCCGCGCGGCCGCTGGCATTGAGCGCGACGAGGCGGTGTTCCTTGGCGAGCCAGACGATGGCGAACATGTCGCCGCCGATGCCCGTCATCATGGGTTCGACCACCGAGAGCACGGCGGCCGCGGTGACGGCGGCGTCGATGGCGTTGCCGCCGCGGTCGAGGACGCGCATCGCGGCCGACGTGGCCAGCGGCTGGCTGGTGGCGGCGACGGCGTTGGGCGCGTACACGGGCGAGCGGCCCGCCATGGACGGCTGCGGTGCCGAAACAGCGCTGCGCGGCTGCGCGAGGGCTGGCATCGTGCACAGCGCGAGGGTCAGCAAGGCGGCAGCTATGTGCGGCGCGGCGCGAAGGCGGGACATCGGCACGACTCTGCGGTGTGAGGAGAGAACGAACGTCGCGACGAACTCGCGCGGCGTCAACCGCGCGGCGGTGCTCGGCGCCGCCGTTAGCCGGTGCGACGTGACGACAGTGCGCGCGGGCGATGCCGCGGCCTGTCCCCCGATGCAAATTGCGAGGAACTCGTTTCCGGGGACACCAGATGTTCAGCGGGCCACAGATTGCGGATTTTCTCGCCGACGTCGGCATCACGCACGTGGTGGCGGTGGCGGACAGCACCCTTGGGCCGTGGCATCCGGCGATCGCCGCGCACCCGCAGCTGCGGCTCGTGCGCGTCTGCCGCGAGGGCGAGGCATGGGCCGTGGCCGGCGGCCTCTACCTCGGCGGCGCCACGCCGCTCGTGCTGATCCAATGCACCGGCTTATTTGAGAGCGGCGATGCGCTGCGCAACATGGTGCACGACTGGAAGCTTCCGCTCTTCTGCATGATCGGCTACCGCAGCTACCTGAACCAGGACACGCTGCCCGGCGACACCTGCCTCGAGTTCACCGAGCCGTTGATGGACGCGTGGCGTTTCGACTGGCGGCTGATCAAGTCGCCCGATCAGTTCGACGAGATGGGCGTGCACTACCGGCACTGCGCGGCCGCCCGCACATCGGGTGGCTTGGTGATCGCGGAGGGACGCGCATGACCGCGATGCCGATGCACGAGGCGCTGCAGGTGATCCGCGAGACGCGGGCAGCGACCGACGTGGTGGTGACGTCGATGGGCACGGCGCGCGAGTGGATGGCGATGGGTCCGCTCGAGGCGCTCGACTGGGTCTTCGTGCCGTCCGCGATGGGCGCGGCGCCGCCGTTCGGACTTGGCGTTGCGCTCGCGCAGCCGGCGCGGCGGGTGATCGCCTGCAACGGCGACGGCTCAACGCTCATGAGCCTGGGCACGCTGGTGACCATCGCGTCGGAGGCGCCGGAGAATCTCGTGCTCGTCATCTTCGACAACGGCGTGTACGAGGTCACGGGCGCGCAGCCCAGTCCGGGGCAGGCGGATTTTGCGGCGCTCGCGCGCGCGAGCGGCATCGGCGCGGTCTATCGATTCAGCGAGATCGGGGCGTGGCGCGCGGGGGGGCGCGACGCGCTCAACGCCCGCGGGCCGGTGTGCATCGTACTTGACGTGGAGCCGATGCCTGGCGCGCGGGGGCCCAAGTCGCCGGGGCCGACGATTGCGCGCGCCAAGCAGTTCGCCGACGCACTCTCCCAGCCGGTGCCCTGAGGCCATTGGCGCATCGCAAATCGCCGACAGTGCGCTAGAAGTACCTGGCGCGGTGCGGATCGCCGGCCGTGCGCTAGAAGTACTTGGCGCGCCGATACACCCGCACGTAGTCGATGTCGTGATACTGCGGGAAGACCGTGGTCGAATCGGGGTTCCCGGGCCAGCTGCCGCCGACGGCGGTGTTGAGAATCAGGTAGTGCGGCGCGTGCGGAATGCCCGTCGTCGTCGCATGAATCAAGTGTCCGTCAATGTACCAGCGGATCGAATCGGGCTCCCACTCCAGGGCGTACAGGTGGAAGTCCTTGGAGTAATCGACGTCGCCCGTCCACTTGCCCGACGTTGATTTCTTTTCGCCCTTGAACGTGGTGTAGTGCAGCGTGCCGTAGAGGATGTTGGGCTCGTGGCCTAGATATTCCATGATGTCGATTTCGCTGTACCACGGACGCTCTTCCGGAATGAGCCGTTCCAGTCCGTTGGTCACTGCTTGCGACATTGTGTATTCCATCAGCCAGTTGCGGTTGGCCGGATACAGCCAGTGCGCGGGCCACAGCCCCTTCCCCACGGGCATCTTCGCGCGAATCTCGAAGCGGCCATAGATGGGCGCGAACTTGCCCCGGGTGTCGAGGCGTCCACTGGTGTACTTCATTGAACCGAACGCGCGTTCGCGGCTGCGGATGCGCAGCTGGCCCTGCTCCAGATACACTTCGTCCGGCAGGTAGAACTGCATTTCATCGTGCTTGCTCTGCTCGCGCAGCAGCACATTCCATTTCGTCGTGTCGAGCGCCTTGCCGTTGAACTCGTCCTGCCACACGAGTTTCCATCCGTTCGTCGCGGCGGACGGCGCGGACGCGGCGGACGGCGCGGATTTCGCGGACGGCGCAGATTTCGCGGACTGCGCAACGAGGAATGCGGCCGGAACGGCGAGCATCGCGGCGATGGAGAGCGTCGGACGGAACTTCATAACCCGGTCCTGTTCAAGTAGTGTTCGTGGGTGCGTGGCGGGCCACGTGTCCTAACCTATGATCTTCGGCGCCGTCGGCCAGCGAACGGCGTGCGCCGCTGGCGGCTTGATGACAAGAGGAGTGCTCGCATGACCCCGTGGGTGCAGCGGCTGCTGATCGCCAACATCCTCGTCTTCTTCGTCCAGCTCACGGCGCCGGGACTCGCCGAGCCGTTTGTGTTTGTCCCCATGCTGGTGCTCACGCATCCGTGGACGATCATCACGTACATGTTCCTGCACGGCGGCTTCACGCACCTGCTCTTCAACATGATCGGGCTGTACTTCTTCGGCCCGCGCGTGGAATCGCGGCTCGGCTCCAACCGCTTCATCACGCTGTATTTCCTCTCGGGGATCAGCGGCGCGCTGTTCTCGTTCATCTTCGCGCCGTACGCCGGCGTGATCGGAGCGTCGGCCGGCATCTTCGGCATCATGCTCGCGTACGCGCACTTCTGGCCGCGCGACCAGATCCTCATCTGGGGCGTGCTCCCCATCGAGGCGCGCTGGCTTGTCGTGATCACCACCGTGCTCGCCATCTGGAGCGGAGCCGGCGGCTCGCGCGGCGGCACCGCCGACTTTGCGCACTTGGGTGGCTACGCCGGCGCGTTTCTCTATCTTCGCTTCATCGGCTGGGGCTCGGCCGCCGCGCGCTTCAAACGAAAGTCGGCGGGGCCGGCGCGCGTGGTGGGCTCTATCGGGGCGTGGCAGAAGCTCGATCCCAACTCCGTCAACGAGCTGAACCGCGACGAGGTGAATCGCATCCTCGACAAGATCAGCGCGCAAGGCATCGGCAGCATTACGCCGCAAGAGCAGACGTTCCTGATGCATTTCGTGCCGCCGGACGATCGGAAGCCGATGTCGTAAAGCGAAACGCCCGGCGACCGTCTGAGGGTCGCCGGGCGTTTGTGGCGTGCGCTTACGCGTACGCGAAGATCATCGCGTACACGATCCCCAAGATGATCAACGTGCCCATCGTCAGCACCGTCCACGCAAAGATGCGGATGGTACGAATCACGATCGGCTGGTACGGCACCACGAGATGCTCGTCGAGCTTGCCCGACTCAACCATCTCCTTGTACTCGTCCGGCTTGTCGTGCTTCAGCTCGTCGACCGTCATGCGCCCCGTGAAGATCACGAGGTCCATCGGGAACTTCTCCGGGCGCAGGTGCGTGTTGAAGAAGTGCACCGTGAAGATGAAGCCGGTGGCCAGCAGCGCTTCGTCGCTATGGACGATCGTTGCCACGTTGACGAACCAACCGGGGAAGAACCGGGAGAAGAAGACGGGGAACCAGAGCATCGCCCCCGTGGACCCGATGATGAAAATGCCCCAGAACACGGCGAA
>JAHFCT010000065.1 GCA_023249375.1 Gemmatimonadota bacterium | reverse complement strand
CGGCGGCGTCGAGCCGGGAGACTGACCACCAGCGATCACGCGATCGCGCGTCCGCGCGACATTCGAGCGTCGGCCGCCAGTGCGAGAGCCAGCGTCCCGCGCGCGGTGGAAGCGCGCGCACCGGTTGCAGGGCGGCGTCGTGCGTCCAGATGATTGCTTCGTGTGACGGATTCGGCACGAACGGCGCAAGACCCTCGCCGCGCAGCGCGGGACGGAGCAGCGCACGCTCGATGATGCCTTCACGATCCGCGCCGTGCACGGTGCAAAGCGCGTTCGCGGACCGTGCGCGCCACGCACCCTCGGGCCGTACGACGAAGGCGTCGTTGCAGCCGCTCTTCACACCGAGGAGCGGGCGACCGAATGGCGTGTCCGCCAGCGCGGTCCCCGCGGCGGCGAGCGCATCGAATGCGGCGCGCACCGGTGGAGGCAGCAGCAGCCACGGCGCTCCCTCGCTCGCTTCCAGCGCGAGGCGGCCGCGCGGTGTCCGCCAGTGCACCTCCGCATCGCGGCGCGCGACGGTGCAGGCAACCGTTGCCTCGGTGCTCGGCACGGCAGGCGGCGCGCCGGCGCCGTTGCGCCGCACCACGACCACCGCCGGATACACGGCCGCGTCGAACAACGCGCGCCCCGCGGAGTAGTCTTCGCAGGCGAGCACCGCCGTCGAGCGCGCCAGCAACGATCGCAGCCCGCCGCCGGCGAGGCTTCGAAATAGTTTCGCGGGCACGAGCAGCGCCACCACGCCGTTGGGACGCGCCAGCGATGCCGCACGTTCCGTGAAAAGCGCGGCGAGGTCGGCCTGCATGCCGAAGCCGGTCATGGCACCGCTGGCCGCCGCTCCGGCGCGCCACGCGGCATTGCGCATCGATTCATAGTGTGCGCGCAACGTCTCACGCTCGGCGGGCGGAATGCGATGCAGCCGCACCCACGGCGGGTTGCCGACAATGACGTCAAAACCGCCGCGGCGCGCCACATCGCCAAAGTGCGATGCAAATCCGAACGGCACGGCGCCGCCGGCGCGAAGCGCCGCGAGCGCGCGGCGCAGCCCCTGCGCGTCGCGGCGCCAGGCGTCGAGCGCCGCGCGCTCGGTGGCCGTGGCCACGCGGCGACCCCCAAACAGGTCACGCCCCCGCAGCGCGCAGAGCAGGTCTCTCCGGCGCGTCGCCTCACGCTCGAGGCGGGCGCACAGCGCGGCCACCGCCAGTGCGCGCTCCGAACGGTCGAGCGCGCGCTGCAGCGACTGTTTGCGGCGCCCCGTGGCCCGGGCGTAGCGCTCGCGCAGCCGCGTCACCCCGGCGTCGCTGCCGCCGGTGATGTCGAACGCGGGGCCGCTTAACGCGTCGGCACAGCGGACATGGCGGTCGAGATTCGGCAGCGGCGGCACGCGCAGCGGGTCGCGCTCGGGACTGTCCACAACCACCGAGAGCCAGAGCCGCAGTTCGCAGAGCCAAACCGCCGTTGGGTTGATGTCCACGCCAAAGATCGATCGCGACAGCACGGCCCGGCGGCGCGCGTGCTCGGCGCGGTCGTCGTGCGATGCAGCAAGCAGACGCGAGACTTCGGCCATCGCGTGCACGAGAAACGCGCCGGTGCCGCACGCCGGGTCGAGAATGCGCAGATCGCTGAGCCCCGCGTGCAAGCGAGCCGCGGTGGCAACATCGGCCACGCGGCCCGCGCGTGCTTCGTCGAGCGCGGCGCGCATCCCGGGATCAGCAAACGACGCGTCGAGCGCGGCATCCGTGATGCGACGGATCATCTCGGGCGGCGTGTAGAAGGCGCCGGTGTTGCGGCGATCGTCCGTCGCCATGAGACTCTCGAACGCACGACCGAGCATCTCGGGATCCACCGCGGCTTCACTGAAGTCGGGCGATCCCTCGTGCGCCGTCACGCGGTATCGGGCAAGCAGTTCGCCGACCACGCGCGCAATATCGCCGTCTGCAAACCGCAGCGTCCGATGCTGTTTCTCCAACGCGTCGCGCATGAACAGGCCGCCGTTGAGAAATGGAATGCGGCCAAAGGCGCGCGCCGCCGGCGCACGGCGCGACACGGGCGCGTTGAGCGTGCCAAAGAACAGCGGCTCGAGCAGCCCGCGATGCAAGCCCTCGCCATGCGCCGCCACCTGATGCGACAGGAACGCGCGATCGCCGTCCAGCCAGCCTTTCACTTCGAGAAACGACAGAAAGAGCAGCCGTGAGGTGCAGCGCAGCGCAAGCGCGTGGCGAACCTCGGGGCTCGCACCGCCCTGCGCGCCATCACCGAGCGCGCGCACCGCCTGTTCGAGGTCGCGATAGAATCGCCGAGTCAGCGCGTCGCGCCCGAGCGCCTCGCGCCAGCGCAAGTGCGTGTCGAAGTCGCTGACGCCGCACGCTCCCACGAGCGCCGCCAATGACTCCGCGTCACTCGGCCGCACGCTGGACGGAGCGACCAGCAGCGCGGCGACGGCATTTGATCCGCCCGGAGACGGAACGGCAAGCACCATCTCGCCGCCGCGCTGACTGCCGAGCACGAGCCACAACAGCTCCGGCGCCCGTGTTGCCACGCGTCGAGCGGCACGGGCGATGGCGTCGCGCAGCGTCGCCGCGGGCGCGATGTCCAGTAATAGCGCGCGCAACGCGCCCGGCCCCTGCGCGACCTCGGCGCGCACGATCTCACCATCGAGGCCCAGTCGATGTGCGGATTCCGTATCCAGCGCGCCCGCTGGCGACGCAAAGCCAATGGAGCGCAGCAGCGCGATCCGTCCGCGCCGGTCGGAGGCGCGCTGCAGCAGCGCGGCGGCATCGAGCATGGTGAGCACGCGGCCACACTACACGCGCGCCCCGCGCCGACCGTCACCGTGTCAGCGCACCTCGCGTCAATTGCTTGCGTTGATGATCAGGCTCGGCGGCAACCGTGCTCCCAAGACAAAGCCAATATGCGCGACGCGAACACCTAGCCCGTCGCGCTACACTAGCCGCTCAATCTCCTCGAGCGTCTCTACCAAATGCGTCGGCTGTGCCTGCTCCATCGCCTCGCGATCGTACGGCCCGGTGAGCACGCCAATCGTGCGCACCGCCGCGGCGCGGCCAGCGAGCACATCGTACGGCGAATCGCCAATGAACCATGCGTTGTTCGCCGCGGCGTGCAATCGTTCGAGCGCCAGCAGCACCGGCTCGGGCTCCGGCTTGTGCTTCTCCGTCGCCTCGATGCCGATAAGCGCGCCAAAGCACTCGGTGATCCCCACAAAATCGAGACTGCGGCGAATGCCCGCTTCGAGCTTTGAACTCACGATCGCCATCGCGTGGCCGCGCGCGTGCAACCGGCGAATCAGTTCCACCACACCGGGATACGGCGTCACCAGCCGGTCGTGGTTCGCCACCTGAAACTCACGGTAGCGGTCCCACAGGAACTTCAGGTCGTCCTCGTCGTGTGCCCACCGGCGCAGCATCGGCGCCAGCGGCGTCCCGATGAGCGCCAGCCACTCGGCGCGCGTCGGCCGCGGACCGTCGCGGCCAGCATACGCGTGCTCGGCGGCCTGCACGATCAGTTCAATGGAGTCGACGACCGTGCCGTCGAGGTCGAACAAGAGGGCGGGGAGAGTCACGGCCGAAAGATAAGGGCGGGGAGCGATGCCGCGTGCGGGGGGAACGTCAGCCCGCGATATACTCGCGCGCCTTCCACGTCACCTTGTCCCCTCTCCAAGAACCGCGCGCGAAGATCCACATCGCGACCGCCGCACCGAGCGGATGCAGGAGCGCATACGACAGCGGCATCCGCAGGATCGCCGCGACCGGCAGCGCCCACAGCACCGAGGCGGCGTACGCGGCGGCGCCAAACGTCAGCCACCACGGACCCGCCAGTCCAGAGAGCCCTAGCCCGAGCGCCACAATCGGCACGAGATGGGGCAGCGCCGAGAACGGCATCAGCACACGCGCCGTGCCGCGAATGAGCGGATGATCGGGCAGCACATACCGCCCACCGGCCCAGATGTTCTTGCTCCACCCTTCCACAATCTCGCCGAGTGATGTGTACATGCGCGTCGAGAGCTGATCGAGTCCCGCCACGACGTGCACGCGCCTGCCGGCCCCGCACCACTGCTGCGCAAGCATCAAGTCCTCGGCGACGAAGGCGCGCACGGCCTCATGTCCGTGCAGTGCGCGGTATGTGTCGTGCCGCACGAAGAAGCACTGCCCGTTGCCGATCTTCGAGCGCGGGCGAGTGGTCGCGCTCACTGCTTCAGTGCCGCCATATGTGTTGAAGAGCACGGCGAAGATCGTCGGCTGCACGACGCGCTCCCAGAACGAGCCCATCTCCTGACGGCCCACGACCGACAAAAGATCGCTCTGCCGCCGTTGCATGGCGTGCACGCTGCGCACGAGCAAGTCAGGAGCGTGCCGCGTGTCGGCGTCGGTGAAGAGCAGGACGTCGCCCGTGGCGCGCTGCGCCCCGTGGTGACAGGCCCACTGCTTGCCAAACCACCCCGCCGGCAGCGGCGGCGGATCGATCACCGTCAGTCGGCTGTCGCCACGCCCCGCCGCACGGGCCAGTGTGCCGGTGCCATCGGTGGAGTGATCGTCCACGACGATGAGCTCGCAGTCGAGATAGGTGGTGGCCAGCGCGGCGCGAACGAACGCCTCGATGTGCCGCGCTTCGTTCCGCGCTGGACAGACCACGCTCACACGCGGCGCGTTCTCCGGAGGCGACACGGGCTCGTCATTCAAGTGCGTTGACCTCGACAGCCGCCAGAACCCGATGGCCGGAATCACGAGCCACGGGAGCGCCGCGAGATACGGCGAGATCATCGCACGTCCGCGGCCGCGGCCCCCTCCGCCTCGCGTTCGCCGCGCGCCAGCACCATCGCCGCGCTCATGTGGCCCGTCGTGTTGGTCGTCGTGCGGAACATGTCGAGAATGGTGTCCACGCCGAGCAGGATGCCGATGCCCTCGACCGGCAGGTTCACAACCATTAACACGGGCACCATCGCGACAATGGAACCGCCGGGAATGCCCGGCACCGAGAACGACGTCACGAGCGCGGTCGCGCAGATGGCGGCCAATCCGCCCGCGCCAATCGGCACGCCGTACAGCCGCGCGATGAATAGCGCGCCGAGGATCTGCCCCACGCCCGCGCCCGGACGGAACGTGGACGCGGCCAGCGGAATCAGAAAGCCGTGAATCGACGCCGGCAGCTTCAACTTGTCACGCGCCACTTCAATCATCGCCGGCAGTGCGGCCATCGACGAACGCGCGCTGAAGGCCACGGCCTGCGGCGTAAGCCAGACGCGCGCGAAACTTGCCAACGGTGCGCGGCCGAGCAGCACCGCGGCGGGGTAGAGCACCGTGGCGCAGTAGAGCACGCTGACGCCGCAGACGATCACCGTGTAGCCGGCGAGCGCGCCCACCGCCGAGAGTCCCAGTTTGGCCGCGAGCGGCACGGCGAGCGCAAAAACCCCGTACGGCGCAGTGTCGATGACCCAACGCACAAGCCGCAGCGTGGCGTCCTGAATGGCCTCTACCACCGCGATGAGCGGCGCGCGCCGCGCGTCGTCTATACGGGTGATCGCAATCGCGAACGCCAGCGAGAACGTGATGAGCGGCAGCATCGCGCCGTCGGCGGCCGCCTTCACTGGGTTCAGCGGCACGAGGTCGATGAACCACTGCGACACCGTCGGCATGCTCCCCGCCGGCGCCCCTGTCGTACTCGCCGTCGCGCGCAGTGCCGCCACCGCCGCCGGGTCGAGCGTAATCCGCGCCATCAGCGGCGCCCCCACCAAGATCGCCATCACCGCGGCGAGCGCCGTGGCGACGAGAAAGAAGGTGAGGGCGCGTCCACCCAGCCGTCCAATCGTCGCCGGATTCGGCGCACGATTCACGCCGGCAATCAGGCTGCTCACCACGAGCGGAATCACCGTCATGCGAATGGCGGCAATCCACATCGTGCCAAGCACCTCGAGCACACGCGCGCCGGGCGCGAGGAACTCGGCGCCCCCGCCCGCGATGGCGAGCCCCACGGCAAACCCCGCGGCGAGGCCGAGCAGAACCTTCAGGGCAAAAGGCATGGCAAGAAACTACGGCACGGGCGTCGCGAGCGGCTTGCCGGTCTCGATGATGTAGGTGCTGAGCAGCTTCACCGGCACGGTGCCCGTGTTCTTCGCGACGTGCGGCGTGTTGGCGGGAATGAAGAAAACGTCGCCGGCCTTCAGCGAAATCGTCGGCTGACCCACCATGTCAAACGTCGCCGTGCCGTCGAGCACGTAGACGAGTTCTTCGCCGGGATGCATGTGACGCGGCGCGGTGCCGCCCACGGCGAGCTCGGCCAGCACCGTGATGCCGTCGTGTCCTGGCACCGTGCCCAAGGCCTTCGTCTGCAGCACGGTGCGCTTGAGCGGCGATGGCGGCGCGGCCGGCTGCTGGGCGCGGACCGTGCCCGTGGCGGCGATGCTGGCGACGAAGACGAGGGCAATAGCCTGATACAAACGCATGGAGCCTCGGTGTGGCGGAATGAACCATCCTCGCGAATCTCACGGCGCGCCGCAAGCGCAGACGTCGCGATGAGGCGAAACTGCCCGTCGATGCGTAGTTTGTGCCAACCGCTGGACGCCGTCGATCGTTGCTCCCCACCTTCGTGATCTCCATCGAATCCCATCCCGAACTCACGCGCCTCGCGCGGGCGCTCTCGGCCACGACACCCACGCCGGCGCCGCGCGACGAGCCGTTTCACGAGGCGGCGGTGGCGCTGGTGCTGCATCCCATGGCCGACGGACTCGAGACGCTCTTCATCAAGCGGGCCACGCGCGACGGCGATCCGTGGAGCGGGCAGATCGCCCTGCCGGGCGGCCGGCGCAACGCGGGCGAGGAATCGCTGATGCTCACGGCCATGCGCGAGACGCACGAGGAGACCGGCATCGATCTTTCAACGAACGGTTCACTGCTTGGCGAACTCGACGAGCTGCGTCCGCGCTCGCCGCTGCTGCCGCCGATCATCGTGCGGCCGTTTGTCTTTGCGGTCACGGCGCGTCCGTCGCTAGTGCTTAGCGATGAGGTCGCCGAGGCGTTCTGGGTGCCGCTGCGCGAGGTCTTCGACCCCGCACGCCGGCAGGAGATCAGCATCAGTTTCCCCGGCATTCATATGAAGCGATCGGCCATCGGCGTCGGCGAGCACGTGATCTGGGGCATGACCGAACACATCCTGCGCACCTTCGAGGGGCTCTGGCGATGAGCGAGACGAACAGGCAGTGGGGCGGGGGCACGGCGCAGCGCACGCTCTGGCTCATCGGGTGCGTGCTGGTCTTCGGCGCGTTGCCGATGCTCGCGGACAAGTGGGTCTATGATCACGCCTACCACAAGAACGTCTACGATCTCGACTGGGCGCGTCTGCTCCGCGTGATGGGTTTTGCGCCCACGTGGGGCGTGGCCGCGCTCGCGATGTGGCTGCACGAGCGGCCGGAGGCGGCAGCGCGCGCCGCGGCCCGTGCGTGGTATCTGGTGACCGTGGTCGTCGTCGGCGGCCTACTCGCCGAAGTGCTCAAGCTGTTGCTGCGGCGCGAGCGCCCCGATGTGGACGACGGTTTCTACAGCTTCCGTGCGTGGAGCGAGCATCCGTTCTCGACGAGCGGGCTGGCGTGGCCGAGCAGTCACACGATGGTTGCGTTCGCGGCGGCGACGGCGATGGCGCGGCTCTTCCCGCGAGCGCGCTGGGTGTGGTACGCGCTCGCGGCGGGCTGCGGCGTGACGCGAATCCTCGCCCACGCGCACTTCTTCAGCGATGTCACGCTCGGCATGCTCTTTGGGTGGTGCGTGGGATGGGGCGTCTGGTTCGTGATGCGGGATCGGCTGAAATCCGTGTAAGGCGAGTAATACGGCGTACCACGGATGACACGGAGCACGCGGATCATCACGAATACTGCAAACGACTTGGGGGTGTGTGGCACCGCGAGACCGGCGCCCCACGCCCCCCAAGTACTGTTGTTGTCGTATCCGTGAAGATCCGTTCAATCCGTCCTATCCGTGGTACGTCGTAAGAGCCAGCGCTCTCACCGTTCTCGCTTGCACATTTGTTAGTATGTACTAACTTGTGTATGTGGCAATACCAACTATTCTCCCGCCCCCGCTTGAGCCGCCCACCGGCGCGCCGCCCATCACGGAATCGCCCTCCGGCGGGTTCCGCCGCGCCCGCACCGCGCCGTCGCTCGCCGAGGTGCACCGCACGATCCCGGTGGACGGCACGGGGTGGTTCCGCAAGATGCTCGCCTTCGCCGGCCCGGGGTACATGGTGGCAGTCGGCTACATGGACCCCGGCAACTGGGCTACCGATCTCGCCGGTGGGTCGCGCTTCGGCTATACCCTCCTCAGCGTCATCCTTATTTCGAACCTGATGGCGGTCCTGCTCCAGGGACTGTCCAGCAAGCTCGGCATCGTCACCGGACGCGACCTCGCCCAAGCCTGCCGCGATCACTACTCGCGCCCCGTTTCCATCTTCCTCTGGTTCCTCTGTGAGATCGCCATCGCCGCCTGCGACCTCGCCGAAGTCATTGGCTCCGCCATCGCGCTCAAGCTTCTCTTCGGCATTCCGCTGACGTGGGGCATCATCATCACCGCCGTCGACGTTCTCCTGCTGCTCGTCCTCCAGCGGCGCGGATTCCGCATGCTCGAGGCGATCGTTATCGTGCTGATCGCCACCATCGGGGCCTGCTTCCTGTTCGAGATGGTCCTCTCGCGCCCTGACCTCGGCGCCGTCGCGCGCGGATTCATCCCGAGCGCCGACATCATCCGTGATCGCGACATGCTCTACATCGGCATCGGCATCCTCGGCGCCACCGTCATGCCGCACAACCTGTACCTGCATTCATCCATCGTGCAGACACGGCGCTACGAAGAAACGGCGCAGGGCAAACGCGAGGCGGTGAAGTTCGCGTTCCTCGACTCGACCATCGCGCTGACCACCGCGCTGTTCATCAACGCCGCCATTCTCATCGTCGCCGCCGCCACGTTCAATACCACCGGCAACACGCAGGTCGCCGAGATCCAGGACGCGCACAAGCTGCTCACGCCGCTGCTCGGCGTCACCGGCGCCTCCACCGTCTTTGCGCTCGCCCTGCTCGCCAGCGGGCAGAACTCCACGCTCACCGGCACCCTAGCCGGCCAGATCGTCATGGAAGGCTTCCTCGACCTGCGCCTGCGCCCGTGGGTGCGCCGCCTCATCACGCGCGCCGTGGCCATCGTGCCGGCGGTCGCGGTGAGCGTGGCCTACGGCGAGAGCGGCACCGCGCGCCTGCTCGTCTTCAGCCAGGTCTTGCTGTCGCTCCAGCTGTCATTTGCCGTCTTCCCGCTCGTCTCGTTTACCTCGGACCGGGCGAAGATGGGCGAGTTCGCCAACCCGGCCTGGCTCAAGGCGTCGGCGTACGCCGTGGCGTTCGTGATCGCGGCGCTCAACGGCTGGCTGCTCTTTCAAACTTTCGCGGGATGGATGTCCTGATGTATCACCGCATCCTCGTGCCGCTCGAGAACACGCGCACCGACCGCGTCATCATTGCCCACGTGCGCGCCCTCGCGCACCACTGCGGCGCGTCGGTCGTCCTCATCCACGTCGCCGACGGCTTCGCCGCGCGCAACCTCGCCCAGCTCGACCTGCGGGAGAGCGAGGAGATGCGCCGCGATCGCGCCTACCTCGACGGCATGGTCGACGAACTCGTCGCCGACGGCCTCTCGTGCGACGCGGTACTCGCCTGCGGCAACCCCGCCGACGAAATCTCCGCCGCCGCCGCGCGCGAAGGCGCCGACCTCATCGCGATGGCCACGCACGGCCACCGCGGGCTCAATGACCTGCTGCGCGGCAGCGTCGCGAGCGAACTGCGGCACCGCACGCACGTCCCCGTGCTGATGGTGCGCGAAGTGCATCCCAAGGACGTCCCGTAATGCCCGCGTCGCGCCCCGCGAAGGCGCGATCGGCGTCGCCGCGCGCCGCATCCTCGCACGCCACGCTCACGCGGCAGGCCGAGGACTACCTGAAGGTCATCTACGAGATCGAGCGCGATGGCGACGCAGCCGGCACCACCGCGATCGCCGCTCGCCTCGGCGTCGCCGCTGCCTCGGTCAGCGGGATGGTGCGCCGTCTCGCGCGGCAGGGCCTCGTCGCCGTCGAGCGATACCGCGGTGCACGGCTGACGGCGCGCGGCCGGCGCGTGGCGCTGCAGATGATTCGGCGCCATCGCATTCTCGAGAGCTACCTGGTCACCCGCCTCGGCTTCGGCTGGGATGGTGTGCACGATGAGGCCGAGCGATTGGAGCACGCCGCGAGCGCGCAGCTCATCGACGCGATGGCGGCGGCGCTTGGCGATCCCGCCATCGATCCGCACGGTGCGCCGATCCCGCGGGCCGACGGCACGGTGGACGACACCCGCCTGCGCTCATTGGATGACCTCGCGGTGGGAGCGGCCGCCCGCGTCGCGCGAATGAGCGATCGCGACCCCTCGTTGCTGCGCTATCTCGCCGAACTCGGCATCCGCCCCGGCGCGTCGGTGCGGCTCGTGGACCGCGCGCCGTTCGACGGGCCGCTGACGGTGGCGGTGGGCCGGGCGCGGCACGTGATTGGCGCGGCGGTGGCGCGGCGCGTCTGGGTCACGGACGGCCGCCGGTAGCGGGCGAGTCTGTGTCACGCACTGCCGCCGGTAGCGGGCCCGCCGCCCGTTCGGCGGTCGAGATGCCCCACTTGCGTGAATCTTAGTACTAAGCTAATATTCCCTGTGTCCTCCCGGCCCCCCGGCCAACGTCCCTCCTTGGAGATGCAGAGAATGCGTGTGCGTGCTGGCGTGATCGTCCTCCTCGCTGCCGCCGCCGCGGGCGCGCAGGAAACCAAGTACGTGAAGGATGCGGCGCACAGCGAGATCAACTTCGTCGCCGAATCGCGCCTGCTCGACGCGCACGGTTTCTGGGAAAAGTGGGACGCCGACATCGCGCTCGATCCAGCCGACTGGACCAAGGCGACCGTCAAGCTCGTCATCGACGCCAAGAGCGTGAACACCCGCGTGACCGCCCGCGACAACCACCTGCGCAGCAAGGACTTCTTCAACGCCGATTCCTTCCCGCAGATCACGTTTGTCTCGAAGATCGTCAACAAGGTGAGCGACACGAAGGTCAACTTCACTGGCGACCTCACCATTCGCGGCGTCACCAAGCCGGTGACCATCCCGGCAACGATCGTCTTCTGGGACGACAAGGCCAAGACGGGGCGCGTGAAAGGACAGTTCACCATCGTGCGCTCCGAATACGGCGTCAGTTTCAACTCATCGATGAATCCGATTGCCGATGAAGTGCCGGTGACGTTCAACATCACGTTCAAGGCAGCGGCGCCGGGCGCGTAGCGAACCTGGTGCAGGGGAAGAGGCACGGTGTGGTGCAGGGGACGAGGCGCACCGTGCCCGTTCCCATGCACCTCGTCATATTCCCCACGTGCTCACCATCCACCACGGCGACAATCTCAAGGTCCTCGCGGGTTTCGCTGACGCGAGCTTCGATCTCATTTACATCGATCCGCCGTTCAACACGGGGCGCGCGCAGGTGCGCACCAGCTACAAGGCGACGCGCGTGCACGAGGGCGGACGCGTGGCGTTCAACGGCGAGCGCTATGCGCAGGTGCGCGTGGGCAGCCGCTCGTTCGCCGACGCGTTCGATGACTACCAGGCCTTTCTCGAGCCGCGGCTCGCCGAGGCGCGGCGATTGCTCTCGCCCAGCGGCTCGCTCTTCGTGCACCTCGACTACCGCGAAGTGCACTACGCCAAGGTGATGCTCGACCAGATCTTCGGACGCGCGTCGTTCATCAACGAGATCATCTGGGCGTACGATTACGGCGCGCGCACTAACAAGCGGTGGAGCCCCAAGCACGACAACCTGCTCTGGTACGCGCGCAATCCCAAGAAGTACACGTTCAATCAGGACGCGAGCGACCGCGTGCCCTACATGGCGCCGGGCTTGGCGGGTGCGGAGAAAGCCGCGCGCGGGAAAGTACCGACCGACACATGGTGGCACACCATCGTCAGCCCAACGGGAAAGGAAAAGACCGGTTACCCCGCGCAGAAGCCTCTGGGTGTGCTCGAGCGCATTGTGCGCGTCCACTCGAACCCCGGCGATCGCCTGCTCGATTTCTTTGCCGGCAGCGGTTCGTTTGGCGACGCCGCCGACCGCAACGGACGCGACTGCGTGCTGGTGGACTCCAGTCGCTCGGCCATCGCCGTGATGAAGCGGCGCTTCAAGGGGCGGCCGTGTGAGTTCCTCCCGCCAAAGGTGAAGGGCGCGAAGAAGCGCTGAGTGCGCATCGCGTCGCGCTATCGCCGCGTTATCGCCGCGTTATCGCCGCGCCGCCGCCGCCTCGCGTGCCGACTGCCAGGCGTGACGCAGCTCCACCACCGCTTGGTGTTCACCGATCGGGAGCAGCGTCCACGCGATCGGCGGCATGAACGTGACGCGCCGTCCGAACTCGGTGCTTTCGGTGAACGAGATGGTGTGGCGCTTTGGGTCGGTGAGACTGCGCCCGCTGATCGACTCGATGTTCACCAGCCGCACGCGAATCTCGCTGCGGTAGTCCGAGATGATCAGTTCGTCGTCGTCGAGCTCGAGCCGCACCAAATCGCGCACCGTCCAATAGATGACTGCGCCGGCGATGACCACGATGCCGGCCATCAACATCCAGCCGTTCTCGGGTGGCATGCCGGCCGGCAGATGCTGTCGCTCGGGACGCACCCACGCGTAGTACGTCCCGAAGCCGAGCGTCCCGATGACGATGACCGGGAGGATGAACTTGTAGAACGGGGTCCAGCGGGAAGAGAGAGGAGTGCTCACGGCGAAGATCCCTTGGCTAACATCAGCGAGCTGGCGGCAGGTCAGCGCTTGTCGGCCGTCGAAAGATACTCTTGTGCGCGCTCGTCCCATTCGTCGAACGAGCGGAGACTGGCGTGCGACATCACGATGGTCATCACGGTGAGCAGGCCGAGTCCCGCGATCCGTGTCAGCGACATCGTGTGCAGCGTTAACCACTCACTCCACGCGTTCCAGGAAGCGTACCCGAGAATGGCGAGCGGAAGAAGCGGAACCAGTATCCGAGCGACGACCGGGGCCTCGCGACGCTCTTCGACAATCTTCCGTGCGCTGCTGCGCTGCAAGTCATGCGTCAGGACGCCCAGGGCGGCGTAGCCGAACCCAACAAACAACGCGATCAACAACCACCCCACCACCTTGTTGGGTCTTGGCACAAGCGCGATGGTCGCCACGGTCCCCGCCAACGAGGCCACCGCAAGCACGGCGAACACCATGGAAAGGCGCTTCCGTCGCGCGCGGCCCGCGTCGTCATCCGCGGCCCGGTGGCGGCGCGCCAGGAAGTCGCGTACCAGCTCGGCAGCGAGCAGAATCGCGAACAGTGGGACTGCGTTCGAGTAGAGCTGCCCCGGCGCGCTGATGGCAAGGTGCACGCCGAGGACGAAAAGCAAGCCGCCGACGAGGCGCAGGCGTTTGGTCGAATGCGTCTCGCTCACGGTGTGTCCCTCTCCTCAGCCGATGCCGGTGAATCGACCACGACGAGCGCCACGCCCGCCACCAGCAGCGCGAATCCCGCGAGTCGCGCGGGCTCCCATACGCCGCTATGCTGCGCCCGCGTCACCAGTTCGTACGTCGCCCAGACCACGGCGCAGCCGAGCACTACGGCAATCGATTTCCGGGTCGGCCTCGACCGATGATTCAAGCGCCGCCCGAGCGGTGACGACCAGTACACGAGTGATCCACCGAGGAGAGCGGCAATACCTCCGAGGGTCGTCACGGCGATCACGGGCGCGAGCACAAGAGCGACGACCGGAGGAGTGAGCGTTGTCAGCACGGCCATGGCCGCCAACGCCGCGATCGCCCCGTACCCGAAGAGTCGCCTGCCGAGCCGACGTGACCATGCGAGTGCGACATCCGACGGAGCGGGGCCGCCGGGGTTTCCCGTCATCACGACGCCAATTTCAACCGCCAGCACTTGCAGCGCCGCCTCTGCCCAGTCGAAGCGGTCGTCGATCACGAGCTGCAGCCCCACGGCGATTGCGAACGCCGCGCCGATCAGCAGGGACGACCGCCGCAAGCGCCCATCCCACAATGCGCGCCATGGCGCGCCGCCATCCAGCGTGTCATCGCTCACGACGCTGTCCCTCGGCGCGCCGCTTGCAGACGCCGGGCCTTCAGCGCTATCGCGGCCCGAACGACTAGGTCGATGAGCATCCCCGCGCACGCGATACCAAAGTGCCAGCGATACCTCTGCCACCAATCCCCGAACAAATCGGGATACATCACGCCGGCCAGGGCGGCCGCCAACAACGACAGTTCGCATACGGAGAGGAACGTCTGATAAGGCGCGAGACGTCGCATCTGTGAGGCGAGCCGCTCCGCATCGGGCGGCGTCCAATCGCCGTGCCAGGCCCAGAAGAGCAGCGCCGCACCCATCACGACAAGCAACACGCCAACCGCCAACACGTCGATAGCGTCCCGCCGTGGCGGAATCACGATGAACACTAGGCCCAAGCCCACCGTCCCCAGCCCCACCGCGCCGTAGAACCAGCGGATGGCATGCATCCGGCGAGCGACGACGTCAGCGCGATCCGATTCCATATCGAGGCAACCGGTCGCGGTTACGGCTTCAACCGTGTGGCCAGCCAATCCGCCAGCGTCCCCATCACCTCACCATCAATCTTCCCGTTGGTGAGCTTCACATAACCGCCCGGATAGCCGTTCGGGTCGTTCAGGAAAAGATGGTTGCGATCCTTGAAGACCTTCAGCGTAACGTCCTTGTTGCCGCCGGCCTTGATCGCCTGCTCCAGTACCGGCGCCTGATCCGGCGTCACCTGCTGATCCGTCGCACCCTGCATGATCAACACGGGCGCCTTCACCTTTTTCGCCGTCGGCACGGGATCATACTCAAGGAAATACTTCATCCACGGCACCTTCGCCGTCGTCGAATCAAACTCGGCCATCGCCGCCTTGAGCGACGAGTCCTTAGCGGTCGCCGGCACCGCCGGGTTGTTCATGACCATGTTCTTGTACTGAAAGTCGATGATGCGCCGCCCGGTGTATGCGGGGCCGGCCATCACCACCACAGCGGCGATCTTCGGATCGGTGCTCGCCACCAGCGGCCCAATCATTCCGCCTTCGCTGTGCCCGAGCACCGCAATGCGCGCGCCGTCGATCTCGCTGCGCGCTCTCAGAAACGCGATGCCGGCGCGAATGTCATCGGCAAAGTCGGCGCTCGTCGCCTTCAGCAGGTCGCCGCCGCTTCCATTAATAGCGCGGTCATCCATGCGCAGCACGGCAATGCCGCGCCGGCCGAGCGTGTCGGCCACCTGGCGGAAGATGCGATAGCCCGGCACGAGCGGGAGGTACTCGTCGCGATCCTCCTGCCCGCTCCCCGTGATCGTGACGACCGCGGGGACTTTCCCCTTCGCCTTCGATGGAACAGTCAGCGTGCCGGTGAGCACGTGCCCCATCGGCGTCTTCACGGTCACTTCCTCGGCCGTGTACGGCGCGCCCGCCGGCGCGGAATAGTCGGGGCGCCCAATCAAGATCTTATCCACGGCCGGCCCGTCCACGCGCGTGATGATCACGTTTTGCGATGGCAGCGCGCCGCCGGTGAGACGTCCCGCCGCATCGACGCCGAATCGCGTCTCCTGCCCGGCCACCTTGAACGACACCGTGTCCTTGCCCACGAACTCGATGATGCAGTCGAGCTGCACGCCGCCGGAGATGGCGAACATCGGCACCGTCGCCTTGCCGCCCTGCGCCTTGGCGCGCTGCACAGCGAGTTCAATGAAGGCAAACTCGTTGTTCAGCAGCGGCAGTGGCCTGCCGGTAATCGCCTTGCTCACTTTGCGCTCGCCCGACGGCGTTGTGACGGTGATGAACGCCG
>JAHFCT010000064.1 GCA_023249375.1 Gemmatimonadota bacterium | reverse complement strand
GATCGCCGAATGCCAGGCGATCCACTTCGCCGACGATGAGGTCGCGTGACGCAGCGGTGGTTGCGCGGACCGTTCCCTGAAGCGTGGCCAGTTCCGGAATGATGTTCGGTGCCGTGCCGGCCTGTATCATGCCAACGGTGACGACGCCCGGCTGCGCCGGATCCAACCGCCGCGAGATGATGGTCTGAAGCGCCGTGACCAGCGCCGCAAGACCGACCACCGGATCGGCCGACTCATGGGGGCGCGCGCCATGGGCACCTGCGCCAGTGAGTGTGATGGTGAACGCGTCGGTTGATGCCGCGAGGGGTCCGGGTTGGGCGACCACTTGACCGACGGCGAAACGGCGGTCCACATGCGCCCCGAAAATGGCGTGCACGCCGTCAAGCGCGCCGCTGTCGAGCACCTGCGACGCGCCCTGACCGATTTCTTCGGCAGGTTGCAGGATGATCAGCGCGTCACCGCGGGCCGGCGTGCGCCGCAGCAGCATCGCCGCGCCCACCGCCCATGCCGCGTGTACATCGTGTCCGCACGCGTGCATGACGCCGGCCGTCTGCGACGCGAAGGACAGCCCCGTCGCTTCGTGAATGGGAAGCGCGTCAATATCGCCGCGCAGCGCAACGGTCGGCGCTCCCTTCACAGTGCCTGGCACGCGCGCGACCAATCCGGTACCGGCGATGCGACGCACGTCAGAAATCCCTGCGCCACGCAACGCATCTTCCAGGCGTGCCTGCGTGCGGACTTCGTTCCCTGACAACTCGGGATGGGCATGCAAGTCGCGGCGAAGTTCAACGAGGATCGCCGCCTCTTCGTCGGTGAAGAGCGATCGCACCACTGCGGGAACGGACGCGCCGCTCATGCGGGCACCCTCATGACGGCGCGGCGCACCGTCAGAGCGTCTACGCGCGCCATGTCGACCTCAACGCCGATGCCGGGGCGATCAAGCGGGACGCCCATCGTGCCGTCTGGCGCCATGGCCCACTCGGGGGTCACGATGTCCTGCTCCCAGTAGCGCCGGCTCGGCGATACGTCGCCAGGCAGGGTGAAGTTTGGAAGCGACGCGAGCGCCACGTTGTATGCACGTCCAATGCCGCTCTCGAGCATCCCGCCGCACCACACGGGAATGCCCTGTTGTTCGCAGTAATCGTGAATGGCGAGCGACGGCGCGAAACCGCCAACGCGCCCCGGCTTGATGTTGATGATGCGGCCGGCGCCAAGTGTGACCATGTCCTGCGCCCGCGCGAGCGACGTGATAGACTCGTCCAGGCAGATAGCCGTGCGCAGCCGACGCTGAAGCTCGGCATGCCGCACGAGGTCGTCGTGCGCGAGCGGCTGCTCGATCATCATCAGGTTGAGCGCATCGAGTTCGGCAAGCGTCGCCGCATTATCGAGCGTGTAGGCGTTGTTGGCATCGGCCATCAACTCCGCGCTGGGAAGCGCCTCGCGCACCGCACGGACGAATTCCACGTCACGCCCCGGTTCAATCTTGATCTTTACCTTGTGATAGCCCTCGGCGATCGCTGCACTCGCCCTGTCGGCGAGCGCTTTCGGCGATGCCTGAATGCCCAGCGAGATACCGACCGCGATGCGCTCGCGCACGCCGCCGATCAGCCGGGCGAGAGGTACACCGGCCTGCGTGGCGGCGACGCCCCACACGCCCATCTCAACGGCAGCCTTTGCCATCTGGTGTCCGCGGAAATCCGCCTCGAGAGCGGCGTGTACGTCACCAGGGGCGTCGAACCGAACGCCAAGCACACGTGGCGTAACGTACGCCTCGATGGCGAGCCAGGCGGTGTCTATGGTTTCGGACGAATAGTTCGGCCACTCGCCGGCCACGCACTCACTCCACGACACGGCACCGCTGGCATCGTACAGCTCGAGCAGGCCGATGCGCCGTTCATGGACGACGCCCGAGGAGATGCGGAAAGGCTCCCGGAGCGGGAGGCGGATTTCCCTCAGGATGATCTGGTCGAGGCGGATCATGGCGTGGACCGTGTCAGCAGGTAGGTGCCGTCGCCGCCCGGGGTCGGGTGGAACGAGCTGATTTGGTAGCGTAGTGCGAAATAATGCGTGAACGCGGCGTGCGAATTCCGGCGGTAGGCTGCCGCCGCTTCCGGATCGTCGCCGAGTAAGGCGGAGAAGTCGTTCGGCACGATGACGCGGACGGCGGCGGCATCGGGCCATGTCGCCGGCGGTGACAGGGCGAGGCCGCCCGCGACGAGCGGTGCGCCGGCCAGCCGGGGTGCGTCAGCTGCGCGAGTGGCACGGCGGCGCGCGATCAGCGCATCGTCAAAGTCCCACGCCGCGACGAATCGGTCGGTGGGGAGCGCTCCCATCAACGTGCTGCTTGTCACGCCGTACATGTTTTCGACGAACTCGTCCACGCGCGCGCCAAGCTTGTTGAGGTTGAAGTGGGAGTTGCGTGAGACGAGTGGATCCCATGTCCAGTACATGACGCACACTCCCATCGCCTCACACCGCGCGCGCTGCCAGGCTTTGAGTCGCACGGCAAGCCCGGATCCGCGCAGTTCGGGGACGACGGCGAGCATGTCGCTCCAGTGGGCGAGCACGCCGTGGCGGATGCCCGTCAGCCCAAACACGAAGCCGACCAGGCGCCCGGTGGCATCGAACGCGCCAGCCGTGATGCCGCCGACCTTGGGGCCCACTTGCAGGATGGCCACTGGCACCCGCTCGGTGAAACCCGCGCCCCACGTGGCTTCCTGCAGTGCGACGCACTGCAGGCGATCTTCGTGGGTCACGAGGTCGCGAATGACCAGCTCGTCAACGGGCGCGGGGGCGGCCGGGTTCATATCCTTAATCTGATGCGAGACTTCCAGCATTACCAACGTAGATTCGTGGTCGCGCTTGGCTTCGTGGCAGTAGCCGCGGTACCGGCAGCGCACGCGCAGTCCATGGAGGCAGCCCCAACCCCGCGCATGGAATCGCGTGCGACGTGGGAGGAGGCAAAGCTCCTCGGCGGCTTTACGATCGCCGCCCTCGTCTCCACGTCCGCCGATCGCGAGTTGCAGCGCATCATGCAGAAAGACTGGGTCCAGCAATCGTCCGCTTTCCGGCACGCGGCGAATGTGTTCAACCCGTACGGAAGCCCGGGGGTGCTCGTGGGATCGGCGGCACTCTTCACTGTGGGGTGGGTCGGCGGGCGCGCCGATGTGGCGCGCCTAGGGCTGCGTGCAGGCGAAACGATCATGCTCAGTGGAATCGTGACTGGCGGCATCAAGGGGATTGCCGGACGAACGCGGCCGTACGCAAGCCCTGGCAAGCCAGGGGACTTCCGCCTGATGGGCGGGACGCACGATGAAGCGCGGCAGTCGTTCCCCTCCGGGCACACCACGGCCGCCTTTGCCTTGGCCGCGGCCTTGGATCAGGAGTTGCGCGTGTCGCATCCAGACGCTGCGCGGTGGGCAGGTCCAGCGCTGTATGTCGCGGCGACGATGACGGGGCTCGCACGCATGTACACCAACAACCACTGGGCGAGCGACGTGGTGATGGGCGCCGGTATCGGCGTCGTCAGCGGATTAGTCGTGGCACGGTTCCACGCCGACCGGCCGGCTCATTGGATTGACCGGCGCCTCCTGCCGCACGACCGCCGATGAGCACCAACGGCATCTTCATCACCGCCGAGCTCACCGGGCCCGTGGGCACGCAGGTACGCGAGATCCAGCGTCGGTTCGACCCGAAACTCGCCAACGAACTGCCGCCGCACATCACGTTGCTTGGTTCATCCGGGGCGGGGCCCATCGCACCCGACACGCCGATGGCCGTGATTCGCGCCGCGCTCGAACCTGTCGGCGCCACGATGCCACCGCTCCACGCCGTGTTTCAGCCGCCGTACCGATTCATCGGTCGCGAGATCGTCGTGCTACCCCTCGAACCGCACGGCCCGGTGCGAGCGCTGCATGAACGGCTGAAAGTCGCGGGCCTTCCGTACGAGGTGGCGCGCTATCCGTTCACGCCGCACTGCACGCTCAGCTTCTATCCCACGCTCACGCCGGACTCATTGCGTGCGCTGCTCGCGGTGCGCATCGAAGAGCCGTTCGTCGTGGATCAACTGAGGGTCTACCACACACGCGCACCACAGGCGCCCGTGCACCTGCTCGACGTTGCGCTAACCGGCGCGCGCTAACCAGCACGTGCTGACTAGGCTACTGACGTCCGGGCGGCGGTGATTCAGATACGGGCAGCTCCACACGCAGGCGCTGCACGAACGCGCCGGCGTGCCCCCAGAAGTGCGCGCTGTCATCGAGAAAGGCGTTCATGTGCCCGCCCTTGAGCTCCACCCATTCCTTTGGTGCCTGGGCCGCCGCGTACAACCGCTGCCCATGCGCGTACGGCACGATATCATCATCACTCGCGTGCATGATGAGCTTGGGCATTGCCACGCGGCCGATCTTCTCGATGTTCGCGAAGCGCTGCGACGCCAGCCAGCGCACGGGGAACCACGGGTACACTTCCGCGCCGAGGTCCGGAACCGAGGTGAAGGCGCCCTCGATGATCAGCCCGGCGGCCTGTACATGCAGCGCGAGTTCGGTGGCGACGCCGGATCCCAGCGAGTGACCGTAGAGGAAGATGCGCTCGGCCGGCACGTGGCGCGCCGCCCGGAGCCAGTCATAGGCGGCGCGGGCGTCGGCGTACGTCCCCGCCTCGTCCGGCCTCCGATTGTCGCTCTCACCATAGCCACGATAATCCACAGCGAGAACATTCACGCCAAGCGCGTGCCACCGTGCGTAGAAGCGGGGCAGCACCGATGATGTCACGTTGCCCGCGTTGCCATGCAGGTACAGCAGCCACGGCGCGGCGGTGTCCTCGACGGGAACAACGAGTCCCACAATGCGCAGGCCGTCGCCGCTCGTGAGCGACACGCGACTTGAAGGCAGGTTCAGCGAATCAGGAATCGGCACCACGACGCGCCCGCCAAACTCATCGGGGCGAAAGATCATGCCTTTCTCATTGGCCGTCAGGTATGCCATCGACGCGAGATACGGCACCGCGGCGACCACGACCGTGGCGATCAGCGCACGGCGTACGACGGGCTTCATCAGAGCGCCTTCTTGATCGCGGCGTCGAGGTCCTGCTTGCCGCCAAGCCCGGTGTAGACCACTTGGCCTGCCCTATTCACGACGACCACAAAGCTCGTCGCCGGCACTTCATACGCGTCCACCGCCTTTCCACGGCGATCGAAGAACTGCGTGAACGGCAACGCGTGTTTCTCAACGTACGCCTGCACGGCACGCGGGCTCTGATTCGCACTCACCGACACACCGACGAACACCACACGGCTCGCGTACTTCTTCTGGGCAGCCAGCATCGTCGGTTCGAGTTCCCTGCAATTGAGACACCAGGTCGCCCAGAACTCGATGACCACCGGACTCTTGCCGAACGCCGACGATAACTCCGCCGGCTGGCCGTCAAGCGTTTCCACGGCAGCTCCGGGCGCCTTTGCTCCGACTTCGATGCCGCTGTCCTGCGCGGCAAGGCGTGGCGTGCTCACCGCAATCAGCACGGCGGCCGTCAGGATGATGCGCAACACCGGCTTCATCAGAACCATCCTTGTCCTGCCTTGATGAGGTAGTACTCGGCCGCACCGATCATCGCGAGCGCGAAGAATCGCTTGACCCACAGCATCCATGTGCCGGCCCTCGGCAAGCGGCTGACAGAGCCGCTGGACAGGCCGACAATGACGAGCAGGGTACACATGCCGAGCGAGAACGCGAACAGGTAGGTAAACCCCAAGGTGGCCGATTTCGTTCGCGACACCCAGGTCAGCACAGCTGCCATGACCGGAGCGGAACATGGGGCAGCCACCAAGCCCGATGCGGCCCCCATCAGGAAGGCGCCTCCCACGCGACCTCCTTCACCGACGGTGGCGGATGTGGCAGAGAGCCACGCAGGGAGCCGCACCGGAATCACATCGAGCATGGCAAGTGCCGCGACCAGCAAGAGGTTAGCCATGCCGAACAGCAGCCACGGGTTTGCGCTCACCGTGCCGAAGAGTGTGCCGGTAAGTCCCGCGATGAGGCCGAGTAGCGAGTAGACGAGTGCGAGCCCGAAGACGTACGACAGCGTGAGCATCAACGCCCGGCCACGATGCGGCGCGTCGCCGGACGCCGCTCCGCCAACAATCGCCGCCGTGATCGGGATCATCGGGTAGATGCACGGCGTGAGGCTCGTGAGCACGCCGGCGGCGAAGAGCACCGGAACAGCAGTGGCGGGACTCTGCGAAAGGCGCTCGGCGATACCGGAAAAGTCCATGGAAACGGGTGCGGGGTGCGGGGGATTCAGTACGCTAGCCCTTTGAGGGGCAGTTTGGCGAGCGTCGAAGGGTTATTTTTCAATTCTCCTGCACCCCCACCGACGAGCGTTCGCCCGTGGCTCCACAGTTCATCTATGTAATGAAGGGACTGCGCAAGGTCGTTCCACCTTCGCGCATCATCCTCGACGATATCTGGCTCTCGTTCTACCCCGGCGCCAAGATCGGCGTACTCGGCCCGAACGGCGCCGGCAAGTCGTCGCTGCTCAAGATCATGGCCGGCATTGACCAGGAGTTTCAGGGCGAAGCGTGGCCACACAAGGGAACCCGCGTCGGCTTCCTGCCGCAGGAACCGCTGCTCGACGCGTCGCTTGACGTACGCGGCAACGTTGAACTAGCGCTCAAGGAGCAGCGTACCAAGCTCGACCGCTTCAACGCCATCGCCATGGAGTTTGCCGAACCCATGGACGACGACAAGATGAACGCGCTGCTCGAGGAGCAGGGGCGTCTGCAGGAGTACATCGACCATCACGACCTCTGGAACCTCGACAACAAGATCGAGGTCGCAATGGACGCGCTGCGGCTGCCGCCCGCTGACGCCGATGTGAGCATCCTCTCGGGTGGTGAGAAACGCCGGGTGGCGCTCTGCCGCATCCTGCTCGAAGAGCCGGACCTGCTGTTGCTCGACGAACCGACGAATCACTTGGACGCCGAGTCGGTGGCATGGCTTGAGCATCACCTTGAGCGCTTCCCGGGGACCGTGGTGGCCATCACCCATGACCGCTACTTCCTGGACAATGTCGCCAAGTGGATCCTCGAGCTCGACCGCGGACGCGGCGTGCCGTACGAGGGGAACTACAGCGGCTGGCTGGAGCAGAAGCGGCAACGGCTGGCGCAGGAAGAGAAAGCGGCCAGTGCGCGGCAAAAGACGCTGGACCGCGAACTTGAGTGGGTGCGGCTGTCGCCGCGGGCGCGCCAGGCCAAGAACAAGGCGCGCTTGCAGCAGTATGAGGAACTCGCGAGCGAGGCGCAGCAGGACAAGATAGTGCAGAACGAAATCGTGATTCCACCGGCGCCGCGCCTTGGCAATGACGTCGTCATCGCGAAGGGGCTGAAGAAGGCGTACGGCGACAACCTGCTCTTCGAGAATCTCTCGTTCGACCTGCCGCGCGCGGGGATCGTGGGCATCATCGGCCCGAACGGCGCCGGGAAAACAACGCTGTTCAAGATGATTCTCGGTGGGGAGAAATCCGACGCCGGCACGCTTAAGCTCGGCGAAACGGTGAGCATCTCATACCAGGATCAGAACCGCACGCTCGAGGGAAAGCGGACCGTATGGGAGGAGATGTCCGGCGGACGCGAGATGCTGCCGGTAGGCAAGAAGGAAGTGAACTCGCGCGGCTACTGCTCGGCGTTCGGCTTCAAGGGCGCAGACCAGCAGAAGTTCGTGTCGAACCTCTCAGGCGGCGAACGTAACCGGCTGCATCTCGCCAAGACGCTGATGCAGGGCGGCAACTTACTGCTTCTCGACGAGCCGACCAACGACCTGGATGTGGATACCCTGCGCGCGCTCGAAGAGGCGGTGCTCGATTTCAGCGGCTGTGCGGTAATCATCTCGCACGACCGCTGGTTCCTGGACCGTGTGGCGACGCACATTCTCGCGTTCGAAAGCGATTCGGAGGCCGTCTGGTTCGAGGGGAATTTCGCGGCGTACATCGAGGACCTGAAGAAGCGGAAGGGCCCGGACGCTGACCAGCCGCACAGGATCAAGTACAAGAAGCTGGTGCGTAGCTAATCACCGCACCTCGTCACAGGTTCTTACATGGCCGACGGGCCTGACAGTCACCGGCATGCGGTGACCGCCAGGCCCGTCGTCGCGACCGCAGTGACGAAGTCGCGGTTGGCGAGCTAGTGCTCGTTCATCCACACATCTTCAATCACCTTCACCGGCTTCGTGATTGTCTTGCCGTTGACGGTGAGCACGACGTTGTACGTGCCTGGTTCGACGCCGGCGCCACCTCCACCGCCGAAGCCACCGCCACCACCTCCGAATCCGCCGCGGCCACCACCCGAGCAGCTGTTGTTGGGCGGGCCCGCGTTGCCGCGGCCGCCACCGCCCCCGCCTCCACCAGGACCACCGCGTCCCGCGGCACCAGCGAGCATCGGCGCCACGAGCGACCACTGCACGCGATTAATGCCGGCGCCCTTCGGGCCATCGCTCGTGCAGAGCGTGCGCCCCTGCGCGTCCGTGACCGAGATCTTCACGTCGCCTGTCGCCGCGTTCTTGAGCCAGTAGCTGATGCTCGCACCACGCGGTGCGTTTTCGCCCACGAACAACTGCTGGCCGCCCGAGTGCTGCTGCAACTGCCGGTCGCTGAGATAGTTGACCGCGGTGCGCACGTCGAACAGGTGCACGTCGGAGTCCTTCACCGCCGGCGTGAGCTGTTGCAGCGGCGTGATGTCGTCGGCGATCCAGATGCTGCGACCGTGCGAACCGATGATGAGATCGTTGTCGCGCAGGTGCACGAGGATATCGTCAGTGCGCACCGTGGGGTAGTTGTTCATGAACTTCTCCCAATGCGCGCCGGCGTCGAGTGAGGCGTAAAGCCCGAACTCCGTGCCGACGTACAGCAGGTCCCGGTTCCTCGGGTCTTCGCGCACCACCTGTACGTTGCCATAGATTGGCAGGCCGTTGGTGATTGACGTCCACGTCCGGCCGTAGTCCTTGGTCACGAACACATAGGGATTGAGATCGTCGCTGCGGTGTCCGTCCGCCGCTACGTACGCCGCGCCCGCGTCGAAGTGCGATGCATCAACGCGCGAGAACCAGTAATCGTGGTTCGCTGGCAGGCCCGGGATGTTCTTCCCCACTTCGGCGAACGTCACGCCGCCATCGCGACTCACCTGCAGCAGGCCGTCATCGGTTCCGGCCCAGACGACGCCCGGTATCACCGGCGACTCGCTTACCGACACAACGGTGCTGTAGCTCACCACGCCGTCGTTCTTGGACAACTGCAGCTGATCGCCGCGCGCCCCCATGAGGTTGATCTTGCAGCGGTCAACCTGCCGGGTGAGATCGGCGCTCGCCACCCAGTGGTCACCACGGTCCGCCGACTTGAAGAGTCGGTTGCCGCCGAGCCAGACGACGCCACCATTATGCGGCGAGAGCAAGAATGGAGTGTTCCAGTTGAACCTGTAAATGTCGCCCGGCTGTGAGTTGACGACGTTGGCAACGCCACCGCGACCACCACCACCGCCACCAGCTGCACCACCGCGGCCCACACGTCCATCTACGCAACCGGCCGCGGCCGTGGCAGCGGCTGCTCCAGCAGCCGCGCCACTCGTGGCACCGGCGCGCGCCATCGGCACCGGGCGAATGTTCTTCTGCTGCCCGGTGGCCAGATCATAGCGGGAAGTGTTGCCGTCCTGCGATTCCGAATAGACGATGTGGTAGTCGTTGGGATCAGCGGCGGTCCAGAAACCGTCGCCACCAGCCAGCGGATACCAGTCGGAGTTCATGATGCCAACATTCCCGCGTTTGCTGCTCGGTCCGCCCCAGCCGTTGTTGTCCTGGAGGCCGAACTGCACATGGTACGGGTGGCGCATGTCGGCGCTCACCGCGTACGCGAGACCGGTGGCCATCGTGTTCACGAACTGCCAGTTACGTCCCTGGTCGTAGCTGATATCGAGCCCACCGTCGTTGCCGATCATCAGGTGGTTGGAGTTCTTCGGGTCCACCCAAATGGCATGCTGGTCAACATGCCCAGGTGTGCCATTGCCGCCGGCCGCGTCGAGCGTGGCGAACGTCTTGCCACCGTCGAGCGACTTGGCCACGGGAAGCCCAGCCACGTAAATCGTATTGTCATTCTTCGGATCAATGCGCAGCTGGCTGAAGTACATGGGCCGCGCGTTGCAGTTGGTCACGAGGTGCCAACTGCGCCCGCTGTTATCGGAACGGAAAATGCCGCCCTTCGAGGCGTCGAGGGCGGGCGGCTTAGCGGTGTCGGCCACCCCACCGCGTCCCGCGGCACCCGCTGGCGCGCCGTTGTTGCACCAATCGAACGCGCCGCGTCCCCCGCCCGCCCCACCGGCTGCACCGGCTGCACCGACTGCACCGGCTGCACCGGCTGCACCGGCCGTCTGTGTTTCCGGAGGGGCATTCCCCGTACTACCGGCCTCGATCTGCGCGTACCAGACGCTGCTGTTCGTCGTCGCGATGTCAACGGCGATGCGCCCATACGTGCCGGCGGGCAGTCCCTTATCCTCGATCTTCGTCCAGGAGCGGCCGCCGTTGTCCGTGCGCCAGAGTGCGCTCCCGGCGCCACCACCGTTAAAGCAGCAACCACCGCGCCGCCGTTGATAACTCGCGGCGACGAGGACGTTCGAGTTGCCCGGGCTCATCTGGATGTCGGTGAAGCCGGTGTTTTCGTCTATGTACTTGATCTTGCTCCACGTCTTGCCGCCGTTCGTGGTCTTGTAGATGCCACGCTCGGCGTTGGGTCCGAACAGGTGCCCCGGCGACGCGACGTACACGACCTCGGGATTGCGCGGGTCAATCACGATGCGCGCGATCGTCTGTGTTTCCTTGAGCCCGATATTCTGCCACGACTTGCCACCATCGGTGGTCTTGTAGATGCCGTCGCCGAACGATGACGTCTGCCGATTGTTCGCCTCGCCCGTGCCCACGTACACGATGTCGGGATTCTTCGGGTGAATAGCGATGTCACCGATCGATGCGACGGACTGCTCGTCGAAGACCGGCGTAAACGTTGTGCCGTTGTTCTCCGATTTCCACACACCGCCCACGGCATAGCCGAGGTAGATGATATTCGGGCTGCTCTCGGAGACGGCGATGTCGTCAATGCGCCCGCCCATCACAGCCGGCCCGATTGAACGGAACCGGAAGTTCGTGAGCATCACGTTCGCAGAACGGTTGATTTGCGCAGAGTCACGCACAACAGCGCCGCGGCCTTGCGCGACGACGAGGGCGGGAGAGAGTACGCCGAATAGGGCAATCACGGCGACGAGGCGACGGAAAGCGTAGCTCATCCTGGCGTCCTGGTGTGAGGAGGAACAGGGCCGATCATTGTCTACGGCGGTGAGAATGGTGCTGTTGAAGAGCAATACACGAGTTCGACGGGATTCCACGTGCTGGATGTGTGGATGCGACCGTTATCTCGGATGTTACCCGAAGGCAGCCTGGGCTATTAACGCCAAGGTATCGACATACCGCGGACGAAGACGCGGAACCAGTTACGACTTCATAAATCATTCCGGTCAAACGACTTGGCCGTGTTGAAAGCCCGAAATGCGTCGAATGCTGCGCAAAAGGCGGTCTGGGCGTTCTACAGTCAGGTGACAGGCGATGGTTGATGGTTGACCGCAGTTGCGGGAACGCACCCTTCGGGCGAGCGTCAAGCACTATGCGACTTCTGATCGTCGAAGATGATCCGGAGCTTGCCGACGTTCTCGCCAGGGGATTCGGCGAGCAGGACATCGAAACCAGCCGCGCGAATACGGTACCAACGGCTCGCGCGCTTGCATTGGCGGAACATTTCGACGTGCTCCTGCTTGACGTGATGCTTCCCGGAGGGTCGGGATTCGATTTCTGTCGCGAGCTGCGGCGCACGGGGCAGACAACGCCCATCCTGATGCTGACGGCGCGCGACACGCTCGATGACCGCGTGCTAGGGCTTGATGTCGGCGCCGACGATTATCTCACCAAGCCATTTGCCTTTCGCGAGTTGCTGGCGCGCGTACGCGCGCTGGCCCGTCGTCGTCCCGCGATGGTACCTCAGGTCGTGCAGGTCGCCGATCTCGTGGCGGATCTCTCGTCGCGCCGGGTAACGCGTGCCGGACATGCGCTCGAACTGACGGCCAAGGAGTTTGCGCTGCTGGAGTGCCTGCTGTTTCACCCAGGGCAGGTGGTTGACCGAACCACGATCACCGCACATGTGTGGGACGACAACCACGACCCGTTCACCAATGTGCTTGAAGTGCTCGTACGCCGCCTGCGCCGCAAGGTTGACGACGCCTTCGAGCCGAAGTTGATCCAGACACTACGCGGTGCCGGGTACCGGCTCGGGCCATGACTCCTGTGCCGTTGCAACCCTTGCGTCGCTTGCGCCTTCGCCTGACCGCGTGGTACGTGCTGACGTTCTGCGCCATTCTCCTACTGCTCGGCGGCGGACTCTTCATCGCCATTCGTCATCAGCTATCAACGCAGCTCGATGCGTCGCTGCACAGCGCGACCACGGAACTGGCGCGCGCGGCGCGTATTCGCGAAATGGAGGCGGGGGCCAGCGGACACGTCGTTGATGCGGTGGAGGAGCTGCACATTCCCGACCGTGACCTCTTCCTGCTCGACACCGCGGGTATACCGCTCACGCCAGACACCGCACCAGACTGGGTACGCTCGGCGGCGCGCGCCGCACGCACCGCGACGACGGTACAACTGGTGCGCGAAACTGCCGCCGAGGTGCAATTGCGGCTGCGGGCAGAGCGCTTCACGCTGGCGAGCGGCAAGCCGCTGGTCGCCGTGGCCGTAGCGGATCAGGTGGAACTGGAGGATCGCTATGCCGCGCTCATCGCTGCATTTGGTGCAGCCTCGCTCGTGGCGGTGGTACTTGTGGCGGTCGGCGGGTCGTTCCTCGTGCAGCAATCGCTGCTCCCGGTGGAACGGTCAATCGCGTACATGCGGCGCTTCATGGCCGACGCGGCGCACGAAATGCGCACGCCGCTCACCGTGATCCGCAGTCGTGCGGAAGTCGCGTTGCAACAGTCGCGCGCGCCGGGTGAGTATGTAGAAGCCATGCGCGGTGTGGAAGCTGAAACCCAGCGCCTGGCACGAATCGTGGAAGACCTCCTCACGCTGGCGCGCGCCGATGTGGGCGAGCGTCCACTCGAACGCAACCGCGTCTTCCTTGATGACATCGTCAGCGATGCAGCGGGTGCGGCGCGCGTGTTGGCCAGCGCGCGCACCGTGGAGTTGGTCGTTGACCAGTTTGAGGAGGCGCCCGTAAACGGTGACGTAGCGCTGCTGCACCAACTGGCGATGTTGTTGCTAGACAACGCGGTGAAATTCACTCCGGTCGGCGGCCGCGTGTCGGTGCGTGTGGGAGTCGCGGACGGCCGCCCCCGCCTGGAGGTGGAGGATACGGGCGTGGGGATTTCGGAGGACCAACTCCCGCATATCTTCGAACGGTTCTATCGGGGGGATCCGGCGCGAAGCCGCGTGGCCGCCGGTTCTTCGTCAGACGGCGCCGGGCTCGGCCTCGCCATCGCTAAATGGATCGTCGAGAGCCACGACGCGGAAATCAAGGTTCACTCGACGGTAGGCCGAGGCACCACGATTTCGGTTACGTTTCCCATTGTTGAAAGCACAGGGCTGTCAGCGTCCTGACAGGTGTGCCACGCTACTGTCCACGGGTCGCAAGGCGCCCGCGGCAATCTGCCGCGGTAATGGTGTTCACGCCCGCCCAGGGCCAGGTCTGGAGTTCGACGATGAAACGGTTCTCCGTTGTTGCTGTGCTGTTCGCCGCAGTCACCGCCAGCGCTGTCGCACAGAAGCCAGCTGAACAGAAACCCGCCGCGCAGAAGCCGGCCGCCGAGAAGGGAGCCGCGAAGAAGGAGACTGGCGAAGCTGCTCTGCGCGCTGCCGCGAAGATCAGCGAAGATTCGGCTCGGAAGATCGCGCTGAAGACCGTGCCGGGTTCCACCGTCAAGGCGATCGAAATCGAAGAGGAGAAGGGCGTCGCCATTTGGTCCGTTGATCTGACCGTCGCCGGCAAGAAGGGAATCGAGGAAGTGAACATTGATTCCAAGACCGGTAAGGTCGTGGCCAAGGAACACGAGGACGCGAAGGCGGAAAAAGCCGAAGCCAAGGCCGAGAAGGCCGAAGCCAAGAAAGCGGAAGCGAAGAAGCCCAACACTCCAGTGCGCAAACCGTAGTAGCGGTTGTGAACGGCCGTTCGTCTGCGCCGCCCCCGCGTCGTGCCTGTCTGCTGACGGGCGCGATCGCGGGGGTGTTGTTTGCCGCCTCGCTTGCTGCGCAGGACGGACCAATCACCCGACAGAACGCGATTGCCGCCGCGCTCACGCGCGGTGCGCGTCTCACCACCGCCACCGCGGACACCTTGGCTGGCGCCGCGCAGGTGGCGACGGCGCGCCAGTGGCAGAATCCGACAGTCAGCGCGTCGTATAGCAAGGACGTGCCGCAGTACCACTACTCGCTCGAGATCCCGCTGGACTTGCCGTACATCCGCGGACCGCGCATCGCGGCCGCGGCGGCCGCACAGCGGGCCATGCGCGCCCGCTTCGCGTACGAACGCGCGTCGGTGGCGATGGAAGCCGACACGGCGTATACCCGTGCTCTGGCTGCACGAGCACTCGCCGAGCTGTCAGCGCGCGCGGCGCGCGACGCGGATAGCCTCCGCCGCATGGCGATCGTACGGCGCGATGCGGGCGACGCCAGCGACCTGGATGTGGCGCTGGCGACGATCACCGCCGGACAGGCCGCGAACGATGCAGTGTCTGATTCACTCACATATACCTCAGCACTGCTCGACCTGCAAATCGTGATGGGAATGACCGGCCGTGCGGAGCGAATCACGCTGGCCGACTCACTCGGCGCACCGCCACCCGCGCCTGCCGGTGTTGATGGACGCACACTCGCCGTCGCTGCGGCGGCCGATCAGGTGGAATCTGCCTCGCTCGCACTGCGCGCCGAACAACGCAGCGTGCTGGGTCAGCCGAGTGTGGTCGCCGGCTGGGACGCCGGTGATCCGAGCGGTGCCGAATCAGGCCGCCTGCCGATGTTCGGCGTGGCCCTGCCGATCCCGCTCTTCAATCGCAACACGGCGGCCATTGCACTGGCTCAGGCCGAGGCACTGCGTGCGCGCGCCGAACTGTCACTTGTCACGGTGATGAGCCGAACTGAACGTGAGCGCGCCGAGCGCGAATACGCGGCGGCTCGCGCACGGCTTGATCGCGACGAACAGTTGGTGGCGCAGGCCGAGCGCGTGGCGACAATGGCGATGACGGCCTACCGCGAAGGGGCGGTGGCGCTACCGAATGTGCTCGAGGCCCGCCGTGTGGCGCGCGAACTACTGGCGCAACGCGTGCGCAATGCCGCCGATGCTTGGGTGGCGGTTGCCGAACTCAAGGTCCTTACCCTCACCGTGGCGCCCCCGGCGCCCTGATCATGCGAAAGTTCTCCTCTGTGGCATTGTGGTCGCTCATGGCGTTCATGGCCTGCGCCAAGAGCGCCGATGACGAAGGCGCAGTCAGCACACGCGTTGTTACTGGCGCAAAGACGGTGATCGTAGTCGAACAGTCGTTCTCCGAAACACTCAGCGCCTCGGCGCTCGTGAGTGGGCGTCCTGGGCACATGGCGACGCTCAGCGCGCCGAGCCCGGCGCGCATTACGGTGGTGCGCGTCGTCGCGGGACAACGCGTCGCCGCTGGCGAGATACTCATTGAACTCGACCAGGTGGCATTCCGCGGCGCGGTGAATGCCGCCGACGCAGTACTCGCGGCGGCCACACAGCAACATGCTCGCCAGCAACGCCTTGCCGATGCGGGCATCGCGCCGCGACGCGACGTGGAGTTAGCCGCGGCGGAACTTGCCGCGGCGCGCGCTACCGCGGAATTAGCGCACCGGCAATCGGAACTCTCGGCGATCCGGTCGCCGATCGGCGGCGTGGTCA
>JAHFCT010000020.1:54748-61851 GCA_023249375.1 Gemmatimonadota bacterium | reverse complement strand
CTCGACGTCTCAAGACAGACGATCAACGCTATTGAGACAGAGCGTTACGATCCCTCGCTACCTCTGGCGTTCGCGATTGCGCGTCTGTTTCGCCGTCAGATCGAGGACATCTTCTCACCGCACTAGGCCGCGTACATGCGCACTCTTCAGCCACCTGACAGAGATCGCATTGCACGCCATCCCCTCACCCCACCCGATTCCTCCCCCCGCCCTTCGCTGCGTACAACGCCGCGTCCGCCGCCGACACGAACGCGATCAAACCGTCAGTCGCGCTCGTCGCAGTACCCGCCGTCACGCTCGCCACACCGACGCTGATCGTCACCACCGACCCGGTCGACGACGCCGCGTGCGACATCCGCAGCGCCTCCACACCCGCACGCAGACTCTCCGCCACCTGGCGCGCCCCCTCCTCACCGGTGCCGGTCAGCACCACCGCAAACTCCTCGCCGCCCTGTCGCGCCGCAAAGTCCGTGTCGGTGCGCACTCCCGCGCGCAGCACCGCCGCCACCCGCCGCAGGCACTCGTCGCCCGCGGGATGTCCGTACGTGTCGTTGAACTGTTTGAAATGATCCACATCAATCGCCAGTAATGAAAGCGGCGCTCCCATCCGCGCCGAGCGATGCCACTCGGCGGCGAGGAACTCGTCGAACCGGCGCTTGTTCGCGAGGCCCGTGAGTCCGTCTTCCGTTGCCAGCTGCGCCAGCTTCTCGTTGGCGTCGCGCAGTTCCGACGTGCGTTCCGCGACCAGCGCAGTCAGGCGCCGCTCCTGCGCGGTGAGCGCCGCCACGCGCGCGCGGTATCCGGCGCCGCTGCCGACAACGATGAGCACGACGCTCAGTGCCAGAAACCACGTCGTCTGCCAGATGTGCGGCAGCACGATCACCGTCAGCGCCGTCGGATGTGCACCCCACCGCCCTTCACCGTTCGACGCCACGGCTTCAAACACATATTCGCCGGGCGCGAGCCGCGCGAAGTTCACGGTGCGTGCCGTGCCACCGTCAGTCCACGGCGAGCCGTCGTCGCCGCGGCGCAGCCGCCAGCGCACGTGCACGTTGGCCGCGTTCACCGACGTTGGCGCCGAGTACTCCATTGACAGGCTGATCTCACCGGGCGCGAGCCGCACGGCGTCGCGGGCTGGCAATCGGGCCGCACCGTCGACCGTCATCGCGCCAATCGTCACCACCGGCGGCCATGCGCTGCGACGCACCGCCGCTGGATTCACCACCACCACGCCGTCGTTTGTCGGAAACCAGATGCGCCCGTCACGCGCGCGCACGCCCGCGGGCGGCCGCCCGCCATTGGCCTCGGCCTGCCGCATCCCTTCGGGCACGCCATACGCCGACGAGAGGACCGTCGCCGCGCGGCCGTCCGCCACCGCGTCGAGCTGCGCACGGCTCGCGCGGAAGATCCCGCGATTGCTGCTCATCCAGAAGTCGCCGCTGGCGTCTTCGACAATTTGAAAGACGCCGTTCGCAAAGAGTCCGTCGCGCGTCGTGATCGCGTGAAACCGCCCCGCTTTGAGACGCGTGAGGCCGCCGTCAAAGGTGCCAATCCACAGCGCGCCCGAAGTGTCCTCATAGAGACTACGCACGAGGTTGCTCCCCAGCCCCTGCTGTTCGGTGAACACGTCGAATCGCGCGCCGTCGTAGCGCACCAGACCACGGGCCGTGCCGATCCACAGCAGCCCGCGCGTGTCGCGATACATCACGAAGGCTTGCGATGACGGATACCCTTCGCGCTCTCCGTACTCCGTCGCCGTGTCCCCGTGCAGTCGCAGCAGTCCGCGCACGGTCGCTACCCAGAGCGCGCCGGTGCGGTCGGCGAGCATGGCGTCCGGCGTGCGATTCTCCAGTGGTCGCACGTGGACAATGCGTTCGCCGTCGATGGTCACGATCGCATTGGCCAGCGCCATGAGCACGCGGCCATCGGGGAGCGCGAGCATGGTGCGCACCACGTTCGCGTTGCGCGCGGTGGAATCCGCGGTGAGCCGAGTGAACTGCACACGCAGTGCGCCCGCGCTCGACGAGTCGGTGGTGAGCTGGAATTTCGTGAACGCACGTCCGTCCCAGCGCGTCACGCCACGCCCCGTCCCCATCCAGATGCGGCCGCGCGCATCCTCTGCCACGGGGTAGACGTTGCGCGCGGCCAGCCCGTCTTCAGTGGAATACGTGGTGATCACGCGCGGCGTCACGCGAAACAACCCCGACTCGTTGGTCCCCAGCCACACCGTGCCGTCGCGGTCCACGAACGCCGCGCGCGCGGTGCGCATGCCGGGAATGCTGTTCGGCGGCAAATCGCGGAACGCGCCGTTCGCAAACTGCACGAGCCGCCAATTGCCGGCGAGCCAGACAATGCCGGTGCCATCCTCGCCCGCCACGCGCAGGTTGGAGTCGGGCAGCGCCCAGCTTGCCGCGGCGGTGCCGGCGAACGCCGCGCGCATCAGGCGGCCATCGCGCACACTCCACTTGGCCGCGCGCGGCGGCGCATAGCCCGGCTGCAGCCGTGCGTCGCCCGGATGCTGGCGCCCCGCGTCGCCCGCCACCGGCGCGCGCCATGCAAACACGCCGCCCGCGTAGCGCAACACGCCGCGGTCGGTGCCGGCCCACAGCACGCCGTTGCCATCGGTGGAGAGGTTCAGCACCTGCGTGCGCTGCATCGCGGGAAGCGTGCCGCGATCAAACGTCGTGAAGCGCAGTCCGTCGTAGCGCACCAGCCCGTCGTACGTCCCAATCCAGATGTAGCCATCAGGCGTCTGCGCGATGGCGCTCACCGTGTTCTGCGGCAGCCCGTTGTTGCTGCTGAACTGTTCCACGCGGTATGGCGCGATCGGCACTGGCGACTGCGCGCTCGCGGGCTCGGTCCGGAGCGCGAGTACGAGCGCCAACGCGAGGCCTGTCGGGGGGACCGATCGCCGCATGGCGGCGAATCTAGCGCGCCCATCGTCCTCACGCTCGCGTCAGCGGCCCCCCTACTCCGCGCGAAGGCCTGTCTGGGGCGCCTTCGCGCGCCGACATCCCGCCTCCGCGTCGAATTGCGGGCACGGGAATGACAATTCGACTGAATTCGCCCTGGCGCGGTCACCGCGGCGCCGCTCGCGATCCGTGTCAGCACGCCCGCGTGTGAGGAATTGAGCCGCGCCGTCTGTCGGACGTTCCCGAAGTTCTTTAGAGAGGTTGCCCGACACTCAAACGGCTGTGGCACTGTAGCTTAGCAAGGACCAGCATCTGCTGGTCCTGAGTCGACTTGGAGATCTCTTTATGACTATTGATACCGAGCTGCAGACCGCCCACGGAGTCGCCCTCCTTCACGATCCGCTGCTCAACAAAGGCACAAGCTTCACTGAAGCCGAACGCGATGCGCTGGGACTGCGCGGATTGCTTCCGCCCAAGGTCACCACACTCGAACAACAGTGCGCCAAGGTGCTGAGCAACGTGCGGCGCAAGGCCACGGACCTCGACCGCTACACGTACCTGATCTCGCTGCAGGAACGCAACGCCACGCTGTTCTATCGCGTGGTGATGGACAACATGTTCGAACTGATGCCGATCATCTACACGCCCACGGTCGGCCTCGCGTGCCAGCGCTATGCGCTCATTTTCCGCCGCCCGCAGGGATTGTTCATCTCGGCCAACGATCGCGGACGCATCGCGGATCTGTTGCGCAACTGGCCGCACACCGACGTGCGGATGATCGTCGTCACCGACGGCGAGCGCATCCTGGGCCTCGGCGACCTCGGCGCCTGCGGCATGGGCATTCCAGTAGGCAAGCTCTCGCTCTACACCGCGTGCGCCGGCATCGCCCCCGCACAGTGCCTGCCCGTGATGCTCGACGTCGGCACCAACAACAAGATGCTGCGCGACGATCCGCTCTACATCGGTCTCTCGCAGGACCGCCTGCGCGGGCCGATGTACGATGAGTTGGTGGAGGAGTTCGTCACGGCGGTGCAGGACGTCTTCCCCAAGGCCTGCCTCCAGTTCGAGGACTTCGGCAACACCAACGCGTTCCGCATGCTGCGCAAATACGAGAAACGCGTCTGCACGTTCAATGACGACATTCAGGGGACAGCCGGCGTGACGCTCGCCGGACTGTATGGCTCGCTGCGCATCACCGGCGGCAAGCTCGTCGACAAGAAGTTCCTCTTCCAGGGCGCGGGCGAAGCGGGCGTCGGCATCTGCAACCTCATCGTGCGGGCGCTGATGGCCGAAGGGCTCAGCGAGCAGGCGGCGCGTGAGCGGTGCTGGCTGGTTGATTCGCACGGCCTCGTCGTCAAGAGCCGCACCGATCTTGCCGAGCACAAGCTGCCATTTGCGCACGACCACGCGCCGGTGGCTGATCTCCTGGCCGCGGTGGAGGCCATCAAGCCCACGGCGCTCATTGGCGTCTCGGGCATGCCGGCGACGTTCACCGAAGCGATCGTGAAGACGATGGGGCACTTCAACCAGCGTCCCGTGATCTTTGCGCTGTCGAACCCCACGTCGAAGGCGGAATGCACCGCCGAGCAGGCCTACACGTGGACCGATGGTCGCGCCATCTTCGCGAGCGGCAGTCCGTTCCCGCCATTCACGCTGAACGGCGTCACGCACGTGTCGGGACAGGGCAACAACTCGTACGTCTTCCCGGGTGTCGGGCTTGGCGTCATCGCGAGCGGCGCCACGCATGTCACGGACGAGATGTTCTTCGTCGCGGCCAAGACACTCGCATCGCTCGTCACCGAGTCCGATCTCGCGTCCGGCAACGTCTACCCCGACCTCCAGCGCATTCGGGAAGTATCGGTGAAGATCGCGGCGGCCGTCGCCGAGTTGGCGTTCGCGCGGAATCTCGCGTCGGTGCCGCGTCCGCGCGACATCACCGAGCTCGTGCAGTCGCACATGTATCAGCCGCTCTATCAGGACTACGTGTAGCCGACGCGTCGTCAGCCGCGAACAGACGAAGCCTCCGCGAGCGCCACGGCTCGCGGAGGCTTCGTGTGTTCGCGATGCGTGAGAACCGCCGGTCCGCCGGCAGCTCAGTCCACGATGAACAGCGTCGCTCCGCCCGGCGCCTCGCTGCGATGCGCCGACGCACCGTCCGCCACCTCATATGACATCCCCGGCGTCAGCACCGTGACGCTGCCGTCCTTCAGCCGCGTGTGCAGCTCGCCCGAGACGCACAGCAGGATGTGCCCCTTCTCGCACCAGTGATCGGCCACATACCCGGCGGAGTACTCCACCATCCGCACGCGGATCTCCCCGTGCTGCTTCACGCGCCAGGTGGCAACGCCGACGTCCCCGGGGTGCGCCTCCCCGGGGACGTTGGTCCAGTCAGTCACCTGAAACGGAATGCCGCTCAGCTTCATTTGGGCCATCCCGCCCGGGGAATCGCCGGCGTGAGCTTCAGCGCATTCTGGTAGTAGACCTTCTTGAGCACCGCATCCGGCAGATCGATGCCGTACAGCTTCCAGAACGCGTGATAGTGGCGGTAGTAGTCGAAGTACTCGTCGCGCGTCTCAAACACCCGCCAGTAGTACGGATACTCCTCGGGCTGATACGAGTCCTTGCCGAACAGAATGCGATCCTGGTATTTCACGAAGAAGTCATGCGCCGCGTGCGGCTGGCGCCCGATGTCGTACAGCACGGCGCCAACTTCCGCGTTCACGTTGGGCATGTCGTCAAACATCTTGCCCAGCCGCGCCAGGTCATTGGCGTGCCAGCCAAGATGCGCCGCCACGAACGTCGTCTTCGGGTGGCGGCGGAAGAGATTGTCTCGTTCCGTCATCAGCTCCTCGAACGACGGATTGCTCTCCTTGGGATACCGGCGTCCGGGAAAGAGCGCCAGCTCGAGCCACCGCTCGTTCTTGTAGTCGATCTCGTCCCAGAACTCCTGCGGGTCCGCCGTGTGAATGAACACGGGGATCTTGAGCCGGGCCGCGGCGTCCCACACGGGATCCAGTTCCGGATCGTCGATCTTGAGCCGCGTGCCGTCGGCCTTTCGGTACGACAGGCCCAGCCCCTTGCCGATCTCGCCGACGCCCACGGCCCCCGCGGCCACGTCAGCCTCGAGCTGCGCCACCGCCTTCGCCGCCCATCCAGGGCCAACGCCGCGGAAGTCGATCCCCGCGAGAATGCGCACGCGGTCCTTCATCGTCGGCGACGCAGCGACCACCGCGAGCTGCCGCTTCAGGTTCTCGCCGCTCACGTTGTTGGCCGCGAGCATCATGCGGACGTTCAGCCCGTCCATCTCGACGCCCATCTGCTCGAGTTCCGCGGCGTTCGTCATCTGCGAACCGGGATGTCCGTGAAAATCGATCACGGGGAATTTGGCCTTCGGCACCAGATGCTCGGCCGTCACCAGCGTCGACCGTGGTCGATAGTCGAGAATGCTCGGCGCCGGCATGTCCGGCGCGCGGCAATTCCGCGGCCGCACCTCGGTCATCCCGGCCGGACAATCCTCGCCGTCCTTGATCGCCATGCCGGCACCGCCGGCGCCGCGGGGCGCGCCGCCACCCTGTGCCAAGGCGGCCGACGCCACGACGCCCACGAGTACGATCGCATTGCGCATCATCTCCAGCACACTCTCATTAGAAGGGGGCAGGCGCGTGCTACCACTTGGGCCAGAGCCAACCGAACGTGCCGGCCGTCACCATGGCGTAGATCAGGCCGTCGATGGTCGCCACGATGGTCGTGCGCAATGAACGGTTGTACCAGATGTGCATTTGCCACAGCGCCAGCGCGTAGCTGCAGAACGCCGTCGCGCCGGCAAACCGGAAGACCACGAGGTAGTGCGAACTCTGCGGCAGCGCGCGCCCGGTCACGTACGCCGAGAACAGGCTGACCACCACCGAATACACGAACCAGAGCGTGAGGTTTCGTCCCATCGACATCACGCCGTTTGGAAGAACCGTGATGACGGCCACGGGTCCCTTCTCCATCTTCGCCTTGAAGGCGGACGTCTTGAGGTCGGCCATGGTGTCGGGCCGCGGCACCATGTAGTCACCGGGCGGAATGTTCAGCGGCCCAACGGCGGCGCGAAACGCGTCCTCGCCCGGCATCTTGGGATAATCTCCCTTGTGCCACGGCGTGATCATGTGGAGCACGGAACTCACGATGAACACGAAGACGGCAGAC
>JAHFCT010000020.1:21905-54738 GCA_023249375.1 Gemmatimonadota bacterium | reverse complement strand
CACGCTCCGGTCAGGGGGGTCACCACGCCGCCGACCGTGTGGGCCGACGGAACCGTGAATCTGGGGAACCTACGCACCATGGTCGAGTTCCGTTACCGCGGCCGGGAACACGCGGGGAACTTTCGCCCTGCGCACAACTGCCGTAGTATTGCCCCCTGCCTCACTCGCTGAGCGACGATGGCATCGAAGCCCCCCAAGCGCCGTGCACAACCGAAGAAACGACAGCCCACGGTGCGCCGCCCCGCGCGGCGGCAGTCAGCGTTGCTGCGCCTGAGCTCCGCCATCGCGGCCGCGACCAGCGAGCAGGAGATCTGCGAGAGCGTCGTCATCGGCCTGCGCGACGAAGCCATCGGCTACAACTTCCTCGGCGTGTTCCTGCTCGACCACGCGACCGGCGATCGCGTGATGGTCGCGAGTGTCGGCTGGAAAGCGGCGCAGCCTGGCTTCCGCCTCGCCCCCGGCCACGGCATCAGCGAACGCGCCATCCTCGACGGCAAGCTGCACTACACGCCCGCCGTGCGCCGTGAATCGAATTACGAGCCGACGCTCAACAGCGGTTCGGAAGTCGATGTCCCGTTCATCATCGATGGCCGCGTCATCGGCGTGCTCGCCGTGGAAAGCACCAAGCCGCAGGCCTTTGACGAAAGCGATTTTGAGATCCTGACGGCGGCCGCCAACCAGGCGAGCATTGCAATCGCGCGGGCGCGGCTCATCGTGTCGCAGCGCCGACGGGCCGACGAACAACACGCCGTGCTCGCGTCGATGACCGACCTGCTGACGCAGCGGGAACTGTCCAAGACGCTGCAGACCACCGTCGAACGCACCGTCGCCCTGCTCGGCGTCACCGGCGGTGAACTCGCCATTTTCGACAGCAGCAAGGCGGAGCTCGAAGTCGTCGCCAGCTACAACGTCGGCAGCGACACCACCGGCATTCGACTGAAGATCGGCGAAGGCGCCATGGGACTCGTCGCCACGACGCACGAACCGCTGATCATCCCCGACTATCACGCCTGGCTGGGGCAGTCGGCCAAGTACTCTGCCGTCTCCGTCAAATCGGTCGTCGCCGCGCCACTCCTCGTTGGCCAGCGGCTCGTCGGCGCGATTGCCATCGTCGACGCCGACCCCAATCGTGTCTTCGGCGCCGATGACTTGCGGCTGCTCAACCTCTTTACGCCGCAGGCCGCCATTGCCATCGAGGGCGCCCGCCTCTACGAAGAGGCGGCGCGGCAGCGCGAGTTCTTCCGCAGCCTCCTCAACAACAGCCCGGTGGCCATCGTGCAGCTCGACCCCGACTACCGGGTCGCCGCCTGCAATCCCGCGTTCGAGAAGCTCTTCCTCTGGAAGGAGCACGAAGCGCGCGGCCACATTCTCGATGAACTCATCACCGATCCGGTGACGCTGCACGAGGCGGAGCAGTACAGCCGCGACGCCGTGGACCGCCCGGTGAAAGGCATCGGACGCCGGCGGCGAAAGGACGGCTCGTTCGTCGACGTCGAAATTCTCGGCGTCCCCGTGATCGCCGACGAATCGCGCGTCGCGCTGATGGGCATGTACCACGACATCAGCGAACTCACCGAGGCGCGTCGCGAAGCCGAGGGCGCCAACCGCGCCAAGAGCCAGTTCCTCGCGAACATGAGCCACGAACTCCGCACGCCGCTCAACGCCATCATCGGCTACAGCGAGATGCTGCAGGAGGAGGCGCAGGACGCCGGGCTCGAGATGTTCATCGCCGACCTCGGCAAGATCCACACCGCCGGCAAGCACTTACTGGCCCTCATCAACGACGTGCTCGATTTGTCGAAGATCGAGGCCGGCAAGATGGAGCTCTATCTCGAAACCTTCGACGTGAACGCGATGCTCGACGAGGTGATGACCACCATCCAGCCGATGGTCGCCAAGAACGAGAACCGCCTCTCTGTCTCGCGCGGCAGCGCGCTCGGCGAGATGCACGCCGATCTCGTGAAGGTGCGGCAGACGCTGCTCAACCTGCTCTCCAATGCGTGCAAGTTCACCGAGCGCGGGCAGATCAGCGTCGACGTGCAGCGGCATGCCGGCGCTGCCAGCGACGAACTCACGTTCGCCGTCAGCGACTCCGGTATCGGCATGACCTCCGAACAGATGGGCCGCCTCTTCGAGTCGTTCAGCCAGGCCGAGTCGTCCACCTCGCGCCGCTACGGCGGCACGGGGCTTGGCCTTGCCCTCACGCGGCGCTTCAGCGAGATGATGGGCGGCGAGGTGGCCGTGGCCAGCACCGTCGGCACCGGCTCCACGTTCACGCTGCGGCTTCCGGCGCAGGTGGATGTCGCGCGCCGTGGCAGCGCGGCGGCGGCATCGGCACAGGCCCCCCGGCAGGGCGACGGCTCCGCCGGCACCGTGCTCATCATCGACGACGACGCCGATGCGCGGCGATTGCTGCGCACGACACTGGCCGGCGATGGCTTTCGCGTGGAAGAAGCGGCCGATGGCACCAGCGGCCTCGCCCTCGCGCGCACCGTGCACCCCGACGCCATCACGCTCGACGTGCTGATGCCCGGCATGGACGGCTGGGAAGTGCTGCGCCGCATTCGCGCCGACGACACGCTGGCCGACGTCCCAGTCATCATGCTGTCGGTGCTCCACGAGCAGCAGCTGGCCATAGCCCTCGGCGCCACCGAATACGTCACCAAGCCCATCGACCGCGCGCAGCTGCGGCGCATCCTTCGCCCGCACCAGCCCGCGCAGGCCGGCGGCGTGGTGCTCGTGGTGGAAGACGATGCCGCGACGCGTCGCACGTTCGTCCGCGGATTGTCACGCGAAGGGTGGACCGTCATCGAAGCCGAGAACGGGCGCGTGGCGCTCGAACGCCTCGCCACCAGCACGCCGTCGCTCATCCTGCTCGATCTCATGATGCCCGTGATGGACGGCGCCGAGTTCGTCGCGGAACTTCGCAAAGTCGAGGCCTGGCAGCAGATCCCCGTGATTGTCGTGACCGCCAAGGACGTCTCGCGCGAGGAGCGCGAGCGCCTCAATGGTCACGTCAGTGACGTGCTCACCAAGGGGACGTATTCACAGCTCGATCTCGTGCGCGACATCCGCCTGCTCATGCGGCGCCGCACGGCGCCTTCGACTTCATCCTGACCGCTCATGCCGCGCATCCTGCTCGTCGAAGACAATGAAATGAACCGCGACATGCTCTCGCGCCGATTGCAGCGCCGCGGACACACCGTCGAACTCGCGGTGGACGGACTGGAGGGCGTCGCGCGTGCGCTCGAAGGCGGGTGGGATCTCGTCCTCATGGACATGAGCCTGCCCGAGATCGACGGATGGGAAGCCACGCGCCGCATTCGCGCCGCCGGCGCCAGTGGCCAGATGCCGATCATCGCGCTCACCGCGCACGCCATGTCGGGCGACCGCGACAAGGCGCTCGACGCCGGGTGCAACGATTACGACACCAAGCCGGTGGACCTCGAGCGGCTGCTCGGCAAGATGCAGGCGCTGCTCACGCCGCCCGCATGAACGGCACGCTCGATCCCAAGGCGGCGTCGGAGCTGCGCCACGAACTGCGCACGCCCATCAATCACATCATCGGCTATGCCGAGATGCTGCGCGAAGATTGCACCGACGGTTCGCCGGATGCCGCCACCATCGACCGCATCATCGGTGTGGCGCGCGAAGTGCTGGCGCTCATCAACGCCGCGCTCCCGCCCACCGGCATCGCCACGCTCGAGGATCTCTCGGGCCTGCTCGCCGATCTCGCCACACCGCAAGAGACGGTGCTTGCTGCCACCACCGTGCTGCTCGAGGGCGCACACGATGCCCAGTTCGTCGCGGACGTCGAGCGTATCGCGCAGGCGGTGCGCCGTCTCACGGCGGTGCCGGTCCCCTCGGCGCTCACGGGTGCGCGGGAGAGTGGGCCGTACGCCGGAACTGGCACCGCAGGCGCAGCGGCCACCGTCCGTGCAGCGGGGGCCGCCCCCGACGTCGCCATCACGCCGCACTCGACCTCCGCACGTGCCGGCAGCAAGGGCCGCATCCTCATTGTCGATGACGTCGAGGAGAATCGCGCCGTGCTCGCCCGACGTCTCGAACGGGAGGGCTACGACATCGACAGTGCGGCGAACGGCGAGGACGCGCTGCGCAAAGTCGCCCAGGACGGCTTTGATCTCGTCCTTCTCGACGTCCTCATGCCGGGCATGGACGGGTTCGCCGTCCTCGAACGGATCACCGGCAATCCGGATACGCGCAGCATCCCGGTGATCATGATCTCGGCGCTCGACGACCTCGCCAGCGTCGTGCGCTGCATCGAACACGGCGCCGAGGATTATCTCACCAAGCCGTTTGACCCGGTGCTCCTGCGCGCCCGCATCGGCGCGTCACTCGAGAAGAAGCGGTGGCACGATCGCGAGGCCGATTATCTGCGACAGGTCACACGCGTTATCGAGGCGGCGAGTGCGGTCGAACTCGGCACGTATGCACCCGGCGCGCTGGCCGGCGTCACGGGCCGCGACGATGAACTCGGGCGGCTCGCCCGCGTCTTTGACGCGATGGCCGCCGGTGTGCACGCGCGCGAATCGCGCCTGCGCGAACAGCTGCGCGAACTGCAATCCGACGTCTCGCTCGCCACCACCGAGTACGAAGCCATGCATCAGTCGGCCGTCACCGACGGCGGCGATGCGCTGGCGGTGGGGTCCGTCCTCGGCGATCGCTACGAAATCCGCGGCGTCCTCGGCACCGGCGGCATGGGCGTGGTCTATCGCGCGCGCGACCGCAAGCTCGAGGAAGACGTGGCGGTCAAGACCATACGCCGAGAGTTGCTCACCGGCGACGCGGTGCTCGCCGAACGCTTCATGTCGGAAATCCGCCTGGCGCGCCGCATTTCGCATCGCAACGTGGTGCGCACGCACGACCTCGGCGACGCCGATGGCCAGCTTTTCGTGACGATGGAACTGGTGCAGGGTCTCACGGTGCGCGAGCTGCTGATGACGCGCGGCAAGCTGGGCGTCGCCAGCACGCTCGCGCTCGCCCGGCAGTTCACCGAGGCGCTCGCCGTCGCGCACGCCGCCGGCGTCATCCATCGCGACGTGAAGCCCGAGAACGCGCTTATCGACGGCGACGGCGTGCTCAAGGTGATGGACTTCGGCATCGCGCGACTGGCCGAGGCCACGTCGACGCGGACGCAGTCCGGCCTCATCGTCGGTACGCCCGCATATATGGCACCCGAACAGCTCGTGGGTGAGGAGGTTGACGCGCGCGCCGATCTCTATGCGCTCGGCGTCGTGATCTACGAGTGCCTCACGGGCACGGCGCCGTTCCAGGCGCCCTCGGCGGTGGCGTTGATCGCGCGCGTGCTGACGGTCGAACCCGTGCCGCCCGCCCGCGAGAATCCCGACGTGCCGCCCGCACTCTCGGCGCTGGTGATGCAGCTGCTGTCCAAAGCGGCGGCGCAGCGCCCAGCGAGCGCGGCGGTGCTTCTGGAGCAGCTCGCCGAGCTCGGATAGCGGGGACGATGCCGCTCAGCGCGCCGGCGGCCGCGCCAACATATCGCCGCCGGTCTACGCCAGCTCCGCCAGCTGCTCCGCGTGCCGCGCGTCGTGATGCGCCACCAGCTCCACCCACGCGCGCAGCGTCAGCGCGCCGATGAACGGATGCACGAACGTGATGCCATCCAGCACGGCGGCGTCCGCGCCGCGAAACGCCGCCAGCAGCGCCGCGCGTGATTGCGCGAGCTGCGCCAGCGCCGCCACATAGTCGAGTTCACCCTGCGGATGCGTACGCACCGGCGCCTCGACCTTCTCCGTGCGATCGCGCACGATCTGCGCCTTGCGTTCCGTGATCTGCGCGGTCTCGAGCTCCTCCGGCGTCGCGGTGCGCGGCATCGCCGCGCCGGCGCCGATCATCTTGGCCACGCCAAACTCCACGCGGCTCACGTGCTCCGCCACCTGCACCGCTGACCATCCGCCGTCCGCGGGTACCGTGCGCCGTCGTTCGGCGGGCACGGCGTGGAACCGCGCGACGAACGCGTCACGTTCGCGCTCAAGCAACGCTTCAATGGCCTGCACGCTCCGCGCTTCAGTGCTCACGCCGCTCGCTCCTCGGTGACGTCCGCCTGCTGTCAGCAAAATCCGCGATGGCGAATCTTCGGCGCTGCGCGGCGCCAGATCAATGGCTGCCCCATGACACGAGTTGGACGCGGTCGCACCGACGTGCTGGCGCATTCGTCCGGCGGCTGATACGATCTGTTCGCGTCATTCGACTGACGATCCCGATGCCCCCCTCGCACGGAGCCCCCCCCGTGTTACACTCTCTGTTGCTCCTCAGACTGCTGTCCGTTGGCCTGCTGCTCAATGGAAACGGCGCCAGGAAAGTTCCTGAGCCGATCGCACCCAACGACAACCGCCACGCCGCCGGCACGCTGAAGAACGGCGTGCTCTCCGTCTCGCTCGAAGCACGCGAGGGCCGCTGGCAGCCCGAGGGAAGCGGCGGCGGATCCATCGACCTGGCGGCGTTTGCCGAGGAGGGCAAGGCGCTCTCCACGCCCGGACCGCTGCTCCGCGTCGCCGTCGGCAGCGAGGTGCACGCCACCATTCGCAACCGGTTGAATATGCCGCTGGTTGTCTACGGCTTCGGCAAGACGCGCGGCATGACCGACAGTGTCATCATCGCCGTCAACGCCGCCGCCGATGTGCGGTTCATGGCAACGACCGCCGGCACCTTCTACTACTCCGCCAAACGCGTCCGCCCCCCGGGACCGCCGGTCTTCGACGACGCCCAGCTCGCCGGCGTCATCGTCGTGGATGCGCCCAACGCGCGGCGCAGCATCACCGAGCGCATCTTCACCATTTCGTGGTACTTCACCGTCAATCCGTCGAGCCGGTCCGGACTCGGCCGCGGCACGATGACCATCAACGGCCTCTCCTGGCCACACACGGAGCGGCTCGATTACGCGCAGGGCGATTCCATTCTGTGGCGCGTGGTGAACTTCACCGACGTGGACCATCCGATGCATCTCCACGGTTTCTACTTTCGCATGGAATCCAAGGGCGATGGCGTCACCGACTCGCTGTATACCGCAACACAACAGCGGATGGCCGTGACCGAGATGATCAATCCGCAGCAGACGATGACGCTCGCCTGGAAGGCCGCGCGACCCGGCAACTGGATCTTCCACTGCCACTACGCAACGCACCTGTCCGGTGTGGTCGCGCTCGATACGAAGGACGGCGAGATGGACATGGCGATGATGGATCATCACATGTCCGATCGTCCGCATCAGATGTTCGGCCTCGTGATGGGCATCAGCATCAAGCCCAATGGCACCGTGGCGCACTCGGCCGCGACGCCGCGCGCCATCCGCATCGAACAGCGCGAGAAGCCGAACGTCTACGGAACGCAGTCCGGCATGTCGTTCGTCGTCGATGGCACGCCCGAAGCCAAAGATCCGAGCGCGATGCCCGTTCCCGGGCCCACGCTGTTTCTTGAACGCGACCAGCCGGTCGCCGTCACCGTCGTCAATCAGTCCACGGACCACGCCACCGTACATTGGCACGGCATCGAACTCGAGAGCTATCCCGACGGCGTGCCGGGATGGAGCGGCTCGGGCAAGAACATCCTGCCGTCCATCGCGCCGCACGATTCACTGACCGTGCGCTGGACGCCCCCGCGCGCCGGCTCGTTCATGTATCACTCGCACTTTAATGAAGCAAAGCAAATGGGCCGCGGACTCTACGGCCCCATCATCGTCCTCGAGCCCGGACAGCACTTCGATCCCGAAACGGACAAGATCTTCTTCTTCGGCACGGCTGGTGCAGTCGTCAATCCGATCTTCGGACCCTTCCCCGACATTGTCATGAATGGCCAGACGCAGCCCGCGCCGATGAACCTCAAGGCGGGCACCCGCTATCGGTTCCGGTTATTCAACCTCGCGGGTGACAGTCCGACGTGGGTGACGCTCAACGACGGCGACAAGCCGGTGATGTGGCGTGCCGTGGCGAAGGACGGATATCCGCTGCCGGCCGTGCAGGCGACGTCACGCCCCGCGTCGCTCGTCTTTGATCCGGGCGAGATCTACGACTTTGAATTCACGCCAAGCAGCAGCGGCGATCTGGTGCTCAAGTTCGGGCTGCCGGCTTTCCTGCTGCCGCCGCCCAACACGCCGCCGCCGACGCCGCCGCCGGGCGCACCGCCGCTGCACCTGCCGCCCACCATCTCGGTGGCGGTGCACGTACGCTGAACCCGCGGCATCACGGGGAGCGCGCCGCGCTGGGAGCCGCTAGGCGGCGCGCTCTTCCGTGATGCCAATCAGGTGCAGCTCGGGATCGCGCACGAAGAACATCCAGATCTCGGTGTTGCCCATCTTCCCCACGAGATGCGGCGCATCCTCAAAGGCCGCGTCACGCTCGGCGAGCGTCGCGTAGGCCGCCGTGATGTCGGCGACCTTGAAGTACAGCACCGACGCGGGATGATCGAACTCCGGCTTCTCCGGGGCCGTCATCATCAGCCGCACGTCACCCATGCCAAAGAACGCCATGCCGCCGGTCTCGAACACCAGTGGCAGTCCGAGCACGTCGCGGTACCACGCCGCCGCGCGCGGCACGTCGTGAAAGGTCACTGCCACCTGGGCCAGCGGTCCGAATGCTGCGGTCATGGGGGGCCTCCCGCCGCCCGTTGCGCCGGCGGCATTATTAGTTAGTATTGCTAACTATTCTATGGCCACCCGATCCGTGGCGCAAGCCGCCCGCCCCGCCATCCCCGGCGTCGGCGCCGACCTCGACCAGCTCCACCGCCTCGCCATCGCCCTGCTGCGCGGCGTGAAGGTCGAGGACGGCGCGGCCGGCATCGGCCCCGCGCCGCTCTCCGCGCTCTCCGTGCTCACGTTCGGCGGTCCGCTGGCGCTGGGCGCCCTCGCCCGCGCCGAAGGCGTGCGGCCGCCCACCATGTCGCGCCTCGTCGATGGCCTCGAACGCGCCGGCCTCGCCCGCCGCAGCGCCGACCCCGCGGACGCCCGCGGCCTGCGCATCGCCGCCACCGCCAAGGGACGGGCGCTCCTCCTCGCCGGACGAGCGCGACGCCTGCGCCGGCTCGCTACCGCGGCGCACACGCTCGTGCCGGCGCAACGCAAGCACGTGGCAGCGGCGCTCCCCGCGCTTGCCGCACTGGTGCGTGCGCTCCACGAACTCCCCGCCCCAAACGCATCGAAGCGCCGGTCGCGCCGGCGCTTCGATGAGTGAACACCTTCAGTCTCGGTGCACGGGCATCACGGCAGCGTGAAGCCTCCCTTGATCCCCGAGATCAGGTTTGCCACCACGATGTTCGGGTTGTTGTTGCGTTCAATGTCCGGCAACGGCATGCAGACGGTGTTGCCGTAGAAACCGCCAAACCGGTACGCCGAGTTGGGCGCCGGATTCAGCGTCACGTTGAAGCGCTCGACGTCGAACATCCGGAAGCCTTCCACGAACAGCACGCGCTGCCGCTCGCTGACCATCAGCGCCGTGATCGACGCCGCATCCGTGGCGCCGGCGTACGGCTTGAGCGCCGGCGTCGTCGCCGCACGCAGCGTGTTGACGATCGTCACCGCGTTCGCGCCGCCCTGTGCCTCGGCGAGAATCAGCTGCGCTTCGTCGTACCGCGCGATCGGCTGCGGGATGGCCTGCCCGAGCGCCAGCGACGCCGCGTTGTACTTGGTCGGCACGAACTTGTCCGACACGCCGTCCGACGCCTTGCCGGCAATCTGTACGGTCGCCGAACGCGGGTCAGTTTCGCCCTGCTCGGTCTTCAGCGTGCGGGCCGAAGGATCTACCGTGGTGTTCGTGCTCTGCACGATCGCCTGGTACACGTGGCTGTAGCGCCGCGAGTTGCCAGCGTCCATCGCCGCGTTGAACACGAAGCCCTTGGGCACCAGTGCCGCATCGGCCGCGGCGCCGGTGACATTGTGCTGGAACAGCCGCACGCGCGCGCGTCCCACGTAAGCCGCATTCATATAGCTCGCGAGTGCGGTCACGCCCGTCGCCCCCGTAATGGCGTCGCTAAATCGTTTCTCGGCGAGCGCGAACATCCCCTTCTGGTCCACCAGCGGCCCCATATCGAACGCCGCCTGGCACATCGACATGCCGAGCGCGGAGTAGGCAAAGCCGGCGTAGACGTTGGCCTGCACCAGCAGCGACACGCGGTTGGCCACCTGCGCATCGGTCCAACCGGACAGCTTCGTCACGGCTTGATCGGCTTCCCAGCGTGCGGTGGACATCGGCGTGTACACCGCCTGCGAACCGGTGCACCCCGCCGTGCCGTAGCTCCCCGAGGTGAATCCGTCGTCACGCCGGTCCATCTGCCAGTTGGCCGCGGTGAGTGTGCCGTCCTGCAGTTCGTCGGTGGCAATGCCCGTCGCGAGCACCCAGCCGCCAAAGGCGCACTCAAAATCACCAATCGCGCTGCTGACCATCAGGGAAGCGTTGGCCGGAACGTCAAACACCGTCGCCGGTACGCTGTTGGGCGCCTGCACATCAAGCAGGCGTTTCGTGTCACAGGCCATCACAAACGCGAACGCACTCAGCACGGCGGTCGTACGCCACAGCGTGGCTGCCGTCCGGCCGGTGCGCCGCATGATCCGAGCCTTGGAATTGGTCTTGGTCATGGTCGCCTCAGTACGAAAGCCGAATGGTGAGGAGCGCCGAGGCGAGTGATGGATACTCGGCCTGGCTGATTCCGATGCTGCCGCTCTGGCCGCCCAGGCTGTTTTCCGGGTCGAGGCCGCCATACGTCGTCCAGGTGTGCAGGTTGCGCAGCGTGAACGTCGCCGACAGGCCGCTGGAGCCGAGGTACCGGCGCGCCAGCCTGTCGGGAGCGTCGTATGAGAGTGACACCTCGCGCAGCTTCCAGAAGTTCGCGTCCTTGATGAAGTAGTCGCGCAGCGTGCCTGAGTTCTGCACGACGGCAACGACTTCCGGCGCGTACTTGGCAGGGTAGACCGACTCCAGACAGCTCGCGTTCAGCTGGCAGCGGATGCGCAAGTTGTTGTCGAGCTTGCGGAAGCCCGCCTGGAAGTCCGCCAGCACGTGCAACCGGAACATCTTGTAGCGGAACGTGTTGCCAATCGATCCTTCGGTGGTCGGAATCGAGTGCCCCATGTACAGCAGCGGCGCCTGCACGCTGGTGGTGCCCGGAATGAAGCACGGCAGTGTGCCGCCCTTGCCGTCCGCGCAAATCGGGTTGGTGGCGAGGCGCGTCGTGGCATCGTACGTGGCGCTCACCACTTCGTACGTGAACAGGTCAAACGGCGAGTAGCCGATCTTGTGCGCCACTGGCGGTGCCGTGCCAATGACGATCATCGTGTCGGTCGCCGCACCGCTCAGCCGGACAATCTTCGACTTGTTGCCGCCGATGTTGAGCTGCACGTCCCACCCGTACGTCGGCTGGTTGAATACCTGCCCCTTCAGCGAGAGTTCGACGCCCGACTTGTTGATCTGGCCGGCGTTCGTGAACTGCGAACTCGAACCGAATCCCGTGGACGGCGCCACCGACTTGGACAGGATGGCGTCGTGCGAGACGTCGCTATAGTACGTGAAGTCGACGCCGATGCGGTCCTTCCACAATCCAGCTTCAAACCCGAGTTCGAGCCCCAGCACGCGTTCGGGCTTGAGCGTCTCGTTGCCGAATGAACCTGGCGTGAGCACCGTTGCCGAGCCCGGGCCAGCGACCGGCGAGAAGGTGCGGAGCGCGGTGTTGACGCCTGGCTGTTGACCCGAGCCGCCGTACGCGAGACGGAAACGCAGGTCTTCGATGACCGCGGGAATGAACTTGCGTGCCGCGGGCTCCTCGCTGGCCACCCACGAAACGCTCAGCTTGGGATACTGCACCCAGCTCGCCTGGCTGCCGAATGCGCTGTTGTTGTCGATGCGCAGCGCCCCCGCCACGAACAGCCGCTCGTTCAGCGACAGGTCTTCCTGCAGGTAGAAGCCAAGCGTGTTGTTGGCCGACGCATTGGAGGTCGGCGTTCCCTTCACGCCTGTGGCGGTGATCGTCGAGAGCCCCGGGGTCGGGAACTTGGTTCCTGACGCCGACACGCTCGTGCCCTGATTCGTGTAGTACTGCACGCCACCGCTCGTCTTGGAGCGCAGGTTCGAGCGCAGGTTGTACGTGACCGAACTCGAGAAGTCGTACGTGTTGAACGTCGTCTGCTGCGTCGTCACCGAGCGCGAGCCGTCAAAGCCGGTGCCCATGAAGAAGACGATCGTCGAATCGGTCTGATAAGGCGTGTAGCCCTGAATGTCTTCGAGCGTATAGTCGGTGCCAATGAGCATCCGGTTGGACAGCCACTTGAACGGCTCGTACTTGATGTTCAAGCTGCCCGTGAAGCGCCGCAGATCCTGCCACGACAGTGAGGCGTTGTACACCTCGGGCGGGCTCGTGTACGCGCCACGCGACCAGCCGCAGCCGCGCGTCGTGTTGTTGGTGTACGTGCAATACGCCAGCGTGCGCGTCGGCCGTGAATACTCCGACGCCCACAGCACGCCGCCGCACGACCCTTCGCACGCCAGATTGGTGTGGCTGGTGACGTAGCCCACGCTCGACTCGAGCGAGAACTGGCTGTTGGGCACCACGCTCAGGTTCGTGCGCACGCTCTTGGAGGTGCGCGAGTTCTGCGTCGTGATCCCGTCCGCCTGGCTGACGTCGCCCGCCGCGTAGTAGCGGTAGGTTCCCGTGCCGCCGCTCACGCTCGCCGAGTACGACGAGTTCGGGCCGTTCTTGAACAGCGGCGTGCCGCGCGCCGCCTCGGTGGTCGGAAGGTGCACGGACCAGACGGTCGCGTCGGCAGGGTTGTACCAGTAGTTGGTCGGGATACGCGTGTCGGAATCCTGGAACCAACTGTTGCCCTGCTTGACGGTGAACGTGTACTTGGTCGTCCCCGCGGCGCCGCGCTTGGTGAGGATGTTGATCACGCCGCGTGCCGCCTCGGTGCCGTACAGCGTGGCCGCCGCCGGACCCTTCAGCACTTCGATGCTCTCGATCTGTTCGGGATCGAAGTCGTTGAGGCGCGCCACCTGGCCGGTGAGCGCGTTGTCCACGCGGATGCCGTCCACATACACCAGCGGCGTGCTCGAGAGAGAGAACGTGCCGATGCCGCGCACGCGCACCTGCGCGCCGGCGCCAACCTGTCCCGACGTCTGGATGACCGTGACGCCCGGTGCGCGACCGTTGAGCAGCGCTTCCATCGACGGCACCGCCGTCTGCTGCATCACGTCCGCCACCTTCACGGGCGCCACCGACGTGCCGAGTTCGCGCTTCTGCGCGCCGCCCGCCGTGCCGGTCACGACCATCGCATTGAGTTCGAGCGCGCGTTCCTGCATCAGCACCCGCAGGGTCGTCGAACCCACGCGCACCTGCTCGGTGACCTGGCGGTACCCGATGGCGCGCACGTTGATGGTGACGGTCGGTCCCGTCAGTCCCGTAATGCGGAAGCGGCCGTTGGCGTCGGCAATCGCGCCCTTGCCGGCCACATTGGCGACGGCAACTTGGGCACCGGTGAGTGGCCGCAATGAGCCCTCCACCAACACGGTGCCCGCAATCACATTCTCCTGCGCGCGCACCCCCGCGGGAACCGCGAGCAGCGCAATCAATGAAAGAGCCACGGGCTTCCAATGCATGAGAGTCCTCCTCTCAATCGCGGATGTCGGGGGGCATTCACCACACGGCCGTCAGGTCACACCTGACCTAACGAAATGAGCGTTTCCGGCGTTGAACCGCAAGACGGGCGAGAACGCCCGCGTCGCGAGCTTCCGCGCGGTGACGGCGCCGCGCGGCCTCGGCGCACACTGCCGTTGCTTGACACCGACCTGGTGAACCCGGACCTTCGCTCAATGACCAGACGCCTACTTCCTCTCTGCGCGCTGGCAGTTGCCGCGGCGTGCCATCCCGCAGTCTCCGGCACGAACACACCGGTGTACACGCGTGCTGTGCTTCGGCACAGCATCGATTCACTGGTGAATGATCCGATGTTCGGCAACTCGCACCTCGGCTTGCTCATCGTCGAGCCGCTGTCGGGCGACACGCTCTACTCGCACAACGCGGGCAAGCTCTTCATGCCGGCGTCGAACATGAAGTTGCTCACGAGTTCGACGTCGCTCGTGCAACTCGGCGCGAACTATCGCTTCACGACGTCGTTCCTGTCGTCCGCTTCGGTGGTGGACGGTGTGTTGCGCGGCGATCTCGTGATCGCCGGACACGGCGATCCATCGGTGAGCGACGCGATGCAGGGCGGAGACGCCATGAAACCGCTGCGCGCCGCCGCCGAGTCACTCTCCGCGCACGGTATCCGCGAGATCGCCGGCTCGATCGTGAAGGGCGGCAACGCCTTCCCCGACACGACCATCGGCGAGTGGGACTGGACCAACCTCGAAACCACGTCGGGCGCGGCCATCGACGAGTTGATGTTTAATGAAGGCTTCGCGCGCGTCACGGTGTACGGCGGCGACAAGCCCGGTGACTCGGTGCGCGTCGTCACCGGACCGTCGCGCACGGCGCCGCGCGTGGTCGCCGAGTTTGTCACGGTCGATCCCGCCACGATGCCAGCGCCCGCCGCTCGGCCGGGTGCGCCGGCTGGCGCCGCTGGACGATTCGGCGGTTCGCGCAGCGGCATGGTGCGCGGCACCACCGATATGCGTGGCGCCGTGCCCGTGGTCCGACTCCGCGGCTGGGTCGCGCCGAAGGACAGCGTGAAAGCGCAGCTCACCATTCGCGATCCGGCCAGTGCGTGGTTGCAGGCGTTCGTGGAAGCGCTCTCCGACAAGGGCATCACCGTGCGCGGCACGATCGTGCGTACACCTGACGCCGCGCTCGACGGGCTCAAGCCCATCTTCTCGCTGACGTCGGCGCCACTCAGCGACGTGCTGGCGCGTTTCCTCAAGCCGTCGCAGAACCAGATCGGCGAACTCTTGCTGCACACACTGGGTCTCGAGAAGGCCGGCGTGGGCTCGGCGGACAGCGGACGCCGCGTCGTCGAGCGCCAGATGCTGGCCTTCGGCGCCGACAGCAACGGCTTTGCCGTGCGTGATGGCAGTGGACTGTCGCGTCACGACTACGTGACGCCCGAGACGTTCGTGAAGATTCTCGACGCAATGCGCAAGCGCGACGACTTCAAGATCTTCTACGATGCGCTGCCGATTGGCGGCGTCGATGGCACCATCGGCAGCCGCATGAAGAACACGCCGGCGCAGGGGAACGTGCACGCCAAGACAGGCACGGTCGACCGCTCGCACTCGCTCACGGGGTATGTCACCACCGCCGACGGCAAGATGCTGCTTTTCTCGTTCCAGCATAACAACTACACCACCGCCAACCAGCAGGTCGAGCGCGTGCAGGACTGGATCGCCGCACAGCTCGCCGGGCATCCGTTCCTGAAGCCGTAGCACCACAACCGTGCATCACGAAGGCGCAACGGAAACCGCGCCATCGTGGTGCGCGGTGGCTGCTACTTCGCCTTCGCCGCGTCCACGATTGCCTTGATCCGCGCCGTCAGCGTCGGCACGTGGTACGGCACACCGCCGGCAATCGTCCACTCGAGCCCCGCGCGCACTTCCTTGCCGTCCTTCACCTGCACCTGATTCGTCGGGTACAGTGTCTTCAGGTTCTCCAGCGGATTGCCGTCCACGATGATCAGGTCGGCGGCGAAGCCGGCACGCACGCGCCCAATCTCGTTCTCCTTGCCGAGGATCTTCGCGTTGTTCCCCGTGCAATGCTGGATGACCTTGAGCGGATGGAATCCGGCTTCGGCGTGCAGTTCCATCTCGCGGATGAGCCCGTAGCCGTACATCTCGTAGATGAAGCCCGCGTCGTCGCCGCAGCCGACGAGCCCGCCCTTCTGTTCAAAGTCGCGCAGCGCCTTCATCCAGAGGCGGTAGTTCTCCTTCCAGTACACCTCGTCGGTGCTGCTCCATCCAATGAAGTAGGAGCCGTGGTTGGCGGGGTCGGGCTTGAAGTAGTTCGCCAGCGACGGATGCAAATAGTCCTTGAACCATGGCTGCGTCTGCGCGCGCTGGAGGTCGCGGCTCGCCTCATAGATATCGAGCGTCGGCACCCACGCCACGTTGGCGCGCACCATCGACGTAAGCACACTGTCGAGCCGCTTGGGGTCGGCTTCGCGCCACAAACGCCCCGCCCAGCGAAAGCGGTCCGTCTCGTCGAGATAGTTGTAGTCGCTCGGAAAATGCTGGCGCCCGTCGAGAATTGCCGCGTCGGGAATGCCGTACCAATGCTCGATGCTGCGCGTGCCGAAGGCGATGTCGTCCCAGGCGTTGGTTTCCTCCACGCCCACGTGATGCGCGATCGGGAGTCCGACCTTGTGCGCCTCGTCTTCCATGGCCGCCATGATGTCGCGGTCGATGCCGAGGATCTTGATGCCGTCGACGCCCAGGTGCTTGAGTTCCTGCACGCGCGCCCGGGCGTCGGCGGCGGTCTTGATGCGTCGCATGTCGCCGAACATCGGATAGACGAGGATGCGCGGACCCACCAGCTCGCCGCGCGCCTGCTGCTCGCGCATCGCGATGCTCCCCGCTTCGCTCTCGGCGCCCACCTCGCGCACCGTCGTCACGCCGTTGGCGAGTTCGAGCAGCAGGTAGTACTCAAAGCCGCCCATCGACTGCCCCGAACGGTTGCTCTGCATGTGCGTGTGCGCGTTGATCAGCCCCGGCAGCACGAACTTGCCGGTGGCGTCAATCTGTGCGTCGCCCGCCGGACGCCGCCCTTCGCCGCGGCGCATCGCCACCGGATCGAGCGTCACGATGTCGGCAATGCGGCCGTTCTCGATGACGATGTCCACCGGCCCGCGCGCCGGCGTGCCGTTGCCGTCTACCATCGTCGCGCCGCGAATGACGAGACGCGGCACCTTTACGCCAGAGGTGACGCCCTTGGTTTGCGCGGCGAGCGACGTGGCGAGCGACGCGGCGATCGACGCGGCAGTCAGCAGCAGGCAGGCGGCGGCACGAAGCAGTCGGAGCATTGAGCGATCCCGGTGGAGGCCGAGAGCATCCTACGCCAATCACCGCGAAAGCGGTAGGCGACGCTCCCGGCCGTCAGCCGGCACGGCGTTACACGCCCGCCAACTCTGCCACCGGCGCCGCCACTGCTTCGAGTTCGAGGTGCAGCTTCACGTCTTCGCTCACCATCAGGCCGCCCAACTCCAGCGCCTGATTCCAGGTCAGACCCCACTCCTTACGGTTCAGCACGCCCTCTACCGTGAGTGCCGTGCGCGTCATGCCCCACGGGTCCTTCACCACGCCAGCCATTTCGCCCTTGAGCGTCAGCGACTTGGTGACGCCGTGCATCGTGAAGTTGCCCGTGATGCTGATGTCGCTGCCCGTCCTGGTAACGCTCGTTGACTCAAACGTCAGCGTCGGGAACTGCTCGGCGTCAAAGAAATCGGCCGAACGCAAGTGCGCGTCCCGCTGCGTCTGGTTGGTGTCGACGCTGGCCGCGTCAATCGTGAACGCCGCCTTCGTCAGCATTCCCGCGTCATTCGTTTCGCCGGAGCCGTCGAACTTCGTGAACCGGCCGCGCACGGTTGAGATGGCCATGTGCTTCACCGAGAACCCAACCTGCGTGTGCGTCGTATCGAGATTCCATTGCATGGGACCGTCTCCGGCTATGGTGAGGAGGAACTGGGTTGCTGATTTTGTTTCTGTATTAAACATCTTACTACTGAGATAATACACCAAGCGCGTGGGGGCGTCAAGCCCCCGTGCCCAGCTCAGGCGCGCCGCCGCGGCCGCCTACCGCGTGCCGGCGTTTTCCCCGCCGGCCGCGGCGAGTCCCAGCGTCTTCAGCAACGCGGTGGCTTCCTTCTGCTCCGCACGCGATAGTCCAGCCATCGCCACGCGGATGACCTCGGCGTGCCCGGGAAACACCTCGGCGATGAGCGCCTCACCTTTGCGCGTGAGCGCCGCGTAGCGGGCGCGCCGGTCCGTGGGGCACAGCTTGCGCTCCACCAGGCCGCGGTCCGCCAGCTTGTCCACCAGAAACGTGATGCCGCCGCTCGAGACGAGGATTTTGCGCTGCACATCGCCCAGCAGGAGCGGCCCTTTGTGGTAGAGCGCCTCGAGAATGGCGAACTCGGTGCCCGAGAGGCCGTGCGGCACGAGATTCGCTTCGGTGCGCTCGGTGATGGCGCGCTGCGCCCGGGCAAGCACGATGAAGAGCTTGAGCGCAGCCGCCGTCGCGGTGTCGGGCGCTTTGCGGCGCGGGGCTGGGGGAGCCGTGAGTGTGGTCGTCATCTTAGTACTGAGATTAATAGTTTGCCCCGCCGGCGGCTAGGGGGTCAGGCGGGTTCGCTCAGCAGTCCCTCACCTTCCGCGGCCAGTCCATCGAGCAGCTCGGCCACATGCGCATCCTGCGTGCGCGGGTTCATCATCGTCACCCGCAGCACGCGGCGGCCATCGAGCACCGTGGATGTGATCCACCCGCGCCCCGAGGCATTATAGCGCTCGCGCAGCCGCTGGTTCAGCCAGTCGAGCGTGGCGTCGTCGTGCACGCCGGCCGGCAGCCAGCGGAAGCACAGGATGTTGCTCTCGGGCACGTGGAGCGCGGCGAACTCGGCGCGTTCGCCAATCATCTGGTGCAGCGCCGCGGCCAGCGAGCAGACGTGGTCGTAGAGGGCGCCGATGCCCGAGGCCCCGTAGCGCTGCAACGCCACCCACACCTTGAGCGCGTCGGCTCGCCGCGAGCACATGAATGACCGTGTGCCCTGATCGGGGCTGCGCGCCCCCTCGGTGCCATGGAACAGGTATGGCGCCTGCTGCGAGAACGCCGCCGAGAGATCGCGCTCGTCGCGCGCGATGAGTGCGCCGGCCGCCAGCGGCAGCAGCATCATCTTGTGCGGATCCCACGTGATGGTGCGCGCGCGTTCGATGCCGCGCAGCCGCGGAGCGTGCGTTGCCGAGAAGAGTGCCGAGGCGCCGTGCGCGCCGTCGACGTGCATCCAGAGGCCGCGCGCATCGCACAGCGCGCCAATCGCACGGAGATCGTCTATCGATCCCGTCGCGGTGTGCCCGGCGGTGGCGACCACGGCAAGCACGCGCCGTCCCTCGGCGGCGATGGTGTCGAGCGTCGCTTCGAGCGCCTCGATGTCCATCTTCCAGTTGGTGGACGGCACGACACGCACATTGTCGGTGCCCAGCCCGAGTTCGCCAGCGGCACGCGAGATGGCATAGTGCGCATGCTCGCCGCAGACGAGCACGGGATTGGGCCCGGTGAGTCCGCGCTTCCAGGATTCCGGATCGAGCGCGGCACGCGCCGCGAGCAGTGCCGTGTGCGTGGCCTCAAGGCCGCCCGACGTGAGCGTGCCGCCGGAGCCGGCACCGAACCCTGCCAGACCGCACATCCATTGAATGACGCGCTCTTCGACGAGGGTGCCGGTTGGCGACATCTCCGAGACGGCAATGGAGTTGTTGAGCGCCGCAATGACGGCCTCGGTCCAGACGGGCGCCGGCAGCGGCGCGGCAACCTGATGGCCCATGTACATCGGATGTGACAGTCGGTTGGCGCCGCCGAGAAACTCGCGTTCGATGCGCGCGGCCACCGCGCTCAGCGGCTGTCCGTCGGTTGGCAGCGCGTCGTCGAAGGAGGGACGCCGCTCGGGATGGCCCGCCGTCGACGAGACCGGGCCGTCGCCGCGTCCGGTCTGCTCGAAGTACCGGACCACGATGTCGGTGAAGAGTGCCGCGGCGTCAGAAGATCGATCGGCATCGAGCGCCGTGCGCAGGTCATCCGGAAGCATTTGCGGAATCTAATGAACGGCCGACGATGCCAGCGCTACGGCGTTCGCGGCGCGGGCCGGTCGGAGCCGATGTCGAAGACAAAGCGGTACCGGCCGTCGCCTTCGCGCCGCCAGATCGTGAGGTACTTGGAGTACGACACGTCCTTTGGAGTAGCGGCGATGCGGGCCTGGCCGACGGTGAAGCCCAGGCTGCCGTCGCGCGCGGCCACCGTCAGCGAATCAACGGGCCCCCATTCGAATCGTCCGTCGTTCGGAAAATTCGCGAACGCCGCGCGCGCCTGATCGCTGCCGCGCACGGGCACCGCGCGCGAGCCGAGCATCATGCCATCGGCCGCGATCCATCGCGCGAACGCGCCGCTTGGCCCGCCCGAATCAGCGCTGAACTGCGCAAAGGCACGGTCTGCGTTGGCCATCTCGAGTGACGGCTGCGCACCGCGCGGGGCAGTTTCAGCAGCCGACCCCGGAGCACCGGGCAGCGAATCTGGGAGCGCCGCCACCTGATGCGGCGCGTACGCACGGGAGAGTGCGAGCAGTCGCCACGTGCCATCACGCTCGCGCCGCCAGCACGCGGCGTAGCGGCCCGTGCGCGGCTGCGTCGTGTCTGCCGCGACGCGATGCAGCACACCCGTGGTGCACCCGAAGCGGGCGTCACGAGAGACGACGGCGTGCGTCGGCGACGCCCCGGGAAGCGTGCCGGCCGCCTTCACGATGTCATCGAGCTGCGAGGTCCACGCACGGCGGCCCACGAGAATGTCGTGGCCCGGCAGCAGCACCGCGGCGCGCGCATCGAGCGCCGTGCCCAGCGCGTCGGCGTTGGCAAACGCTGCACGATCGGCTGCGAGGAGCGCTGATTTGGCCGCCGTGGAGTCTTGTGCGGCCAGAGCAATCGGAAGCAGGGCGAGCGCAGCGAACAGTCGTCTGGTCATCGAGCGAGTCTCCGTGAATGGCTCGTACGCGAACGTCGTGGCGCCGTTCTGTTCACCGCCGCGCACACCCATGCAGCGCCAGGTCGCCTACGCGCACCTCGGCGCGGTATGGGTACCACGCACCGCTCATTCCGTCGCTGCACGGTTCGTGCAGCAGTCCGAGCTTGAGGTCGTGCACCCTGCCGAGCGCGCGATGCGCCATGATGGTGGTGAGTGCGCCGCGCGTTTCGGGCGGCCGTGCGTCGAAGACGAGTTCGCGCGGTGGTTCTGGGCGTTCGAGGACCAGCTGAGCGCTGTCGAGCGTAACGTGCCAGAACGGCTCGACGCCGATCGCCTCGACATCAAAGCCGCGCGGCGGCTGATCGCAGCGCGATCCTTCGCTGAACGCGGTCGCAAAAAGCGTCTCGCGCACCGCCACCGCGTTGCGCGTGGTGTCGGCCGTGAACTCCACGAACAGCGAGTCGCGCACGGCGCCGTTGACGGCCGCGATCGCCAGCGCGAGCTGAGACGACGGCGGTGCGCCAACGGCACGCTCCGTGGTGGTGCCGCAGGCCACGAAGATCATCGTGCTGTCGGCGCGGACCAGCAGCGTGCCGCGCAGTCGCGGGGTTGCGGCAGCATTATGGCTTGCGGGCGGCGCCGGCACGGACGACCCGCCGCCGCACGCGGCAAGCACGGCGGCGAGCCCGAGCACGCCCGCTCGCATCACTCGTACATCGTCGCGGGGTTGCCGGCGGCCAGCTCGATGAGAAACTGCGCAATGCGATCGGCCACGGCGCTGACGTAGCGCGCGCCCTTCTCCGCGGTGGCGGCGCGCGGATTGCCGATGCCCGTATCGGCGCTGACCGTCGTCCAGGGCCGCTGCGACCACACCCATCGCTCGCGAAACCCGGTCATCGTGGGTTTCTTCTCGGCGCCGTCGCCCGCTTCGGACAGTGGCCGAACCGACGCTGGACGCAGGTGCATCATCACGCTCGTCTCCAGTTCGCCGGCGTGGTCGCCCGGTTCGTCAAAGAACTCGCTGCCGTTCACCACCTGCCACCAGTTGAGCGAGCAGAGAAAGACCGGCGTTGTCGGCTGCAGTTCGCGCAGCATCTGCTTGAAATCATTGCCGCCGTGTCCGTTGAAGAGCACGAACTTGCGAATCCCCGCCCGTTCCACCGACGCGATGACGTCGGCAAGCACGCGCGCCTGGGTGCTCGGATTCAGGTTGATGGCGAGCGGCAGGTCGAGTTGGCCGGTCTGCACGCCGAACGGTACGCTGGGCAGCACCACCACGCGCGCGCCGCGCGCATTGGCGCGAACGGCGCACTCCGCGGCAATGCCGTCGCTTTCGAAGTTGTCGGTGGCGTACGGCAGGTGGCGGTTATGCGGTTCGGTGGCTCCCCACGGCAGGATAGCCACGTCGTATTGCGCGCTGGCGACGGCCGGCCAGTGCGCGTCGGCAAGAACGGCCGGAGGCGTTGTCATTGATGGAGGCGAAGAGGAAGCGTCATTTGGCGCACAGATGTTTGAGCGCCACGTCGGCAAAGGTGCTGGTGAGCGCCGGACCGAAGCCGGGCTTGCCGATCACGCGTCGGCTGTACTCGATGCCCTTGGCTTCGTTGAGGTAGAGCACGCTCTCCTTGGTGGCCACGGTTCGCTTGGCGCAATCGAACATCGCCACGGCGCGTGAGCTGGTCACCTTGCCCTTGGGTGTCTCGAGCCCTTTGTCATACGTGACGCGCAGGGTTGCGGTCACAATGCCGTCAGGTGCTTTCCTGACAGATTTTCCGGCAAGATACACCGAATTCCCGGTGGACGTCTTGCCGATTTCCTGCCACTTTGATTGTGGGAGTACGGCAGCGGCCAGGAGGAGCATTGGCGTTGTTCGAAACATCGCTCACCTCATGTGCGGTTGCGATGAAGGTACTTCGCCCGGCACGCGCAGTCACGGGCGCGCCTGCGGTACGACCCGGCTGTTGTGCATCCGGGTCAGCCCCCCTGTTGGAATGGAGACCGGTTGCACACGCAACAATCAAATCCATCAGGAGGATGTAATGCCTGCTTCCCTTGCCCCGATCACCCCTGAACTCTTTGCGGACTTCAAGGGCGGCAAGGAGACCGCGCTGGAACAGATCTTCCGCGCGAACTTCGAAGCCCTCACGAACGAAGCGAATGAACGGCTTGACGACGTCGCGGCCTCGCAGAAGATCGCCGCCAGCGCGTTCCTCGACGTGTGGGACCGCCGCGCCAAGCTCGCCACGCTCGACCAGCTTGAACCCATGCTGCATGCCGCGGTTGCCGGTGAAGCCGCCCACGAGCTGCGCCGCCGCGCCGCCGCGCATCACATGGCCGGCAACGGCGCCAAGGCGCACGAGACCGCGGCCGCCGCATCGGAGACCACCGAGCAGTGGTGGGCCAAGATCACGGGCGTACTGCACGCCGCCAAGGCTGATCCCGATGAAGTCGCCAAGCAGCGCGCCGAGCACAGCCGGCATGAGGCGGCCGCGCACATGAAGAAGGTGGCGGCGCCCAAGCGCACCGGCCTCTTCGTCTTCGTCGGCCTCATCATCGCCCTCGGCGCCGGCATTCCCCTCTGGTATTTCAGCAAGGGCGCCGAAACGACGAAGGCCATGCAGATGCTGGGGCGCGATGACGCCAAGGTCACGCACACCAAGGAAGGACAGCGCGGCACCGTGGTGCTCGAGGACAGCACGTCGGTGAAACTGGGCGCCAACACGACGCTCAAGTACTCCAAGAGCTTCCCGCTCGATGCGCATGCCGTGCAGGTCATCGGGACGGCGGTCATCAGGACGCCGAACGCCAGCTCACCGCTGCTCGTGAAGGTCGCCAACGTCTGGGTGTATGCGAACGATGCGGAGTTCATTGCGCGCGCATTCCCCGAGGACAGCAGCTACGCCATGCTCAAGGTGCTCGCCGGCAGCGTGAAGGTGGTGTTTGGCAAGGAAGAGAAAGTGCTCGCCGCCGGCAGCACGCTGCTGGTGCTGCCGAACGGCACCAACATGGATCTGCCTGAGGACCGCGCGAAACTGAGCTTTGGCTGGACGGATGGCAGTCTGGTGTCGGAGCATCAGCCCCTGCGGAAGGTGCTGCAGGAGATCAAGCGCTGGTACGGCATCCAGATTGTCTCGAAGGACACATCGTTCCTTGACCGTCCTGTGTCGATGACGGCCTCGCTCGATTCGTCCAAGGTGGCGCTCGCCGCGCTTGAGGAAGGCGGCGCGGTGAAGGTCACGCTCGAAGCCGAAGGCCGCGCGTCGATGGTGGATGCGGCGAACGCGCCGAAGGCGAGGCCGGCGAAGGCCGCGAAGCGCCGCAAGTAAGCAGCGCGTCTTTGGCAGTCGAGCCCGGCGGACCTGCAAGTCCGCCGGGCTCATTGCGTTATCACCGGCGATTTCGTCGTCAGGAAAACGCTCACGCTCCTTAAGTGGTGTCCCTGACCTTTTCCGACTAGCTTTCGGCCTCGCTGAATCAACCCGGAGAGTCACGGCATGACCGCAACAGTTCCAGTGTCCGAGAGCCAGTCCGAGTCGCGCATTCCGCGCAATTGGCGCGCGCTGGTCGCGCCCTATGCGCAGGCATCGCGCGGCTCGGCGATCTATCAGCTGGCGACCACCGTCGGACTGCTGATTGTCGCGCTCGTGGCGCTCTATTGGACGCGCAAGATCTCCTACCTGCTGACGCTGGGGCTGTCGCTCCCGACCGCCGGGCTGTTGACGCGCACCTTTATCATCATGCACGACTGCGGGCACGGGTCGTTCTTCACGAGCCGGCGCGCCAACGACATTGTCGGCGTCCTCACGGGATTCCTGACATTCATGCCGTACGCCAAGTGGCGCCGCGAACACGCGCTGCACCACGCCTCCTCCGGCGACCTCGACCGGCGCGGCATTGGCGACATCTACACGCTGACGATGAAGGAGTATTTTTCGAGGGGCTGGCTGGGCCGCCTGGGCTATCGCCTCACGCGGACGCCGGCGTTCCTGCTGACCATCGGGCCCGTCTACTTCTTCCTGCACCAGCGGCTACCGTCGCTGCGCAAGGACGCCGCGCGCGACGAAATGACGAGCGTGATTCTCACCAACATCTCGCTCATCGGGCTTATCGCCATTCTCGTGATGGTGCTCGGCACGAAGACGCTCGTCACCACGTATTTACCGGCGTATTACCTGTCGGTGATCGGCGGCATCTGGCTCTTCTTTGCGCAGCACCAGTTTGAGGATGCGTACTGGGCCGAGCACGAAGAGTGGGACTACGCCAACGCGGCCATTCGAGGCAGCTCGTACCTCAAACTGCCGCGCATCATGCAGTGGTTCACGGGCAACATCGGGCTGCACCACGTGCATCACCTGGCGCCCAAGGTGCCCAACTACAAGCTCGAGGCGGCGCACCACTCGCATCCGATGTTCGCACTGGCACCGGTGCTGCGCGCACCGGATGCCATCAGGGTGCTGCGACTGGCACTGTACGATGAGGACCAGCGCAAGCTGGTCTCGTTCGGCGAGGCCCGGCGGCGCTGGCGCACGCGTCGAGGGTAAGCTCGTCGCTCAGGCGGTTACGAAACGACCCTGCAACTGCCTTCCACGGATGACACGGATTTGACGGATCAGCACGGATCGAGCTTGGGGGGAACCCCTCTTAGGCAGTATCCGTGTGCATCCGTGTACATCCGTTCAATCCCTGGCAGGCCGGTAGAGCGTACGTCGACTCGACGTCAGTTGCTCGCGCGTGTCACCAGCGCGGCCTGCGCCTCGAGCTCGGCCCACGACGCCGCGGCGAGCCCGAGGTTCTTGAGGAGGCCGTCGGTCAGTCCATAGATCCAGCCGTGCACGGTCACCTTCTGACCGCGGGCCCAGGCGTCGCGCATGATGGTCGTCTCGCAGACATTGCGCACCTGCTCCACCACATTCAGTTCGCACAGCCGGTGCAGTCGCGCCGCCATGTCCCCGCTCGGCAGCAGCGCGTGGTGTTTCTTCTGCACGTCCTGCACGTGGCGCAGCCAGTTGTCGATGAGCCCCAGGCGCGCGTCCTCCAGCGCCGCGCGCACGCCGCCGCAGCCATAGTGTCCGCAGACAATCACGTGCTTCACGCCGAGCACGTCGACGGCGTACTGCAGCACCGAGAGGCAGTTGAGGTCGGTGTGCACCACGACATTCGCGACGTTGCGATGGACAAACAGTTCGCCGGGACGCAGCCCGACAATCTCGTTGGCTGGCACGCGGCTGTCGGAACATCCGATCCACAGGTACTCGGGTGACTGCTGTTCGACCAGCTCGCTGAAGAACGCGGGGTCGTCGCTGGCGGTCTGTTCGGCCCAGCGGCGATTGTTGTCGAAAAGGGTGCTGAGAGGCACGGGGGCGGGGTGCGGGGTGATGTGCAGGGCGAAGGGATGTTGCCGGAACGCTAACGCATCTGCATGGCGGCGCAGGTGCCGGCATTCGCGGGATCGGGCGCGCCGTAGTGCGCTCGCACAAATCCGGGCGGCGCCGCGGCGGTGAGTCTCACGATAAACAAGTTCGAATACTCCGCGTCGCACAACTCGGCGATCTTGGGTCCGCCGAGTGCGGCGATGATCAGGTGGACCGTATTGCTGTGTCCGACGACGAGCACCGCGTTGCCCTTGGCGGCACGAACGGCGGCGGCAACCGCGGCGACGTGTTCGGGCGTGGACGCACCGAAGCCCACCACGTGCATGGTCAGGTCCCGCGCCTTCGCGGCCGCGGCGGCGGTTTCCTGCGTGCGCTTGCGCGGCGTCACCAGAATATCGGTGAGGCGCGCATCGAGCAGCGCCGTGGCCAGCGCTTCGGCGCGCGCGGTTCCGGAGTCGCTGAGCGAGGGATCGGGATCCGTGGCGCTCGCCTTCTCGGCGTGACGCACGATGAAGACCAGCTTGTCGGACGCCGCAACACGCTGCGCACCGGCGAGAAGTGGCGTGGCGGCCGCGGCCAGCAGGGCGAGCACCAGACGGCGGAGCGAATGCATCAAGACTCCTCGGGCTTGGTGGACAGCCGGCCTCCCACGGCGCGTGCCGCCACGCGATGGACGTTCGTCCTTTTGCTGAGCATACGATAGCGATGATGCGACCTTTTCGCCTCTCGCGCGTACAAGATACGACACCTTGCTCCCGCGGAGCGGCGGTGCGAGCGCCGCGGGTTTTCAGCTGTATTCCGGAGTTGCCGCATGGTTCACCGTCCGCTGTTGTTCGCCACCGTGCTCGCGATTGCGAGTGCGCTGCCGTTGCCGTCCGGCGCGCAGAAGCCGTCGCGCACAAAGGCGACGACGCGCACCGCGCCGCGATCCGCGCGGCGAGCGACACCGCGCGCGAACACCGAACCACCGCCAAACATCGTGATTTTCCTCAGCGATGACCTTGGCATTGGCGAGATCGGGCCGTGGGGACAGCAGGACATTGAGACGCCGAACATCGACCGGCTCGCGCGCGACGGGATGATGCTGACCGAGATGCGATCGAGCGCGGCGGTGTGCGGACCGGCACGCTGTTCGCTGATGACCGGCTATCACAACGGGCACTGCCGGCTGGACGACAACGACAATGACTACCTGCGCACGGGCGATGTCACGCTCGCTAGGCGTCTCAAGGCGCGCGGCTACGCGACGGGCCTGTTTGGAAAGTGGGGACTCAGCTGGGACAGCCAGCCGGAGAGTTGGCCGAATGCACAGGGCTTTGACGCGTTCTTCGGATATCGGGACCAGTTGCACGCGCACAACTATTTCCCCGAGTATCTGATCGACAACGCGGATTCGGCACGAACAGGTAATGTCGTCGCGACGCCCGGTCCCATGGGCACGGGGCGCGCCACGGTGCGCTCGGCATACGCCCCCGACCTGATCGGCGCCAAGGCCTTCACGTGGGTGCGAGCCAACGCGAAGAAGCCGTTCTTCCTGTATTGGGCGACGAATCTGCCGCACATCAACAACGAAGGAGCGCGGGGCTTCGACGACGGCGGCTACGAGACCACGGACCTCGGCCCGTATGCGCCCAAGCCGTGGCCGGCGGCCAAGAAGAGTTATGCGGCGCAGGTTCGCCGGCTCGACCAGGATCTTGGCCATCTGCGCGCGCTCCTTGATTCGCTGGGCGTGGCCAAGAACACGCTGCTCATCTTCCTCTCGGACAACGGCGCCACGATGCTCAAGGGCGCCGACGACGGCCAGACCAATTTCATTGGGCGGTGGTTCAACGGGACGCTCAACTACCGCGGCTTCAAGGGTGACTTGTATGAGGGGGGCCTGCGCGTACCCGGCATCGTGGCCTGGCCCGGCAGGGTGAAGGCGGGGAGTACGTCGGCCGTGCGCGCCGACTTTACGGACGTGCACGCAACCGTGGTGGAGGCGGCGGGACTGAAGGCACCGGCCGGCATTGACGGGCGGTCGCTGGTTGCCGCACTCACGGCGAAGGGTGCGGTGAACGAGCGCGACTACTTCGTCTGGTTCTCGCCCGATCGCAACCAGAGCGCGGTGCTGCTCGGCGGATGGAAGGGCGTCTGGATGCGCGACACGCTGCACGTGTTCAACGTGACGAGCGATCCCGGCGAGACGAAGGACTTGGTGCTGATCGAGCCCGATGTGGCGCGGCGACTGACCGAGATCCGTGCGCGCGAGGACAAGCGCGTGGAGCATCCGAAGGCACCGTAGGTCCAGCTGCTTGTCCGGCGGTGATCTGGAACTGCAACTGACTACCACGGATGACACGGATCGTCCGGATGGACGCGGATCAAACGTAAACGAGGGGGCCCGCCACGCGAGCCCCCTCTTTTGATGCGGTATCCGTGGCCGTTGTCCGTGAAATCCGAATCATCCGTGGTAGTCAGTTGCAGTTCACCGGCTTCACCTCGAACGCAACGCTGCGCGCCGCGCCATGAGATACACGGGCCACCCGGCCGCGGTCAGCACCGCACCCCACGCCAGCGACTCCCATCCCGAGCCGTAGAACGCCCACAACACAAAAACGAAGGCGAGCGCCGTGCACGCGAGCAGACCGGCCGTGCGCGGCACACGGCCGTCGCGCATGAATCGCGCGACGGCCACGACCACGAAGAGATAGAGCAGCAGATTGGTGGCGGTCGCGATGAGAATGGCGAAGTTGTACGCGGCGACACCCACTTTGGTGTAGGCCATCAGCGTGAGCAGTGTCGTGACCACCGCACCAAGCACGATGCTGCGCGACGGCGCTCCGTGGGCGTTGCAGCGGGCGAACCACGCTGGCAGCGTGCCCGCCTTCACCATGGCCACCGGCAGTTCCCCGCCGATCAGCAGCCAGCCATTGAGGCAGCCGAAGCAGCTGACGACGGCGCACAGCGCCACAAACCACCCCGCCACGCTGCCCCACGACACCGCGATGAAATCCGACACGGGCGCCTGCGACGACGCGACGGCGTCGGCGGGCAGCATCAGGGCCACGGCACACGTGGCGATGAGGCTCACGACCGCGCTCAGGCCGGTGCCAATCATCGTCGCGCGCGGCACGATCACTTCGGGATTCTCCACCGCGTCCACCGGCATGGCGGCGCTCTCGAGGCCGAGCATGGCAAACAGCGTGAGCCCCACTGCGCCGGTTGCGCCGCTCAGCGTGAACGTTCCCGCGTGCACCGGCGGCAGCAGCGCGCCGCCGTGAATCGCGAGTCGCCAGACAGCGAGCCCGATGACCGCGGCGAAGGGCAGCAGTTTGACGATCGACGTCACCAACTGCACGCCACCCGCAGCATGCAGTCCGCGAAGGTTCACCCACGTGAGCAGCCAGATGGCGCCAAGCGCGACGGCAACCGATGCGCCAGGCGTGGCACCAATGCCCGGTACAAGTCGGGTGAGATAGCTGATGCCGGCAATCGTGATGCCCGCATTCGCCGCCCACACCGACACCAGATATCCCCACGCGCCGATGAACGCGGCCCCGTCGCCAACGCCAAGCCGCATGAAGCCGACGCTGCCGCCCGCCGACGGAAGATGGCGCGCGAGCCGCGCGAAGACCCACGCGAGGCTCAGCGCGCCAACAAACGTGAGCCCCCACGCCAGCACCGCGTTCCATCCAAACGGTGCGAGGCCGGCCGGCAGCATGAAGATGCCAGAGCCGATGATGTTGCCGACAACCAATGCGGTGGCGAGCCAAAACCCGAACTTGCGGCGCACCAGAGGGGGGACGTGCGTGGCGGTCACGGTGGATGAGCTGGGGGGAAACGCAAAAGGGCCCCGGAAAAGATCCCGGGGCCCCCGACGCACCGCTAGGCGGTGAGTGCTTCGCCGATCGCGGCGTCCAGCATTTCGATCGCCTCGTCGACGTCGTCGTTGGTGATCAGCAGCGGCGGCATGAAGCGCACCGTGCTCTGTCCGCACGGAAGCAACAGCAGGCCGTGATGATACGCGCGCACGATGATGTCATCGCAGAGCTTCCCGGCGGCCGTACCATCCGCCTTCACGAACTCCACGCCGATCATCAGTCCCTTGCCGCGCACGTCGCCGATGTTCACGTGCCGCGCCTGCAGCTCGCGCAGACGCGTCATGAAGTACGCGCCCACCTTCTCCGCGTTCTGCATCAGCCCGTGTTCGACGAGATCGAGCGTCGCCAGCGCCGAGGCCGCGGCCACCGGATTGCCGCCGTAGGTGTTGCCGTGCGCGCCACGCTTCCACTGCGACATGTACTTCTTCTTGGCGACGACCATGCCCACGGGAATGCCGGAGCCGAGTCCCTTGGCCAGCGTCATGATGTCGGGCGTGACGCCCCAGTGCTGCGAGGCGAACATCTTGCCGGTGCGCCCGATTCCCGCCTGCACTTCATCGAAGATCAGCAGGATGCCGTGCTTGTCGCACAACGCGCGCAGGCCGGCGAGGAATCCGTCCGGCGGCACGATATAGCCGCCTTCGCCCTGGATGGGCTCGACGAGAATCGCCGCGACGTCCTTGGGCGGCACGTTGTTCTGAAAGAGCTGGTTTTCGATGTAGTCGAGCACGGCCTTGCCCTGATCGTCGCCGACGAACAGCGGCCGGAAACTGTTGGGGTACGGCACGTGCGTCACGCCGGGCATCGTCGGGAAGAAGCCCGATTGCTGCGTGTACTTGCTCGCCGTGAAGGCCAGCGCGCCCATCGTGCGCCCGTGGAAGCCGCCGAGGAACCCGATGAAACGCGGGCGTCCCGTGACCGAGCGCGCCAGCTTGAGCGCGCCTTCCACCGACTCGGCGCCACTCTGGCACATGAAGCTCATGACGGGCTCGTCGCCCATCGGCTTCAGCGCGTTGATGCGCTCGGCGAGCCGCACCCAGTTCTCGTTCCAGAAATCGCTCGAGATGTGCAGGAAGTTGTCGGCCGCGTCCTTGATGGCCTGCACCACCTTGGGGTGCGCGTGACCCGTGTTGCAGACGGCGATGCCGGCGCAGAAGTCGAGGAACCGGTTGCCGTCGACGTCCCACGCGTCGGCGCCCTTGCCGTGATGCATGACAAACGGCACTCCGCGCGGATACGACGGCGAGACCACCTCGGCGTCGCGCGCCATGAGCGCCTTGGCCTTGGGGCCGGGAAGTTCTGTGATGATACGCGGGGGCTTCGTTGCGATGGCAGTCATCTGTGCGGTCCTCTCAGGCTGGAAGCACGGCGTGCACGCGCGGCGCAGGCGGCGCGCGTGTGCGACTCGTGCAGCGCCCGCAGCGCTCGCAACTCGTTCGCGGTCGGCGGGGCGGGAATTGTCACCATTTCCATCGTGCACTGGGGCCACTGGCAGGCCGCGCGCACCGCGTCAGCGGTGACCCTTAAAAATTGACCTGGCACGACTGTTCGCGTAACCCCTCTGCGCGATGCCCACTGCGACGTCCTGCACTCGTCGCACCAATATGATTGTCCGTGATTCCCTGACGATTGTCGTTCGCCGGGCTACGCGGGGCGCGGGCCTAGTGGCGTCAGGCGGGTTCAATCCTGGATTTGGTATCTAAGTGATGCTTATGAACGCAGAGTTGGCGCCAGCGCGCGGCATATCGCATTCTTGGCCAAGCTATGCCGGAACCAAACACATCATGGATCGCGTTCACGCGCGAAGTGTCGCCGACCATCGTCGACTGCGAGCTGACGCATCTCCGCCGGTCGCCGATTCACGTGGACGTGGCGCGTGCGCAGCACCGCGGCTACGAGCGGCTGCTGCAGTCCCTCGGGTGCGAGCTGCGCCGTGTGGCGGCGGCGCCCGACTGTCCCGACGCCGTGTTCATCGAAGACACGGCGGTGGTCGTGGATGAACTGGCGGTGGTTGCCCGCCCCGGGGCGCGGTCACGACGCGCCGAAGTGAAGCCGGTGGCCGAGGCGCTGGCCGCGCTGCGCCCGATCGCGCGCCTCGTACAGCCGGGCACACTCGACGGCGGTGACGTGCTGGTGATCGGCCGTTCTGTCTTCGTGGGTCAGACCGCGCGCACGAACAGCGGCGGCCTTACGCAGCTGCGCGAGGCCTTGCAGCCATTCGGCTACACGGTGCAAGGCATCGCGGTGTCGGGTTGCCTGCATCTGAAGAGCGCGGTGACGGCACTTGACGACCAGACGGTACTGATGAACCCCGCGTGGGTGCAGCGGGCGGAGTTTGGCAGGTATCGCGTGGTCGACGTGGACGTCGAGGAACCGATGGGCGCCAACGTGCTGCGCGTTGGCCACGCGCTCGTGTACGGCGCGTCGTATCCGCGCACGCTGGAGCGACTGCGTGCGTTGGGGTTTGCGCCGCAGACTGTCGACGCCTCGGAACTGGCGAAGGCCGAGGGCGCGGTGACGTGCTGCTCGCTCATCGTGCGAGTGTAGGCCGCGCGCGGACGCCGCGTTGACTGGTGTCTACCGTCGACGCGTGTCGAGGTACGTCGTTCCCCCCTTCATGACGAAGACTGGGTGTTCCAATTGCGTGATGTCGGTCAACGGGTCCCCCGCCACGGCTACGAGGTCCGCAAAGGCGCCCGCCGACACCTCGCCGACCTTGCCACTCCAGCCGAGGAGGTCTGCGGCGTTGGTCGTGGCTGCCTGAATGGCCTGGATGGGCGTCATTCCCCACTTCACCATGTGCGCGAACTGCTTGGCGTTCCACCCGTGCGGGTAGACGCCCGCGTCGGTGCCGAACGCCATCTTCACTCCCGCGCGCGTGGCCTTCTGGAAGTTCTCGCGCTGGGTTCGCCCGATCTGGCGTTCCTTGTCGAG
>JAHFCT010000020.1:0-21805 GCA_023249375.1 Gemmatimonadota bacterium | reverse complement strand
CCGGCGCCCACGTCGCGCACGGTGGTAAAGCCGGCCTCGAGCGTGCGCTTGGCATAGAGGTGCGCGATGATCGCGTGGTCCACCGGACTGCGCCGGAAGATCTCTTCGTAATAATCGGTAGGTTGGGCGGAGAGGTGCGTGTGGACGTCGATGAGCCCGGGAAGAAGCGTCGCGCCTCCGAGATCGATCACCGCGGCACCGGCTGGCACAGCGAGGTTTGGCCCGACGGCCTTCACCTTGTCATCCTCGACGATGATCACCGGATTGGCGATGGTCATCGCGCGACGCGGGTCAATCAGCTTCGCCGCGCGAATGACGACGACCTTGGGCGCAGGCGTTGGCGCGGACTGCGCAGGAATTGCGGGGGCGAGCAGCAGCATGGCGAGCGCGATGCGGCGAATCATGTCGGGTGGGTGCGAAGTGAGGTTAGATCATCGGGGGGCGGCGGCGTGGTTTAGTGCAGCACCTTCGTCACGGCGTTGACGAAGACGGCGCGCTCATCGTACTGGTCGCGCGCGTCAAAGATCGGGCTCGACTTGTTGCAGCACGACGGACTCGGTTTGTCCCAGACTGCCCACTGCACCACCACGAGGTTCTCGCGCGGATTGACGGCGATCATCTGGCCGTACACTCCGACGGCGCTGAACGTCCAGTCCCCGGCGTCTCCGCCGCGTCCCAGCGACGCGATCATCGCTTTCTCGCGGTCGGCAGCCGGCATTCCCGCATTCACGGTCGTATACGGCAACGGCGCGGCAATGCCCGTCACCAGGGGACCGGGATCGTTGAGATTGTCGTCGTGTGCCGGATAATGCCACCACATGTACCCGTACACGCCGTACGGACCGAACTTGGGAACCACCGCCTCCGCCGTATACGTCGTCGCATCGCGCATCCAGGTGTCCGGCAGGACGTGTGTGCCGTCCGCGAGGACGCCGTTGTTCATCACGAAGAGGCCGAACCGCCCGTAGTCGCGCAGCGTCGCGTTGAATCCGCCACCGCCACTCCCCACACCACCGGGTGCATCCAGCCACCAGACGCCGTTGGCTTCCATGCCGTACGGCTGCCAGATCTTCAGTTGGAGATACTTCGCCAGGCTCATCCCCGTTGCCCGTTGCACGACTAGGCCGGAGATGAAAGCGTCTCCCGTGCTGTAGTGCCAGACCGTGCCCTGCGGGACCTGCGGTCCAATGCGAAAGCGTCGCGCGCGTTTCAGCGACTTCAGGTGATTGAGCGTGCAGTTGGCCACGCGGCTCGCCATGCACGCCACGTCGGTGTCGATATCGGACTTCGGGTCGAGGTAGTTCTCGTTCCACTTCACCCCTGACGACATGCGGAGGAGGTTCCGAAGCGTCACGCCCTCGTAGGCGGTGCCCGCCATCTCGGGCACGTACCGATCCACGGGATCATCGAGACTCTTGATAAAGCCGTCCTTCACGGCAGCGCCGATGAGCGTCGAGACGACCGACTTGCCGGCCGACTTCGAATCCCACACCGTGCGCTCATCGAGACCCATGGCGTAGCGCTCGGTGACGATCGCGCCATCCTTGATGATGAGCAGGCCCGTCACCTGGTTGTGGGCCATGTAGTCGTCGATGGTGTTGTTCTTCTTCGTGGCGCCATCCGGGTTCTTGCCAAACTGATAGGCAAGAGAGTTTACCCGAGCCACCAAGTCACTTGAGGCGCGGGGCAACGCGACTGCATGTCCCGAGGCCAAGAAGGGTTCGGTCGGCATGATGTCGGCGCTGTGGCTGAAGCCGGCGACCTTCTGCGAGATGGTCCAGCTGAACAACTTGCCGATCTCCGGCAGGCCCGTCGCGGTGGCGGACACGGTCGCCGTGTTCGGTGGTTCCACTTGCTGTGCCGGCGTCGACTGCGCGGCGTCTCTACACGCGCTTACCGCCCAGAGACACAGTAGGCCGATCGCGGCGGAGGTGAGAAAGCGGAGTGGCGAGATCGCATCCGTGCGGCGTTGCCGAAATAACATGGCGTCTCCTTGAGTAACAGCATCACTAGCCACGCCGATGCGAGCGAGCCGCAACTGGTGGCCGGCGAGAGGAACCGGGCACGTAGGCTGCCGCGTCGATGGCCTGCCGTCAAGACCCGGCCACGAGAGACTCAGGCGCCACCGAAGCAGCAGCGCACACGACACGCCGCACGTCCATCGGCCTTCCCTGCATACTCCTCATATTCATGCGATCGTTAGCAGCGACGAGCGCACGTCGGATCGCGTATTTATGCGGAGAGGCGTGTTTCGTAGGGGACCACGGCGCCCGTTTCGCACCACTGCTTCATCAGCCGCAGGTACATCGCCCAGCAGAACGACGACGTGCGATAGTGCGCGTTTGCCTCGCGCCAGCCCGTGTGCCAGAACCGCACGTGCGTGCCGCTCGCCAGCACCGTCAACTCGACGCCGACGCGCGTCCCGTGCCAGTCGTCATCCGATTGCGTGATGCACCACTCCATGCAGCGCTCGGGAACGACCACCGACACCTCGCCGCGCCAGTCATACGCCGCGCCGAAGAAGAAGACATAGGCTGTCCCGACCCGCGGCTCACCTTCCGCGCGCAGCGTCCACCAGGCATCGAGCCCATCCGGCGTGGCGAATGCCTCGAAGACGCGGTGAATCGGCGCGTCGACTATCAGGTCGTGCAGGATGTCTGGCATCTGGCACTCCTCCCCGCGCGCGGCGGGCATCGTGCAACGCTGTCGTCGTCGTTATGCACTCGGCCGCATGACACGCCACGCCATACCCAGGCAGATGGCGGTCAGTGCAGAGGTCACCAAGGGCGCGGGGAAGAACTTCCACCAGCAGAGCGCCGCTGTCGCCACATTCGCCGCGGCCAGCACACCGACAAACGGCCGCGCGCGCCCGGGGTCGGTGCGCGCCATCGTGCCGAGCATCCAGAGAATGACCGCGAACACCAGCAGATTCAGACTCCCGAACAGCCCGAGCCCGTAATAGAAATCCCACGGCGTGCGCATCACGCCCATCGCGTCGAAGCGGTACGCCTTCATCGCATCGAGCACGGCCTGTTCCTGCGCATCGTGCACACCGCCGGCCAGCGTACCAAAGGTGTGCGCGGCGCAGAAGAAGAGCGTCAGCCCAAACGCGGCGCGCAGTAGCGGCACCGGCTTCATTTCGCCTCTTTCTCGGTTTTGGGCCGCCGCTGGCGCCGAGCGGTCACTTCGATCTCGATCTTCATGCGCGGATCAGACAGCCCCGCCACCATCATCGTCGCCGCCGGGCGAATGTCGCCGAGGTAGCGTTGCAGCACAGGCCACGTCTTGGGGAACTCGTCGCGGTCAGGCACGATGTAGCGGATGCGCACGACGTCGCTCAGCCGGCACTTGGCGTCGGCGAGCACGCGCTGAATGGTCTGAAAGCAGCGGTCCGTCTGCACGACGATGTCATCGCTGATGGTCATCGTGTTGTAGTCGAAGCCGGTCGTGCCCGACACCCAGACCCACCGGCCATCCACCACGGCGCGCGAGTAGCCAATCGCCTGCTCGAAGGTCGAGCCCGTCGAAATCAAACGCCGACTCACGTGTCACTCCTCCCGGGTCCGCAGCGCACCTGGCCGGCGGTCGCCGCCGTGTGCTTGCCCTGCAAGATGGTCACCACGCCCTTCACCAATGCATATGAAATACCGGGGTGCCGCGATGCGCCAGCCCACCCTGCCAACTGCGCGCCGGATGCGCATTATTGAAGACGCGTCCTTCGCCCCTTAGCCCCTCGTGCGATGCTGCTCCCCCTGCTTGCTCTCGCCCTCACGTCGTTCGGCGCCGACACCTCGCGCTGGATCGTCTCGAACCACGGCCGCGAGGCTGGCGACCTGGTGCTGGTGCGCACCGCCGATTCGGCGATCGTGCGCTGGGTCTTCACCGATCGCAATCGCGGCACGCGCATGGAAATGCGCTATCGCCTGAACGCCACCGGCGACCTCGCCGCCGGCGAGTTTCGCCCGGTGCTCGGTGACGGCTCGGCCGGTGCGCCGCTGGACGCCTTCGCGGCGAACGCAGATTCGGTGTGGTACGGCCTGACGAATGGCGTCACCAACGGCGCGCGGCGCGCCGGCGCCAAACGCACGGCGGACACGTTCGTGGGATTGCGCAGTGGTACGCCGTGGGAACAGGCCGAGCTGGCGCGCTTTCTGCTCGCGCAGAAGACACGCAGCGCGGTGGTGCGGGGTGGGGGCACGGCGCGCGCCGAGGTGATCGCCGACACGACACTGCGCAACGGCGCCAAGCGTCAGCGCGCGCGCTTCGTTGCCGTGTACCGCGCCGAGTCGCCGACGCCGACAGGAGTCTGGCTTGATGAGCGCGGGGCGCTGCTGGCGACGGAGGTACAGTGGTTCATCACGGTGCGGCCGGACATCGCGCCACTGCTGCCCGCCATGCGCACCATCGAACTCGGTTGGCGCAACGCCGTGGGCGAAGAGGTGGGACGCAAAGCCGTCACCAAGGTTGAAGGCGCACTCGTCCTGAAGAACGGCGACCTGTTTGACAGCGAGCGCGGCGTGATGGTGCCGCAGCAGACTGTCGTTGTGCGCGGCGACCGGATTGTCGCGGTGGGCCCGGCGGCGAGCACGCCGGTGCCGGACGGTGCCACGGTGATTGACGCCACCGGCAAGACGATCATGCCGGGAATGTGGGAAATGCACACGCATCTGCAGGTGAGCAACCAGTCGCAGTTGAGTCTGATTCAGCTCGCGATGGGGCTGACGACGGCGCGCGATCTCGCGTCGGACGTCGACGTGGCCGTCTCGCAGCGCGACCGCGAGCGCGCCGGCAAACTGGCGTCGCCGCGACTGATTCTCGCCGGCTTCATGGAGGGCCCGCTCAAGTGGGCCGGTCCCACCGAGGTGGTGGTGAGCACCGAAGCGCAGGCGCGCGCGTGGGTGGCCCGGTACGATTCGCTCGGCTACAAGCAAATCAAGCTCTACAACGTGATGCATCCCGATCTCGTGCCGGTCATCGCGGACGAGGCGCATAAGCGTGGCATGCTGCTAAGCGGACACGTGCCGCGCGGCCTGTCGGTGCAGGCGGCGGTGGCGCTTGGCTACAATGAAATCCAGCACGCCGCGTTTCTCTTCTCGACGTTCTTCCAGGATTCGCTGTACGTGCCGACGATGCGCGCGTACTCGCAGGTGGCCACGGCGGTAGCGCCCACGTTCGACGTGAATTCACCGGCTATGTCGTCACTGATCGATTATCTGGCGGCGCACAAGACCGTTATCGACGGCACGTTCAACCTGTGGATCGGCGGCGGCGGCGCGGCGGTCGGCGCCGGTGGTTCCGCCAACCAGGACAAGGCCGACTCGGCGTACATGCACCTCATTCGCCGGCTGTATGCGGCCGGAGTGCCGCTGGTGGCAGGGACGGACAACTCGGCGGGCGTGACGTACCGGCGCGAACTCGAGATGTACGAGAAGGCCGGTATCCCCGTGCCGAAGATCCTGCAGATCGCGACCATCGACGCGGCGCGCTTCATGATGGACTCGCGCGACAACGGATCGGTAAGCGTCGGCAAAGTCGCGGACATTCTCGTGGTCGCCGGCAAGCCCGCGGAGCGCATCAGCGATTTGCAGAAGGTGGAGACGGTGATTCGCGGCGGACGGTACTACAAGGTCAGCGACCTGCAGAGACTGTCCGGCATGCGCGGAGCGAACGGGGCAAGCGGCATGGAAGGCTGGGATTTCTGCCCCGCGCACGAGGAGCCGTAGGCGCTGAGCGCACTGCCCAGTACGCGCACAACGTGCGCTAAGTCCCGCGCCGGCGACCGAGCCAGCGCGGGACGCGCTGCACATAGGCCTCGTACGACGCGCCGAACCGGCGGCGCAGGGCCGGTTCTTCAACGAGCGTGACGAAGACGTGAAATCCGATGGCCGCACTCAGTGCGTACATCAGCATGACGCGGGTGTTGGTGAAGGCGGCGAGACCCCACAGCCAGAGTGAGACGCCGACGTACATCGGGTTCCGCGTGAAGCGATAGGGACCGCGCGCGACGAAGACGGTGGGCGGATCGAGGGGCGCGAGCGTGCCTCTCCCCGTGATGGCAAAGAGCACGATGCAATAGCCGAGCAAGCCGATGCCTGCAGCCATCGGAATGGCGAACACTGCGTGCCAAGCAGGCACTGCGCGCCACGCGAATCGGGAGAGCAGATACGACGGTGCGAGACCGGCAACTGTCAGCGGGATGACGGTCGCCACCAGCGCACGCACTGCAAGTGGAATCCGCATGCGTGCCCTCAGTCGGCGATGCCGTCGCGGTTGCGCACGGTCATCATGGTGCCCTGGAGCACCGCTACCACGACCTCGCCGTCCTCACGCACGGCGCGCAGTTCGCCCTGGCACGCGGTGATGTTGCGTCCGGAGCGCAGCACGCGGCCCACCGCGACAAACCGGTTGCCCGCTGCGGGCTGCAGCAGGTTCACCTTGAACTCGACGCTCATGACGCCGGCCCCCGGTTCCATGAGGGTGAGCGCGGCGTACCCGCAGGCGCTGTCGATGACGGACGCCACCACGCCGGCGTGCAGAAAGCCATGCTGCTGCGTGAGCGCGGCGCTGAAGGGGACGGCGATGAACACTTCGCCGGGGGTCACATGCTCGAGCGTGGCGCCGAGGGTGGCCATGAACTGCTGGCGCTCAAAGCTCGCGCGCACGCGCTGCTCAAAGTCCGGATCCCGCACCGTGTGTTGTGGCATACGGCTACCTGTACCGAGGTCAGACGTTGTCGTCGTCCACCGTCTCGAGCGTTGGCCGCTTGGCGGTTCGCCCGTCTCCAGATGATATACCGCGCGCGTGGCGCCACAGCCACGGCACGAGGTGCTCGCCCGTCCAGCGAAGTTCGTCGCCGATGCGCCCCACGATGGAGGGCGCGGGCACGGCGGGCAGCGGCTCGGCCCACGACGCATCGTGGCCGGTGAGTCCCAGCGCGTGCGCGAGCGCGGCGGCGATGCGCCGGTGTCCCTCGCTGTTCGCGTGCAGGCGATCATCGCTCCACAGGCGAAGGTCGCTCGTCACCGGTGAGCGCGCGAGATCAACGCAGACGGCACCGGTGCGTGTGCACGCGTCGCGCACCCGATCGTTGAGCGCGAGCACGCGTTCGCGCACGAGGCGCGCAATGGGCGCGACTTCGCTGAGATCCGGCATGGTGATCGTGAGCACGGTTGCGCCGGTGTCCCTGAACGCGGCGAACATCCGCTCCATATCGCGTGCCACCAGGTTCACGTTGCAATACCGCCGCGCGACGTCGTTGACGCCTGAGAAGACGGTGACGAGATCCGGGTGCATGGCGAGCGCGACGGGCATCTGTTCGCGAAACACTTCGCGCGTCTTGCGGCCCCGCACGCCGAGATTGGCGTACAGGAGCGGTGCACGCTGCGCCGCCGCGATGTGCGCCGCCAGCCGATTGGCCCAGCCGCGATAGCCGCCGCGGCCGTCGGGGTCGTCGAGACCTTCAGTGGAGCTGTCGCCGATGGCAACGTAGCGGGCATACGTCTGGGGGACTGGCACGCTCATCCGAGAGACAGGGGTGGGGCGTTCAATCTACGAACGGTGCCGTGGTCCGTCACGCGTCGGCGCCCACGGTGGCGTAGAAGCCTGCCACGCGCTGTGCCGCGCCGGCCCGCGTGTAGACGTCCGGCCGCCGAGAAGCAATCACGCCGGCAATCACCGCCGCGACGTCGTCCGCCGTCTGTGAGTCGGGCAGCGCGCGCGAATCAGGACCCCCGTGCCGGGCATTGAGGCCAAAGGCCGTTTGCACCACGCCGGGCGACACGATGGAATACTGAATGCCCGGGTGCTTCTCCTGCACCTCGGCGCGGAAGTTCTGCGTGAGGGCGTTGAGCGCGTGCTTGGCCGCGCTGTAGGCCGACCGGATGAGGGCAAAGGGAATGCGGCCGAGCATCGACGAGACATTGATGACGTGCCCCGTGCCGCGCGCGACAAAGTGCGGCAGCGTTTCCTGCATGCCGTAGAGCGCCGACTTCAGGTTGATGGTCATCATCTGATCGATGTCGTCGTCGGTCAGCTGCGACGGCAGGCGCGAGATGCCCTGCCCCGCGTTATTTACCCAGACGTCGATGTGCCCGAAGCGCGCCATCGCCGCATCGACCGCGCGTTTGACGTCAGCGCGGCTCGTCACGTCGGCCACCACGGTCATCGCGTGCGGTCCGCAGCGCGCTGCCACGGCGTTGAGCTCCGGCTCACGGCGCGCGACCAGCACCAGCGATGCGCCCTGTCCAGCGAGCTGTTCGGCAAGTGCGGCACCGATGCCGGCGCTGGCTCCGGTAATCACCACAACCTTGTCATTCATAGCGGGAATCCTCCGGCGAGGAATCTACGTGGGGGGTTGGGCGCTGTCGCGCGGGACAGCGCCAAGCGCGGCGTGCGCGGCCGCTTGTTGCAGGCGGAAGACTTGTGATTCCGGCACCGCGCCGCGCGACCCGAGTCCGCGCGGCGTTTCGTGGAACATCGTAGCCAACAGCACGTTCGCTGCGAGAAACGTTCCCTGCACGGTGGGATGACTGCCGTCTGCTTGCCACAGCGGGATGTCCGCGTGCTGCGCCGCGACCTCGGCCCAGGCGTCGCCGACCGGCGCGAGGACGGCGTGCAGTTCCGCGGCGATGGTGCGATAGCCCAGCGTGATCTGCGCCTGCATCGTGGCGTAATTCGCGAGCCCGTTCTCCGGCCAGCCCGTTTGGCGACCCCACGTCGCAAAGAAGACCGGACGCGCGCCGGCGTGGCGAATCGCGTCCGTGAGAGCGCGTGCGGCGGGATACATCTGTCCCGCACGCGCCGCTTCGACGGACGGAATCTGGCTCTGCTCCTGCAGCACCACATACGACCAGTGGCCGGCGCGAATCTTCTCGAGCACGTCGGCGGATGCGGCGTGGTCGGCAAGCCGTGCGCCACCGGGCGCGACCATCTCGGCGTAGACCGCATGTCCGTGCTTGGCCGCCACCGCAGTGAAGACCGCCGACAAATCGTTGATGGAGGTGTAGCTGTTTCCGATGAAGAGCACGCGCACGCAGCGGTCGTCGGACGCACTGAGGCTGCAGTTCGGAGTTCCGCTCACATGACACGCACTCATCGCCACTGCGCACGCCGCCGCCGCCATGCGCCGGCGGCGCGGGTGCCATAGTGTCACCGTCGTCTCCGGTGATCGTGGCAGGCCAGATCAACGACGACCGCGCTCACGAGCAGGAGCACTTCGTCCTCGCCCGGCGCGATGTCGATGCCGTAGGTGTCGGTCCACGAGAACCACTGCTTTGACACGTGCGCCACCTGTGTGTCGCCGCGGCGAAAGGTGTACTCGTGATCCGTCAGGTCTCCTTCCGCCGTCAGATCGTCCGGGCCGGGCACGTCGACGGTGAAGGTGCAGTGAAAGAACGTGAACAGCTCCTTCTTGATGACCGCCGCGAGCACGCCGTCACGGTAGATCTCGTAGGTCGGGCCCCACGCCAGGAGCTTCTGGCTGATGTAGGCCAGCTCAGTGCCCGCCATGTCCTGAAACGACGCCTTCGAACCCAGGCTGATCGCCTTGCCATCAACGAAGTAGGCGTCGGCGCCATCCTCGGTCTTGATGGTGAAGTCGTCGCCCCACGACAGCAACTTCTGCTTCATCACGAAACGCATGGTCGCCTCGATGCGAGTGACAGCCGATCAATGAACGGAGGTCTTGCTGCGCCCATCACCTCTTCAGTGCGTCAAGCTTGTCCTTGTTGGCCCACATCGATGTGAGCAGGCGTCCAAGGTCCAAACCGCCAAGATCGTCGTACAACGTATCCGCATGCGTTTTGTCGCGCGCGATGATCAAGTAGCCCCGCAGATGCGATTCTCCGGGCCGTTTCGAGCGATTGACGCTGACGTTCGATCCCGTGAGCATCACGCGTCGCGCTCCGGCGTTGGAACGGCGCACCACAAACGAGTCGGTGATGAATGCCGCATCGGTGATCGTACGGCCGCCGGGGATGAACACGAACTTGATGCGCTCATCGCTGCGCAGCGACCCTTCGCGCCGGGCATCGGCGATGAGCGCCGCCGGCACCTGGGTGGAGTCGGTGATGATGGTCGGATCCTGTCCTGGCTCCACGAACAGGAACTGTCCGATTGCCATCGCGAGTCGCCCGACGAAGAACAGCACGACGGCGGCCGTGCCAAGCGCGATGCCCATCCACAACAACCGGCGCCTCCGCTTGCGCCACTTCGCCTGAGACGGCGTCAGCAGCGCATCTGGTGCGCGCGCCGCCGCCAGCAACTTCACCAGCTCTGCGGCGTCGGGCCGCTGATCTCTCTCCTTGGTCAGCAGGCGGTCCACCAGCGCGGCAAGCGCCGTCGGCGTGGCAGGGGCAAGCGTCCGTAACTTCGGTGCCGGCGCCGAAATGACCTTCGCCAATAACTCGGTGAAGCTGCGCCCGTCGAACGGCAAGCGTCCGGTGAGCATCTCGAAGAGCACGACGCCAAGCGAGTAGGTGTCGGCGCGTCCGTCGACCTCCTCACCCAGCGCTTGCTCCGGACTCATGTAGTTCGGCGTGCCCGCGGTGGTGCCCGCCCGTTCGCCGCTCGGGCGAGACGTGACGCGCGAGATGCCGAAGTCGGTGACCGTCGCATGTCCCGACGCATCGAGCAGGATGTTGTCCGGTTTGATGTCGCGGTGCACGACGCCGCGCTCGTGCGCCGCCGAGAGCGCCATCGCCACTTCATGCGCGAGACGCGCGGCCTCTGCTGCGGGGAGTGCACCCTCGGTCTTGATGCGGTCGGCTAGCGACTGCCCGGGCAACAGTCGCATGACGAGGTAGAGCAGGCCGCCATTGGCGGCGGCATCATAGAGCGGCACGATATGCGGATGCTCCACGCCGGCCACGATTCGCGCCTCTCGCAGGAACTGCTCTTCCAGGTCGTCGCTACGGGCGAGTGTGGGATCGAGCACCTTGATCGCGACATCGCGCTCAAGAAACGGATCACGCGCCCGAAACACGGCGGCGAAGCCCCCAACGCCAAGGACCTCGCCGACCTGCAGGGTGTCGCCCAGCGCCGCCTGAAGCCGCGCGCGCAGCGCGTCGGTGTCGATGGCCACTACGGCTGCCCGAGCTTCTTGCGCGCGAGCGGCCGCACGAAGGCCGCCGGCGGATTATGCGCCGTCGCCAGGTCGTACGCTTTCTGGTAGAACTCCTTGGCCTTCGCGTTCTGTCCCTGCTTCTCGTAGGTCATCGCGAGCAGCGCGTGCATGAACGGATCGCGTTCATTGCCGCGCGCGGCGAGCGCCTTCGTGAGATCGGCCTCTGCTCCTGCGAGATTTCCCGTGTAGAGTGCCACGTATCCGGTGAGATACGGATAGAATCGCTCCTGCTGCGCCGCCACCGTCGAGTCGCTGTCGAGCACCTTGCGTGCGGCAGCGACGTGCTGGGCCGCCGCCTTGCCGTCCCCGTGCCGCGCGGCCAGCCGCGCCAGCGCGTGCTCGAGGCGAAAGTCCCACAGGCTTTTGGCGTGCGTCTTGGGATCGGGTTCCTTGAGTCCGAGCTGCGTGCCGAGCCGATAGTACTTCTCGGCGGTCTTCAGGTCGCCCGCATCGATGCAGACGCGCGCCGCTTCATTGGCCATCTCGCCCTGCTGGTAGAACGCGTTCTGCGGCTCGGCCTGCTCGCGCGTCTTCCAGTAGTCGATGACCAGCTCTTCGTACTTCACCGTGTTGGCGCAGTCGCCGTCGTAGGCGTACGACATCGCCATGGCGCGCTGCGATGCCGACTTGGCGAGCGGATCGGCGGCGCTCGCGATGAGTTTCTCGAAGATCTCGCGCGCCTTGGCCGTCTGGCCGTCCGTGTCGAAGCGCGACGCGGCGCGCGTGCTATCGGCGCGCGGCGACGGCTGGCCGCCAGGCGCGCCACCCTGCGCGGCGGCGACGATTGGTGCAATGCCGAAAGTGGCGACGGCGGCGAACAACACTGAGCGGCGCAGGCACATGGCGACTCCAAACGGCAGCGGTGAAACGGCGCGCCGCCTGACCTGCGGCGGCGATGGGGGCTAGTATATAGTCGCTTCGAAGCTTGCGGGCATCCAGTGACCCGCTCCCGCCACCACGCACCGAGTGGACGCGATGCACAAACGTGATTTTCTCAAGACTGTTGGCGGCGCGTCGTTCGGCCTGATGTTCGGGCCCGAGCTCCTGGCGCAGTACGCGCATGTGCCGGCGGCCGCCCTCGCCGAAGACGAGCCGTTTTGGGCCGCGCTGCGAACCAAGTTCAAGCTGACGCCCGACTACATCAACCTCGAGAACGGCTACTACTGCTTCCAGCCCGAGGAAGTGCTGGAGCAGTTCATCGGCCAGGTGCGGCGCGTGAATGTCATGGGCTCGCGCTACATGCGCACCGTGAAGGACGACGACAAGCTCCGGGTGCGCACGCGGCTGGCGGCGTTGGCAGGGTGTTCTCCGGCCGAACTGATCATCACGCGCAACACCACCGAATCGCTCGACACGGTGATTGCGGGCTTCAACTGGGATGCCGGCGACGAAGCCGTGATGGCCAATCAGGACTACGGCGCGATGATCGACCAGTTCAGGCTGCAGGCACGCCGATATGGAATGGTCAACCGGTTCATCGACATTCCGATGGATCCCAAGTCGGATGACGAGGTCGTGCAGGTGTATGCGAACGCGCTGACTTCGAAGACGCGCCTGCTCATGATCTGCCACATGGTCAACATCACGGGGCACGTGCTGCCGGTGCGCGCCATCTGCGACATGGCGCACGCGCGCGGCGTGCCGGTGATGGTGGACGGCGCGCACGCGTTTGCCCACCTCGACTTCAAGGTGCCCGACCTCCATTGCGACTACTACGGTGCATCGCTGCACAAATGGCTGTCGGTACCGCTGGGCGCCGGCATTCTGTACGTGAAGAAAGAGCGAATCGCGGCCCTCTGGCCCATCTTCGGCGACGGTTCGGCTGCCGACGACATCAACAAGCTGAATCACACGGGCACGCACCCGGTGCACACCGACCTCGGCATCGAGGGCGCCATCGATTTTCACGTGGCCATTGGTGCCGCGCGCAAGGAAGCGCGCCTGCGCTACCTGCAGCGCTACTGGAGCGACAAGATTCGTGGCACGCCGCGCATCGTGATGAACACGCCCGCCGATCTCGCGCGCTCATGCGGCATTGCCAACGTCGGCGTGCAAGGCGTGAAGCCGAGCGAGCTGATGAAGATCCTGTTCGAGCAGCACAAGGTCTGGACCGTGGCCATCGATGGCGTGGGCGTGCACGGCGTTCGCGTCACGCCGCAGGTGTACACCAGCACCACAGAACTCGACGCGTTCGTCAAGGCACTCAAGACCATCGCCGCGTGAGCGCACGAACAATTGTTCACTCGTCCCAAGAAGTGGTGCGTCCGATGGCGCGGGGACATCTTTCTCTTCCGGCGCTTTTCTCGCGGAACTGCAGCGGATGTTCTCATGAGTCGCAGCTTTAGAATCACCTCGGTCGGGTTGCTGCTGTCGCTTTGCGCCCGCGACAGCAGCGGGCAACTTGCGAGTACCGCCAAACCAGCGCACCCGCCGATGGTCACTGGCGTCGTGATCGACAGCCTCGCCGCGCGCCCGCTGCCGGATGCATGGATTCAACTGGTCTCCGCCGATAGCCTCGGCGCGGGCGCCCAGAGCACGACGTCCGACTCACTCGGCCGCTTCGCGTTCAGCGACGTGCCCGACGGGCGCTATCGCATTGGCTTCTTCCATCCGCTGCTCGATTCGCTGGGACTCCAGCTTCCACTTCGCGCGGTGACCGTCGTCCGGCAGCGGCCGGTGCGGGCTGACCTGGCAATCCCGTCGCCGGCGCTCGTGCGGGTGGCCCTCTGCACGGCCAATGGTGCGTTCGACGAGGGGGGAGTGGTTGTCGGGATCGTGCGAGATGCGCGAACGCAGGCGCCGGTGGCGGGGGCAACGGTGGTCGCCGATTGGCTCGAAATCTCCTTTCGTCTCGGCAGCATCGAGTCGCGGCGCCCTCAGCAGTCGGTGACGACCGAGGCGAATGGCCTGTTCGCCCTGTGCAATGTGCCTCGGGGTGGAACGATGTTCGTGGAAGCCAATCGGGGTGACTTGGGCACGGATCACCTCGAGCTGCAGGTTCCCTCCGACGGATTTGTGCATCGTGACCTGTTCGTGGGGCGTGCCGAGGTGCCCGCTCCCCGCGATTCCACGCAGCGCACCGACACGGCCGCTGCGGTGATCGCCCGTATGCGCCTGGGCGACGGTCGTCTGACGGGCACGGTGGCGGCCGCGGAAACGCACGTGCCGCTGTCCGGCGCTATCGTCCGCATTGCCGACGGGCCAATGGCGCGCGCTGACGAACGCGGCAGTTGGGCGCTGCAGCGCGTGCCGACGGGGAGCCGCGTCTTCGAAACGCGCGCGGTTGGATTCTATCCCGATCGCCGCGTGGTCGACGTCATCGACGGCGCGCCAAGCCTTCGGCTGATGCTGTCCACCTTCCACGCGGTGCTCGACACGGTGCGGGTCGTGGCGTCGGGCGGCACGATGAGCCGACTCGGAGGATTCACCGATCGCCAGCGTACGGGGGCCGGCCAGTTCATCTCGGCCCGCGACCTGGAGCGCCTCGGCGCCAACGACATCAGCGACGTCTTCAAGCGCTTGCACGGCGTCAGGGTCGTCATCGACTCCGTCGGCATGACGCGCGTTGTCGTCCGCGATGGCGGCACCGGATATTGTGAACCGGCGTTCTACATCGACGGTCTCTATTCGTTCACGCTGTCGCTGGACGAGGTTGCCGGCATGACGCACGTGCGTTCCGTGCAGGGCATCGAAGTGTATGACGCCGCCACGGTGCCGCCGCAGTTCCGGCCGGGGCTCGACTTCGTGGCGGGGCGCTCGATGATCGCGCCGACCAGCGATGAGGCGAAGCTCGAGATCGCGCTGAGCACACCAGCGCCGAGACCGTACGGATGCGGGGCGGTGGTCATCTGGACGAAATAGCGCGCGGATCGTCGTAAACGACCGCGCCCCCCGCGTCTGCCGTGACGCGGGGGGCGCGGTGGTTATTGCGGGCCCTACTTCGTCTGCGTGCTCTGGGACGCAATGCAGAGCCAGTGGCCGTCGGCCTGCTTCATCCACGTGTCCGTCCACGCCCAGCTGTGCGTCACGGTGCCCTTGGCGCCCTTGCTGTTTGCGGTCCACACGCCGATGATCACCCCGGTGCCTCCGAAGATCTTGACCTTGTACGCTGAGTTTCCGCCGGAGACGTATTGCAGCGTATCGGTGTTGATCTCCTGCATGATCTTCGCCTTCGTGTTGACAACGCCCTTGTCCGTGAAGGAAAGAAAATCGTCGGACAGCAGCTTGCCGACGCCAGCGCCGTCTTTCTTCATGCTCGCCGCACCCCACTGGTCTTCCAGCTTCATCAGCTCCCTCGACACGGGATCCTGCGCGGGCAGCACCGCAGCGAGAGAGACCGACGCGAGCGCAATGAGAACCGTCCGGCGGGTAACCGTGAGCTGGAACATGCAGCCTCCGAGGTGGGAACGGCGAAGTTCAGCTGAACGTCCTGGAACGCCTCCTACATTGGGTATCCTGGGCGGCCGCGCAAGCCAAGACGTGCGCGGCCGCTCCAGCGAGATGCACAATCACCGGCGAAATCTTGCACACACACGGGCTCGATCACGGCAGCGTGATCGCCCGCTGCCCAGCCGCCTTCCGCTTGACGTTCAGCGCCGCGAGACCCGTGGTCTTGAGCACCGTCCACCGCTTCAGCACATCCGCGAGCTGCTTGCTCGCATTGTCGCAGGCTCTGAGTTGATTGGCGGTCGGCACCACGTCGGCGTTCTGCATCGACATCGCCGCGCCGATGAGGGTGCCGCCAATGCTCGACAGCGTGGCTGGACCGGCCGGCGCGCCAAAGCGCCCGCCGAATCCGCCGCGGCCCCGTCCCCCGCGAACCGGTGCCGGTGCGAGTGAATCGACCGTGGCCTTGAATGCCGCTACATCCGCGCCCGTTTCCTTTTCGAGTGCCGCCGACAGTCCGCGCGCCTGCGCGAACGCTGTACGCGCGCTGTTTGCACCATCCCACATTGCCCGCGTCAGCGTGTGCAGCGGAGCGAGCGCCGCGGCCGGTGTCTTCACGCGCGGGTCGAGCTTCACCGTGATGGGCTGTGTGACTGCCTTGCCGTCCACCGTCAGCCGGACGGTGTAGCTGCCCGGTGGTGCCCATGGTGTGGATTCGCCAGGAGCCGCACGTCCAGCGACCGCGCCGGTGGCGTTGACGTCACCCGCATTGTTCACATCGGTCTCGGCACTCGACTGCAGGCGCATGTCCCACGCCACCCGATGCATGCCTTCGCTCGCGCCGAAGACGAGTGGGACGCCAGGCCAGTACAGCGGCAGGCCGCAGAACGTGTTGCTCGTGTTCTTCTGGCAAATCTTGTCGTACGCCGCGCGATCGAGCGCGGGATGCGGATCGAGCACGGGATCCTTGCTCGAGTACGATCGCACCACGACGCTCTTGCCGTCGAGAATCTCGAGCTTCACTTCTCCCGCCGTGTGCGGGAGGAAGTAGTCGATGACGGCACCCGCGATGGGGTTCTCGCCGCCGGGAACTTCAGGCGGCAGCGGCGTCGGATCATTGAGGCCAAAGCGCACACGCAGCGCCGTCACTGGCTTCACCAGATATGCCGAGTGCGATGCGGCGGCGTTGGTGATAGCCGCAGCCTGACGCAGCGGAGTCACGTTATCGAGAATCCAGAAGCCGCGGCCGTGGGTGCCGACCACTAGATCGCTGCACTGGCAAATGCTGTCGTCTTTCACTTCCAGATCACGAATGGAAATCGCCGGCATGTTGTTGCGCAGCGACTGCCAGTGATCGCCATCGTCGTACGACACCCACACCTGGCCGTCCGTCCCGGCATACAGCAGGCCTTTCACGCGCGGATCTTCGCGAATGGTATTGGCCGGATAGTTCGGCAGCATGCCCGTGCTGATTTCCGTCCACGTCTTGCCGCCGTCGTGCGTGCGCCAGAAGTGCGGGCGCATGTCGTCAATGCGCATCGTGTTCGCGGCCGCATAGGCGGTAAGCCGGTCGTGGCGCCCCGCTTCGATGTTGAAGATTCGTGTCCACGGCTTGAGGCCCGCCGGCGTGACGTTCGCCCACTTGGCGCCGCCATCCACGGTCACCTGAATCTGCCCGTCGTCGGTGCCGGCCCAGAGCACATTCACATCCTTGGCCGACGGCCCGAGCGCGGTGACCGTGCCAAGTGGCGACGGCTTCACCGTGCTGGCGTACTTGCCGGCGCTTGCGGGAACATCCCACATCTGTCGGGCGAGGTCAGGGCTGATGCGCGTCCAGTTCTTGCCGCGGTCGAGCGTCTTCCACACGGCGTTCGACGCGTAGAACAACAGGTCATGATTCATCGGCGACCAGACCAGCGGCATCGTGCGCACGTTGCGGTTGTACGCCTCGCCGTTCGGTCCCTTGGCCGACATGTCGGGCCCCACCTGCGTCGTCTGGTGCGTCTGGCGGTTCCACAGCGAGACGCTGTTGCGCCCGCTGCCGAAGACCAGGTCCGGGTCGCGCGGATCGGGCGCGGCCATGCCGTATTCCTGAATGTTCACCGGCGTCCAGTCGCGCATCGTGATCATGCCGTCGAGCGACCGGCTGAGCACGCACGCCGAGCCGCTGTCCTGCTGGCCGGCGCAAACTCGATACGGGAACGAGAAGTCAGTCGTGATGTGGAACATCGCGGCGGTCGGCTGCGTCAACCAACTGCTCCACGAAACGCCGCGGTTGGCCGAGATCACGCCGCCCTGGTCCGAAATGACGATGAGAATATCGGGGTGCAGCGGGTTCACCCAGACGCGCTGATAATCGTCACCGCCGGGCGCGCCGCGCACCGACGACCAATTCAGGCCGCCGTCTTCGGTGCGCCACATCACGGTGGAGGCGCTGTAAATGACGTTTTCGTTCTTGCCGTCAACGACAATCGTCGGCAGGTCGCCACCGCCGATGCGACCCAGCGGACGCGGATCGGGCGTGCGGCGCGGCTTGCCGTCGGCGCCGTTCACGGCCAGCGTCCAATGCTCACCGGCGTCCGAGGACTTGTAGAAACCAACCGGTCCCGATGCGCCGTTTGCGCCGGCCGGAGCCACCATCGCGTAAATCACCTTCGGATTGCTTGGCGCGATCGCGATGTTCGCCTGCAGCGCTTCGGCCGGCAGTCCATCTGTCAACGGCTTCCACGTCGTGCCGCCGTCCGTCGACTTGAAGATCGCCGGCCCGCCGCCGCCAAAGCTGTTCGCCTCATAGAACGTCTGCTGCTGCTGCCACAGCGTGGCATACACGATATTCGGATCGCTCGGATCGATGCGCACGTCGTTGGCGCTGGTGTACTCGTCGCGATACAACACCTTCTGCCACGACTTGCCGCCGTCCGTCGAGCGGAAGATGCCGCGTTCGGCGTTGGGGCCGTACGGATGGCCGAGCGCCGCGACGAAGACGCGATTCGGATCGCGCGGGTCCACATCGATCTGCGCGATCATTTGCGTGTCGAACAGTCCGAGGTGCGTCCACGTCTTGCCGGCGTCCGAGGACCGATACACACCGTCGCCCGTCGCGAGGTCCGGGCGAATGATCCCAGCGCCCGTGCCGACGTAGATCACGTTCGGATCGGACGGCGCCACCGCGATGGCGCCAATGGAACCCGTGCTCTCCTTGTCGAACAACGGTACCCAGTTGTTGCCGAAGTCCGTTGAACGCCAGACGCCACCGTTGTCAAAACCGATGTACGCCACGTTGGGCTGCGTCGGCACCCCCACGGCGGCTCGGCCGCGGCCGGCGCGGTTGGGGCCAATCTGGCGCCACTGCATGGCCGACGACGGGGTCGGCGCCTGCGCCGCGACGAGCGACGCGAAGGTCACAAGTGCCAACACGGTCGCGGAACAGCGAGAGGAGAAAGTGCGCACGGGATTCACCTTGAAACGATGCACGGTGGAAGGCGTTGAGCCGGCCGTCGTGGCCGATCTCGGAAGATGCAGGACGGTCGGAAGTCTCGCCACGTACGAGCGCACGAACGTCGCCGTCAAGCGGTTGCGATTCAGTCTTGCGGGACCTATGATCCGGCGCCGAGGGTACACAACGTTATTGTGATGCGCAGTTTCTGCCGAACCACATGATCACTGCTGACGAAGCCGTCCGTCTTACGCGACTGCATGTCGAGAGCCGATTTCCGCTCACGTGCACGTGCGGCAAAGTCTACCCGTCGCTCGCCAAGTATCTCCTGCAGACCGAGCACGTTGGCCCGCCAATCTCGTACGACGGTGAGATCGGCAACTGGACCCCGACGCGTCCCATCGGCACGGTTTCACTGGCTAACTGCTCGTGCGGCAGTACCATGTCGGTGAACAGCCACGGCATGCCGCTGCGCACCATGTGGCAGTTGTTGCTCTGGGCACGCTTTGAATCGTGGCACCGCCGTGTGAGTCTCGCCGAACTCCTCCGCTGGGTGCGCGACGAGATCGACAAGCAAGTGCTCGCCGAGGACGCCAGCTCCAGGGAATCCGCGCGCTAGGACGGCTCGCGTCGCCCGCCTACTTCGCGCCGCCCGGACGGTACACGCGCTCGGTGTGCGCCTTGAGTTGGTTCGGGTAGAAGTAGACCTCGCGCAGGTCGCCCGCCGCGTACGGCGCGCCCTGGTCGTTGAAGTGCTTCGAGCCCACGACGTTGTTCAAGCCGCCCGCCATCGTGGCGCGCGCGCGTACGCTGTCGCCAAACTCCACGACCGCCACAAAGCTATTGCCGTAGGTGCCGTAGATCTTCTTGGTGGTCCGTGCCCCACGTCCGTCAAACGACGCCAGCGAGCCCCAGCGCGCCGAGACGAATCCCACCGGCACACTCGGCGCGCCGTCGCTGAACTGCTGGGCGATGTCGCCCGAAATGCGCTGGAACCGGTTGATCTCGCCCCACGGCGTTTTCCAGGAACCAAAATCGGCGGTGAGCCGGTCGCAGACGTCGGCGAGCGTCTTGAGCTGGAGCGCGGACGCTGACTTGAGCGCGACATACGTGTCCACCGCCATGTGCTCCGCCGCGGCCGCCGCGCGCACCCGCACACCCATCTCGTCGCTCCAGTAGACGGCGAGCGACGTCGGCACCGAGCCGACGCCCCAGCGATAATCCCACGCGCGCAGCAGTTGCATGGGCTCGGCGAGCTTCGCTTTCATCGGGTCGTCCGCCGCAGCCTGATCGTACGAGTGCAGCAGCACCGGAATGAGATCGGCGAACGCCGGCATGTAGCTGTCGTACGCGGCGTCGCGCAGCGCCTGCGGCGTGAAGTCCTTGCGGTTGCTCAGCACGCGAAGCGCGTGAATGCCGCGCGGATTTTCGCCGCCGCTGGCCATGTATGCGGGGAACGCGGACTGCTTGGGACTGTTCGGACCAGCGGCGGAGTACGGCCAGTTATTGGAGTTGTACAGCCAGCCATTGGGCGGGTTGAGCAGGAACGGGCTGTCTTCGACCGCGTGCGGCGGCCCCCACTCGGTGGCCGGGTTGCTGCCATCCACGGGCTTGGTCCAATCGAAGCGCGGGTCGCGCTTGGGCACGAAGTTGGCGTGCAGGTAGGCGATGTTCCCCTGCGCGTCTGCAAAGATCGTGTTGTTCGACGAGTTCGTGTGCAGGTCCATGGTGGCGCGGAATTCCTTGTAGTTCCGCGCCTTCGTGCGCGTGTACGACTGCGTGAGCGCCTTCACCGGCTCCTGCATCAGCCGCACGGCAATCCACTGGCCGTTCGCCTCGCGCACCACCGGCCCGTGATGCGTGCGATACACCGTGAACTCGCGCGTCTTCATCCCGTCGGCCGTCTTGTACGGAATCGTGATCTTCGACGACATCACCGGGCGCTCTCCCGCACCGTACTTGTACGCATAGCCCTCGCTCTTCTTCACGATGGACTCGGCGTACTCATCCACGACGTCGGCGTTGCTGGAGGTGTGCATCCACCCCGCGGTGGCGTTGAACCCCTGATAGATGAAGAACTGTCCCCACGTGACGGCGCCGAACGCGTTGAGCCCTTCGCCGCTCGTCATCTGCACTTCCTCGCGGAAGTAGTGCGACGTGTGCGGATTGATCAGCAGCAGTGCGTGATGCTTGGTGGTGATCGACGGCGCGATGGCGATGCCGTTGGAGCCGGCGAACTCCCCTTCGGGCGCGTAACGGTCGTTGAGGTTGGCGGTGGCCAGCATGCCGGCTGCAGCGTTCGGTCCGCCGCTTCCCACGCGCCGCTCGCCGTAGAAGTTCGCGAGATCGCGCAGCGAGATGCCTTCGATGTCGCCGCCGATGCTCCCCTCGCTGAACGTCAAGGCCATCCACGGCTCAAAGTGCGTCAGGACGCGGGGCTTTACGGCGGGATGCGTGTGCAGGTAGTAGTTGAGACCGTCAGCCCACGCGACCATCAGCGTCTTCAGCCAGGCGGGACTCGCCGCGTACTTGGTCTTCATGTCGACGGGATCAATGAAGAGCTTCATCCGCAGGTCGCGCCAGATCTCGCGCTCGCCTTCCGCCTCGGCCAGCCGTCCCATCGAGTTGAGGTAGTTCACCTCGATGCGATTGAAATCATCCTCGGCTTGCGCGTAGACCATGCCGAAGACCGCATCGGCGTCGGTCTTGCCCTTCACGTGAGGAATGCCCCAGTCGTCGCGGGTGATGGTGATCGTCTGCGCCTGCTTGTCCCAGCGCGCCACATCGGCGGGAACCTGGGCCATCGACGCGTTGGTTACGATACTGAGCGCGAGTGCAAGAAGCAGCTTCTTCACGGATCG